>CAMMMX010000011.1 GCA_946498095.1 uncultured Clostridia bacterium
GCGTTGTCCGCATCATGCCCTTCTAGGGCTTCCTCAAGCCCCCGGCTTTGCCGGGGGGCCTGACTTGGTCAGGGAATCCCTCGGCTTTGCTATTGGAGATGTCGGCCAAAAGCTTGATTCCAGCATGAAACAAAACGAACTGTTAACAGCCATGTTTCCGGATATCAGGCTGATTGGTACAGCAACCCTATTGACGGTCTGTAGGGCGTTTAGTGCCTTTTGGAGGGGTATACATGCGCCCTCCTTGGTGGTTACGATTTGGTTTATGGACCTCCACAAAAGCTTACGTCGACGAATGTGGAACAACAGGATACCACAGTTCGATATATCCGTATTCCGGCGTACCGCCATAGATTTCAAATTCCGGACCGTCTGCCTTGTCGTAAGGCGCTACCGGCAGCCATTCACTGTAAAACTGCTTTTGCAGCGTCGTCAGAATAGGAAAAAAATCCGTATCCCAGGAAAAGCGTGGGGAGGGGAATATAGCGTATGTCTGCGCAGGGATGTGTGCAGTGGTGTAACCGTCCGTACGGCTGTAGGGCCCCTGAAAGGCACAGAGCATGTAGGGGAAGGTTCCCTCTGTAGTCTTTCGGTAGTTGACAGCCCCGTGAATACAGCAAAGGTCCTGTGGCAGCCAGGACGGAAGTTTTCCGGCATCCTCGGCCAGTTTTTCATAGCTTCCGTTTGCGTGACATTCCTGCCAAAGTTCGCCTGGCGTTTGATAGGAGGGATCCCCAAGCGTGGATGCTAACGTTTCCATGCCAAAGATATCGAAGGCTTCCTTGGTTTCGATGCGGTAATTCATTTCACTCGCTCCTTTGATGGATATCTGGAAGGAGATGCGAGGGTAGGCTTTGAGCGTGACGCCATCCCTGCGTGCCTGTGAGGGTGTCATACCGTGCATGGCTTGGAAAGCGCGCGTAAACGAGACGGGGGATTCATATCCATATTGGAGTGCAACGTCGAGAACCCGAACGTTTCCATTACGCAGGGAAAGTGCCGCCTGAGAGAGCCTGCGACGCCGAATGTATTCCCCTAATGGGATATCTGTGATAAACGAGAACATCCGCTGGAAATTGTATAGGGAGCAGCAAGCGAGTTGGGCGACGACGGACATGTCGATTTCCCCATCGAGATTTTGCTCGATGTAGTCGATTGCACGATTCATTTTATCCAGCCAATCCATTATACAACATCCTTTCATGGCGTGCAGCGCATCCGATTCCTTTTCCTATCATACTGGATAGAATGAGCGCCACGCGCAACTATTGATGCACAATCCGGTTTATCCTCATTTGTGATTTCCCCGTAGCGAATCGGAGCGGTGTCTGCAATTAAGGGAAAAATATCCTAGGTGTTTGGCTACGACCACTGATGAAGCCTTATAAGAACGAACCTATTTACCGACAAGTGTCTCAAGACGCACGGAAGCTTATTTCACACTTGCATCTATCGAAAGATTGTTGCTCTTGACTTTGGAAATGAAAGCTTTTTTACGGGTATTACTACTGATAGAACCGGTGTTGTCCCTAACCAAAGCAAGCGGTATCCGCCATTATGGCGGATACCGCTTGCTTCTTTATAGAACGGTTCACAAACCGGATTAATACATGCCGCCCATACCACCAGCAGCTGGAGCCGCCGGAGCAGGAGTTTCTTCTTTTTTGTCCGCAACCAGGGACTCGGTGGTCAGAACCATCGACGCAACGGAAGCTGCATTCTGCAGCGCGCTGCGGGTAACCTTTGTCGGGTCTACAATACCGCTGGAGACCATATCGACGTATTCTTCATTGTAAGCGTCAAAGCCATAACCAACTTTGCGGGAACGACGAATCTTATCGATAATGACAGAGCCTTCTAGACCAGCGTTAGCTGCGATCTGACGGACCGGCTCTTCCAGTGCCTTAAGGACGATCTTCGCACCGGTCTTCTCGTCGCCGTCCATAGAGGAGAGGAGCTTTTCTACAGCAGGGATCGCATTGATGAGTGCGGTACCGCCGCCAGCGACAATACCTTCCTCAACGGCCGCCTTGGTTGCAGCCAGAGCGTCTTCCATACGCAGCTTCTTTTCCTTCATCTCGACCTCGGTCGCAGCGCCGACACGGATAACGGCTACGCCGCCGGACAGCTTCGCCAGGCGCTCCTGCAACTTCTCTTTGTCGAACTCGGAGGTAGTTGTCTCCATCTGCGCCTTAATCTGTGCGATACGGGACTCAATTTCCGCAGAATTTCCAGCGCCATCGACGATGATGGTATTTTCTTTCTGAACTTTGACCTGTCTAGCGCGACCCAGCTGGTCAATGGTAGTTTCCTTCAGATCGAGGCCCAGCTCATCGCTGATGACTTCACCACCGGTCAGGATAGCGATATCGCGGAGCATTTCCTTACGTCTGTCACCGAAGCCAGGAGCCTTCACAGCAACACAGGTAAAGGTGCCGCGCAGCTTATTGACAATCAGGGTAGACAGTGCTTCGCCCTCGACGTCCTCTGCAATAATGACAAGCTTCTTGCCGGACTGTACGATCTGCTCCAGCAGGGGAAGGATTTCCTGAATCGCGGAAATTTTCTTGTCGGTGATCAGGATGTAAGCGTCGTCAATGACAGCTTCCATCTTCTCGGTATCGGTAACCATGTAAGGGGTGATGTAGCCACGGTCAAACTGCATGCCCTCTACGACCTCGCTGTAGGTTTCTGCAGTTTTGCTTTCCTCAATGGTAATAACACCGTTAGAGGATACCTTTTCCATAGCGTCCGCGATCATGTCGCCAACAGAAGCGTCGCCAGCGGAAACCGTTGCAACACGCGCAATATCGGCGGAACCGCTGATTTGCTTGGAGTTTTCAATAATCGCCTTGACAGCAGCGTCGACAGCACGGGAAATACCTTTGCGGATGACCATCGGGTTCGCGCCCGCGGTAACATTCTTCATTCCTTCACGAACCAGAGCCTGTGCCAACAGCGTAGCGGTAGTGGTGCCGTCGCCAGCAGCATCGTTGGTTTTGGTTGCAACTTCTTTTACCAGCTGCGCTCCCATGTTCTCGAACGCGTCCTCAAGCTCCACTTCTTTTGCAATGGTAACACCGTCGTTGGTGATCAACGGTGCGCCGAACTTCTTGTCCAGAACGACATTACGGCCTTTCGGACCCAGTGTAATTTTAACCGTATCGGCGAGCTTATCGATACCAGCCTGCAAAGACTTTCTGGCATCTTCGCCGTAGATGATTTCTTTAGCCATAACAAAAACCTCCCATATTCAATCCGTTCAGATTAGTCAACGATTGCAAGAACATCAGACTGACGAAGAATCGTATATTCCACACCGTCAATTTTTACTTCAGTGCCAGCATATTTGCTCAACAGCACCTTGTCGCCAACCTTGACATGCATAACGTTCTCGTTGCCGTCTACGTTGCCACCGGGGCCAACTGCTACGATTTCTGCAACCTGCGGTTTCTCTTTTGCGCTGCCTGCGAGGATAATCCCGCTTTTGGTTGTCTCTTCAGCTTCTACCATTTTGACCACGACTCTGTCGGCCAACGGTTTGATTGTCATGATGACTTCCTCCTTCAATAAACCAATCATGATTGATATGATAAACAGATTAGGTATTTAGCACTCTAATATCTCGAGTGCTAAATACTATTGTAATCATTCTCAAAATAAAATCAAGTGCTAAGCTGTAAAAAAACAAATTTTCGTGAATACATCTAAATATTTCCTACAAAAATCACAAAAAATATCTATAATAAAATAGTTTGCGAGAGATAACTAACGCTTCGCAGCCAGTGCGCGTTGTCCAATATCGTGGCGTACATGAACGCCTTCAAAAGAAATGGCTTTTACACCCGCGTAGGCTTTGTCCAATGCGCAGCGCAGGCAGGAACCTACCGCTGTCACACCGAGGACGCGCCCCCCTGCGGTGTAATAGACGCCATCTTGCTGTTTTGTTCCAGCGTGATAAATACAGACGCCATCCCGCTGGCCGTTTTCATCCAAGCCGGCAATCAACTTGCCCGTTTCATATTTCTGTGGATACCCGCCCGATGCCATAATGACGCAAGCGGCGGCTCCCTGTGACCAGCGGATATCCAGCTCGGCGAGGCGTTCCTCACAGACAGCCAGGAAGATCTCCGCCAAATCGCTTCCCAGGAGCGGCAGCACGACCTGAGTCTCCGGGTCACCGAAACGACAGTTGTACTCGATGACCTTGGGTCCGTCCGGCGTCAGCATCAATCCGAAGTAGAGGCAGCCTTTAAAAGAGCGGCCTTCCGCATTCATCGCGTTCATTGTGGGCAGGAATATGGTATCCATACATTCCTGGGCGATATCAGCCGTGTAATACGGGTTGGGCGCGACAGTGCCCATTCCGCCAGTATTCAACCCCTTGTCGCCATCCAGTGCCCGCTTGTGATCCATGGACGATATCATGGGAACCATTGTCTTGCCGTCTGTAAACGCGAGGACGGACACTTCCGGCCCTGTCAGGAATTCTTCTATCACGATGCGGTTGCCGCTGGCGCCGAACAACTTGTCCTCCATAATGGAGCGTACCGCGTCTTGCGCGGCGGCAAAGTCTTCTGCAATGATGACGCCCTTCCCCAGCGCCAGCCCGTCCGCTTTTACCACAACGGGAAAACGGTTTTCCTGTTCTATGTAAGCGATGGCGTCGGACGGATTGTCGAATGTCTCGTACTTAGCCGTCGGAATGCCATATTTTTTCATCAGCGACTTGGAGAACACCTTGCTGCCTTCCAGGATTGCTGCCGCCTTGTTCGGGCCGAAAGCCTTGATCCCTTCCGCTTCCAGTGCGTCAACCATGCCCAGTACGAGTGGATCGTCCGGAGCCACGCATACGAGATCTACTGCTAGACGTTTGGCCAGCATTACAACGCCGTCAATGTCCGTCGCCTTAACATCGAAGCATTCCGCATACGCTGCTATCCCGCCGTTGCCTGGCGCACAGTACAGCTTCTCCACCAACGGACTTTCGGCTAGCTTCATGACGATCGCGTGCTCGCGTCCGCCCCCGCCAATTACCAGTATCTTCATCTTGTTTCCTCCTTGATAATGCAAAGACGGTCCGGTTATCTTGGGGCTTTGCCCCACACCCCACTTAGAAAACTTTGAGTTATTTCCCTTCCCAGCCCCATATGGGGCTGGGAAGGGAAATCATTTAAAGTTCTTGGAGATTCTTAAGAACCTTCTTACAAGAAGGTTCTTAAGCGGAGTCTGAGGCAGAGCCTCAGGGTATCCAGACCGTCTTTGTATGATTAATGATGGAACAGGCGGATGCCTGTGAAGGCCATAGCGATATTATACTTATTACAGGTATCTATGACATTATCGTCACGGATAGAGCCGCCGGGCTGGGCGATATACTGGACGCCGGAGCGTTGGGCGCGTTCAATGTTATCGCCGAAGGGGAAGAAGGCGTCGGATCCGAGGGAAACGCCGGAGAGGGTATTGAGCCAGGCGCGTTTTTCCTCGCGGGTAAGCGGCTGGGGTTTCTCCGTGAAGAATTGCTCCCACACGCCGTCAGCGAGGACATCCATATAGTCGTCGGAGATATAGACGTCTATGGTGTTGTCGCGATCGGGACGGCGAATGCTGTCCTTGAAGGGGAGGGAGAGGACCTTTTCATGCTGACGCAGGTACCAGATGTCGGCTTTATTACCGGCCAGACGGGTACAGTGAATCCGGGACTGCTGTCCGGCGCCGATACCGATCGCCTGTCCGTCCTTGGCATAGCACACAGAATTGGACTGGGTATACTTCAGGGCGATCAGGGAGATAATGAGGTCGCGTTTGGCATCATCAGGAATAGATTTGTTCTCGGTGACGAGATTTGCAAGCAGCGAATTGTCAATTTTCAGTTCGTTGCGTCCTTGCTCGAAGGTAATGCCATACACGTCCTTATGTTCGATGGGCGCAGGCGTGTAGGACGGGTCGATTTTGACGATATTGTAGCTGCCTTTCCGCTTACTTTTCAGGATCGTCAGCGCCTCATCGGTGTAGCCTGGCGCAATAATACCGTCCGATACCTCGCGCGCGATCAAAGTCGCCGTAGGAGCGTCGCAGACATCGCTCAGCGCAATGAAGTCGCCGTAGGAGGACATACGGTCCGCGCCGCGTGCACGGGCGTAGGCCGTCGCCAGCGGGGAAAGCTCCAAATCGTCGACAAAGTAGATCTTTTTGAGCACGTCGCTCATTGGGACGGCCACCGCCGCGCCCGCCGGGCTGACATGCTTGAAGGAGGCCGCCGCAGGAAGTCCGGTCGCTTCTTTCAATTCTTTAACCAGCTGCCAGCTGTTAAAAGCGTCCAGAAAGTTGATGTAGCCAGGACGCCCATTCAGCACTTCGATCGGCAGTTCGCTTCCGTCCGCCATGAATATTTTTGACGGCGTCTGATTCGGGTTGCAGCCATATTTTAGCATCAGTTCGTTTGCCATGCTTTACGCTTCCTTTCAGAAAATCCTTTAGCCTGCCAGATGTCTATATGGTTCTGTTGGGGGTTTGCCCCAAGCCCCACTTAGGGAACTTTTTGAAAAAAGTCCCCTAAGAACCCTCAAAAACTTTAAATGAATTTCTGAAGGAACTCCCCTTAAGGGTGTTCCTTCAGAAATCACTGAAAGTTCTTGAAGTTTTTTAAGAAACTTCTTTCAAGAAGCTTCTTAAACAGAGTCTGAGGCAGAGCCTCAGCATAATCGTATAAACATCCGACAGGTTACTGGTTTTTATTAATGATGCGGGACTGGGTGGCGCCTGATTCGAGGCAGACGCAACGGGTAAAGAGGGAGACTTTATTATCAGGGTTGAGGTTATTCCAGAGCATATCGGTGAAGGCGTCGATATCGTTATCGAGGGAGACACATACGGGCTCGCCTTCGAAAGAAGGGATGGGGTTGCCGTCGCAGCGGTAGGTGTGGATGAAGTGTCCCTGTCCGGCGAGAGGGGAGGTATATTCGTAGAAATAGCGATGGTCGGAGTCAGGGTTACCGTCGGCGCTTTTAAGGATGGACAGGCGATAGGAGAAGTCCGGAGACGCTTTATCCAGTATAACGGCACCGGAGATGCGGGGAGTGAAATTCGGCGGGTCAGGCTCATAGCGACGCGTACGCAGGGCGTCTTCGAAGGTTTTGCCCTGGGACAGATAGTCATAGACCGTGTCGGTCTGATCGCCGTTTGTGACAATGATGGTGTCGCCAAGAACACGCACCGGCGCATAGATGACGAGCGAGGGGTCGGATAGCCTGGCAGGATCAAAGGCCTGGGTGCGGATGCCGTCGCCATCCTCGACGAAGATGCGGTTGCGGCTGTTTTCGCTGCGTCCCATAATGAAATAAGCGATCATGGCCTGCTTGCCGTCGGCACTTTTGCCGATCAGGATGCCGCGTCCGGGATAGGTGTTATTTTGCAGATACTTCGCAAGATCCGTCATTGACTTCTACTCCTTTATATAAACTTTGTTCCCTCTGACCTCCAGCTTGTCTGCGCAGAACAACGCGACAGCGCGGGGAAGAATGATCCATTCCGCCTGTTCCATGACGCGCTTCTGGAGGATCTCAGCGGTATCACCCTCGACGATCTCCACCGCCTTCTGCAAGATAATCGGACCGCCGTCGGTGACTTCGCTGACAAAGTGCACTGTCGCACCGGTCAGCTTGACACCGTAATCCAGTGCAGCCTGGTGAACGCGTAGCCCGTAGAATCCATTCCCGCAAAAGCTGGGAATCAGGGCAGGATGGACGTTTATCATACGGTTGGGATATTTTTCAGTCAGTTCCTTGGGCAGAATGAACATAAAACCGGCCAGAATGATGAGGTCTGGCTGCGACGAGTCGATGGCGTTAAGAATAGCACGGGAGAAGTCCTCCCGCTGCAAAAACGCTTTGCGGTCGACAACGTCGGTGGGGATACCGTGTTCAGCTGCACGTGTCAGCGCGTACGCATCCGGGGAACTGGATATGACACGAGTGATGGCCCCACCGGGAATTTCGCCGCGTTCCTGAGCGGCGATCAGTGCGCCGAGGTTGGTACCGCCGCCCGAAACCAATACAGTAATTCTTTTCATAGCGTGTGTCCGTCCAAGACGGGCTCCTTTCCGCAGTATTACCGGAGCAGGACGCCTTCGTCGCCCTGGATAAGCTCGCCAAGGACGTAAGCGTCCTCGCCTGCCTTGCGTAACGAGTTGATAGCTTTGTGGGCATCGTTTTTGTCCACGCTTACGCACATGCCGACGCCCATGTTGAAGGTATTGAACATATCACGCTCAGGGATATTGCCGGTTTTGGCAATCAAATCAAAAATCGGCAGGACTTTTACCGCCCCACGGTCAATCTTTGCGGTGATACCCTTGGGCAGCGAACGAGGAATGTTCTCATAGAAGCCGCCGCCAGTGATATGGGAAATGGCCTTTACCTGTACGCTTTCCAATAGTGCAAGGATGGCCTTCACATATATTTTTGTCGGAGTGAGCAGCGTTTCGCCGAGTGTGCCTGACAACTCCTCCACATAGGTGGAGAGGTCGGCATGACCGATGTTAAATACCTTGCGTACCAGGGAAAAACCGTTGGAATGCACGCCGCTGGACGGCAGTGCAATCAGAACGTCGCCCGGTTTCTGGCTGTCCGGCTGCAAGATCTTCTCCTTATCGACGACACCCACAGAAAAGCCTGCGAGATCATATTCGTCGACGGGGTAGAAGCCCGGCATTTCCGCCGTTTCTCCGCCGATAAGGGCGCAACCGCTTTGCACGCAGCCTTCTGCAACGCCGGAGACAATCTGCGCCACCTTCTCAGGGACGTTTTTGCCTACCGCAATATAGTCCAGGAAGAAAAGGGGCTTAGCGCCGCAGCAGATGATGTCGTTGACGCACATGGCGACACAGTCGATCCCGACGGTATCGTGCTTATCCAGCAAGAAGGCAATTTTGAGCTTCGTACCCACACCGTCCGTGCCCGAGACGAGTACCGGCTTTTGGATACCAGTCAGATCCAGTTCAAACAGTCCGCCGAAGCCGCCGATACCGGAGAGCGCGCCCGCAGTCATCGTTCGTGCGACGTATCCCTTCATCAGTTCAACTGCTTTGTAGCCTGCGGTGACGTCGACGCCTGCCGCCTTATAGCTTTCGCTGTGAGAATTGTTCATATCGCTTACCTCCGTCGTGTTAGCTTTATTCTTTGCCGTTCCAGCAGTAGGTGCAGATATTGTCCGGCTCAATGCCAATGGAGTGGATAAGGTCATCCAACTCCTGGTACTTGAGTGAAGTAAAATTCAGTTTTTTGCAGATACAGTCCACCATGTTACAATGACGCTGTGTGGTGTGGTCGGCATATTCGTCCAGATGCGTCTCTCCTTCCGTCCCTTCCAGTTCCAGAATGGCGCGGCGGGAAATCAGGTCATACTCAGAGGTAGAGCGGGAAAAGTTGAGGTACTTGCATCCATACATGATCGGTGGGCAGGCACTGCGGATGTGCACTTCCTTCGCGCCGCTGTTGTAAAGGAATTCCGCCGTTCCGCCCATCTGCGTCCCACGAACAATGCTGTCGTCAATGAACATCAGCCGCTTGCCTCGGATGAGACGGTCAATGGGAATGAGCTTCATTTTGGCGACGAGATCGCGCATGCTCTGATTCTGCGGCATAAAGCTGCGAGGCCAGGTCGGGGTATACTTAATAAAAGGCCGCGCAAACGGGATGCCCGACTGGTTGGCATAGCCAATCGCATGGGCGGTACCAGAGTCCGGTACGCCCGCGACATAATCAACGTCGACTTTTTCGTTCATGGCAAACTGCTTGCCATTTTCATAACGCATTGCTTCGACATTAACGCCTTCATAGCTGGACGAGGGATAACCGTAATAGGTCCACAGGAAAGCGCAGATCTTCATTTTGTTGCCCGGCGCGACGACAGTCTGCGCGCCGTCCGGTGTGACCAGCGCGATTTCGCCGGGACCCAGCTCCCGTAGATCGCCGTAGCCAAGGTTGAGATAAGCAAAGCTTTCAAAAGAGACACAGGTCGCGCCCTCCTTGTGGCCAAGAACAAGCGGAGTCCGTCCAACCTTGTCACGCGCCGCGTAGATCCCCTGCTCTGTCAGCACCATCATGGTCATCGAACCGTCAATGACACTTTGTGCATATTGAATACCTTCGACAATGCTCCCACGTTGGTTGATTAACACGGCAACCAGCTCTGTAGCATTGACCTTACCACGGCTCATTTCGAGAAAGTGAGAATTCCCGCTTTCAAACACCTTGTCGATTAGCTCGTCGGCATTGTTGATCCGCCCCACTGTCGTGATGGCGAAACTGCCCAGATGGGAACGGATGATCAGCGGTTGCGGTTCCGTATCGCTGATACAGCCAATGCCCATCGTCCCGGACATCTCCTCCACGTCGTGCTCGAACTTCGTGCGGAACGGGGAGTTCTCAATGTTGTGAATGCTGCGGACAAATCCATGTTCGTTCCAGACAGCCATGCCTCCCCGTTTTGTACCGAGATGACAGTGATAGTCCGTGCCGAAAAACAAATCCGATACACAGTCGCTGCGTGATGCGACGCCAAATATTCCGCCCATGTTACCTCCTGATTCTCAGTTTGTTTCCGAGAGCGGGACGTGGGGAGATCCCTGAGGCTCTGCCTCAGACTCCGTTTAAGGAACTTCTTTCAAGAAGTTCCTTAAAAATCTTCAAGAACTTTAAATGATTTTCCTTTCCATCCCCGTAAGGGGCTGGAAAGGAAAATAACTTAAAGTTTTTGGGGTTCTTAGGGGACTTTTTTCAAAAAGTCCCCTAAGCGGGGTTTGGGGTGGAAACCCAAGTATTTCCCTATGTCCCGTTCCCGGAAGCAAGGTGGGTTATTCGCCGAGCAGCCGGCGCATGATTTCCTTATATGCGTCCTCTTCACCGCCCATATCCCTGCGGAAGCGGTCTTTGTCAAGCTTTTCTCCTGTAGCGGAATCCCAGAAACGGCAGGTATCGGGAGAGATTTCGTCAGCGAGGATGATGGTGCCGTCTGAGGTCTTGCCAAACTCGAGCTTGAAGTCGATAAGCTCGATACCGAGATCCTTCAAATAAGTAGTGAGAAAGTCATTGACCATGAGGGAGTACTTCGCAATGAGGTCAAGCTCCTCCCGGGTCGCCAGTTCCATAGCGAAAATATGGTAGTCGTTCACCATCGGGTCACCAAGTGCGTCATCCTTATAGCAGTATTCAAGAACAGTAGATTTCAGCTTGGTTCCTTCGGGCAGTCCCAAACGCTTGGACAGCGATCCGGCTGCGATATTGCGTACGATAACCTCCAACGGGACGATTGTTACCTTTTTGACGACAGTCTCCCGATCGGAGAGCTCCTCTACAAAATGAGTGGGAACGCCGTGCTCAGCCAGCAGTTTCATTAGATGATTGGTGACACGGTTGTTGATAATCCCTTTGTCGTGAATGGTACCCTTTTTCAATCCGTTCTGAGCAGTGGCGTCGTCCTTGTAGTCGACGATGAGGAGTTCTGGGTCGTCAGTTTTGTAGACCTTTTTGGCTTTGCCTTCATACAGCTGTTCCAATTTTTTCATGTTACTTCTCCTTTTCTGTTGCACTTTTCTGCATTTGTCGAAAGCGCCTATTTTCAGATTTATAGCGTCGAGGCCGTTTCCTGCATTTTTTTATCTTTTTCCATAACTTCCTGGGCCATGTTCTCTTTCATAGCAGTAAGCTGTACAGCAATATCTTCGTCGTAGACACCGAGAATCTGTGCAGCTAAGATACCGGCATTTTCAGCCCCGTCAATGGCTACGGTCGCAACAGGAATTCCTTTCGGCATCTGCACCGTGGCCAGTAGAGCATCCAGACCGTCAAGTGTCGACGACTTGACCGGGATGCCGATGACAGGCACAGTGGTATGAGCGGCGAGCACACCCGCGAGGTGAGCGGCTTTGCCAGCGGCAGCAATGATCACGCCGAAGCCGTTTTCCTTGGCGTTTGACGCAAATTCACATGCCTGGGCAGGGGTCCGGTGCGCGGACATCACGTGAACTTTCACTTCGACGCCAAAACCACGCAGCATGGTGACAGCCCCCTTGACGACAGGCAGATCACTGTCGCTGCCCATAATGACGGCAACCTTCTTTTTTACGATTGACATTTCTATCAGTCCGTCCTTTCCAATATTTTCGGGACGTCCGGCAGGACGTTCTAGGCCCAAATAAGTGGGAGTGGATACAAACAGCAAGAGCTACAACGTTTAGGTTGCAGCCCTGTAGTTACGCAGTTATGCAATTGTGGTGCGGATATGCGTTTTGGGTACGCTTCTCCTGTGCGACTTATCCCAAAAGAGGGAATAGCAGGCAAAAAGGGAAGAACGGTGCGCCATATGCAAACCAGCTTTCTCAATGAATTCCCATCATTTTCAGCCAACGGTGAAACGCGGGCAAAAAACGACAACTTTATTGTACCATATACTATGACAAAATACAAGAATATTCACCGAAAATTCTGCGTTCTCCCGGTTTTTCTTTCAGTTTTGCGTGGAATGTTAGGTATTTTGTGGGAGGAGAGGTTCCTGCATCCCGATTAGATTCCAGTCCCTGGAATCAGTTCGAAGCACATCCAATGAAATCCACCCGTTTATGGAAAGCGTTTGAGTTCCAAGTGTTTCCTTATCTGTTGCTAAACATCAGAAACCACGGGGACATAAGCGGCGGAGCAGAAGTCGTCTAGGAGGTAGATATCTTAGGATACAGGCATCTTCGCACTGTGTTCTAAGACACTGTGTAGTGTCATTGTCGGACTCTTGCTGACGACTGCTATTGCTCTGTTGCCGTTCCATTAAGATGTAAAGTCGATTGTAATCAGTATAAAAATTCAGTACGTAAAGTTATATTTATTGATAATTATACAAGCAGGAACGATGGTGAAGGTGATAAAAAATACGGAGCGTAAAACTAGACGCTCCGTATACAAAAATGATTACTTTTCGATAGAGCCGTCTACAACAAGCTCTTTGAGAGACGTCGCTAGGCCGGCCAGTGATTGGATTTGTGAGGGGACGATGATCTTCGTCGCTTTTCCGTCCGCGGCTTTGGCGAAGGACTCCAGCGCCTTGAGCGCGATGACCTGCTGGTTGGGGTTTGCTTCGTTGAGCAGTTTGATGCTTTCCGCCAGTGCGCTCTGCACCGAAGCAATAGCCTCGGCTTCGCCCTGCGCCTCGCGGATTTTCTGTTCACGTACAGCGTCGGCTCGTAGGATCAAAGCTTCCTTTTCAGCCTGCGCTCGCAACACAGCCGATTCCTTTTCTGCTTCGGCACGCAGAATCTGTGACCGTTTTTCACCCTCAGCGACCAGTATAGCGCTGTTCTTCTGGCCTTCAGCCTGCAGCATGAGTTCGCGACGTTCCCGTTCCGCCTTCATCTGCTTTTCCATCGCATCCTGGATTTCGCGCGGAGGCAGGATGTTTTTTAGTTCCACGCGGTTGACCTTGATTCCCCATTTGTCTGACGCAACGTCGAGGATGGAGGTGATTTTGGTGTTGATGAAGTCACGGGAGGTCAGTGTAGCGTCCAGTTCCAACTCACCGATAATGTTACGTAACGTCGTGGCAGTCAGGTTTTCGATTGCGGACAGCGGACGTTCCACACCGTAGGTGTACAGTTTCGGGTCGGTGACCTGGTAAAAGACGACGGTGTCGATCTGCATGGTCACGTTATCTTTTGTGATGACCGGTTGTGGCTTGAAGTCAACGACAACCTCCTTCATCGACACACGCTTAGCGACTTTGTCGACGAAGGGCACTAGAAAATGCATACCGGTATGCCAGTCGGCGTGGTAAGCGCCCAGACGCTCGATGACATACACCTGCGACTGCGGCACAATCTTGATCCGCGTGATGACGAAAATCAAAAGAATAACCAGCACACCTAAACCAATCCATAAAAGTTCCATACATTTACCCCCTGTTTTATTTTGTCCGGACGCTTATAAAGCAGGATCGCTGCTTTGCGCCTCGGGACATGGATTCTCTTCTTTCGGGCGGACAATGACCTTCACACCCTCGATTTTCTGGACGACGACTTCACAGCCTTTTTCAATGACGCTGCCGTCTGCGCTTCGGGCGGACCAGTCCAGGCCGCCCACGGCGACACGTCCTTCCCCCAAAAGATTGTCGATCGTCTGGACGACCACGCCAACCTGTCCCAGATTCTGATCTGCGTTGGTGGCGACCGCTTTTTGGTGGAGAAATTTTTTCACCAGCGGACGCGTTGCAATCAACAGAATCAGCGAGGCGGCCACAAAGATAATCAGTTGTGCCCATAGCGGGATATCGAACATCGTTACCACGAAGGTGATGAGTGCGGCTGCGGAGAACCAGATTGAGACAAGCTGGACCGAGGCGAGCTCAATCAGTGCCGTAACGATCATGACGCCCGCCCAGAGCATCAGATAGCCGTACATCGGTTTTCCCCCTTTCATTTGTTCCCGGAGCACAAAACGGCCTCCGGGTAGAGACAAGAAGCTTTTTGTCATGCTCCTATTGTACCAGAACCATTGGGAAAGCGCAAAGCCTGAAACGGGTCAAAAAAAGCGTTTTTGCGTCAAACGGGGAAATTAGAAGATAAGGGGTGACCCGGCGTCAAGGAATCGAACGCAATCCTCGCCAAGATGCACCTGTGATGCAGAAAGGGTATCGCGCAGCTGTGCTGGCGTGCGACAGCTAAAGATAGCACTGGTGCGGACAGGGTTCTCCATTAGGTAAGCCATCGCCACCGCCGCGGGTGATACACCTTTGGCCGTCGCAACGGCGCGGACGCGTTCCAGTCGGGCAAGGTTTTCGTCGGTGAGGAAACGGCTGTTGATTTTCGGTGTCACCGCCTCGCCTGCAATGAGCTTGGAGAAGAAACCCTTGGCCTGCGCGGAGAAGGCCATGACGGGAAAGTCGTTGCTCAGATACCATGCGTACTCGTGGTCGTTCATACACACCAGCGTGTCGTCTCCATACTGCTGCGGCGTCGAACGGGCGAGACTGAAGCTGATTTGGCTGACGGAAAAGGGGGTCAGGCCATGTTCGATGGCATAGCGGTTTGCTTCGGCGATCCGTTCAACGCGCCAGTTGGACACGCCGAGAAAACGTATCTTGCCGTCCCGTACGAAACTGTCCAACGTAGGCATGATCTCAGATACCGGTACCGATGGGCAGTCCCGATGAAGCAGGTAGACGTCTACATACGGTAATTGCAGCGTCTCTAAACTGGTCATGAGGTCGTATGTCAGGCTTTCTGAGTCGAGCCGGCTGCCGTGCATGTCTTCATGGCGGGGATGGCCTCCTTTTGTCGTGACGACAATCTCCTGCCGGCGCAGGCGTCCCGCCGCTTCCCGCGCGTGGATCCATTCGCCCAGAACGCGTTCGCTCACGCCGTCGCCGCCCGGTACCCAGTCGCAGTACATCCGCGCCGTGTCAAAGCTGCGGCCGCCGAACTCGTCATAGTAAATGTCCAGCAGCGCGAAATAGGCGTCGCGCTTGGCGTAGTCGTCAAAACCACCCGCGCCAAACGTCAAACGCTGCATCGACAGCATGTCCCGCCCGTTTCGCAGTTCCATAGTCTCCATAAGCTTTCCCTCCAGAAATTCCTTCCCTATAGCAGAGGTACCCTGAGGCTCTGCCTCAGACTCCGTTTAGGAACCTTCTTTACAAAAAAGTTCCCTAAGGGGGGTTCGGGGCAAAGCCCCGGGATATCCCCGATACAGAGAAGGAGATTTTGAGAAAAGCTCCCGGGGTACGGGAGCTTTTCGATTAGTGATAACATTTTAGAATCCGAGGATTTGGGTGAAATCTTCGTTGATACGGGCCTCCAACTCACAGGCTTCGTCCATGGTGGTACCCTTAGTGGTATAGTAAATCTTGATTTTCGGCTCGGTGCCGGACGGGCGGATGATCGCACTGGCGCCGTTTTCCAGGTCAAATTCGAGCACGTCGGACTTGGGCAGATCGATCGCGGACTTTTTACCGGTCACAAAGTCGACGGACTCGCTCGCCTTGTAGTCGGAGAAGGCGGTGACCTTCAAGCCGGCGATTTCCTTCGGCGTCTGGGTACGCAGGGAAGTCATGATCTCCTGCATCCGTTCCATGCCGCTGGCTCCCTCGCAGGTAAAGCTGACCTGAGAATGGTGATAGACACCGTACTTTTCATACATTTCGCGGCGTGCCTGCAAGAGGCTGCTGCCCTGGCTCTTGTAGAAGGCGGCCATTTCGCAAATCAGCATGGAGCCGACGACGGCGTCCTTATCGCGGACGTAGCTGCCGGCGAGGTAGCCGTAGCTTTCCTCAAAGCCGAAAATATAACGATCCTGCTCGCCATCACGCTCCAGAAAACCGATCTGCTCGCCGATGAACTTGAAACCAGTGAGGACATTACGGATTTCAACACCATATTCTTTCGCAATTTCCGAGGCAATCTGGGTGGTGACGATGGTTTTGACCGCGACGGGACGCTGGGGCATAGTACCCATCCGGGTGCGTTCCCGGCAGATGTATTCCAGCAGCATTGCACCGACCTCGTTACCAGTGAAGAGGACGTAATCGTCGCCGTCCTTGACGGCGATACCGACGCGGTCGCAGTCAGGATCGGTGGCAAGCAAAAGATCCGGTTTGACGCTTTTGCAGGTCTCCAGTCCGACGGCGAGGGCCTCACGGATTTCAGGATTCGGATAGGGACAGGTGGTGAAATTACCGTCAGGCATCTCTTGCTCTTTTACGACGGTAACATCCTTAATGCCAATTTTGTCCAGGATGGCGCGCACCGGCTTGTTGCCACTGCCGCACAAGGGCGTATACAGTACCTTCAAACCGCTTTTGGCGCACAGCTCTGGGTGTACGGACTGCTGTGCGACGCAGTCAAGGTAACGCTCGATGACGTCCTGGGAGATGTACTCAATAAGACCGGCGCCAACTGCGCAGTCATAGCAGGTACTGCGGACGTCGTTAAAAATATCGACTTTCTCGATTGCAGCCAGAACCTTTTCAGCAACTTCCAGCGTAATCTGGCAGCCGTCAGACCCGTAGACCTTGTAACCGTTATATTTAGCAGGGTTATGGCTGGCGGTGATCACGATACCGGCGTCACATTTCAGGTCCCGCACAGCAAAGGAAAGCATGGGCGTTGGCATAAGCTCAGGATAGATATAGACCTTGATCCCATTGGCAGAAAGGACGTTCGCGGCCTCCTTGGCGAACACGTCCGACTTGATGCGGCTGTCATACGCGATAGCGACTTTTGGCTGTTTACTCCCCGACGACATCAGGTAGTTAGCGAGACCCTGCGTCGCCTTGCGAACGGTATAGATATTCATGCGGTAGGTACCGGCACCGATGACGCCGCGCAACCCTCCCGTGCCGAACTCCAGATCCCGGTAAAACCGATCGTAAATCCCGTCTGAATCCCCTTTTATCGAAGCGAGCTCGTTAACCAGATCAGCGTCGCCGGTTGCTTTTTCGCACCAAAGCTCGTAAAGCTTCTGGACAGTTGTATCCATGTTTGAACTTCCTTTCCGTTTTTTTTCCATTAACAAGCCCATTATAGCACACAATCCGGGCTTTGGAAAGACATGTGAGGAAAATTGCGGCGGGGGCTTGCTTTTTCCTGTCGAAAGGGCGTATAATGAAGGTGAAAAAGCCCGTTGGAACGGGCTTTTACCGGTTTTATCCGTAGACTGGGAGCCTTTGGACAAAATATCCAGTCTCAGACATTTTAGTAAGGGAGACGATGACTGTGATACGCGCTTTTGAGACACACGAAATCCGCCATCAGAAGGAGTTGTCCGGGGTGTGGACGTTCTCGCCGCTGGACGGGCCGCGCGCAGACGAGAGTTTTTCCGTCGCGGTACCGAGCTGCTGGGAGAGTTATCCCGCCTTTGGGGACTATCGCGGAAAAGGACGGTACACGACCCAATTCTCCGGCGGCGGCAACCTGCGTTTGGTATGCAAGGGCGTCGGGCATTCCGCGCAGGTGCTGTTGGACGGCGAGACGATATGTACCCATTACGGGGCGTATACCCCCTTCGACGCGCTACGGACGGGTGTTGCAGACGGAGCGCATACGCTGGAGATCATCGCCGACAACGGCTTTTCGGAGGACTCGGCGCTGCATGTGGCCAACGACTACCACAGCTACGGCGGTATTACGCGCCCGGTTGTGCTCGAGTGGGTGCCGGACGTTTTTGTACAGCGTCTCGCGTTTACGCCCTGTCTGGGTGTTGACGGCGTTTGGGAGGCTCAGATGCGCGTCACGGTGACGAATCTGTCATCCAGGGAGCAGTGGGTGGCCGTACGTGCAACGCTTTGCGGCGTCGACTGTGATTTCGGCGGCGTAGACGTGCCCGCGTCCGGTCAGGCCGAGGCCGAGGGAACTTTCCGTTTCCCGCAGGCGCAGACGTACCATCTGTCTCAGCCAACGCTGTACCTGCTGAAAGTGTGTCTGTATGACGGGGAGGGCCGGGCGCTGGACGACCTCATCGAGCGCGTCGGCTTCCGGGAGGTCCGTGTGGAGGGGGATAAGATCCTGTTCAACGGCGAACCGATCCGAATCAAGGGCTTCAACCGTCACGAGGATCACGGACAGTTCGGCAGCGCCCTGCCCTTCCAGGCGATGGACGCCGACCTCAACCTGCTGCTGGATCTTGGGGCCAACGCCGTCCGCACCAGCCACTACCCCAACGACGAGCTGTTTTTGGATCTGTGCGACGAAAAAGGCATTTTGGTCTGGGAGGAGTCCCATGCCAGAGGTCTGAGCGAAAAGCAGATGCAAAACCCGAATTTTGACCGGCAAAGCGCGGACTGTATCCGGGAGATGCTGCTGGCGCACTATAACCACCCGTCGATTTTCATCTGGGGGATTCTCAACGAGTGCGCCAGCGACACACAGTACGGACGGAGCTGCTACGAGCGTCAGCTCGCACAAATTCGGGCGACGGACCGTTCACGCCCGGTGACCTTTGCCAGCTGCAAATACCCTTGGGACATTTCGCTCGATCTGCCGGATGTCGTGTCCTTCAACATTTATCCCGGCTGGTATCACGATGAGCCGTCGGCACAGTATTTGCAGGAGATGTATGAGTGGCTGCAGGATAAGACGCCCGGCAGGGGCAAGCCCTTTATCGTCAGCGAAATCGGCGCGGGCGGGATTTACGGATATCATGTGAGCAACGGGCTGAAGTGGTCGGAGGAGAAGCAGGCGCAGATTCTGGACGATCAGCTGCGTGCCGTGCTGTCCCACCCGGGGACGGCGGGGGTGTTCGTCTGGATGTTCGCCGACTGCCGTGTCAGCCCAGAAAACTTCTACGCCCGTCCTAAGACGATGAACAACAAAGGTGTGGTGGACGAGTACCGCCGCCGCAAGCTGGCGTATGACGCCGTCAAAGCGGTCTTTACCTCACCCGACTATCGCTAAGCCTGCACCTTTACGCAACGTCCTGCTTACTTTTCAGAATGGGGGATGTAAGATGTTTTCACAAATCAACAGCTTTGGGTTAAACGGTCTGGATGCCTGTTTGGTGACTGTGGAGGTCGACATGGCACGGCAGCTGCCTGGTTTCGAAATTGTCGGCCTGCCTGACGCGGCAGTCAAAGAAAGCCGGGACCGCGTGCGATCGAGCATGCGATATTGCGGATTGGAATTTCCGCAATGCAAGGTAGTGGCAAACCTCGCTCCAGCAGATATGAAAAAAATTGGTGCGATCTACGATTTGCCCATCTTGATGGCGGTGCTGGGGGCGATGGGCCACTTTGCACAGGAGTGTGCGCACAGTGCCTTTGTCGGAGAGCTGTCCCTGAAGGGAGACGTGCGCCCTGTCAGTGGGGTTTTGCCAATGGTGATGCAGGCCAAGGCGGAGGGGTTGAAGCGGATTTTCGTCCCGGTCGACAATGTGGCCGAAGGTGCGGTTGTCAAAGGAATTGAGGTCTACGGCGTACCGGATGTCAGTACACTGCTGCAGTTTCTGGATGGGAAAGGGGGCCTTTCTCCCGAGCCATCTCCGAAGGTGCGGGAAAACGGTGTATTTTATGGGGATTTTTGCGAGGTAAAAGGACAGCAGGCCGCCAAGCGGGCACTGGAAATCGCCGCTGCGGGCGGTCATAACGCCCTGTTGATTGGTAGTCCCGGAGCGGGGAAAAGTATGCTGGCAAAGCGGATGCCGTCGATTCTGCCGCCGATGACATTCCAAGAGTCTATTGAAACGACGAAGATTCATTCCGTTGCAGGGCAGTTGTCTAAGGATACGCCGCTTTGTGTGCACAGGCCATTCCGTGCGCCGCATCATACGGTCTCCCCGGCAGGGCTGTCGGGTGGTGGCAGCGTTCCGAGGCCAGGAGAAATTTCGTTAGCGCACAATGGTGTGCTTTTTCTTGACGAGCTACCGGAGTTTTCACGTCCGGCGATGGAAATTCTTCGTCAGCCGATGGAGGACGGCAGGGTGACTATATCCCGCGTCTCAGGTACCGTCAGTTACCCATGCTCGATCATGGTCGTAGCTGCTATGAATCCATGCCCTTGCGGATATTTCGGGCATCCGACGCGTCCCTGCACTTGTTCACAGCAGCAGGTTTCCCGTTATCTTTCACGGGTGAGCGGGCCGCTGTTGGATCGGCTGGATTTGCATATCGACGTTGCGCCGGTAGAGTTCGAGCAGCTTAGCTCATCGCAGCCGGAGGAGACGTCTTCTGCTATCCGTGCGCGAGTCGAGCGGGCGCGTGCCATCCAGACGGCGCGGTATGAGAAAATGGGTATCACATGTAACGCGCGCCTGACGCCGTCAATGTTACAGGAGGCCTGTCCCATGACGGACGACGCCGTCGCGCTGCTGAAAAAGGCCTTTGACAAAATGGGCCTGTCCGCCCGCGCCTATGATCGTATCGTCAAGGTGGCACGTACCATCGCCGATCTCGACGGCGAAGAACGGATCGGGAAAACGCACATCGGGCAAGCGGTACAGTACCGCAGCCTGGATCGTAAATACTGGCTAAACGGAAAAAACTGATGGAATGGCATTTTCAAGGAGATGCCTGTATTTGTTCAGAAAGTTTACACCGTTACACTGGACACCGATCGAAAATTCAGGTACAATAACTGAAAACGGATCAAGCCGCACGAATCCTTTCCGCTGCCAAGCGGGCGTATCATTGCGGCGAGCAATCCATACAATCTCGAACAGGGATGGAGAGGTATTATCGTGGTAAAGCATATTGTGATGTGGACGTTGAAAGAAGAAAATCGGAGGGAACATGCAGCGGAGATGAAAAGGCGACTGGAAGCGCTGGTCGGTGTGTCGGAGGGACTGCTGACCGCCGAGGTCGGAATCGGCTTGACATCGGCTTATCAGGTCGTATTGACGACGACGCACGCTTCGTGGGAGGAATACGAGCGTTATCAGGGTGATACGGCACATGGAGAGGTAAAAAAGTTTATCGCCCAGGTGACGACCGCCCGTGCTTGCTGTGACTTTGAGATGTAAAGCGTTTCACGAAGGGAGTATTATAAACGAACGCAACGGCTGACAAACAGGATTGCAACGAAAACAGTGCGTATCGCTGGAAAAAGGGATACGCTGTTTTTTTTCTTGTTACGTAGAAGAACGTTATTTTAAGGATAAGAGATGAAAACCCCCTTATTTCACCTTTGACAAACCGCAAACCATCAAGAGATGTTATTTCCTACATGCGAATATACCATAATAGGTAGAGAGCGCAAGCGGTCTTATTCGCTTGTGCTCTTTTAGCAACCTATCAGTCAAGGACACCGCGTTTTTTCTATTCTGGACGGCTTTTTTTGTTTTGATAGTTTCACGATAAATGGGAATCTGTCGTCAATGAAGCCATCACATCCCGGTAGATGAGTTCCACAGCATCTTCCAAACTGAATTTTTCATCTAAAATAGTTTCCGGTATGATATCAATATAATCTTTTTCTTTCCACCATCTTTTCATATCGGCCTCACCAAAATCATTACAATTTGGTTTTGTACGATGCCTTCTTAGAGTTTCTTCAAACGGTATTTCATAGTAGTAAGCAAAAATATTCTGACCATATTCTTTGACGGCAGTCTCAAATAAAAGATGATACTCCTTAGCGGGAAGAATACCTTCCAGTATCGTAATTTCGGAATGTTGTTTCCCATATTTCAATAAATGAATCAAGAGTGGTTCCGATTTTATGGTTCCTTCAGCACCCCATACATGAAGCATCTCCATACGAATCATGTCATGGGAAAGTCGTATTGTATTTGAACCGAACTTTTCCTGAAGTATTTTAGCGACCGTTGTTTTGCCACTGCCGGAATTTCCTCTTAATATAATGAGTTTTGGCAATCTAATTCCCCCGATAATTTTCAATTTTTTGCTCATTTTTATATTCGTATTTTAACATATGAGGATGCTCTTTTCTATCTGCTTTATTGATGAACAGCGTCGTTGTCCTTATTCGAAAGCATATAAAAATGGGAGGATGAATGCTGGACATTGTTCAAGAATTCGTGAACAAAAACAATGATATTGTATGACATTTTATCGAAAAACTGAAGGTAAGAAGAGGACAAGCCGAACATGAGCCGGCATAGTTTTTCAATAATACCGTCATAAAAGCAGCACTTTATGGGAGACACCTTAAGGAGTTTTCCCCTTTTTTCGTTACGACCCCGTCGATCTGTAATGTCGCAGACCGATCCGCCATAAAGCATAACATGGGAGAAGGAACCCAAGGCTTGCAAGCGGTAGCAGCATGTACAGTGGGTTTTGGCTACGCCCGATGAGATAGAGAAAGGGATAATATTGAAACAGCGCCAGTGGGACGACGAAGGTAAAGAATAAAAGAACCGGCTTGCCGTAAACAACGAAGGGGTATCTCCCGAACTCCCGTCCACCGTCAGTGAAGATATTCAGCACCTCCAGACCTTCCGTTGTAAAAAAGCACAAACCTGCATAAATCAGGAAAAGACCGGAAAATACCGCAGTCCCGCACAGGATCATCAGCAGCAGAGTGACGACTTTGTCCATCTGCCATGGAACGCCGCTGGCGGGGATTGCGTAGGCGAAGACAAGCACCGACTGTAGCAGCCGGCCCAAACGCGTCAGTTCAACCTTTGAGGCAAGCACCTGAAAGACGATACCCCGCGGCCGTACCAGGATGCGGTCGAACTCGCCGTTGCTGATCATGGACGAAAAGGCGTCGAAGCCGCGGAAGAAGCATTCCGCCAGGGAAAAGGCCATCAGGACGGTGGCGAAACACAGGAGGACTTCGCTGTAGGTGAAGCCCTCGACCTGATTGAAGCGGGTAAACATAAAGTAGATGCCGAGAAAAGCAGAGAAAGCGCCGAGGAACTGTCCTAAAATGGTCAGGAAAAACGAAGCCTTGTGCTGCATTTGGCTTTTCACATGGATCGCAAAGTAACGTAGATATAGCCGCATGGGAATCCCTCCTGTCGTCGCAGACATTTTTTATTTTAACATGCTAACCACTAACCGCCCTGTACGACGATGCGTCGCAGTGCGTGACGCATCCACAGCCGCCCGGCGATCACGAGCGCCGCAAGCCAGAAGACCTGGACGAGGACGCCTCTGATCAGCTCCTCACCGGCAATGTTGCCGCTGTAGACGCGCAGCGGCAGGTTCTGCATGGACGCAAAGGGTGTCAACTCGACGATGCGGCGTATCGTGTCAGGAAAGAAGGGGAGCGGGACGAGGGAGCCGGTCAGCAGATCGGTGATGGACAGTGCGATGACCCGGACGCCGAGAGGTGAAAGGGTGTAAAACGTCGCGATATAGACGATCATACAGAACGAGACGACCGTGCACAATCCCAGCGCCATCGTCGGCAGGAATACGGCGAATGCTAAGGGGGAGGAGGGCAGGGAAAGACCATAGGGGGCGGGTAGTAGTGCGGCGACAAGGAGGATAGGTGCGCAACGCAGTAGTGCGCGTGAGACGCGTCCAGCGAGGTTTTGAATAAACCACTTGCTGTACAGATCTATGGGGCGGGCTAACTCGTAGGCAATATTGCCGTCAGTGATCGCGGCAAAGACGTCGTTCTCCAGAAACCAGGACATGAACAGTGCGAGAAAGGCCTGCTGCAGCCAGATATAGGATGCCAGCGCGGAAAATTCCATCGGAAAGGCCGGCGGGTCGGCCTGATAAAAAGCGCGGAACAAAAGAATTTCCATGAATCCCCAGGCGAACTGGGTACAGACGCCTGCGGCGGCTGCGGCCCGGTATTGCAGGCCGTTAATGAAACGTACGCGGAACAGGCTGCCGTACATGCGCGCCCGGGATGATAAGGAGGCTTTCATATCGCAAACTCCTCATACAATGACACGACCATCTCTTCAGCGCTTGCGCCCGCGACGGACAGGTCGGTGATCTCTGCACCTGCCGACAGATGGGCAATCGCGCGGGAAACAGACAACACAGAAGTGTCTACTGCGAAGACGGCACGCCCATCCAGAGCGCTTTGTTGCGTCAGCCCCAGCAAGGGAGAGAAGGAACCTGCGCAGTATTCAACTGTGATGGTGCGTACCGCTGAGGCACGTTTTTTCAAATCGTCAAGCGTACCGTCCAACAAAATCTGCCCTTTACCGATCAACAGGATGCGATCGGCAAGCGCTTCGATATCCTGCATGTCATGGGTGGTGAGGATGACGGTCGTACCATACTCGCGGCAGCGCTTCTTGATGAACTGGCGTACCGCGATTTTGGATACTGCGTCCAGGCCGATGGTCGGCTCGTCCAGAAACAGGATGGCAGGATTGTGCAGAAGAGAGGCGGCAATTTCGCAGCGCATCCGCTGACCAAGGCTTAATTGCCGCGCTGGGGTGCGGACGATCTGAGCCAGATCGAGCGTCTCGACAAGCTCGTCCAAGGTCCGTGCAAAGTCGGCATGTCCGACACCGTAAATGTCGCGGATCAACTCGAACGAGTCTGCGACGGGCACATCCCACCACAGCTGGGAGCGCTGTCCGAAAACGACGCCGATACGCCGAACATGGTCGGTGCGGTCCTTCCATGGCGTCAGTCCGTCGATGTCGCAGCGACCACTGTCGGGAGTGAGAATGCCGCTCATCACCTTGATGGTACTGCTTTTGCCGGCGCCGTTAGGGCCGATGTAGCCGACCATCTCTCCGTCTCCGACGGTGAAGGAGACATCCCGTAGTGCGTGGACGGCCTCGTACTCCCGAAGGAACAGCGACCTAACGGCTTGTGAAAAGCCTGCGCTGCGCCGCGCCACGCGGAACGTCTTGTTGATGTTTTCCAGCGTGATCATGCCTGTCCTCCTTGCTGTCGTCAATATTTGCCAGCGGGGTCGCTGACAGCCGAAAAAGCCCCTTTTTCAGGGGCTGGGGTTATTACTATAGCACAACTGAACATCTTTTGCAAGACTTTCCTACAAAAGTACGAGAAAACGAGGAAGCGCGTCTGTGATGATCAGGTGCGGCAGAAGGTTTTCTGCCTGTGGGTCGCTTTATTTTTCACAAAAACGCACATAGCTCGTGAATTTCAGGTTCACCCCCAACTCCCTGGCCAGATTGGCTATTGAGCTGTCGTCATCGGCGGTGTACCAGTACCCGCTGATGATGCTGTCGATTTTCCGAAATCCGGCGAGTACAGTTTCTTCGTATAAATCGATGAAAATATCCGGACGCTTTTCTTGGAGCACTCTCTGCGCATACGCCGGCAGAGACGCAAAGGTTTCCTTTGTGACAAATCCGGTTGAAGTGACTAGCAGGCCGCCAGGTTTCAAGACGCGCCAGGCTTCTTTCAATGCGTTCCCCTTGTCGCCTTCGGCGTTTCCGATTCCCCCTCCGTCCGACACCACGTCGATACTGCAATCCGAAAAAGGAATCTCGCAGAAGTCAAAAGCGGCATAGCTGACATTCGGCGGATCCATCTCTTTGTCTAAAAAGCGTTTCCATTCATTGACAACAGTAGGGGAGAGATCGCTGATAATGACCACCGCTTCCGGATTGTGCTTCAGTATGCAGGGCATATAACCGCCTCCGGGACCGGTTCCAATTTCCAGGATAACGCCGCCGTGCGAGACGATGCGTTGGGCAATGTTGTGGCGTGCTTGGCTGATGCTGGACATTTGGCTTTCCCAATTACGGGCAATCCAGGAGTCGTTTACGATTTGCTGCGCCCATGCCACGTTGTGTTCACGTTCCGTTTTGGAAACAAAGTAAGCAATCCCGTCCATATCAAAGGGGCGGTTCGCTAATTTCGAGACAAGATTTGGTTCTTCCAGCATGTCGTTGATGGATACCTGATACAGATGGGAAAGCGTGAGCAGCAGGTCGATGTCCGGCAGCGCCGTACCGCATTCCCATTTCGAAACAGCCTGCGGCGTGACGCCGAGTTTTTCAGCCAGTTGTGTTTGGGATAGCTCCAGATTCCGGCGGTAAGAAGAGATTCGTTTACCGAAATGTACTTTATTGATCATACCTGTCCTCCCTCATATTTCTACCTTAATCTTATCACCATAGAGATGAAAAAAGAAGCGACGCGTATTTTCAAAAAAGAGAGCGGCGTACAACCGCCGGTTGTGGTGGATACCGCCGCTGAATTCATTTTATCCGTCATAATGTGATGGTAGAGAACGACGATGGTATGCGTTACTCCAGCTTCTTGCGCATTGTGACATGGGGACAGTGCTCGTCGAGATGCTCCTCCCCAGCGCGGACGTAGCCCAGCCGCTGGTAGAAGCCCTCCGCCTGAAGCTGGGCGTCGAGTTCGACGGACATCCCTCCAAGATGGCGAATTTCCTCCTCCAGTCGCGCGATTACCTGTGCGCCGATGCCCTTCCCGCGGAAAGGCTTGCGCACCGCGACGCGTCCGATATGCCATAGACCAGGGCGGCTTATGTCCGGATAGACGCGTCCCGTGGCGGCGGGCGTGTCTCCATCGCAGAACAGCAGATGCAGGGCGACGGCGTCAGTGTCGTCAAATTCATGGGTAAAGCCTTGCTCGAGCATGAACACCTCACGGCGAATTTCCCGGGCGGCGGGCAGCGCGTCCAGACCTGTGGCGATTTGGCAGGTTAGGTTCAAAAGGAAAACTCCTCACGTAATAAATTTACGGTGTTTTTGGCAAGAACACCATAGAAAAACTTGTTATCCTGCGTTGAATATGGGATAATAAAGGAGCAGGTGAAGGGGGATTAAAATGCCCCTTATTAGCTTGGCTTCCAAAGAAAAGGAGGGAATCTGAATGGGGGAACGAATTCTAATTCAAAACATACCGGAAATATCTGCCATTTACTTTGCCTTGCTGCATTGCGGCTATGAGGATTTCGCTTATGAAAAAGACATAGCTCTCAAAGAAACAATTGAGAGTTTCCTTCAAGCTGAAATAGATTGTACGGTTTCGTTTTTTACCAAAGTCAGGCAGAATACCTGCGAAGTGTACCCGTACTGGCCTCGGGCTGCGGCGTTAGAGTCCGCAACGTTTTTCATGGATCACGCCTGTACGCAATTTAAAGCGTTTGAGGTCTTCCAAAATGACATAATGACTGCAAGCAATCTATCTGAAGCCGAACGAAATCAGGATTTCTGGGATTGGGTCAAGGACTTTCCTTCGGCGCTGGTGTGCATTTTAAACTGCAACAGCTTTCAAAACTACTTGAAGTGGGAGAACACTTGGATTGAGGAACAGAATCGTGCTCGGAAAAACGAGCTGGATCAAATTGGACGGATTATTGATTTTTGTGCCTCACAATACGCTTCCCCTATTCAAAAAATATCTATCGTTCTCAATCCCATAAAGTGCGCATACTCCGCAGACTACCACATCTATGGAAAGCAGTTCTTTTTTTGTTCCGGCGCGTTTCATCCGGAAGCTGTTATCCATGAGTTTTTACACCCCATTGTACATCCCTATGTACAAGAGGTGCGAGACATCATCCGGCGGCTGCATATACGTTATCCCGGTGTGGATGGATCATATTATCTGTCTGACGATGAGGATGGAAGCGTCAACGCATTTGAGGAATACATGGTAAGATGCTTTGCCGCTGATGTCCTGGAAGGAACCCTTCCGTTAAATTTAACTTCCTATATGTGCGAAATATTGAACCGATTTTCTTAGATCGCTCTCCTTGATTTTTTCTAGCTTAGTTTTCCCAAAAAGACGACAAATCCGGACGGATAAACGGTAAATCGCGCTTAGAACATCCGAAAATCCTACATATCGATAAAAAACAGCCCTTTCCCCTAAATATTTAAGGGACAAGGACTGAAAGTTTGTGCATTTTTTGGCGCATCCACCTGTTGACAAGGGCAGCTAGATGTTATATAATAAGATACTGTATCATAATCGGTAATTGTGTCCATTTCCAATAAAGTTAAGCAAAGTATACCATATTGAACCTGTGATATCAAGGGGACATTTTTGTCGAAATTGTGAATTATTCGCCCGCCGTCCTTGGTGCGGACAGGCAGGTGCGGGCGTGCCGTTTTTCCTACAGAACCTATGTTCCGGTGGGTAGGGCGGCTTTTGGTCTTTGTAGGAAGTAGCGTTGCGGGCAAAGGGCCATACTGGGAGCAATGCCGCCGCGCTTTAAAATATGGAATGGAGTGATAAGGCCAATGGTGAATGTCAAGCCAGTTAAGTTTGGTAAGAACGAACGTATGAGCTTTTCCAGAATCAACGAGGTTCTTGATATGCCAAATCTCATCGAGGTGCAAAAGAACTCGTATAATTGGTTCCTGGAAGAAGGGCTGAAGGAGGTCTTCCGCGACGTTTCCGAGGTGACCGATTACAACGGCAACCTGGTGCTGGACTTTGTGGACTACAGGCTCGATGATACCCCCAAATACAGTGTGGAAGAATGCAAGGAGCGCGACGTAACCTATGCGGCCCCCTTGAGGGTCAAGGCCAGGCTTTTAAATAAAGAAACAGGAGAGATAAAGGAACAGGAAATCTTTATGGGAGATTTCCCGCTGATGACTGATAGCGGCACCTTTGTCATTAATGGCGCCGAACGTGTGATTGTATCGCAGCTTGTTCGTTCTCCCGGTGTCTATTACGGCTTTGACTATGATAAAACCGGCAAAAAGCTGTTCCATTCCACGGTGATCCCAAACCGCGGCGCATGGCTGGAATATGAAACCGACTCCAATGATGTGTTTTACGTCCGTATTGATAAAAACCGTAAAATTCCAATTACTGTTTTTATTCGTGCGCTTGGCGTTGGCTCCGATTCTGAGATTTATGAGCTGTTCGGTGAGGACGAGCGGTTGGTACAGACCATTACGCAGAAGGATACGACTAAAAATACAGAAGAGGCTCTTTTAGAAGTCTATAAGAAACTACGTCCAGGCGAGCCGCCGACAGTGGACAGCGCGCTTTCCCATCTCAATGCGCTGTTCTTTGACGCAAAGCGTTATGACCTGTCCCGCGTCGGACGTTATAAATATAATAAGAAACTGGCAATCGGTCCGCGGATTGCCGGACAGCGCCTAGCACAGCCTGTTGTGAATGAACTGACGGGTGAAGTCCTGGCCGAGGCGGGTGAGCTGCTGACCAAAGAGAAGGCTTTCGCCATTCAGGATGCCGGTGTCAATGTCGTCATGCTCCAGGTGGAGGAGCATGAGGTGAAAGTGTTTGGCAACGGTATGGTGGATATGGAAAAATTCTTGCCGTTTGCATGCGACGTACGTGAGCTGGGCGTCAACGAAAAGGTGCGGCTGAGCGTACTGAGGGAAATCCTGGAGGGTTCGTCGGACGAGGAAGCAATCAAAGAAGAGATCAAGCGCCGGATTAACGAGCTGATTCCGGGACATATCATTATCGACGATATTTTTGCTTCCATCAACTATCTAAATAACCTCGCTTATGGGATTGGCGTTGTCGATGACATCGATCACCTTGGCAACCGCCGTATTCGTAGCGTTGGAGAGCTTTTGCAGAATCAGTTCCGTATCGGTTTTGCGCGGATGGAACGCGTCATTCGCGAGCGTATGACATTGCAGGCGCAGGATATGGACGTTGTTACGCCGCAGGCGCTTATCAACATCCGTCCAGTGGTGGCGGCAATCAAAGAGTTTTTCGGATCCTCGCCGCTGTCGCAGTTTATGGATCAGAACAATCCTCTCGCCGAGCTAACGCATAAGCGGCGTCTTTCTGCGCTTGGCCCTGGCGGACTTTCCCGTGACCGTGCCGGCTTTGAGGTGCGTGACGTACATTACAGCCATTACGGACGTATGTGCCCGATCGAGACGCCGGAAGGTCCAAATATCGGCCTTATCTCTTATTTAGCGTCTTTTGCGCGGATTAACGAGTATGGCTTTATCGAGGCGCCGTATCGCAAAGTCAACAAGGAAACCGGCGTGGTTACCGACGAAGTCGTTTATATGACGGCTGACGTAGAGGATAATTACGTTGTTGCACAGGCAAACGAGCCGTTGACCGAAGAGGGCACCTTTGCCCGCGCTAAAGTCAACGCGCGGTACCGTGATCAGATTTTTGAGACGGAGCGGGAAAACGTCGACTTTATGGACGTCTCTCCGAAAATGGTCGTTTCAGTTGCGACAGCTATGATTCCGTTCTTGGAGAACGACGACGCTAACCGCGCGCTGATGGGATCCAACATGCAGAAGCAGGCAGTACCGCTGATGGTCACCGATTCCCCGATTGTCGGAACCGGTATGGAATACAAGGCAGCGGTGGATTCCGGCGTCGTGGTACTGGCCAAGGAGGACGGCTACGTCGAGAAGGTGTCAGCAGACGAGATCATCATCTGCGATGAAGCCGGCGAAAAGCATAGCTATAAGCTGATTAAATTCAAACGCTCCAACCAGGGCACTTGTGTCAACCAGCGTCCGATTGTCGAGAAGGGCGAAAAAATAACCAAGGGGCAGGTTATCGCGGATGGACCCGCAACCTGTGACGGCGAAATCAGCTTGGGTAAGAACGTCCTTATCGGTTTCATGACCTGGGAAGGTTATAACTACGAGGATGCGGTCCTCATCAATGAGAAAGTCGTCCGCGACGACGTCTTTACATCGATTCACATTGAGGAGCATGAAATAGAGTCCCGCGACACCAAGCTTGGGCCGGAAGAAATTACCCGCGATATCCCCAACGTTGGCGACGATGCGCTGAAGGATCTCGATGAACGAGGAATTATCCGGATCGGCGCCGAGGTGCGCAGCGGCGATATTCTGGTAGGAAAGGTAACCCCCAAGGGTGAGACGGAGCTGACGGCGGAGGAACGTCTGCTGCGTGCGATTTTCGGGGAGAAGGCGCGCGAGGTGCGCGACAATTCGCTGCGTGTCCCACACGGCGAATATGGTATCGTTGTTGACGTGAAGGTATTTACGCGTGAAAACTGTGATGAATTGAGTGCGGGCGTCAATCAGGTTGTTCGAGTGTATATTGCACAGAAACGAAAGATTTCCGTCGGCGACAAGATGGCGGGCCGTCATGGCAATAAGGGCGTTGTTTCCCGTATTTTGCCACAGGAGGATATGCCATTCCTTCCGGATGGAACACCTTTGGATATCGTTCTCAACCCGCTGGGCGTTCCTTCCCGAATGAATATCGGGCAGGTACTTGAAGTGCATCTAGGCTATGCAGCCAAAGCACTGGGATGGAAAATTATGACGCCGGTATTCGATGGTGCACATGAAAGTGACATCCGCGAATGCTTGAAGGAAGCCGGTTTGCGCGAGGACGGCAAAACGGTGCTCTATGACGGTCGTACCGGTGAGGCGTTTGACAATCCGGTTACTGTCGGTTATATGTACTTTCTTAAGCTCCACCATCTGGTAGACGATAAGATTCACGCCCGTTCAACTGGCCCCTATTCTCTGGTTACACAGCAGCCGCTTGGCGGTAAAGCCCAGTTCGGCGGGCAGCGCTTCGGCGAAATGGAGGTCTGGGCGCTGGAGGCCTATGGCGCTGCTTATACGTTACAGGAAATTCTAACCGTCAAATCCGATGATGTGGTCGGACGTGTTAAGACCTACGAGGCGATAGTCAAAGGCCAGAATGTGCCCAAACCGGGTATTCCGGAGTCGTTCAAGGTGCTCATTAAAGAATTGCAGTCGTTGACGCTGGATGTGAAAGTATTGGATGCGGAAGGCGAGGAAATTGACCTGAAGCAGACCTTTGAGGATGATGACGATATCGGTATTCAGCCCTCCGATTTGGATTTTGAAGAGGAAGTCATCAATGATCAGGAAAATATTTTGGACAACGGGTTTGTTCCGGATGCCGACGAGGAGGATGAATTCGGACCCGACCTTGATTCATTAGACATCGATTTCGACGCAAGCATGTTTGAAGAGGATAAATTCTAAGGAAGAAGGGTAGCGTTTTGGAGTTTAATACATTTGAGTCCATCAAAATTGGATTGGCCTCCCCAGAGCAGATCAGGAAATGGTCTTACGGCGTTGTGGAAAAGCCGGAAACCATCAACTACAGAACACAGAAACCGGAACGTGACGGTCTGTTCTGCGAACGCATCTTTGGGCCGCAGAAGGACTGGGAGTGCCATTGCGGTAAATACAAACGCATCCGTTTTAAGGGGAAGATCTGTGATCGATGCGGTGTTGAGGTTACTCGGGCAAAGGTCCGTCGCGAGCGGATGGGCCACATTGAGCTGGCCGCGCCGGTGTCCCATATCTGGTATTTCCGCGGTACGCCTTCCCGTATTGGGCAGGTGCTTGACATCTCGCCTAAGCGCTTGGAAGAGGTGTTGTATTTTACCAAATATATTGTCATCGATCCGGGAAACACAGTGCTGGAAAAAGGTCAGCTGTTGACGGAAAAAGAGTACGTCGATATGCGGGAGAAGTACGAGGACGATTTCCGTGCCGGCATGGGAGCGGAAGCTGTCAAGGAGCTGTTGATAGATATTGATCTTGATAAGCTTTCCGCAGAGCTGAAGTCCGAGATTGACAACGCACAGGGCCAAAAGAAGATAAAGCTCCTGAAACGGCTTGACGTGATTGAGGCGTTCCGCATTTCCGGAAACCGTCCTGAGTGGATGATCCTTGACGTGATTCCGGTTATCCCGCCGGATCTGCGTCCGATGGTATTGCTGGACGGCGGTCGTTTTGCAACCTCCGACTTGAACGACCTATACAGAAGGGTTATCAACCGTAACAACCGTTTGAAACGGATGCTGGAGCTTAATGCGCCGGATATCATTGTGCGTAATGAGAAGCGGATGTTGCAGGAAGCGGTGGACGCCCTCATTGATAACGGCCGTCATGGACGTCCTGTGACGGGTCCGAATAATCGTCCGCTGAAATCCCTATCAGATATGCTCAAAGGTAAGCAAGGCCGTTTCCGTCAAAACCTGCTGGGTAAACGTGTTGACTACTCGGGACGTTCCGTTATTGTCGTTGGGCCGGAACTGAAAATGTATCAGTGCGGATTGCCCAAGGAAATGGCGTTGGAGCTGTTCAAGCCCTTCGTTATGAAGCGGCTGGTAGATACCGGTGGAGCGAATAATATCAAGAGCGCAAGGAAGATGGTGGAGCGCGCAAAAACCGAGGTCTGGGACGCTTTGGAATATGTGATCAAAGACCATCCGGTTCTGCTCAACCGTGCGCCGACACTTCACCGTTTGGGTATTCAGGCGTTTGAGCCTGTGCTAGTTGAGGGGCGTGCGCTCAAGCTGCACCCGTTGGTCTGTACCGCTTATAATGCGGACTTTGACGGAGACCAGATGGCGGTTCACGTACCATTGTCAGCAGAAGCACAGGCAGAGGCCAAGAAACTGATGCTGGCTTCCAATAACTTGCTGAAGCCGTCGGACGGCCGTCCGGTTGCTGTGCCAACGCAGGATATGGTTCTTGGCTCCTATTACCTGACTCTTGTCAAAGACGGGGAGAAGGGTGAGGGGAAAGTCTTCCGGGATGTCAATGAGGCGCTGATGGCATATGCGGATGGCGTAGTTTCTTTGCACGCACGGATTAAGGTGCGTATAACTAGAGAGATTGGCGGTGTGAAGCAATCCAAACTGATCGATGTTACCGTCGGCCGTTTGATCTTTAACGAACCGATTCCTCAGGATTTGGGGTTTGTCGATCGTGAAAATCCGGAGAATGTTTTTAGCCTAGAGATCGACTTTAAAGTCGGTGTCAAGCAGCTGCGGCAGATTATCGATCGCTGCATCCGTGTCCATGGCACCAAGATAACGTCTGAGGTGTTGGACCGCATTAAGGCACAAGGTTTCAAGTACTCTACCCGTGCTGCGATTACTTTCGCCGTCTGTGACGCGGTCATTCCGCCACAGAAGCAGGATTTGCTGAACGAAGCGGATGAGAAGATCGACCAGATCACCCAGTACTACAAGAGCGGCTTTATTTCCAATGATGAACGTACCCGACAGGTTATTGATACCTGGAACGAGACCACCAAGCTTGTTTCTAATGCGCTGACTGAAAACCTAGATGAATTTAATCCCATCTTCATGATGGCGGATTCAGGAGCACGTGGTAGCATTAACCAGATCCGCCAGCTAGCCGGTATGCGTGGTTTGATTTCTAACACGTCCGGTGGCGTTATTGAAATCCCGATTCGCGCAAATTACCGCGAGGGCCTGAACATCTTGGAATATTTCATCTCTTCCCGTGGCGCACGAAAGGGATTGGCTGATACGGCTTTAAGAACGGCGGACTCGGGTTACCTTACCCGCCGTCTTGTGGATGTTTCTCAGGATGTCATCGTCCGCGAGGACGACTGTGGTACGAAGGAAGGTATCGAGATTTACGAAATTCGCGAGGGTAATGAGGTCATTGAGCCGTTGTCTGAGCGTTTGACAGGCCGTTATCTGTGCGAAGACTTTGTTGATCCCGATACCGGCGAGGTTGTTGTTTCCCATACCAAGATGATGACCGCTGAAGATGCCAAAAAGATTGTGTCCTACGGCGTGGAGCGGATCAAGATACGCAGCGTGCTGACGTGTAAATCCCATCAGGGCGTCTGTGCCAAATGCTATGGTGATAACTTGGCCAACGGCGAAACTGTTTCTGTCGGTGAGGCTGTGGGCATCATTGCGGCACAGTCCATCGGTGAGCCGGGTACGCAGTTGACGATGCGTACCTTCCACACCGGCGGTATCGCGTCGGCGGACGACATTACGCAGGGTCTGCCACGTGTCGAGGAGCTGTTTGAAAGCCGTCGACCGAAGTCCTCTGCAATTATTACTGAAATTGCTGGTATCGTACGGATGGAAGAGATCAAGCGGACCCGTCATATTATTGTCACCAGTCCTGACGGGGACGAGAAATCCTATCCGATCCCGTTCGGTTACCGCATCCGGGTACAGGAGGGCGATACCGTTCAGGCGGGCGATTCGCTGACGGAAGGATCCGTCAATCCGCATGATGTACTCGCCGTGAAAGGCGAAGAAGCCGTGCAGAATTACCTCATCTCCGAGGTGCAGAAAGTCTACCGGATGCAGGGTGTTGATATTAACGATAAACATATTGAGGTTATCGTCCGCCAGATGATGCGGAAGGTACGTGTCGAGGATCCCGGAGACACTTCGCTGCTGTTTAACTCTCTGGTGGAGAAGAGTGAGTTTGAGAGTGCCAACGAGGCTATCCAGCGTAGAATTGACGCAGGTGAAATCGATCTGCGGCTGGCACAGTATACGCCGGTCATTTTGGGTATAACAAAAGCGTCCCTTGCGACCGACAGCTTCCTGTCGGCGGCATCCTTCCAGGAAACGACCCGCGTGCTGACTGAGGCGGCCATTAAAGGAAAAGTCGATCCGCTGCTGGGGCTGAAGGAGAATGTCATTATTGGTAAGCTGGTTCCGGCCGGTACTGGCATGACAACGTATAATGGTATCGACATCGCGGCTATCGAGGCGCAGGCGGCTCAACAGGAAGCGGCGGAATAAGGCTTCCTTCGCAGCTGCAAAGGAAAGGCGTGAAGCGAAATATCGGTTCACGCCTTTTCCTGTGAATGACGAAGAAACGGAAAGGATGGGAGCCAAGGCTGCTTAAAGCGGCGGCGGCAAAATAGATGGAAACGATCACACAGATACTGAGACGGTTGGTCGGGGATGCTTTCGAGGCCTGTGGATACGATCGCGGACTGGGGGCGGTGACGGCGTCTGATCGTGCCGACTTGTGCCAATTTCAGTGTAACGGCGCTTTTGCAGCGGCGAAACAGTACCGTAAGGCGCCGCTTCAGATTGCGCAGGAGGTTGCACAGCGTTTAACAGAGGAGAAAGCGTTTTCCTCCGCACAGGCGATGAAACCCGGCTTTCTTAATTTAACGCTCAGCACTTCTTTTTTGTTGGACAATGTGAATGCGATCGCAAAGGACGCTCACCTTGGCGTCCCGCAGGACCAGATACCACAGACAATCGTGCTGGACTATGGTGGTGCGAATGTCGCTAAGCCATTGCATGTTGGACATTTGCGCAGTGCCATTATCGGAGAGTCATTGAAACGTCTGGCACGGGCATGCGGTAACAATGCGATCGGAGATGTCCACCTTGGGGACTGGGGGCTGCAGATAGGGTTGGTTATTGCAGAGTTGTCGCAGCGTTACCCGCAGTGGCGCTGTTTTGATACGGATTTCCGTGAGGGTGATGAGATCCCTCAACTGGATGTGGATCTGCTTAACGAGGTGTACCCTTTTGCAAGCAAAAAAAGCAAGACCGACGAGAATTTTAATGAGCTGGCGCACCGGGCCACCTATGAGCTTCAAAACGGTAGAGTAGGATACCTTGCGTTATGGAAGGAAATTATGCGGGTATCCGTTGTGGATTTGAAGGAGAATTATGGAAAACTAGGTGTTACATTCGATCTGTGGTATGGTGAAAGTGACGCAGACAAATATATTCCCTGCTTGATGTCTCAGCTGGAGGAAAAAGGGCTGTTACGGGAAAGCGACGGCGCGCTTGTTGTAGATGTTGCGGAGGAGTCGGACAAAGCCCCGATGCCGCCGGTTTTGGTGCGAAAATCGGACAATTCCAGCATCTACGCGACGACGGATTTGGCGACAATTATTCAGCGTCAGCGTGACTTTGCTCCTGACCGGATCTGGTATTTTACCGATAAGCGCCAGGAACTGCATTTTACGCAGGTGTTCCGCTGTGCGCGTAAAGCAGGACTTGTTCCGGCAGATACCGAGTTGTCCTTTACTGGCTTTGGCACAATGAACGGAAGTGACGGTAAGCCGTATAAGACACGTGACGGCGGAGTGATGCGGTTAAGCGATTTGATTGAGATGGTGGTCCAGGCTGCACAGCAGAAGCTGGAGGGTTCCGAGTACGTCGCTGGGACGGACAGGGAGGAGATCGCCCGCAAGGTGGGGATCGCAGCACTGAAATTCGGTGACCTATCCAACCATTGTTCCAAGGATTACATCTTCGATCTGGATAAATTTCTTTCCTTCGAAGGAAAAACGGGGACGTACCTTTTGTACACCGTTACTCGTATTAATTCCATTTTAAAGAAAGCTGGCGTTGGGCTGGAGGTACAAATACCGCTGCACGGCGTCTACACGTCGGCTGAGGAGGAACTGCTGCTTAAAATTCTAATGACAGGCGAAATATTCCGGCGAGCGCTGGATGAGAAGGCGCCCAACTATATCTGCGAAAACGCTTATCAGCTCGCGTCCTCCTTCTCCCGTTTTTATCATGACAATCATATCTTGCAGGAGACGGATGTAGAAAAGAGGGAAAGCTGGATAGGATTGATTTTGCTGGTACGTCGTATGTTGCTGATGCACTTGGATATCCTGGGGATTGAAGCAGTTGAAAGTATGTAAATCTTCTTACTGACTTTCGCAAATTGTGGAAAATTTCTGCTATTGTCGCCAAAAGGCAATAGATCTCTAAAGAAAGAGAGTGAAAAGTCTCCAACCGTTTTCAGAGATTCTATGAGGCTTCGCTCGGTTTGAGGTGCTTTTTGGAAGACGATTAAAAAACACTTGACAAGTATGTCGACTTTGTGATACGATATATTAGTATGTTGAGTAGTGTGTGGTGTTGCGTGTATATGCATCATATACGGCTCCATTCAAAATTTTTATGTAAGGAGGTGCCATATGCCAACCTTTAACCAGCTCGTCAGAAAAGGTAGACAGGTATCGCAGAAAAAGTCCACTGCCCCGGCACTTCAGCAGGGCTATAACTCCCTGAAGAAGTCCCCGACAGATCTCAGTTCACCGCAGAAGCGTGGCGTTTGCACGGCTGTCAAGACGATGACCCCGAAGAAGCCGAACTCTGCTTTGAGAAAGATCGCTAGGGTTAGGCTGACCAACGGCAACGAAGTGACTGCGTATATTCCGGGTATCGGTCATAACCTACAGGAACATAGTGTTGTCCTGATCCGCGGCGGACGTGTCCGGGACCTTCCTGGTGTTCGTTACCACATCATCCGTGGTACGCTCGATGCACAGGGCGTTGCGAAGAGGATGCAGGGCCGTTCCAAGTACGGTGCGAAGCGTCCGAAGGCTGGTGCGTCGAAGTAAGAAACCGCTCAATTTCGCTCGTTGCTAATGCAGAGCTTGGATAGATTCGTTTTGAAAGATAAAACGGATTCCACGCCTCATTGGCGCCGACGAAGGTTTACGCTTTCGAGTACCTATGATATCATTCTGTGAAGGAGGGAAGCGAAGTGCCAAGAAGAGGTAATGTTGCAAAACGTGATGTTTTGCCGGATCCGCTTTATAATTCAAAGCTGGTAACCCGTCTTATCAACAACATTATGTATGACGGTAAGAAAGGCGTTGCACAGAAGATCGTTTATGGCGCGTTTGATATTGTCCGCGAAAAAACAGGTGGAGATCCGCTTGAGGCTTTCGATAAGGCAATGGAGAATATCATGCCGGTGTTGGAGGTCAAGGCTCGTCGTGTCGGCGGCTCCAACTATCAGGTGCCAATCGAAGTACGTCCTGAAAGACGGCAGACACTTGGGTTGAGATGGCTGACCATGTTCTCCCGCAAGCGCGGAGAGAATACCATGAAGGAGCGTCTTGCCGGCGAGATTCTTGACGCGATGAATAGTACAGGCGGTGCTGTCAAGAAGTGCGAAGAGACGCATAGAATGGCGGAGGCTAATAAAGCTTTTGCACACTACAGATGGTAATTTCGTTTCTTTATTGAAAAGAAATGAAAACTGTTTCGTATTTTTTCGGAAAGACAGGACTGCTGCCCGGCGTACGCTGGGCGGAGGTTCTGCTTTCTTTGAGATGCAGGGATTTTTCATGCTTCTGCGGCGTATCGCCGCAGAGAAGTTTCGAAAAGAGTATGGCCGAAAGACTGCGGCGTTCCAGCGGCGCGGGTATATCGTCAGGGTACTCTTTTAGTTAGGAGGTAATTATGCCAAGAAAAGTATCACTTGAAATGACAAGAAATATTGGTATAATGGCCCACATTGACGCGGGTAAAACCACTACCACCGAGCGTATTCTGTACTATACCGGTATTAACCATAAGATAGGCGAAACGCACGACGGTAGCGCGACAATGGACTGGATGGAGCAGGAGCAGGAAAGAGGTATTACCATTACCTCCGCTGCGACGACCGCTTTCTGGAAAGGCCATCGAATCAATATTATTGACACGCCTGGACATGTGGACTTTACTGTTGAGGTTGAACGTTCTTTGCGCGTTCTGGACGGCTCTGTGACCGTATTCTGTGCAAAGGGCGGTGTGGAACCGCAGTCCGAGACGGTATGGCGCCAGGCTGACAACTACAGAGTTCCGCGTATGGCATACGTCAACAAGATGGATATCATGGGTGCGGACTTTTATAATGTTGTCCAAATGATGTTGGATCGTCTGAAATGTAATGCGGTTCCGATTCAGCTCCCTATTGGCGCCGAAGATACCTTCAAAGGTATTATCGACCTGGTGGAGATGAAGGCTTATATTTACAATGACGACCTTGGTGTTGATATCAGTGTGGAGGATATTCCGGCTGATATGATGGACAAGGCTCAGGAATATCGTGCCAAGCTTGTAGAGGCTGTCGCAGAGCAGGACGAAGAGCTGATGATGAAATACCTCGAGGGCGAGGAATTGACGATTGATGAGATTAAAGCGGGTATTCGCCGCGAAACCATCAACAATCAGATTGTCCCGGTTACCTGTGGTACGTCTTACAAGAACAAGGGTGTTCAAAAGCTGCTGGACGCAGTTGTTGATTATATGCCTAGTCCGCTGGATATTCCGGCTATTAAGGGTGTCAACCCGGAAACCGATGAGCCGACTGAGCGTCATGCGTCCGATACTGAGCCTTTTTCTGCTTTGGCATTTAAAATTGCAACTGACCCCTATGTTGGAAAGCTCTGCTTTTTCCGCGTATACTCTGGTGTAATCAACGCGGGTTCTCCTGTATACAATTCGACCAAGGACAATACCGAGAGGGTCGGTCGAATCCTGCAGATGCATGCGAATCACCGCGAGGACATCGAGACCTGTTATGCAGGTGATATTGCAGCCGCCGTTGGTCTGAAGAACACCACAACGGGTGATACGCTGTGCGATGAAAAGAATCCAGTTATTCTTGAGTCCATGGAGTTCCCGGAGCCGGTTATCAGCTTGGCGATTGAGCCGAAAACCAAGGCTGGCCAGGAAAAGATGGGTATTGCGCTGGCAAAACTGGCGGAAGAGGATCCGACCTTCCGTACCTATACGGATGAAGAGACAGGCCAAACTATCATTTCCGGTATGGGCGAGTTGCATTTGGAAATCATCGTAGACAGAATGCTGCGTGAATTTAAGGTGGAGGCCAATGTAGGTGCGCCGCAGGTTGCCTACAAGGAAACCGTGCGTAAGCTGGCGGACGTCGACCACAAGTATGCACGTCAGTCCGGCGGTAAGGGACAGTACGGTCATGTTAAAATCAAGCTTGAACCTAACGAGTCCGGCAAGGGCTACGAGTTCATTAATGCTATTGTTGGTGGCGCGATCCCGAAGGAATACATTCCTGCGGTCGACAACGGTATTCGCGGTGCAATGCAAGCAGGCGTTTTGGCGGGTTATCCGGTTGTCGATGTAAAGGTTACGCTGTATGACGGTTCTTATCACGAGGTTGACTCGTCCGAGATGGCGTTTAAGATTGCTGGCTCCATGGCGTTTAAGGAAGCAATGCGCAAGGCAGATCCGGTTATCTTGGAACCGATTATGAAAGTAGTTGTTGTCGTTCCGGAAGATTATATGGGCGACGTCATTGGCGACCTTAACTCCCGTCGCGGTCAGATCCAGGGTATGGAAGCTCGTGCGGGTGCGCAGCAGATCAACGCCTTTGTTCCGTTGTCTGAAATGTTCGGGTACTCCAACGACCTGCGTTCTAAAACCCAGGGCCGTGGACAATATTCGATGGAGCCGAGCCATTATATTGAGGTTCCGAAGTCCATTGCCGAGGCGATTATGAACAAAAGGGCGAAATCGAACGACTAAACCCGATAAACGCTTATTTATTTTAGTGAAACCCCTTGAATTTTCCATTATATTTTGTTACAATGAAACGGTAACCGGAAAATTCTCTTTGTATAAAAGTTAAGGAGGAAATTTTAATGGCTAAAGCTAAATTCGAAAGAACCAAGCCGCACGTTAACATTGGTACGATCGGCCACGTTGACCACGGTAAAACTACATTGACCGCTGCTATCACCAAGACCCTCGGTTTGAAGGGATCCGCTGAGTTCATGGCGTACGACATGATCGATAAGGCGCCGGAAGAGAGAGAGCGTGGCATCACCATCAACACCGCTCACGTGGAATATGAGACCGACAAGCGTCACTACGCGCATGTTGACTGCCCCGGCCATGCTGACTACGTCAAGAACATGATTACCGGTGCTGCTCAGATGGACGGCGCTATCCTGGTTGTTGCTTCTACCGACGGCCCGATGGCTCAGACCAAGGAGCATCTTCTGCTGGCCCGTCAGGTTGGCGTTCCTTATATCGTTGTGTTCATGAACAAGGCTGACCAGGTTGACGATCCAGAGCTGCTGGATCTGGTTGAGATGGATATCCGTGAGACTCTGAGCAAGTACGAGTTCCCTGGCGACGATATTCCGATCATTCGTGGTTCTGCGCTGAAGGCTCTCGAAGCTGGTAATGATCTGAGCGATCCGGCGTATGCACCTATCTTTGAACTGATGGATGCTGTTGACAACTATATCCCAACCCCTGAAAGAAAGGCAGATCTGCCGTTCCTGATGCCGGTTGAGGACGTCTTCACCATCACCGGCCGTGGTACGGTTGCAACTGGTAGAGTTGAAAGAGGTCAGTTGAAGACCGGTGACGAGGTTGAGATCGTCGGTCTGAAGGAAGAGAAGCAGAAGACGGTTGTTACCGGTATCGAAATGTTCAGAAAGATTCTGGACTACGCAGAGGCTGGCGACAACATCGGTGCTTTGCTCCGTGGTATTCAGCGTAGCGATATCGAGCGTGGCCAGGTTCTTTGCAAGCCGGGCTCCATTCATCCGCATACCAAATTCCATGGCCAGGTTTACGTCCTGAAGAAAGAAGAAGGCGGCCGTCATACCCCGTTTATGAACAACTACAGACCGCAGTTCTACTTCAGAACTACCGACGTTACTGGTGTTATCACTCTGCCGGAAGGCGTCGAAATGTGCATGCCGGGCGATAACGTTGAAATGGACGTTGAGCTGATCACCCCGATCGCTATCGAGGAAGGTCTCCGTTTCGCTATCCGTGAGGGTGGCCGTACGGTTGGATCCGGCGTTGTTACCAAGATTAACGACTAAGTATCTCCCTCTTGGAGAGGAAAAGGACAGAGCAAAAGCTCTGTCCTTTTTTGTAGTTTTTGCGCAGATATGTTCGATTACTCATTGAAACGAATCTTGACAATGACCGGAATACTCGGCAGGAATGCATGTGAGACAGAAATAGGGTGTTTTGCTTTGGAAAAGGAAACGGAGTCAATCATATGGTGAATATGGCTGATTCACAGGAGCGTGACGTTAGATTTTATGCTGAGGAAAAGGGGAGATCCTGATACCGCCCTATGCTACATTTTTGTAGGAGATGAACCGATATTAGTTATTGTAGATGTTCGAAAATTTGAAGCAGGCGGCAGTTACTAAAGTGCAAAAAGAATTTGTTTGTGTGCTTGTTTGCCGTACCTAAATCTAAAAAGTGGAAAAGCGGCCAGATCCATTGTCGCGTGCAGGCTCGGTCAAGAACATATGGGAGGGCTGGCGTGTTTTTCGCAAATCGCAGTTTCTTATTGACGTTAAAAATATAATTAGTTATAATAAAATAATATACAGTTAGAACTTGATTAAGATAAAATAACGAAAAATCAAATATGGAGTGTACTTCAATGGAATCAAGTAAAACTTTTCTGGAGGCCCCGGTCGATCTTTTTTATCCGCCAGCTTATTCGCAGGACAGCATTTATCAACAACAGGAGAGGACAAAGGAGCTCCCGCAGGATTTCGTGAATGATCTGCAGTTGCTCTATATCAGTAAATTTCTTTTTCCGGCTAATCCGGGATATGCGCTGCGCATTCTTAGCGAGTTGTGTGTAGAGGAAAGCGTCATTCGATACCGTCAGGATGTATTGCGCGATTTCATGAACGTCCCTGCGCTGGATGAGGTGTTGCATACCAGCATTCACGAGCTTTTCCTCCAGGATGCCGCTATTGCGTCGAAATACGTTGGCGCGGAATCGTTTATCGGTCTCAATGCACGATTGGGGTCCATGGAAAAGTTTATTGAATGTGTACATAGATGCGATGATTTTTACCGTACCTATCAAGACAGCTTAGTTTCCGAAGGCATTCATGCTTTGCTCGGACAGCTGCGGGATTTGGCGGCATCGGAGCCGTTTCGCCGGATGGAGGAGGAAACGCATCATTTATATGGGATTCTTGCTAAGGAAGTACGCAGCGTCACCATCGGGCTAAATTTTGATGCGTGGATGCGGCCTGTGGATGCGGCGGTTTTATCCATCAGCAATGAGCCGTTTAAGACGGACTTATCGCTTACCTCTTTCTTCACCCATGAAAAAACAGTAGAAGGTCGTCCTGTGCATGCGTTGATTCAGGATAATGATGTCAGTAACCCGGTGGACAAGATGCTGTTTCAGGATCTAAAGGAGCTGAGTACGACGCTGCTGCGCCATCTGGATATCGCCGTGCAGCAATACTATACGCTGGGAACGCGTTTTTTAAGCGCGGTTGAGACACAGCTGGATTATTATGTAAGCTGTGCGCGCTTTTTCAAGCGTCTACAACATCAGGGGCTTCCGATCTGTTGCCCTCAGCTGCTTGCGCCAGGACAGCGACAGTTCCAAGTCCAGCAGTTGTACGATCCCTCGTTTGCCTTTCAATTGATGAGCGCTGATTTCAGCCGTGTTGTGGGCGGACAGGTGGTCCTGAATGACTGCAATATGGATGATAAGGGACGCATGTTCATTATCACAGGACCGAACAACGGCGGTAAGACAACCTTTACCCGTGCCATAGGGATTTGTCAGGTACTGGCTCAGGCAGGTCTTTACGTCCCTGGACAGGAAGCTCGCTTAAGTCCTGTGGATTTTATCTATACCCATTTCCCGAAGGAGGAACAAGTGGGTTTGGACACCAGTCGACTGACACAGGAATGCAAGCAGTTTAAGGAAACTTTTTCACACGCTACACCGCGTAGTCTGATTCTCCTGAACGAATCTATTTCCAGTACCACACCGTCGGAATGCATTTCCATTGCATCAGAGGTGGTACGGATTATTAAGCTTCTTCGTTGCCGCGCCGTCTTTACCACGCACTTGCTTGACCTAATCCCCATGCTGGATGATATAAATGCGGAGCAACCCAACGACAGCCCCGTAATCAGCGTGGCCGCCGGTTTTGATGAGGATGAACGCCCGAATTACATCATAAAATCCGGGACGCCGCATAATTTTGGGTTTGCACGCAATATTTTTAACCGTTATGGGATGAGTTACGACGCCGTCCGAGAGCGGTTGGCTGCGGAAGATTCTGATGCGGAATAGAGTGGCCTTGTTACCGGCGGTACGCTTGGGGCCGGGGAAGTGCTCATCCTGTAATGGGTGGATGTGGGAGGATATGCGAACTGTAAACGGGACGGATATCGTTCAGGAATCTGTCCCGTTTGCCTTGCCTGGTATCGTGGATGTTCGGCAAATCGCAGCTTCCTCACATCGTTGAATCATCCGTTTCATTTCCTCTGCGGTAAGGCGCAATGCACCGTTCCTTCCGATCAAGGACAGGGCCTCTTCCGACTCAGGGTAACCGTACATCCAGAAGAACGCACCGATATAGCCTTTTGTCCGTGCGTTGAGCAGAAAGCGTTCTGTGACAAAGGACAGAAAGGCGTTATCCCAGTTATCTTTCGTGGCAGTACCGTATTCGGCTAGCCAGACAGGAGCATTCGTTCCTAACGTGTCAGCTTTCTGCAATTCACCGGTGTCATTATAGATATCGACGCCGACACAGTCCAGCCCTAGGTCGTTATAGATTCCTTCGCGCAGGCTGTCATATTCACGCCAACCCGATGCAGCAGTTACTGGGACCTCTGGGGAGATTCCTTTCAAGATACCGGCGCATAGCCGAATATAGTTTTGAAGTTGTTCCCAGGTCCCGCCATAGGACTGTCCGTTGCCCCGAGGCCCTGCAACATCGCCCTCCGGTTCAGCATAGATATCGTAGAGAATAATATGCTGGAATTTTTTCAGCAACTGCGCAACAGGACGAAGGACATTATCGAGAAAACTTTGCGTGTGAGGACGGCTGTGAATGATCCGGGTCACCCATTCATATAGTTCCAGCGAGACAGAATAGCTGATATGGGGCTGGAAGGTCACCACCAGCGGCATCCCCTCTTCGGCCGCTATTTCGCAAATGCGAGAGAGGTTACGCAGGAAAACCTTCTGCACATCGAGAGCGAAACCGTCTGGATCAAAGATGTTCCCTCCATAATTTCGAACAGCCAGATTCGGGCACAGTTAAATCCCATATAGCGGCAGTTTGCAAAGCATTCCCGAACGAGTGACTCTCGGAAGCGACAGTCCTGTTCCGGGACAGCTTGGGGATTGCATATCTGTGCATAGCCGATATCACAGCCATAGCTGTCGTGGGCAAACCAAGGCAGGTTGATGCCATATAGAAACGATTTTTTCTCTAAGAATGTTTCTAAACGATTCATAAAGTCCCTTCTTTCAGCAAGAGCGTTTGGTTTATATGATAGCACCAAGAGATAAAAAGTCAAGACCATAGTCTGCATGGATATGACGACCAGCGAAATTTTTCAGATGATCGGGTTCCGCCTAAGCTTCACAAGGCTTTACCAAGAATCATAAGGAGGTACTGGAAATTTGGATACGGCTATGTTAAGATGAAGAAAAAACGGAGGATATTTATGAGAATATTAACAAGCACTTCAGGAGCAGTACCCTGCCTATTTTATCCAGTAGCGCGGGCAATGGATGTATCCATGCGGACACTTTTGACCGATGCTTCAAGCCAAGCTCAAGTGTTAAGAGAAATAGGGAAACGGTATCCAGTTGACGCAGTAGTGAGAATGACGGAGTTGTGGTGCGAAGCGGCGGCGTTCGGGATGGCATGTAACTTTACCGATACAGATTTTCCGCGTTTGGGCGCTGCAATGTGCGACGACACGGAGAAACTGGCAGATCTTGATATCCCAAATGCGGAAAATGATGTAACGCACCCGCTGATTGAGGCGGTACGCCTAGCTGTACCGCAATTGGACAAGCCGCTTGTTGTAGGTGTGACTGGACCATATACCCTTGGATCCGTTCTCAATGGTCCAGAAAATTTTATGATGAATTGTATGATGGAACCGGAAACGATACAGGGGTTTCTCAAGCGAGTTACGTCCTTTTTGAAAGGGTATATTGACCTCTACAAAACGGCAGGAGCGGCAGCTGTTATGATTGCCGAACCGTCGGCAGCGATGATTTCGCCTGACATGATGCAGGAATTTTCCAATGTATATGTCGAAGAGATTATCCAAGATTTACAGGATGCTCATTTTTCCGTCATTTACCATAACTGTGGCGATGTAGATCGTCATCTTTCTGTGATTGCCGAATTGTCTGCCGATGGATTCCACTTTGGCAGCGGCGTTTCGCTCGACCGCGCACTGCGCAGCATTGCGTCAGATCGTTTGGTGATGGGCAACGTGGATCCACGCCTATTCCTTTCCCGGACACCACAATCAGCCGGTGAGGAGGCTTCCCGGCTGATTTCCGAGTATTCCGGGTATGAGAACTTCCGACTTTCCACCGGCTGCGACCTATCCCCCAGCGCGTCGATGGACGCCATAGAGGCGTTCCTGCAGGCGGCTGGACGCAGGTAAAAGCTGAGGGATTTCTTCTACCTCCACAAATAAAAAGGGGGGCCTTGTGTTATGGAGGAAAGTATAATGCAATATGATGATAACAGCTATGCATTTTTGGTGAATCCGTTTGCCGGGACAGACGGCACTGGTAGCACTTATCCTGGAGCTCAGGCCCCGTTTGGAATGATTCAGGTTAGTCCGGATAATGATTTAGGCGTTAGTGGCTACCGAGCATATTGTCATAAAATAGACAGCTTCGGGCTGACCCATGTACAGGGGGTTGGGTGTGATAACAGCATGGACGTTCCTTTTATGCCAGTGTCTGGACGGGAGATCGTCTCGCCGGTTGGCGACCGCAGACGTTATTCAGCAACACGTAGGAATACAAAGGGATGGGCAGGCTATTTTGAAACGGAATTGCCCTCATGTCATGTACGTCTTAGACAGACTGCCGACGTACATACCGCGATGTGCGAAATCAGCTACGAAAATTCCAATGATGCGTGGATGGTTATCAATCCATCGGGTAGCCGTAACGGTGTCGATGACGCATCATTTTGTATCGACTACACGAAGCAACTCGTCACAGGTTATGCTGTTTCTGGAGGCTTCGCCAACAATCCCCATCGATATAAGTTGTATTACGCTTACAGTTTCGATACAGCCTTTGACAGCCATCTACTTTACCATGGACAGGAGCCTTCTCAAGACCTTCAGGCACAAGGGAAAGAGATAGGCGCAGTCATCCGTTTTCATACAGAGGGAGGGGCACCGTGTTGTGTAAGGATGAAGGTGTCTATCTCCTACGTATCGGTAGAAAACGCATTGTTGAACATGCGTACGGAAATGCCGCACTTCGATTTTGAACGTGCGCGAGTTCAGGTACAAGCAGACTGGGAAAAGATTTTGCATTCTATAGATGTAAGCGGCTCTACGTATGCTTATCGTCGTGTATTCTATACATCGCTGTATCGACTCTGTCAATGCCCGGTTATATATAACGATGTGAACGGGGAATACATGGGCTGCGACGACGTTGTACATACCGTACGTCCGGGGCACAATATCTACGTTCATTTTTCGCTGTGGGATACCTACCGTAGTCAGGCAGCGGCGCTCGCATTGCTGTTTCCAGATGTTAGCTCCGACATGGTGGAATCCATGTTGGCCAACGCACGAGAGGAGCCGGAGGACTGCAGCGGCCTACCGATTTGGAGTTTCGCGCACGATGACACAGGGATTATGTGCGGATACCCGGCCGATCCTTATATTGCGACGGCGTATGCCTTTGGTGCACGGAATTTTGAAGTGTCCTATGCGCATAAAAAAATGCTGCAAACTGCCGAATTTCTGATGAAATCCGGTCCTACCGGCGGCGCTTGGTGGTGCCTTGACGAATATAAAAAATACGGCTATGTGCCCTTTGACGTGGATACCGCGGCTTGTTCCCGTACGTTGGAATACTGTGTAGCGGATTTTAGCGTCGCGCAACTGTGCAAAGCGCTTGGAGACGATGATAATTACCGCAAGTATCTGGCACGCTCTCAAAGTTGGAAGCATATTTTTGATAGTGAAACACGCTATATTCGCCCACGCATGGTGGACGGTTCTTTCATGTCTCCCTTCGATCCAGCACAGGAAGCAGGTTTTATGGAAGGCAATGCTGCACAATATACCTGGATGGTTCCGCATAATATATCAGGATTGGTAGAGTGTCTAGGTGGGCGCGAAGAAGCGGTACGGCGCCTTGACATGCTGTGCGAGACAATGCTAGGAATAGGAGGATGGTGGACACAGGTGCCTTACTGCTGGGTAGGCAATGAGCCTTGTATGGCGGACGTCTGGGAATACAACTGGATGGGTGCGCCCTATCGTACGCAGGATGCTGTGCGTACTGCAATTGGTTTGTGGGACGATACTTTTCAGGGAATGCCGGGAAACGACGATTCCGGCACGATGAGTGCGTGGTTTATTTTTGCGGCGCTGGGTCTGTACCCAATGATTCCAGGTGTTGCTGGCTTTACTGTTTCCGCACCGCTGTTTGATAGAGCAGTTATCCACCTACACGGTGGGGATGTGCTTATTACAGCGGAAAATGCGTCGTATGACAATCGCTATATTGAGAAAATGTATATCGGGGGAGCAGAGTCACAAGCGCTATGGATCCCGTTTGACTCGTTGCAAAACGGGGCGGCATTGCATTTTATACTTAGTGGGGAACCAAACTTAACCCGTGCGACGAGTACGGATAATGCGCCACCGTCCTTTGACAGTGATATATAATGCGAAATCCCGGGCAAGTGCTCCTTGCCCGGGATTTCTTAATGTATCACCACATATTTGACATTTCGTCCGGAGATAGCAACAAAGCCCTGGAAAGACTAGTTATAGAAAGAGGTCAAGAAAAATTGGAAAGAAACTCAGAAAGTACAGCAGCAAGGTCATCCATGTTGGGTATGGATTTCTGATAAGGAATATGAAGTAACAACACCTAAGTAATGTGTAAAGCATGAGTAGCTCACAAAGCGTTAAAATAGGCGTGGTTACAAAGGTAGTTACCTGCATTCCTGGAGATACGAACTTGGAATCTAGAGGATTGAAGATGCGGCATGAGAAGCTCATAGCCGACAGAGGATAGATGATATTTTCCGCAATCTTTCAGAGGGTGGCAGTAGTCGGACAAAATAGGATCACAAGGGCTTGCAGTTACCATAGCCAGCTGAAAGCAAAAAGTCACACTATAACGTGACGCAAGTTCGTCATGACCATTGTACATTCTTGTTTCATGATAGGTGAGGACGGCGCTTAGGTTCATGAAAAAAGCGCTTTCGGATTGTCATACAGATAAGCTTTGGCAATTCTTTTCGCTCGTGGCAAATCCATCAGTCCGTCTTCAATTTTTTGAGCTAAGGCCTTCGAAATGTTTTTCCTAGCCAAATACTGATGGCCATAAACGCCGTCTACGAAACAGTAATCGCCGCCGAATCCCATGATTTTATTTTCGGGAATCGTTTCTATCCATTCGCTTAGCATCTCAACCGCGGCGGGGGGACTGACAATATGCGCCCATGCCATATCGATATATACATTAGGAAACATTTTAGCCAACGAGGCAATCACATGATGGAACGGATATCCCATATGGAACAAGTCAAATTTTACATTTGGATATTCGATAAAAAGATTATTGAGCCTTAACGGATTGCTGTTTTCTAATATATGCTGATTTCCTTCTAAAAGGCCGGTATGAAATTGGATGACCATTTCCCGGCGTTCCGCTAATGCAAGGAAGTGATGCAGAATATGATCTTGCAGGATGCGCCTGTTTGTGTCAGAACAATTTTTTCTGTCAAAAATTTGTATAAAAGCTTCTTCGGCGGCCGATTTGCTCACTTTTGAAAAGGACAGAGAACGGTTATACGCAATCCCACATTTTAAGCCGATAATTCCAGCTTGGATTTTTTTGTCCAGATAAGCTTCGCATGCGTTATCAAAATCTTGCAAAGAATGAATCATAATTCCCTGTTCCTGACCAAATTGAATCAAGTCCTGTGGATCCTGCATGTTCATAATATAATCAAATCTGTCTACAAAACGGAATAGAGGGTTGACAGCAAACGCCATATCATTTATGCTGACTTCAATTTTACAGTGTTCTTTTAATACTTGCTTATAATGGCCTGGCTGATTAGCCAACGCAAACTGTTTGGACAGGTCTTCTATCGTATTGCCATCTATACGTTCCGCACCATAAAGTTTTCGAACCGCAATATCCAGAGACTGCCCATACCCAGTCATTCGAGCCGCTTCCCAATAGGGTTCTATGATTTTCCAGCGGTCCAACACAGGGATACGAGTATCCAACACCTGTTGTAACCTTTGCTCTCCCAACCCTGCGGATAAGACATCCACCCTAAAATAGTGATATAAATACATCGAAAGTAGATCAGGGGAAGATGAAATTTGATTTTCCTCACAAAGATGTTCATGAGTATCGATGATTGTCAAGTTATTCACATAGTCAAAAACCTTTTCAAATGTTTGATTCATAGTGTCATCTCCTCTTAAAATGAACCCAAAACCTCATAAAATGGGAGGCAGGGAGTCTTCCGCAATAGAACGTTTTTAGCAGAATGTGTTGGTGCCTATTCAGGGTTACTAAACCACACCCATGATCCAATTTTATTGTCAATTTTTTGAAATATCCGAGATACCTGCTTCTTACGTAACGGACAAAAGCGGCATTTCCGTCATGCGCAACTGCGTGCAGCCGTAGGGGATCAGGCGTATTGTTCGCGGCGCGGAACGTGGGATACGTCCAGCTGGTACCGCCGTACAGACACCATACTCCATAGGCCAGTCGATTTCAGTCACCTGCGCTGTCAGCGAAACCGGCGCGTCGGGACCGAAAGGAAAGTCCTGCAGTGGATGTTCTTCATATTGGAGCGCATCGGATACATAGGCGTAGTTCCAAGCGCTGCGGGGAAATATCTCGTAATCACAATAAGGAAATTTACGTTCCACGCCGTCCCTTACGTATTCATGCATGACCGTTTCGCCATCAATGGGTAATGCGTACACAAGTACGCCGCGACGCACACAAACCAGGTCGTTGGGGCGGGGGAGAAAGCAGGGCGAGCAGGAAAGCTGGACCTCTGCCGTCTGCTCCCCCTCCCAGACACGGCTGACGGTAAAGAAAGCGCCTGGACATGCGCGGACACCGTCTACCTGAGCACTGTCGGCAAAACCGGGAATACGGATATCAAGATCGAAGGCGACAGGGGAGGAGGCGAATACACGGAAAGTCAGCGTATCGCGGAAAGGGTAGAGGGTGTCGAGCGTTACAGTAACCTCCGCGCGGCCCACACGAGTTTGCAGTTTGCTTGGTACAAGCACGGTCGAGGCAATGCCACGAGACGTCTGCATAAAGGCGGATAGGGCGAGCTTGGGCCAACCCTGATGAAAATTGGCCGTACAGCAGCCAAAATGGGGCTCCAATCCAAACAAGTTGGCGTCAGCACCATTGGTACGGAAAATGATATGCTCCTGTGGAAGGATGCTGCATTGTACCTGATTAGTTTGCTGATCGTACTGGTGCGTCCACATATCGGCACTAAGGGCAGCGGGAAAGGCGTTGAAGGCGACGCTTTCCAGAATATCTCCCCAAAAGGCGTCCCCGGTCAGGGAAAGAAGCTGCTCATAGGAGAACATTGCTTCGACCACGGAACATAGCTCGCTGCCCTGGATAGCGCTGTTACCGGACAGGCATTCGTCACCGGTGAAATGCCCTGTCGGCATACCGTGAAAATGCTGCAAAAGCCACAGCTGACGTTTGGCAAAGACGTTTGCGTCGGTGTTTCCTTCTTCCATCCGATCGGCGAGGGGGATGGCTTTCAGCGCCATCGCGTGGTTGACCACGTGGGTCATGAAATTCCATCTTCCCTTTTCCTGAGGCTGGTCCAGGCGGAAATGTTCAAATAGCTTACGGTAGTCCATCCCCTGCACTTGTAGTTTCTCCGCAAGCTCTATGAGCCATTGCTCCTGCGTACGGTCATACAGCCAGAAAATCGGAACAAGCGCTTCAAACCAACGGGCGCTGCCCCAGTCAAATAACGTCTTGCGTTCCAGCTGCCGGCTAAGGTTTTTTAAAGCTCGGGATAAAGCGTTCTGTGCGCGTCGGCCTTTTTCGGCGTTACCAGTGCAGTCACAGTAAAGGGCCAGCACCTTGCAGATAAGGAAGACCACCCAAACGTCGTAATTCCAGCGGTCCTGTTCGGCGCAAGGACAAATCCATCCATCGTCGCATTGTGCCTCCAGGATTCTGTCGACGTAACGTTCCGCACGAACTTTAAGTTCATCATCATCGAGAAGGTAGGCGAGCGGGATAAAGCCGTCAAGCCAGTACGGAAAGCGTTCCCAGCCATCACGGTTTCCGCCGATCCAACGGCTGTCACGCACATCAGGCCAGATTTCGTCTAAATGGCCGCTGAGCCCGGCCGCCTGAATTTGCAGCTGACGCCGTAACCATCCCGATGGTTTTAGTTCTTTCGCTGTATAAGGGGTAAGCTTCAAATCCTTCAATGGCATTTGACGTCGTCCTTTCCTTATGTTTCCGTATCTCATCGTGCAGCGACGCAGCTGGAGACTATGGTACGGGTAAGCAACAAAATACTTCGAGTATATCATAGCAAATTCCAGTGAAAATAAAAAGTGGCGCGGATGAAATTTTCTCCTTTATTTTTTTGCATTGCCCTCTTGCATTTTTTGAATGGTTGTGCTATAATAATCAAGCGGTTATTTCTAAGGACAAGTGAATAGAAAAAAGGAGAAGTCGCGTAGTTGGTCTAGCGCGCACGATTGGAAATCGTGTAACCGTCAAAAGCGGTTCGAGGGTTCAAATCCCTCCTTCTCCGCCATAATAGGAACATAAAAAAGATATGTTCCGCATAAACCCCGATTTTATCGGGGTTTTTTGCTGCCCAAACGCCGGGATTTCAAGATGCATATTCGCAGATATAAAACGGTTGTTTTTGCTTTGCGGATAGAATTGAACTCCCGTACAACAGAATAACTGCTTCAAACGGCAAACAAGTCACTAAAAACTTGTCTGCCGTTTTTGCGTTTAACTGCCCGAAGTTTTGCAAAAGACTTCGGGCTTTTTTCATTTCACGAAAAGGAGCTGATAAAATGTACTTTACCAATACCCCCGCCCTCAACAGTATGGAGGCGATCATGAAAAAACTGCCCTACGGCACACAGAAAGGCGGAGGTCGGTTTCGCAGATTGTATCAATACACCAAGAAAGACTGCGATTGCAGACTTTGTCTCTATTACAGAAAAAAGAATGGATGCGCCTTGGCGCTCTGTCCTGTGTTGGATATCCGGCTTGGATGCGGCGCAGCTACTATTGGCGATGCGGTAAAAGCTGTTTTCAAAGATGCCCAAAATACAGCATTCCAAAAACGCCTGTCACAAATATACCACCGAAAGGATGATGCAGAAATGATATTCCAAAATAACAGGCACAAGCAGATTTTTGAAGCCGAGCGATTATCTATGCGAAAGCCCGGTAAAAAGACTCTCGCTGTTTTGTATCTGCTGACTGCCGACCATACTCTGTGGATAAAAACAAAACACCTATTCACTCCAAACGGAAAAGTGGATTTAAAAAGCGTCCGTCTCGGAAATGTTTCCACAGACAGCTATGCCCTATGGAAAGCAGTGAAGGAACTGCAAACCGGCGAGAAACAAATATCGCTGTGCGAACTGGCGGACAACGGTATTATCTCCGACAATGCCTTCCGTCTGATCGTGCAGGCGGTAACCATCGCCCGCTATGGCACTGCAATCTTAAATAATACGGAGGTACGATATGATTAACGCACTGATTCAAAACGGAGATCAAACAGCCGTGCTGAACCTTCCCTCTAACCCCTTCTCCCTGCTGTATGATCTGTCGCAGATCGGTATCCGCAGCCGACTACGGGACATTCCCATTAACGACGATGAGGACAGCACCATTCAGGTAAAGCTCTTTGCCAATTCGGATATCGGCAGCAGCTTGGCAGTGCTGTTCAAACCGTCTCATTCATTGGAAGACGCCAACCTGTGCGCCCACATGGTGGAAAACGCCAGACCGGAAATTTTGGAAGAACTGGAACAGCATATCATCCACGGTCAGTATTTCTCTCCGCAGGCAGTTATGGAAGATATCAAAGCCATGACGGAGGAACTTATCAGCGTTACCGTTAATTATTACTGCCCTCTCCAAATTCACATGACAGATGAAGAATATGGGGATTGGTACGAGGTTGACAACGGTTACGGCGTTGCCCATGAGGAGGCAATCCGTGAACTTGTAAAGCGCGAACAGGAGCGCGACCTTCATAATATGGCGGACTATTTTGACGGCAGCGAATCCGCAAAATCCAAACTTGTCTGCGCTGTTTGGGATGTACAGGAAGTCGGCGGCGAGCTGTACGGCGTGATCCACACCGGCCTTCGCGAAGCCTTTTCACCGGCAGAAGAAAAAGAATGGATCGATGAGCTGATCGGTCAGGCGGCGGATGGGTTTGGAGAAGGTCTGGAACAGCGTGAAATCAAAACCGATGACGGAGATATTTATGTGTCTTTCTGGCACAGCGGCAATGATTACTTCATGGAAAACGAAATGGATTTCCAACAGAGAATGTCTGATAATCTCGGCTTCGAAGAACAGCAGATTGGAGGGATATGAAATATGGCCTTACTCTTTTCTCAGGTAACTGTAACGGCAGGAAATGACGCAGTAAGTTTTCTCGTTGGAGGAATTCCGAGAGAATACGATGATTTGGAGGATTGGGATGAATTCGATGACTTTCTGAAATATATCGATGAAGAAACAGAAGTGTTGGTTTATGCCGATGCTTACCTCTATGGTGAGGGGGAAACAATTGATGCCTCCTATTCGGATAAGCTGTACCGCATTCTCGGAAAGAGAGGAAGAATCACGATCCCCTATGAAATCAGGCGGCGCGTCGGTTTTCAGTACAACGATGTGCTGTCCTTTACCGAGAAGGACGATCGTACCGTTGTGGTCAGGCGTGAAAAAATCTGCGACAACTGCAAAGGAACACAGCCTGCAGTCAACAAACAGGCGGACGGCATCACGCTGCTGCAGTTTCTGGACGGTCTCTCCGCCGATGAACAGAGGGCTGCCCTCATTTATCAGTTAAATGGGCGGAAAAGCAAGGCTGTGAAAAAACGACTATAGTGGAAAGGGATTTGCAGAATGAAAGTAAAAGCACAAATTGACCGTTTTATCGAAAAAGACAACCGCATCAAGGCATACGCCAGCGTAATCCTCGGCGGCGAGTATGTGATCAGGGATATCGCCGTGATGGACAGCAAAAACGGTTTGTTCGCAAGAATGCCGTACCGTTCCTACAAAGACCGAAACGGCAATATGCAGTATTCGGATGTGGCGTTTGCTCTGAATGAAACCTCCCGCAATGCTGTCAGCGATGCAGTTTTGGAAGCATATGAACTGCGGCTGCACATGGAGGAAGATGAGTCGCAGGATTTTGCAGATCAGGAGGAAGATGAAGCTCCGTTTTTTGAGCAGAGAATGTGATTTTTTCAAAAAACAGCCGATTCTCGCTGGACTTTCAGGCTTTTTCCCGTATCCTTATAGGCAGAGGTGATCCGTATGATAAAAATGAAACGATACGCGCTCCTCCTCGCAGGTCTGACGCTCATCAGCCTTGCAGGGTGCGGTAAGCAAGAACCGCCGCTGACGATAACCGACAATCCATCCTCGGTCGACACTTCGGCAGATGTAACATCGGCTGCCGAACCAAGCGAGGATATTCCAGCCAGTCCGTCTGCTCCGGCAGAATCAGAGAATCCGGCAGAAAGCGTACCCGAAAATCAGGCAGGAGAAACAGAACCCCCGGCAGAGCCGTCCGGCACGGAGTATGCTGCCGAACCAAAACAGCCTGCACAGACAGAAGAAAAAACAAATCCTGTCTCATCCACACCGCCGCCGGAAGAACCGGAAACGCAAAAACCAAAACCTGCGCCGACACAGCCACCTGCGGAAGAACCGCCACAGAGCGAGCCGCCGCAGGAAACCGCACTGCCCGAAGAACCCACCATTCCCGACTTTAACATTCAGACTTGGATCGATTATGCGAAAAACTATGCTGTGAGCATTGGGCTGCGGCTGGAAAGCTCGGCGGTTGACTGCTGGGACAATCCCATCACAGCAGGTGCGCACAGCCTGTATCTGGAACGGGATATTGAAAGCCGCTTAAACCGGTACAGTAAGGACGAGGATATTACCGATGTCTGGATATGGGCGGAGGAACGCTCCGACGGGAGCTACGATTTATATATCGGCTACGCTTAAACCAAAATCAAAACTGGATATTTCACGATGAACGCACTGTGTAAAAACCACGGTGCGTTTTTTCATTTCAACAGGAGGTTTTCAAGTGAAAACGAAAAAATTCAAAAGAATCATGTCGCTGTTCCTGGCGGTCTTGATGTGTATTACTACCCTTGCGGGCTTTGGTACTACCGCTTACGCCGCAGAAGAAACCGATGAGATCTATCTTGTCTCCTTTCCCCGTGACGGGGATGACAACTACAGCGGAGAATGGGGGCACGGCAACCTTGAGTTTATGAACGGCTGGTCGACCAGGGGATCGCGGTTTACCACCGTTTATGCTATGGGATCATATACCGGAAATATCTGCTACTGTATCGAGATCGGCGTCCCTGTGAAAACGGGAGACCGCTTTGCCCAAAAAGGCGAAAACTTTTGGGACAATTATCCCTCGTCCTACAACAAAACCATCTCCCCCGACGATATAAAGTTGTTTATCGGCAGGATCATGCAGTATGGCTATACGGGGACGATCTCGGCTACATGGCGTTCGCAGAACGAGGGCGGCGACAAGCTGGCTCACGCTGTCGCTACACAGCTTTTAATTTGGGAAACCGTGGTTGGCGAGCGTGACGCAGATTTTAACAAGGTAAGTACCGGAGGCAAGGACGCAATTTTACAGTATGTCAGCCCGAAACACCCCTTGTATGACAAGATCATGAAATACTATAATTCCATTGCGAAAAGCGTCCAGAAGCATTCCAAGCTGCCGAGCTTTTTTGCAAAATCCACAGGCAAGGCACAGAATATCGAACTGGAATGGGACGGCAAACAATACACCGCCACGCTCACCGACAAAAACAATGTGCTCTCCGATTATTCGTTCTCCGCAAGCACTTCGGGAATCCGTTTTTCCGTAAACGGCAATAAGCTGACGATCACCGCCGGCAAAGCGCCGGGCAGCACCGTCACGATTACCGCGGAAAAGAAAAACTCCCAAAGGCGCGGCGTTATCACCTGGACGGACGGCGTTTACGGTCCGAACGGGGAGCTGCAGGATACCGTCACCTACGCGCAGTCGGTCAACGATCCTGTAAAAGGGTACCTCAATATCAAGGTCTCGCAGGGATCGGCAAAGATCGTAAAGACCAGCGAGGACGGAAAAGTTGACGGTGTTTCTTTCCGCATTCAGGGCAATGGTATAGATGAAACTGTTAAAACCGCCAACGGCGGCCAGATTCAGGTGGATCATCTCAATCCGGGCGTATATACCGTAACCGAGCAGACGGAAAACAAATACGAACCGCAGGAGAGCCGCAGAGTAACTGTGGTATCCGGGCAGACGGCAACCGTAACCTTCAACAACGTTCTCAAACGCGGTGACCTCAGGGTGATCAAAACCTCTGAGGACAATATGACAGAGGGCGTCAAATTCCATCTTTACGGCACTTCGCTTTCCGGTCTCGCGGTGGATGAATACGCTGTGACCGATGCATCGGGTATCGCTGTTTTTGAGGATGTCCTCATCTCCGGCAGTACGCCATACACGCTTGAAGAGGTGGATACGGATATCAAATATGTGGTGCCGGAGAAACAGACCGCTGCCATCGAGTGGAACAAGGTAACCAACAAGAGCTTCCACAATGTCCTCAAAAAATGGAGCCTCACCGTCACCAAATCCGACAGGGAAAAAGGGCTGCCGCAGGGCGATGCTTCTCTCGCCGGAGCAAAATACGGTGTATTCAACGGCGGGCAGCTCATGGATGTTTACGAAACCGACCGCAATGGACAGTTCACCACAAAATCCTATGTCTGCGGAAACGACTGGTCTCTGCGGGAGATCGAGCCAAGTGAGGGATATCTGCTCAACACAGAATCTCTGCATATCGGCGCCGAAGCGAAGCTCTATACGGCGGAATTTAGTCTCGCCGCACCGCTTGACTCCTATGAAACGGTCAAGAAAGGAAAGATTGCCATCATAAAGCATTGCGATGACGGCGAAACACAGATCGAGACGCCCGAAGAAGGCGCAGAATTTCAGGTGTTTTTAAAAAGCGCCGGAAGCTATGCGGACGCGGAAGAAACCGAACGGGATATCCTTGTCTGCGATTCGTATGGTTTTGCCGAATCAAAATCCCTGCCTTACGGCATTTACACGGTAAAACAGACCAAGGGATGGGACGGCAAAGAACTGCTGCCCGCCTTTGATGTGTTTGTGAAGGAGAATGGCGAAGTATACCGCTATCTTATCAACAATGCCACATTTGAATCCCTGATCGAGATCGTAAAAAAGGACGCGGAAACCGGCAGGGTGATCCCCGCCGCAGGCGTCGGCTTCAAAGTGAGAAATACCGATACCGGCGAATATATCGTCCAGCACATCAACTACCCGACGCCGGTGGATATCGACACCTACTACACCGATACCACAGGAAAGCTGATGATGCCGGAGCCTCTCGGCTTCGGAAATTACGAATTGATCGAGCAGTGCAGCGCATACGGGTATGTCCTCGATCCCACCCCCGTACCGTTCAAGGTGGACGGCACACAGACCACTGTTGTGGTCGAAAAGCATAATATCGCACAGAAAGGCACGATCACGGTCGGTAAGACCGGAGAGACGTTCGCCTCCGTGACAGAAACAGACGGCGTCTATCAGCCGGTTTACGCGGTAGGCAGTGTACCGGATACGCACTATGTCATTACGGCGGTCGGAGATATCTATACGCCGGACGGTACGCTCCGGTATCAGGATGAACAGGTTGTAGCGCGCCTGCAGACAGGCGAGGATGGGACTGCGACCACAGAACCGCTGTATCTTGGAACCTTCAAAATTTGTGAGGAAAAAGCCGCCTATGGCATGGTGGTCAGCAAAGAAATCAAAACGGTGGAGCTGACCTATGCAGGAGAAAATGTCGAGGTGACTTCCGCCGAGGTATCGTTTTACAATGAACGCCAGAAGGCGGAAATCAGTCTCTCCAAAATTTTGGAGCAGAACGAGCTGTTTGGCATCGGCGGAAACGGCGAAATCCTCTCGGTGCAGTTCGGTCTGTTCGCCGCAGAGGATCTGACGGCGGCAGACGGTTCGGTGATCCCGAAAGACGGGCTGCTGGAGATTGCGAACTGTGCGGAAAACGGCAGGGCGGTGTTCAAAACCGACGTCCCCGCCGGCGCAAAGCTGTATGTCAAAGAGATCGCTGCAGACGATCACTATCTCATCTCGGATGAAAAATATCCTGTAGAGTTTGTGTATGCGGGTCAGGATACCGCCGTTGTGGAAATCAAGGTCAATGACGGCAAAGCGATTGAAAATGATCTCATTTACGGCAGCATCAAGGGCTTGAAGATTGACCGTGAAACAGAAGAACCCGTTGCTGGCGCTCTGTTCGGTTTGTTCCGTGCGGACGAAACCGAGTTTACGGAAGAAACGGCTGTGCTTACTGCTGAATCACAATCGGACGGCGTCTTCACATTTGAGCAAATCCCTTACGGAAACTGGCTCATCAAGGAGCTGCGCCCTGCGGAGTCCTTCCTCCCGAACGAAGAAATCTATCCCGTGACCGTATCAGGACATGAACAGCTCATCGAAATCACCGTGGTCAACGACCGCGTCCCTGAGATCGGGACAACGGCGGCCGTAGACGGCGAAAAGGAAATCTGTGCGACTGAGGTCTTCACCCTTACCGATACCGTATCCTACAAGCACCTCATCCCCGGCAAAGAGTATGTCCTCAAGGGCGTGCTGATGGATAAATCCACAGGCAAGCCGCTTGTGATTGACGGAGAAGAAATCCGTTCCGAAACGGTCTTTACACCCGATGCGCCCACAGGCGAAGCAATCGTGGAATTCGTCTTCGATTCCAAATTTATCAAGGAAGGTAGCGACATTGTCGTGTTCGAGAGCCTGTATAAAGACGGCAAAGAGCTTGCCGTCCATGCGGATATCGAAGACGAGGGACAGACCGTCAAGGTGAAAATCCCTGAAATCAGAACGCAGGCGACCGCAGACGGAAAGAAGGAAATCACGGCAAACAGCAGAGTGAAAATCGAGGATGCTGTCTCCTACAACAATCTGACTCCCGGCAAGGAGTATACGGTAAAAGGCGTCCTGATGGACAAATCTACCGGAGAACCGCTGCTTGTGGACGGTGAAGAAATCCGCAGTTCTTTCACCTTCAAGCCCGAAGCGTCGGACGGCGAAATTACCGTTACCTTTGTGTTTGACGCATCAGGCTTGACAGCCGCCACCGAGATCGTGGTATTTGAAAGCCTGTACCGTGACGGTGTTGAAATCGCTGCCCATGCGGATATCGAGGACGAAGGTCAGACGGTGAAGATCACGCCTCCCGTCCCTGATGTACCGCAGACCGGCGATGAGAGCAATCTTGGATTCTGGATCGGGCTCGGCGCTGTCGCTCTCGGCGGTGCGGTTGCCTCTGCGATCATCCTCTTAAAAAAGAAAAAGGATGATGACGAATGATAAAGAAGGTGTATATCTGCTCTCCCCTCGGCGGTGACGTCAGAGAAAATCTCGAAAAGGCAAAGAGATATACCAAATATGCATTGCTGTGCGGCACGGCTCCGGTCGTGCCGCATTTCTATGCGCTCTGCCTTGACGACAGCAATCCCAAAGAGAGAGAAATCGGCATAGCGGCAGGACTGTCGCTTTTGTGGTTCTGTGATGAAATGTGGCTCTTCGGCGATGAGGTAACTGAAGGGATGGCGGCTGAAATACAATTCTGCAAAAACCTCAATGTGAAAATCCGAAAGGTTCAAGAACATGAAATCAACAAAGTGTTAGGAGGAAAACGCCGATGAAAAAGAAATGGACAAGGCTTCTTGTCTGCGCTGTCATAACGGCGCTGATTGTTACCGCTTCCGCTGTGCCGGTCTTTGCTGCGGGCGATGTGGCGGGAGCGATTGAAAACACATGGACGCAGGCGCAGACGCAGATCAAAACAGTGGTCAACAATGTGGTGTTCCCTGTGGTGGACATGATCCTTGCGATCCTGTTTTTCGTGAAAGTAGGCACGGCATATTTTGAGTACCGCAAGCACGGGCAGTTTGAATTTGCCGCGCCCTGTATCCTGTTCGCCTGTCTCATTTTCACGCTGACGGCGCCGCTGTATATCTGGACGATTCTCTAACCGATAGAACAGAGTCGCCCCGAAAAAACGGGACGGCTGATTGGAGGTGAATCGCTTGTTCGATTGGTTAGGAGATATATTCTCCGGTATCGGCGACGCCATCGGCGGCGTGTTTGACTTTTTAGGAGAGCAAATATCCAATGTAATTTGGAACACCATGCTCAAATGGTTTTACGAAACCATCTATAACGCCGTTGCCGATTTTTTCAGCATGATGGGTAATATGGGCGCGGATATCTTTGACCTTGACTGGATCAAGGCAACCATCAAGCTCTTCACGCTGTTCGGCTGGGTGCTTTTTATTGCGGGCGTGGTTGTCGCCATATTCGATGTAGCGATAGAATATCAGCATGGCCGAGCAGATATCAAAACCACTTCTATCAATATTCTCAAGGGATTTTTTGCCTGCTCACTCATCAGCATTGTGCCGGTGGAACTGTATAAGTTCTGCATCAGCCTGCAAAACACCTTCTCCCACGACCTGTCGGCGCTCTTCGCAGGAGGACGAACGCTCGACCTTGCGGGAGAAAGCACCAGCGTGCTGCAGGGCAGCTTTGCGGTGGCGACACAGATAAACTTCAATCTGTTTAACATCCTCGCGCTGATCGCCTTTGCTTACTGCGTGGTCAAGATATTTTTTGCGAATATTAAGCGCGGCGGCATCCTGCTCATTCAGATGGCGGTGGGCGCCCTATATATGTTCAGCGTACCGAGAGGATATCATGACGGCTTCGTGCAGTGGATGAAGCAGATCGCAGCTTTGTGCCTCACGGCATTTATGCAGACTTCGCTGCTGTTTTTGGGCCTCTTGACCTTCCCCGGCAATATGCTCCTGGGACTTGGCATTATGCTTGCGGCAAATGAGGTGCCGAGAATTGCCCAGCAGTTCGGGCTTGACAGCTCGGTCAGGGTGAATATGATGAGCGTTGTTCATGCAACGACCACTGCGGTCAATCTGACACGCTCTGTCGCAAGAGCCGCAGGAAAGTGAGGAAATACAGCGTGAAAGAAAATAACGAGCTTGAAAGAGCCGATCTTGCCATCGACCGCGATATGGAAGTAGACTGCGACATCGGGCAGGAAATCACCTGTTATATCGAAACATGGTTCGATGTAGATAAGAAATTCGGTGTTCAGACGGTGGACGATGACAGCACATGGCTGAATCTGTACGGCAAATACAATCCCTTTGAAGATACGCTTCGCATCGAATGCGAGATCAGCCGGGAGTACGGATGCGAATACTTTGACTATCAGCCCACTGGCAGCGAGGCGCAGCTCATTAAGGAAATGATTGCAGACAAAATCCGTGAGGAATACCATCAGACGCCGCAGGAATTCTGCGGCGATATACAAAATGAAATGACGATGGGAGGACTGACATGACGCAGTATCTGTACCCGCAGAATCTGAAAGCCACAGCCAACCTGTGGCTGTGGGGACTGCGGGATTTTTGTATTCTCGGCATTGCCGCGCTGCTGTCCATTGTGGCGCTGGTGCAGCTTCGGATTGTGATTCCTGCCGCCGCCACGCTTTGCTATGGCTTTTTGACTATCCGTCTGGACGATACGACCATACTGGATTTTATGAAATATGCTGTGCGGTACTTTATATCTACCCAACAATATTTTGAGTGGAGGGCAGGATGAGCTGCCACAGAGGCTCTCTGCTGCACCCGATTCGCGCACAAAAAGCAGCGAGTAATTTTAAGCGGAGTTCCCGCGAAACAGACGGAGGTGTAATAAACCCTTGAAAAAAGACAAACCGCAGAAAAAGAAAAAAGGACGCTCGGTACAGGAGCTTTTAGGCATCAAGACCTTTACCAAATACGGACTTGCTGCCGGCAAGTACGAGCTGCTTTTTTATCTCGTCTCTCCCACCAACATCTCGGTGCTGTCCCATACCAATATCGAAATCAAAATCCGTCATCTGATGATGGTGCTGTCCGCCATCCCTGATATTGAGATCACCTGCACCGACTCCTCCGAATGCTTTGACGATAACAAGTCGTATTTAAGCGGTAGGCTATCGGAGGAACAGAATCCGAAGGTGCGGAAAATCATCAAAAAGGACATTGACTTTCTCGACCATATTCAAATGGAGATGGCGACCGCAAGGCAGTTTTTGTTTATCGCAAGGCTGAAAGACCGTAAAGAGAAACAGACCTTTGAAGCGGCAAACCGTATCGAGAAAACCATCTCCGAGCAGGGCTTTGAAGTGCAGCGGATGAAGAAAGCGGACATTAAGCGCTTTCTTGCCCTGTATTTTGAAGCCAGTATGAACGGAGAGCAGATGCCCGACATTGACGGCGAACAATTCTATGAGGTGGACGATGAAGCTTCGGAGGATTAGTCTTGCTGTTCTTTCCGTTCTACTGTCGGCAAATGCCGCCTTATCCGGCTTTATGGTTTATACGCAGCTTTCCGACCGGCAGAAAGAAAAAGAAGAATTCAATACCCTTGCTAAGATGGTGGAAGTAACGCCGGAAAAACCCAACGATGAAACGGCTGCGCCAACGGATGAAACTTCCGAACCTGTGCGGGATCTGTCGGGGCTGTTTTCACAAAACGGCGACTGCATCGGCTGGCTGTGTATTCCCGATACGCAGCTAAGCTATCCCGTCATGCACACCCCGGATAATCCGCAGAAATATCTGCGCCGAAGTTTTTACGGCGAATACAGTCAAAGCGGCGTGCCGTTTCTGGACTGGCGGTGCGACCTGCAGAGCGATCATCTCATTGTTTACGGTCACAACATGAAAAACGGCACGATGTTCTCATCACTTCGGAATTATACTGACCCGGCGTTCTGTGCCGCGCATCCGGTTATAGAATTTCAAACAGCAGATGGTATGGAAAAATATATGGTCTTTGCCGTTGCCGCTGTTCAAAAAACCGATACTTGGTACAGCTTTATTCATGCGGCCGACAGCACGGATTTCACCGAACAAACCGCAGCGTTCCTGCAAAAATCGCTCTATGATACCGGCGTTACGCCTGTGTACGGTCAGCAGATCATCACCCTGTCCACCTGTTACGGTTCGGGAAAAAACGGCAGGCTGATTGTGGCAGCCGTAAAACTGTAACCTTTCATGGGCGATTCCCACTGTCTCATTGACAAAAGGGGTTAAAATAGGGTATAATAACAATCGATGAACGGAGGCGGTACGGATGCAGGACAATGAGCTTTTGAATCAAATAGCGGAATTGACAGCAAAAATCAACGATCTGCCGAAAGGATATATCTCAAAGAAACAAATCAACGGAAAGGTCTATTACTATCATCAATGGTCTCAAAGCGGCGTGAAGCAGAGCCGGTATCTGCACGATTCGGAAATCGAACCGCTTGCCGGACAGATAGAACAGCGCAAGGCGCTGCAGGCAAAGCTGCGCGCTTTGAAAGCAACATCTTCTGCTGTGAGCAAAAAACGGAATGAGGTGAACAGCTTGAAATGCACCCTGATGCATAAACGAATCCCAGTGGCGGAACTGGAACTGGATGACGCCACCGGCTTTATACAAAAAATCGGGACGGTCTATGCGCCGGAGCATCTGCCGGTCGGCATTCCGATAAGAAAAGGCGCTGCTGACCGAGCGGCGCTCAACGAGTGGTGGACAGACCGTTCCATCCCCGCCAGCCGTTCGGGTGTGCGCGAGGCGCTGGAGGCGCTGGAAATCAGCAGCACCAAAATGCTGCTGGTGCGCTGCTGGGGGCTGAGCCTGTCCGACCAGTATTGGATCTGTCCCGAAGGCTCCAACCTTACTTGGGACAGTATCAACTTTTTTGAGAATGATTTTTCAGACGATATCGGCGATGTCTTGTTCGGGGAAAATAAAAAGAAAGACGCGCTGGATTTCAGTTCCCCCGACAACACCTCGGACGGTAATCTGAAAAAGCGGTGGAAGATCATAGACGGTAAACGCTGCCTGATCAAAGGCGGCAGCAACCCGTTCCGACAGCAGCCTTTCAACGAGGTGATCGCATCCGGAATCATGGAACGGCTCGGTATCCCCCATGTGCCGTACACGGTCACCTGGAACAAGGGAGCGCCGTACAGCGTGTGCGAGGATTTCATTACCGAAAACACCGAGCTGATCCCGGCGTGGCGCATTCTCAAAACACAGAAAAAGGACAACAGCACCTCGGTGTATCAGCACTTTGTGAATTGCTGCGAGGCGCTCGGCATCAAAGACACCGTGCCGTATCTCGACCGAATGATCGTGCTGGACTATATCATCGCCAACGAAGACCGGCATTTCAACAATTTCGGCGTGATCCGCAATGCCGAAACATTGGAATGGCTCGGCTTTGCGCCCATCTATGACAGCGGCTCCTCCCTCGGCTACGACAAGGTGCCCGCGCAGATGCGCTCGGAAAAAGAGGTCGTCTGCAAGCCGTTTAAAAATCATCATGCGGAGCAGTTAAAGTTGGTATCTGACTTCAGTTGGATCGATTTTGACAGCCTGTCGGATATCGGGGAACTGATTGCCGACGCTTTGTCCGCGGACGGCGCGGAGGAATATATAGACGATACTCGTATCCGCGCAATCATCGGCGCAGCGCAGCGGCGGATCGAACAGCTTTCGCAGCTTGCCATATGTCATACGCCGGTACAGGAGATTTCCACAGAGGATGATGTAAAAGAAAACATTGCCGAGAGCTACGCTCCGAAAATGGAACTGTAAGTTCAAACCAGGAAAACCAATCAGTCGTTTTGCAGACAGCAAAGCGGCTGATTTTTTATGCCCTCCCTCTGTCTGCAAGACGACGGAAGGAGGAAAAATGTTCAAACGAAAGCCAAAGGTACTCACACCGGAGGAACAGGAAGAAATCCGTACAAAGGATTTTTTCGACATGATCCTGCCCGGCACAATCAAATTTCTTTCCGACCACTATATCGTAGGCGACAGCTATCGCTGTGTATGGGCGATCCGTGAGTACCCGCCCTCCACCGAGGAGCAGGCGATCCTTTCCCAGCTTGCCGACCGCAGCGGCGTGACCTTACGCATCTATCACAGGCTGGTCGAAAGCATGGAACAGAGGAAGATCATCCAGAACGCCACCCGCCGAAACAAGCTCAAAAGCGGCGGCACTGATGTAAACGAAACCATCGAAGCCGAGGGCAATCTCCAGGATGTGATCGAATTGCTGGCAAATCTCCGCAAGAACCGCGAGCCGCTTCTGCACTGCTCGGTGTTCATCGAATTAAAGGCGCGGAATATGGACGCGCTGAAAGAGCTGCAGAGCGAAATTGCAATGGAACTGACGCGCTCCAAAATTTCGGTAGACCGCCTGACCTTACGGCAGAAAGAAGGTTTCCTCTCTGTTCTGCCGGTGGGCACAAATCAGTTCGGTGCGCAGTATGAGCGTGTTCTGCCTGCAAGCTCGGCGGCAAATCTGTATCCCTTCAACTTCTCCGGCAAGACCGATCCGAAAGGAATATATATCGGTAGAGATAAGTTCGGGACGAACATTCTTGTGGACTTCGACCGCAGAGCTGAAGACAAGACCACAAGTAATATTCTCATTTTAGGCAACAGTGGTCAGGGCAAGAGCTATCTGTTAAAGCTGATCCTCACCAACCTTCGGGAATCCGGCAAGCAGCTTATCTGCCTTGATCCCGAAAGCGAGTACGAGGAACTCTGTTCGGCGCTGGGCGGCTGCTATATTGACTTTCTGTCCGGCGAGTACACCATTAACCCTCTGGAACCCAAAGCTTGGAATGACAGCACAGACGATGTTGATCCCGGTGCTCCCGCGGCGTTTAAAAAAGCGACAAGGCTTTCCCAGCACATCGCATTCCTAAAAGACTTTTTCAGAAGCTACAAGGATTTTTCGGATGCGCAGATCGACACCATTGAAATCCTGCTCTCCAAGCTGTATGCCCGGTTCGGTATCACCGACAGCACCGACTACAGCGTAAAAAAGCCCTCGGATTTTCCCATTATGGAGGATTTCTACAAGCTGTGCGAGGAAGAATTCTACAGCTATGATAAGCAGAGAAAATATCTTTACACCGAAGAAACGCTGCAGGAGGTATGCCTCGGCATCCACTCCATGTGCGTAGGCGCGGAAAGCAAATACTTCAACGGACACACCAACATCACGGATGACGCCTTCCTCGTGTTCGGCGTGAAGGGCTTACTGGATACCAACAAGCGGCTCAAGGACGCCATGCTGTTCAATATCCTCTCCTTCATGAGCAACCAGCTTCTCGGCAAGGGTAACACGGCGGCGTCCATAGATGAGCTGTACCTCTTCCTGACCAACATGACGGCAATCGAATATATCCGCAACGCCATGAAACGTGTGCGTAAAAAGGAATCCTCGATCATTCTGGCCAGCCAGAACATCGAGGATTTTTTGATCCCGTCTATCCGTGAGTTTACAAAACCGCTGTTCTCCATTCCGACACATCAGTTCCTGTTCAATGCCGGACAGATTAATCCAAAGGAATATATGGACGCCCTGCAGGTGGAAAGCGCGGAGTTTGAGCTGATCAAATACCCGGAACGCGGCACCTGCCTCTACCGCTGCGGCAACGAACGGTATCTGCTGCAGGTCATCGCACCCGATTACAAATCCGTATTGTTTGGAAAGGCAGGTGGACGATAATGACACCGGCAGAAGAAAAAAGAGTGCATGAGCTGACGGAAGAAATCGCCGGACTCAAAAAACATCTGGTTTTGAAAAGCGCGGTCATGACCAACAGAGATACCGCCGACGAGCTTGAAAAGATCGGCGAACTGTTGAGCGAAAAGAATGCGCTGACCGGTCTTCATGAGGACGCGGTCTATCTCTATCTCGACGACGGCGAATGGTTTCGGGAGGTCAAGGGCTTTGTGGGTGATGACTCCGGGATGCACGACTGTATGGGAATAACACTGAAGATCGGCGATACGGTATCCTTAAACGGATATCCCCGGCTTATTATGCAGGATATGCCTTCTCAAAAAACGCTTCTGGAATGCGGCTGCAAAAAGATCAGGGACTGTTCGGAGATGGATATACAGGACGCTTTTAGCTGTGCCTTTACCGTCTCTCTTCACTCCTGTTTGGAGGATTATGAAAACAGTCTGGCACAAGGCATGGAGATGCGGCTATGAGCGCGACCGTTGCCGCCGCGCTGAAAAAAATCGCGGTCTCGCTGCTGTCCAATCCGAAGGTGCTGAAAACCGTACTCGGCATTGTGCTTGGGATTATCGTTATCATCATTATGCCCATCGTGGCGATTGTATCTATTTTCAACGGAGATATCGAGATCGATACCGGCCGCCTGCAGACGATGGTGGTGGAAAACCTCTCCGCCGAGGAACAGCAAAAGCTTCAGGCTGTGGAGAATACGATGTATGACATCGAGGATGAAATGAAGGCCGCCGGTTTCGCCGGTAAGGTCAAGGAGGCGCAGGTATTGTATGTACTTGCGCTTTCCGACTATGCCGGACAGTCTGATTTTGTTTCCAAGCTGGTGGGCTGTTTTACTGCAGATCAGACGGATGAACAGCTCATTCAAGCAGTCAACTCTGCATTCGGCACACAGCTCACAGCCGAAGATTTCGGCAAAGTTATGGGAAATATCCGCGCTACGGCAATCGACATTTCGGACTTTACCGATCCACAAACCAAAAACAATCTTGATTTGGTAAAGTGGGCGATCCATGCGCAGGAAAACGGATGGGGCTATGTCTACGGCACATACGGTTCCGTGTTGGATGAAGCGCTGCTGGCAAGCAAGATCACACATTATCCCGATGAGGTCGGCGGAAAAGAAGATTTTATCCGTCAGAATTGGCTGGGCGGCAGAACCGCGGACTGTATCGGACTTATTAAAGGCTATAGCTGGTACAACACCGAAACCGGGCAAACAGATATCGGCGCAAACGGTATGCCTGACATCGGCGCGGATACCATGTATGAAAACGCTGCGGAGAAAGGCACGATTGATACCATTCCCGAAATTCCCGGTCTGGCTGTTTGGCACGAAGGCCACATCGGTATCTATATCGGGAACGGTGAAGTAGTACAGGCCGCCAACACCAATGACGGAGTTATCCGCACCCCAATCGGTCAAACCGGCTGGACGCACTGGTTGAAAATCCCGTATATCAGCTATATCGAAGAAACGGAGGAAAATCAAAATGTCTAAGAAAAGATGGCTGTCAGACGAACAAAGACATGAAAACAGGAAATCAGCTCAAGAAAATTACCGGCACCGAGTCCGCCGCTTCACCTTTCAGTTTTCTCTCAAGGATACGGAAGCATTGGAATGGTTTGAAGCACAGCCCGACAAAGGTAAATATCTGAAAGAACTGATCCTTGCAGATAAACAACAGCAATTACAGAAACGACAGGAAAACGAAACCAATGAAATCCTGCTGGAAGAAGATGCAGTACAGACCACAGCCTATCTTGTAAACACGCCGGAGTGCTGTTCGGGAGCCGAACATCTCGATCATGTTCTCGGAATGCTCGGCGCGGATGTGATGGATGAAGACGTCTATCACAGTGAAGATCAGCATCCGAAGATGTCTTTGTAAAGGAGGAATAGAAATTGAGTACAAGAAGCTTCATTGCAAAGCAAATCGGAAAGGATGCTTACCTGACCGTATACTGTCACAGCGACGGGTATCTCACCCACAACGGCGCTCTCCTGCTGGACTGCTACAACACCCCCGACCAGGTAGATGAGCTGCTTAAATTGGGAGACTTGTCGTTTCTGGCGGAAAGCCTGCATCCCAATCCTGATTATCCCCACAGCTTCGATTATGGCGAGAGGCAACAAGGCGTAACGGTCGCCTATGGCCGGGATCGCGGAGATAAAGATGTGACGGCGAGAAAGATGACAATGGCGCAGCTCGACGATCCCAACAACTGGACGGCATATGTATATATTTTTACACAGGAAAACAAGTGGAAATATTTCGCGGCGGGACATTCCGGCGAAGGACTGCGCGATGTGGCGGAGGACTTGGAGGCCGCATACAGTGCATACGGGATCAGGCGACCGCAGGGCTATTACGGCGTGATTACCGACAGCCTCGTGGAACAGGTTAAAGCCACGAAGAACGCTGAGAGCATGGAAATGACGGAGGATGCACAGAGCGAACCCTCCGGTCCTGTTCTTTCCATGTGAAGGGAGACCACTATGAAAGGAAAAATGAAATCCCTTTATGGGATATATAAAAAGCATGGGCGCGAGGCGTTCCTTGATGCGGCTAAAAGCTACTCTGTCCATGTAAACGACACCGTTGAGGATACCCTTTCCGAGATGGAATCCAGATGGTATGACGGCAGTCAAACCATGACCGAGGCTGAAAAAATGCTTGCGGATTACAACAACGGGCTGACAGCTTTGAATGAGCAGGATCATTCTCCTGCTCTGACAGCGCAGCCCAAAATGCAAATGTGAGGTGAGCATCATGAAAAAAGCAATGGTAAATGTCCCTTTTGACGAAGAAAAGCTGGCAGCCGCACGGCTGTATATGGAACAGAAAGGACTGTCCTTTGAGGATGAAATGATCAGGGCGGCGGAAGCTCTCTACAGTAAATATGTGCCTGCGAATGTGCGGGAGTTTATTGACCTGCGCGCCGGACAGCCGAAAGCCCCGGCGAAAAAGAAACCGCCCCGTCCTTCTTCTGCTGTGGGCGTTAGACCCGGCGCGGACGGTGATCTCGATTGAGAAGCCAGAATTTCGGTATTGAAATCGAGATGACCGGGCTTACAAGAGCAGCGGCGGCAAGGATTATCGCGGGACATTTCGATACGCAGGCGACACATGTCGGCGGCGGGTACGATGCATATACCGTAAGAGACGAGCGAAACCGTCAATGGAAGGTGGTGAGCGACGCCTCTATCCGATGCCGCAACAGGAATAACCGTTCGGCAAGCCGGGACTATTCGGTGGAATTTGTTTCGCCGATCTGTCAGTATGGGGATATCGAAACTATACAGGAGCTTGTGCGCAAGCTCCGCGCAGGCGGCGCAAGAGTCAACGATTCCTGCGGCATCCATGTCCATGTGGACGCCTCCTCCCATACGCCGCAGACACTCCGCAATATTGTGAATATCATGGCGTCCAAGGAGGATCTGCTGTACAAAACACTGCAGGTGCAGGTAAATCGGGAGGAATACTGCCTAAAAGCCGATACCCGGTTTTTAGAAGAACTCAACCATAAGCGTCCCCGGACAATGGAGGAAGTAGAAGAACTTTGGTACAACGGAAGGGGCAGCCGCTATCATCATTATGACATCAGCCGCTATCATGCCCTCAATCTGCACAGCGTGTTCTCCAAAGGCACGATTGAATTCCGTATGTTCAACTCCACCCTCCACGCCGGAGAGGTCAAGGCATATATCCAACTGTGCCTTGCCATTTCCCATCAGGCACTTGTGCAGCGGGGAGCTTCCCGTATCAAGACACAACCCGAAAATGAGAAATATACCTTCCGCACATGGCTTTTGCGGCTGGGATTGATCGGCGACGAATTTAAAACCGCCCGCCAGCATCTGCTGAAAAATTTAGAGGGCAACATTGCATGGCGCGATCCCGCACAGGCAGAAGCGCAGAAGGCAAGACTTGCCGCCAAACGCCTCGCCGAGCAACAGGCAGAAGAACAGCCGTCAGAGGAAGAAACAATCACAGAATCCGATGAGCAGGAGCAGGACGCTCCTGCTTTTTCTATGCAGATGTAAGGAGTGAAAGAAAAAGTTATGAACAAACGACTGTATGTTGCCTACGGCAGCAATCTCAATATCCGTCAGATGAAATACCGCTGCCCCGACGCGAAGCTGTACGGCACAGGCGTCATCGAAGATTATGCGCTGCAGTTTAAAGGGCAGCCTCATGGCGCCTTTGCCACCATTGCGCCGAAGGAAGGCGCCTTCGTCCCTGTAGCGGTGTGGGAAATCTCGAAACAAAACGAACAGGCGCTCGACCGCTACGAGGGCTATCCCTCCCACTATTTCAAGCAGAATGTCTCCGTGCAGCTCGACGGAGAAGAAGTCGATGCAATGGTATATATCATGAATCTGAAAATGAATTTCGGTCTTCCGTCCCCGTATTATTACGGCACGGTCTATGAGGGCTACAACGACTGCGGGCTGGATACCGATGTTCTTGACAAAGCTGTTATGGAAAGCGCAGGACAGTTCTATGCTGCCCATCGGCAGCAGGAACTGCAGCAGACGCTGTTTGATATGGAAGATAAGGATGACTTTGTGTACGAGCCGGAGGACTATGATGAATACGAACCCGATGAGGACGAGCAGGCTATGGACGAAAGCGATCCCTTCTATTTCTCGGAGGGAATGCATTTATGAGCCGCAAAAAAGAATTGCATCGAAGCCTTGGGAACCGGTATTCCTATAAGCGCCTGCTCAGTGACCGTGAAATCCAGCGGATGAAAAATCATATCCCCGCAGACTTTTCTGAAACGATTGCCGCGGCACTCACCGCAGGATGCCTGCGGCTGAACGCTGTGCTGTACCGTTCCTGCAAAGAACTGCTGCTCGGTTACGATGTGTTCGTCAAGGACGATCCGGACTCGCCGGAGTGGATTTACTATGACGGTCTCTCCGATCCGGTCAGCTTAAAAGAAGCGGATATGATCAGAATTCTCGACCGTCTCATAACAGAGCGTGGACTGTCCTATACCGAGAGCTGTTTCAAACGGTTGGACGGCAAAACGGTAGAGAAAGACAAGAACCGCCTGTGAGCCACCGTGACGCCCCGTGTGCCGGCTTTGACGGCGGGGCGGAGAAAGTACACGACCGACAGGGTGAAAGCGAAATTAGGGCGGTTTCGGCGGGGTCTGCGCAGAGAGAACTACAGCCCCAAATTGTCCCGTATTCGCCTGCGATTTGGTTGCAGGATAAAGGCGGGTGGCTGTAAACGCCCCTTCCGCCGAATTACAGCAGCCCGCAATGCGGACTGCCATCAAAGGTTTTACACCTTTTCGGTTTTTCCGCTTTGGGTACACCTGAAAGCCGTCCTTCCCAAGAACGGGTACACCGAGCAGCAAATATATCCCGTAAATACGCCGCTTTTTGGGTGGCTATCGGAAAGGAGTGAACGCCGATGGCAAAAGAAAAGAAAATACGCATTCCTCTGTGGATCTACCCCTCTACAGAAGAAAAATTACAGAAGAATTATGAAGCAGACAACTGCAAAAGTCCCAGTGAATTTATAGAGAAAGCGATTTTGTTTTACTGCGGTTATCTTGCCAGCGAGGAATACAAACAATACTTGCCGAATGTTCTCGTCTCTACCATGCAGGGCAGCCTTGACTCATTCGAGGATCGCATGGCAACGCTGCTGTTTAAAATAGCAGTGGAACTTTGTATGGTGCTTCATGTTACGGCGGCGACCAATCAGATCGATACGGATACGCTCTCCCGGCTTCGGGGACTATGCGTTGCGGAAGTAAAGCGTCTGCGCGGCGCTATCCGCTTGGAGGACGCGGTGAGATTCCAAAACGGTGACGAGTAATGGCAAAAATCATTTTGAAAAGCCGGTACCTCCAAATAGGCAGCCGTCAGCACTCGGAGCATCTCATTCAGTATATCGCCAAGCGTGAGGGCGTACAGAAAATAGATGACACATGGAAACACCAGCCTGCTACAAAAGAGCAGCAAAAACTGATCGAAGAACTTGTCTGTGATTTTCCCGAAACAAAAGACAGCTTTGAGTATCAGGATTATATTTCAAAGCCGAGTAAAGGTACGGCTTCGGAATTCATCTCCCGCGCCATTGATGACAATGTAGATTTAATTGGCAAGCGAGAAAATTATGTTTCGTATATTGCAAAGCGCCCCCGCGCAGAACGCCGCGGTGCGCACGGTTTATTTACGGATGCGGATACACCGATCAATCTCTCCAAGGTGGCGGAGGAAGTTGCGAATCACGACGGGAATGTGTATACGCACATTATTTCTCTGCGCCGTGAAGACGCCGCCCGCCTCGGCTATGACAACGCCTACGCATGGCGGAACCTCCTGCGCTCGCAGGCAGAAACCATTGCCGAGAACATGAAAATCCCGTTGACCGATCTGCGGTGGTACGCCGCCTATCATGACGAGAGCTATCATCCTCATGTGCATATGGTGGTTTACTCCGCAGGAAAAGAACCGTATCTCACAAAACTTGGGATTCGGAATATCAAGGCGGCGTTTGCCCGTCAGATTTTTCGTCACGATCTTTTGCAGGTGTATGTGGAGCAGACAAACAAGCGAAATGAGCTGACGCAAAAGAGCCGTGACATTTTATCGGATATCATCTCCCGCATCAACTCCGGCAGCTATGATAATCCCATCGTCACCGACCTGCTTCTGAAGCTCTCCGAGCAGATGGCGCATCATAAGGGCAAAAAGATTTACGGATATCTGCCGCAGGCAGGACGGAATATTGTGAACGCTGTTGTCGATGAGCTTGCAAAGGAAAAAGATATCTCTGCGCTGTATGATCTGTGGTACGAGCAGAGGGACGCCATAACCGGAACTTATCAGGATACGCCGGAACAGCGCGTTCCTCTGTCGCAGAACAAGGAATTCAAGGCAGTCAAAAATGCGGTCATACAGGAATCGCTGAATATCCTTTATGACCGCATCACCTTTGAAGAATCGGTATCCGAACCGGAAGAATTCGCGCCCGATGAACCGGAGCCGGAGGAAACAAGAGCAGAATCGTCTGTACCCAAAAAGTGGTGGAATGATCCCGACCATCCGCTGTTCCAATACCGCAAAGCAAAAGAATATCTCGACAAGGACAGCCCTCTATACGATCCGGCTGAAGCGGTGCGGTGGCTTCTGCTCTCCGCTGAACAGGGATACGAGTATGCGCAGTACCGTCTCGGCAAGCTGTATCTTTTGGGTGATGGAATAGAGCAGAATTTCCTGCAAGCGGAAGGCTGGCTCGGACAAGCCTCCGATCAGGGCAACAGCTATGCCAAATACTCCCTTGCAAAAATGCACCTTGCCGGACTTGCCGTACAGAGCGATGAAGTGAAAGCAATCCGGCTCCTTCGGGAATCCGCAGATGACGGAAATCAGTGGGCGCAGTATCTGCTCGGTAAATTCTGTTTCCGAGGTGAGCATACCGAAAAGAATTTGCAGGAAGCAGAGCGATTGCTTACTGCCTCCGCCATGCAGAAAAACAGTCAGGCACAATATCTCCTTGCCAAACTGTATCTCTGTGAAGACGGGATTCCAAAGGATGCAGAGAAAGCATTACACTGGCTGTGGGAATCCGTAAAACAAAAAAATCAATACGCACAGTATCTGCTTGGAAAGATGCTGCTGTTCGGGAAAGAAACGGATCGGGATGTAGAAACCGGCATTGCTCTGCTGTCGGCATCCGCAGAACAAGGAAATGTGTATGCCGCAAGGCTGCTGCAAAGCTATTACAGCGGTAGGCTTCGGAATCCTTCTATTGGCATGGCGTCCTTCCGTCTGCTTTCTCAGCTCACCCGTATGTTTACGGATCGCCTCCGCAGAAACGAGGACGGTCAGCGGGCGGTCATTGAAAGGAAGCTGCGGCAGAAGATCGAGGAAAAGAAACAGGCGCACGGTATGAAAATGGGATGAGAAAAGCCTGCGGATTTTTCCGCAGGCTTTCAATATGCTCTGTCCATTTTGTTTTCGGCTGATTTAACATCCGATATTAAATCAGCCGAACGCGGCTGTACCGATCACTGCACGGGAATAACCGCGTTACGGGATTTCAGATAGATGTCAATATCGTTGTTGATGTATTGATAGCCCGTTGTATGCAGCACATCATAAAATTCGCGCAGATAGTCGAACACACCGTAACGGCGGAAAAGCGCCTCAGTCTGTTTCCCTGTCAGCGATTTGTGGACTTTATAGTTTTCGATGCAGAATACGGCGAAAGCAGTTTCCTGACTCATACCGGCAGCCTCCTTACACATCGGGATAGCAAATACTTCCCGTTTGTTCTTCCTGTTCAAAAAGCGAATAAAGCATCTCCGTGCTGTACTGCCAGACCTTGGTCTCCTCCTGCTCCAGCGCCGCATAGAGCTTGGAGGCGTACAGCATGGCGATGGCTTCGTCTTCGGTGACTTGTTTCTTTTTTGCAATCATACTGATAAGATCGGCGCTGATATATGGCATGACAGCAAGGAATTGTTCCTTTCCCATCGTTATTCCTCCCGGATTTCTTTGGACTCAATAAATTTCACAAAGGCAAGAAGCTTTTCCGTATGGAATGTCCACTGATCCTGCAAGACCTCTGTTTTCAGCCGTTTTACCGTTTCCTCCGCGTCCAGAACGCCTGTTTCAAAAAGGCGGATAGAGCGGTAAACATTATCGTCTGCAACCGGTCCGATGTGCATATCCGCCGCTATATCGGTCATTTCGCCTCTGCGGTTTTTGACAACAAACTGCAGCCATTCCATATCGGCGTTCTGATAGCGGTGAATGGCGGCCCGGGATTTGGCCGCATCAAAATCAAACTCGTAGACGGAGACATACCCCACCGGTTTGTTTTCTCTACGCATCTTGATTCTTGCCCAGCGCTCCGCCTGCTGCAAGGATGTTGTAGTATAAAAACCCGTACCGAAATCCAGAAAGCTTTCGCTGATGCGAATTTCCGGCTTTTCCACGGGAACGGTGCTTCCATGATAAAGGATCATGCGAGTCCCTCCAACATTTTATGAATAGTCTTCTGCTCCTGTTTCAGGGCAGACAGCATTTCTGCATAGTGTTTGCGAAGTGCGAGCTTGTCGCGGACAGCAGCAACGGTACCGGCATCCTTGCCGATGTATTTATCATGCAGCTTTCCGTTCTCCCGATATTTCAAATAATAATATTCTTTCCTGCGGCATACGAGTGATCCTTTAGGTAATTGTGCAAGTAAAGCTTCGTATTCACGGATCATCCGTTCATTTCGGAGAGCCTCGTTTTGTATCACAGAGCGTATCAACAAGTCTTTCACCTCGTTTGTATTATACCACACAATCACGAAAATATCAAGTGCGCAGTGTGGCAATGCGTAAAATGCAGTTTGAATCAGAAAGGAATTTTTATGGCAACACGATATATTCACTTTACAGAAGAACAAAAACAGGCAGCCCGGCAAATCGATATTGCCGGGCTGTTACATTCCCAAGGTGAAACATTAAAACGCTCCGGCAGCGAGTATGAGTGGCGGGACGGCTCTGCAAAGGTCACGGTACGCGGAAACCTATGGTATCACCAGTACGAAGAAGTCGGCGGCGACGCGATTGACTTTGTGCGGAGGTATTATAACAAATCCTACCCGGAAGCTGTGGAATACCTGCTGGGCGGGTGCAGCTGCACACTCGCAGTATCTCCGCCGATAGAGAAAGAAGCAAAACCCTTTGAACTGCCGCCCAAAAATGACCGGCTGTCACGGGTCTATGCGTATCTGATCAGACACCGGAAAATTGACAAGGATGTGCTGGATGCATTTGTGTGCAAGGGGATGATCTATGAATCCGCCGATTATCACAACGTCGTCTTTGTCGGCTTTGATGCGGATGGCGTTCCCCGTCATGCCCATAAGCGAGGGACAGGTTCGCAGAGCAGCTACAAAGGGAATATCGGTGGCAGCCTGCCGGAATACAGTTTTCACTGGCATGGACAGAGCGAAAGGCTGTACCTGTTTGAAGCGCCGATTGACCTGCTCTCATTTATCTCCATGAACAAAGATAAATGGCAGCAGCACAGCTATGCCGCCTGCTGCGGAGTCGCCGATCATGTACTGTGGCAGATGATGAAAGACAATCCGCATATCGAAAAAGTCTATCTGTGCCTCGACAACGATAAACCCGGTCAGCAAGCGGCAGAACGGATCATCGGCAAGCTGGTGGAAAAAGGAATACCGTCTGAAATCCTCACCCCAACTCTCAAAGACTGGAATGAGGATTTACTTTTTACAGAACAGGAGGAAAAACCATGCCAAACATTACAGCTTTGATTGTTGTAGCAACGGTTATGTTCTGTGTGCTGGGCGGCGTGACGCTCCTTGCCCACATCTATAACCTCAACAACATCAAATCCAAGACGGTAGGCGACGGCCAGCACGGTACGGCGCGGTTTTCTACCAAAGCGGAGATACGCCGGATTTACAAGCAGGTTCCGTTTACACCTGATGAGTGGAGAAAGCAGGCGAAGGAAAACACTCTTCCGAAGCTGCCGCAGGGAATTATCGTCGGCTGTCAGAGCAAAGGCGGTAATACCATTGCATATGTAGATGACGCCGATGTGCATTGCATGATGGTGGGTGCGGCAGGCTGCGGAAAGACTGCCTATTGGCTGTATCCGAATTTGGAATACGCTTGTGCTTCTGGAATGTCTTTCTTAACAACGGACACGAAGGGAGATCTGTACCGGCACTACGGCGGCATTGCCAAGGACTGTTACGGTTACAATGTGGCGGTGATTGATCTGCGCAACCCCACCAGGTCGGACGAAAACAACCTTCTGCATCTCGTAAACAAGTATATGGATATGGCGAAAGAACATCCGCAGGATGTCGCTCTCCGTGCCAAAGCAGAGAAATATGCAAAAATCATTGGAAAGACCTTGATCTACGCAGACGGCGACGCTTCCGCTTATGGTCAAAACGCCTTCTTTTATGACGCGGCTGAAGGTGTTTTGGTTTCTCTCATTTTGCTTATTGCAGAATTCGCGCCGAAAAATCAGCGGCACATCGTATCGGTGTTCAAGCTGATACAGGAATTGATGGCTCCCAGCGGAGTCAAGGGCAAGAATCAGTTTCAGCTTCTCATGGATCGCCTGCCTGCCGATCACAAGGCAAGGTGGTTTTCCGGCGCGGCGCTGTCTACCGGCGATCAGGCAATGGCAAGCGTTATGAGTACTGCGATGTCCCGGCTCAACGCTTTTCTCGACAGCGAGATGGAGCAGGTTTTGTGTTTCGATACCGCTATCGACGCAGAGAAATTCTGCAATGAGAAATCCGCTGTTTTTATCGTCTTACCGGAGGAAAATCCCAACGCCTATTTTATGGTCAGCCTACTCATCCAGCAGTTATACCGGGAAATTCTCGCTGTTGCAGACGAAAACGGCGGCAAGCTCCCAAACCGCGCTATGTTTTACTGCGACGAATTCGGCACCCTCCCGCCCATCCAATCAGCCGAGATGATGTACAGCGCCTCCCGATCAAGGCGGCTCTCAATCGTCAGCATTATTCAGAGTTATCAGCAGCTTGAAAAGAATTACGGAAAAGAAGGCGCTGCCATCATTCAGGACAACTGTCAGCTTACCATTGCGGGCGGCTTCGCGCCCTCCAGTGAAACGGCGGATATTATCTCAAAAGCGCTTGGCACACGCACAGTCATGACCGGCTCGGTATCAAGAAGTAAAAACGATCCGTCCCAAAGCCTGCAGATGACGGAACGCCCACTGATGACGGCGGACGAGCTGAAAAGTATGAAGAAAGGTTCATTTATCGTGATGAAAACCGGTGCGCATCCCTTTATATCAAAGCTCAAGCTGTTTTTTAAGTGGGGGATTTCTTTTCCTGAAAACTCCTATACAATCGCCGACAAGGGCGCTCGCCGTGTGCATTATATCAGCCGCGAAACGCTCATCAAGAATATTACCGCGAGATATCCGCAGGAAAAGAAACCGCGTGTTCCTACCGCAAGTCCGCCGTCAGGCGGTCTGACGATGACCGAGCCTGCCGAGGCAACCTTTGCGCAGGAAGTCAATCACGCGGCACAGCAGGAAAAAATTGCGAAACCGATGCGGACAGGTTAAGGCGGTGATACGATGTCTTATTTCAAAAAGCTCTATGAAAACGGCAATCTGCCGCACCGCGCAAAGCTGGTGTACCTCTATCTTCACGACAGAATGGACAAAGAACGAAAGGCGTGGCCGGGGATCAAAACCATCGCGCAGGATCTGTCAATTTCCAGAAGTACCGTCAAACGGGCAATCAAAGATTTGGAGAAAGCTCGTCTCATACGAAAAGAGCCGCACTACCGTGAAAACGGCAGTGCGACTTCTAACCGATACTTTCTGCTTTGAATTATAGTTTTTAACGCCAAGGGAGAAGTCTGCCTGTTCGGACCCCCACAAAGTCTTTATGACTTTGTGGGGAGAGGACGAGCAGCGAAGTGAGTGAGCTTTTGCCGCTTTACGGCAAAACGAGCGATATGCAGCTTGCGAGGACGAAGTGAACCCAGCTCCGGTTCACCGTGGCCTCCCCTTAACAACTCACTTTAAGAGAGATGACGGCAGAAAAGAAAAAAGAGAAAAATGCGCCATCTTCCGGTATAACAAAAAGACGCTTTCCCTTCCGGATGGCGCCGAGCAGCAGCCTGTGTTTATTTTTCTTTTCTGCCGATGACCTGATCCGGGAACACCGACGCGCGAATCAAATCCGCAGGATCGACATCCAGCGCGTCCGCAATGTCGAAAAATACCTCCAGCGAAAAACCGTTGGCGATCCCCGGCGCTTCGATTGAGCGGACGAAAGCGGTCAGGGCAGAACATCTGACCATACGGGTATCGTTCAAAAAGTGGAAAACGGCAAAGTTTACACGGTCGAGGGCAACTCCGAGGCTTCTGTTTGTCAGAACAGCTATCCGGTAGATACTCGACTACGGTGCGCCTGTCTATTGATCAGAAGGTAAAAAACAAGCCGCTTGCTCAATGATGAGGTTCCGTAACGAAGGTTTTGAAAACAAGCGGTAAAGCCAATCGGTGCGGTTATATTGTAGAAAAATCTGAAACTGAAATTTAGAGGAAATTGCAATGAAATCATTATTTGAACAGATGGGCGGAACTTATATGCTGCAAGGCGATTACTATTTGCCGAATCTCACTTTACCTGCCGAAGAAAATAAGCCCATGGGATATTAGAGTAACGGCATTTACGGTATATCCGGCAGCATAGGAAAGTATTTTGCACGAATCTGCTCACAAGCGACAACCTGAACAGCTATCTTACGGATATCGACCAACAGGAGAAAAAATTTTTCACGGTCGGTAGAACAGATGACAGCGTATAAGGGCGTAACCGAGCAGATAAAGGCAGAAAGTCAGATAGAATGGTGGACAGGATGACTGCGCTGCGTGAAGCGGCGGTAGAAATCGTGAACGCAGAAGTGATTTTGCATAAATGAAAGCCAACATGAAAACTGCACAATGAAGCGTGTAACGCTTTTGAACGAAAAAACGAGAAAACGCCTTACCCCTCAAAGTTATGCTTTAGAAACGGAACTATCATTTAAAAAGTTCTCATGCGCTCTTCAAGAAAGCCGGAGATAATCATAGATTAATTTTACTGGTATTTTACTGATAATTAACTCCAGTTATATGGAAAACCAAATACATTAAATGTATAATAGGAATATGGAGTGGGTTGCCTATGCTTTTTGCCCTATATGATTTCGTGGCATATTGCCTGTATAGCATCAGCCGGTTTTCCGGAGGAAGCGTGTTGCTTTGCGCCGCTTTTTCCGAAAAACCGGCTGTTTTGTTATGCGGAGAATCAAACCCCTTGTAATTATCATAAAAAAGGAGAAAACGCCATGCAAAAGACATATGTGCTGGATACCAACGTTTTGATTCAGGCCCCCTATGCTCTCCAATCCTTTGAGGACAACCATCTTGTCTTACCTCTTGCTGTCCTGGAAGAGCTGGACGGATTGAAAAATGCAGAGGGGGAAAGGGGCGCTAATGCGCGGCAGGCCATCCGGTATCTGGAATCGGTGCGCACGGCGGGAAACCTGCTGGAAGGCGTCTCCCTGCCGGGCGGCGGCACGCTGCGCCTGGAGGTTAACTGCGTGGACGTGAAGCTGCCGGAGGGCTTCCCGGAGCACAAAAACGACAACCGGATTTTAAAGGTCTGCCTTGGCCTGCAAAACGGGAAAACGCCGGTTATCCTGGTGACAAAGGACATTGTGGTGCGCGTCAAGGCGCAGATGCTGGGAATTCAGGCGGAGGATTTCACCACTGAGCAGGCGCCCGTCAGCGAGGAACAGTATACCGGACGATGCGAGGTCTTTGTAGCGGAAAAGAAATTCGAGGACTTTAAAAAGAAGCATATTGCGCCGGAAGATGTGTATCAGGCGGACGAATCCGGTGAAAAGCTTCCGGTGACGCTCGTGCCCAACCAGTTTGTCATCCTCAAAGCGGACCAATCCGCCAGGAAAACCCAGCTTGGCCGTTTTGACGGGAAGAAAATCGTACCGCTCGCTTTTCAGAAGAAAAAGCCCTACGGCGTTTCCCCAAGAAATGTGGGTCAAAAATTTTTACAGGAGGCCTTGATGGCCGATGCGGAAGAAGCGCCGCTGGTGATCGTAAAGGGGATGGCCGGCACAGCAAAAACCTTCTACACCTTGGCTGTCGGCCTGCACGCCATGCTGGAGCAGGAGGAACCGGCTTACCGGCGCATTTTGATCAGCCGTCCCAACGCCCAGTTTGACGATGATATCGGGTTCCTCCCGGGGGACGAGTCGGAAAAGATCGCGCCGCTGCTCCGGCCGGTCGTCGACAATCTGGAGCTTTTGGTGGATCAGAACGAGAAGGAACGGTTTGCCGATGAACGCAGCCTTTCCGGGAAAGTAGAGGAACTGTTCGACCGGGGAATCGTGGACGCCCAGGCCCTCAATTTCATCCGCGGCCGGTCGATTTCCAAGACCTATCTGGTCATTGACGAGGCGCAGAATCTGACGCCCAAGCAGGCCAAGGGGATCATCACCCGCGCCGGGATGGGTACGAAAATCATCCTGCTGGGCGACCCGCAGCAGATCGACCATCCTCTTCTGGACGAACGCACCAACGGTTTGAGCTACGCAGCGGAAAAAATGAAGGGCAGCCCGCTGTGCTGGCAGGTCACCATGTCCGCCGAAGAGTGCGAGCGTTCCGCACTGGCTATGGATGCAGTTAAACGGATGTAATTGGATTGGATTTTATATATGCACAGGAAAGGTGATAGCGATATGAAACAAAACGGTTCCTTTCAGGAGACCATCGCACGGATAGGGCAAAAGCTCAGGAGCAGCCGGAAGCGGTATTTCGGCGTGCTGCTGATCCTGCTCGGTATCGTTTTGGGGATTGTTTCCAGGGCGGTGGGCGGTTCCCCGTTCCAGGATTTCGCCATCGGCATCCTCATGGGCCTCTCGGCCGGTGTCCTTCTCGTCGGGATCCTCGCCGTCCTGCTGTCCTTCATCCGGAGAAAGTAACCCTGATTTTGAAACGGTAAGAAATTTTCATAAAATCAAATTACGCAAATTTAATTTACTTTTTACGCAGCCATGATAGAGAGCTAACAGAACGTATGGTATATTGTAGACGCAGACAAATGCAAGAAATCATTTCTGATTTGGAGGATGAAAGGATATGGAGCTCTCAAAAAAGCAGACGGCGACGCAGTCGCAAAAACTCATGGTCTTTGTATTGACCATGGCGCTGTATGGATTGGCAACCCTGTTTACCGAATTGATTCCCAGCTTTCAGGCTGGTATTGTGGAATTTTCAGTGGAATACTTCCTGTTTATCCCGCTGACGCTGGCCATGCTGTTTGACCCGCTTTCGGCGGCGCTGGGCGCGGCTACCGGCGAGCTGGTGTTCAGCGAGATCATGCTGGGCCAGTTTGGCGGCTTGGGCGAGCTGGAAAAATTTCTGACAGTAACCATTGGTGTGTATATTGCCGGGCGGATGGTAAAGAACCCGAAGAACTATAAAATGGTCGGCATCGCGGCCATTACTGGCACAGGGCTTCAGCTGCTGATGGGAACCGTCGTAGATATCCTGAAGGTACAGTTTGCCGTGGAGGATTTTGAAGCGGTAGCCGGCCTGCCGGAGAGCGTGTTTGCCACCGAAGGCTTTGCGTTCCTCAACGACCTGCTGTTCTCCGGTATCCTGTTCTGCCTGCTGCCCACCCTGTTTTTGGTGCCGAAGCTGTACGGCAAGATCGAGCCGCTGCTGGGGATGCGCCCGCGGGATGAAAAGACCTGGCTGGGCGGGATCAACGCCAAAGTTGTCATCGGCTGTATCGTTGCCTTTGCCGCAGCGGTCGGCGCCGAGCTTTTGGCTACCAGCGGCACTCCGCTGATCGAATGGGAAGCCGAGTGGGCGGAAAGCGGGACCGCGCTGGCGATCGGCCTTGTAGTTGCCGCCGTAATCGCTGTTGCTGCGATCGTTGCGCTAAAAGTCAAGGCTGGAAAGAAACAGGCGGAGGAACAATGAACATTATCGAGATAGAGAATTTGACCTATTCCTATCCCGCCGCAAAAAGTCCGATTCTGAAGAACATATCGCTTACGGTTGAAGAAGGGGACTTCCTGGCGGTCGTTGGGAACAACGGCTGCGGGAAGTCCACTTTTTGTAAAACCTTAAACGGGCTGATCCCCCACTTTATCGACGGCGATTTTGAAGGGACCGTCAAGGTGGGAGGAATCAACACCCTGGAATCGGATGTGGGGACGCTGGCCTGCAAGGCGGGATATGTCTATCAGGACTTTGAAAACCAGATCGTCCGCCCTACCGTGCTGGATGACGCTTCCTATGCCTGCTTGAACTACGCCATGCCGGATTATATCGAAAGAGGGCGGCGAGCGCTCTCCCTCTGCGGGCTGGAGGGACGGGAAGACGACTATATCTGGCAGCTTTCCGGGGGGCAGACCCATCTGCTGGCGCTGGCGGGCGCTGTTTCCCTGCGGCCGGATATCCTGATTCTGGACGAGCCTATCGCCCAGCTGGATCCCAGCCATGCGGATAAAATCTACGGCGTACTGAAGGAGCTGAACGAAAAGCATGGCAAGACGATTATCGTCATCGAGCACCATACGGAATATATCGCCGATTACTGCAAGCATGTGATGCTGATGCGGGACGGCGGCATTGCGTGGAAGCTTCCCACGG
>CAMMMX010000012.1 GCA_946498095.1 uncultured Clostridia bacterium
AGTAAAGCACCCCACTTGTTATTCAGTATATCATACTGTCTAACAAATGGGGTGCGATTCAATCATATTCGGTTCCTCTTCACTTTATTTGCCGGACTCTTATTTTTACATTGTCCATAAGACAACAGTAGCTGAGAGGTTATGGCATATTTTTTCATCTCAGACATAAGTGTGCTCACACCCCAAGAATCAACTTGGCAATCAGGAAGTAGACCACCAGCGAACAGGCGTCGACCAGGGTGGTGATTAATGGCGCTGCCATGATTGCCGGATCAAGTTTCAGCTTTTTCGCCGCAATTGGGAGAAGGCATCCAATACATTTTGCCATAATAACGGTTGCGTATAGGCTCAAACTGACTGTCAAGGCAAAGCCCCAGTCTCCATGGTTCGTAATCAGCAAACGTGCAACATTGACAGCTGCTAAGCAGGCACCAACCAATATAGCGACGCGAATTTCAATCCACAGCACCTTAAAGACATCCCGTCCGCGTATTTCACCTAAGGCGATTCCGCGAATGACCAGCGTGGAACTCTGCGATCCGGCATTGCCGCCCGTGTCCATCAGCATTGGGATTGCAGCGGTTAGAGCAGGCAGGACGGCCAGCGCGTCCTCAAAACCAGTGATAATAAAACCGGTCAGAGTTGCGGAAACCATTAAGAGCAACAACCAGATGATCCTATGCCGGAAATGCGACCACACGGAGGTCTTCAGATAAGGCTGTTCTGATGGAGCCAACGCACCCATAATTTCCATGTCTTCCGTATTCTCTTCTTCCAAGACATGAACGACATCATCAATGGTAATAATACCGACCAGCCTTTTTTCGTGGTCAACCACAGGGATGGACGATAGATCGTATTTACGGCAGACGTTGGCAACGTCCTCCTTATCGTCGGTGGTATAAGCAAACTTGGCGTTTGTGTTCATGATATCGCCAATAACAGCAGATGGATCACTGGTCAGCAGTGTTGCGACGGTAACATATCCTAAAAAGACACGGTTTGGATCGGTAACATAACAGTCGTAAATGGTTTCCTTGTCGACTCCAGTTTTCCGGATCCGGTCAAATGCCTGGGAGACAGTCATTTCCTTTTTCAAATCGATGAATTCCGTCGTCATGAGGCTGCCAGCGCTGTCCTGTGGATATTGCAAAATTTGGTTGATGATACTGCGCGTATTGGGATCAGTATTATTCAGTATCTTTTTGACCACAGTTGCAGGCATCTCTTCCAACAAATCGACGGTATCGTCGACGAACAGCTCGCTGATAATGCCAGCCACCTCGGCGTCAGTGATAGCCTCAATGATGTGCTTTTGCATTTCCGGCGACATGTAGACGAAAGCCTCTGCTGCTGTTTCTTTCGGCAGCATCCGGAACAAAAGAACGATGTTCTCCTTGTCCAACGACTCAAAAAAATCTGCAATATCGACCACATTAAGTTGTGTGAGTTCCTGCTTGAGCAGATGGAACTGTTTGGTTTCTAAAAGCTTCAGGATATCCTTTTCTGTGTTGAAGTTTGACATGACTTATCACCCTTTTCGATAAAATGCCCATATCGATCTAAGGCATGCCTGCCAAATCCGTCTTTCAGGATATCAAGGGAAGCTTGCCTATGTATGATATGGATGAAATGGTCTTTGCAGCGTGTCCGCATCTTTCATGCTGACACGTTCGGGGAGGGACTCCTTCCATAGGCTCACTTCCTTTCAAAGTTTTACTCTCTTATTATAATACATTTTGCGGCAAAGTAAATATTGTCTCTGTAAAAAACCAAATAAATTGCACATTTGATCAAATCTAATCGTTTTTTTGAGGCCAAAATTATGAAAAGCATATACGTTTGATTGTGGACATATATTGGAATGTGTCTTCTAAGCCACAAGAGAAACAGATGCGGTCACTTTTCGAATTTTATTTAATCGGATGGAGGTACGCTCCGTTTTTTGCCTTCTACGAATTTATAAACTTGGCTGATTTTAAGCGTTATTTTTTAGAAGACAGCCGGATAGTACAAAGGAGAATTTGAGAAAGGGATGGGATATCCATGAAAATTGCGAGGCTTGCGCAGGTGCTGGACGAAGATTTTGAGATTCACAAAATGTCGGGAAACGGATTAAGCACCCGGCAGGCGGAGGAAATCTTGAAAACAACAGGGGAAAATTCCCTGCAAGCGAAAAAAAAGTCGAATGCCTTGCGGCTATTTGCCGGACAATTCAAGGATCTGATGGTTCTGGTACTGCTAGCCTCCACTGTCATATCGGTTTTTATGGGCGATATAACTGAAGCAATCTCCATCATTACCATTGTATTCATCAACGCAGTTTTAGGATTCCTGCAGGAATTCCGGACAGAGAAAACGATCGAGATGCTAAAAAAGATGTCGGCGCCGACCGCGCACGTGTATCGCGACGGCCAGCTTCAGACAATAGAAGCTTCCCAAATTGTTCCTGGCGACGTGGTAGAAATTGAAGCGGGGGACAAGGTACCGGCCGATTTGCAGCTTTTGTCTTGCAATCGTTTAGCAGTGGATGAATCCATTTTAACAGGCGAGACAGTTGCAGTTGATAAGGAAAGCTCGCAAACGGAGCATGTTCCAAATGAACCGCACCGTTCCGATTTAGCCTACATGGGAACCATCGTGACTACCGGTAACGGGCGGGGAAGGGTAATTGCGACGGGGATGCGTACTCAGATGGGGCAGGTCGCGTCCATGCTGGATGACATTCAGGAAGAGGACACGCCGTTACAAAAACGTCTGGGAGAACTGGGAAAAATTATCGTAATCGGCTGCCTGGTCATCTGTGTGATTGTTACGATCACAGGCATAATCAAGGGAGAAGAATTCTATAACATGCTGATTACCGGTATTTCGCTGGGTGTTGCGGCAATCCCCGAAGGTCTACCAGCAACGGTGACGATAGCGCTGGCGCTTGCTGTCCGTCGAATGCTCAAACATAAGGCGCTGGTACGGAAACTGAACGCGGTTGAGACGCTGGGATGTGCCAGCGTAATCTGCACAGATAAGACCGGAACCCTGACGGAGAACAAGATGACAGTCAAAACAGCGGTCACGGCTTCGGATGTTTTCCAGGTAACAGGAAACGGTTATCAGATTGCTGGTGCTTTCGAATCGGATGGACGGATCGCTAGGGTGTCAACGGACGATGTCTTGCAGCGGATGTTGCACATTGGTATCTTGTGTAACCATTCCGAGGTTTACGCGCCTCAGCAGGGAGGAAACCGTAATCGGGAGGTCAATAGTACCCGTGGCGAATACCGGGTCAGCGGCGATCCGACCGAAGTGGCGCTGCTGATTGCGGCAGGAAAAGCGAACATATCGCGCCAAGAACTGTCAGGTTCCTACACACTGCTCAACGAGCTGCCATTTGACAGCCGGCGCAAATGCATGAGCGTACAATTGACCGATCGAAAAGGAATATGCTATTCGTACGTGAAAGGCGCCTTTGATGTGCTGCTGAAGCGTTGTACGCAGGTTTTGACACCGGAAGGTGTTCGTCCGATGACGCCTTCGATGCTGGATTACTTCCGGCGGGAAAGCGAGAAGATGGCGCAGGGAGCGCTTCGTGTTCTGGCCTTTGCCTATAAGCAGCTGGGGGGGACCTCCTTTACAGAATCAGAATGTGAGAACGGACTGATTTTCGTCGGCCTGATGGGGATGTCCGATCCACCGAAAGCAGGTGTCAAACGTGCGGTTCGGACGTGCCAAAAGGCAGGAATCAAAGCGGTGATGATCACTGGTGATTATAAGCTAACGGCCTGTGCGATCGGTAAGGAAATCGGCATTTATCATAAGGGGGATCTGGTTGTAACAGGGGAAGAGCTGGCGCAGATGGATGATGCGCAACTCGATGCCTGTATCGGACGCATCAGCGTCTTTGCGCGGGTCAATCCCTCTGACAAGCTCCGTATTGTACGTGCATTTAAGAGAAAAGGGCATATCGTCGCCATGACAGGGGATGGGGTAAACGATGCACCGTCGATCAAGGAAGCGGACGTAGGCGTATCCATGGGTATCAGCGGTACCGATGTTGCAAAGGAAGCTTCGGATATCATTCTAACCGACGACAATTTTGCCACACTGGTCTCCGCGGTTGAACAAGGCCGCGTCATTTACAGTAACATCCGTAAGTTCATCCGATACCTCCTGTCATGTAATATCGGTGAAGTCATAACGATGTTTGTCGGCATCCTAATGGGGATGCCGGTGGTCCTGCTGCCCATTCAGATTCTACTGGTCAATCTAGCCACCGACGGATTGCCGGCTATCGCTCTTGGTTTTGAGCCGGCGGAAAAGGGGATTATGTCGCGCCGCCCGCGCCGTCCTGATGAAAGCATCTTTTCTGGAGGGCTGCTTTCCAAAATCATTTTTCGCGGCCTTTTGATCGGGTTAACGACACTTGGCGTATTTGTCATGTTTCTCAACAGTACGCATGATGTGTCCACTGCCCGGACTGGTGCATTTCTCACCTTGGTTATGACGCAGCTCATTCATGTGTTTGAGTGCAAATGCGAGGACAGGAGCATCTTCACCATACCGGTGTGGAATAATCTGAAGTTGATTGGTGCGGTGCTGGTATCCATTATTGTGATGCTTTGCGTTATTTATATCCCGGTTTTGCAGCCGGTGTTCCATACAGTAGCGTTAACGGGTAAGCAAGTGGGGAGCGTATTCGTTTTTTCCATGCTTGTCCCGATTGGAAGCGCATTGTTTCATTTTATTGGTAGAAAACAACATTCAAGGACGGAAGCCCGGTTCGGAAGTGGTGATGGCGTCGGCGATTTCCCGGAAGACAGGGCCCGCTGATGAGATTCCGGACTTTGCCTCCTCAGCCATGACAGTGACGACGTATTTCGGTTCTTCAGCGGGGAAAAAGCCGGTGAACCAGCCGGTCAGTATTTCGTTTCCGTCTTTGTCGGTCATGCCGGTTTGAGCTGTACCGGTTTTCCCTCCTGCAGTACTATGGACAGGGTGTAGGCGGGCATCGTTGTCATGGTCGACTGCATAAATCAACATGTCTTTCAGCGTTTCGGCCGTCTGCGCGGACATAATCTGGCGTGTGACGGCCGATTCCGCATACGGGGACATCTTTCCATCCACATCGACGGTTCCTTTTACCAGCGAAGCTTCTGTTAATTTGCCGCGGTTCAGGATAGCACCTACCAGCTGGTTGACCTGCAGCGGGGTAGCGCTCAGCTTGCCTTGTCCGAATGCGAGGTTGGCTTTTTCTGCGGGGTTGACGAGATCGTAAATGGTAGGAAGTGTCCCCTTCGCGGTAAACAGGGATGGCGCAAGCTGCGTCTGTTTGCCAAAACCTGCGTTGAGAGCAGTATAAAGCAGTGTGGAGCTGTCCAGCTGGCTGAGGGAAAGATGGATAAAATAAGGGTTGCAGGATACGTTCATTGCATCGCGCATATCCAGTTTGCCATGTCCCTCTAAATCGTGACATTTAAAAACTTGATCCATAACTGAAATGGATCCGGTGCAGGTGTAGCTGAAATCGCTACTCACGCCGCTGTCAAGGGCGACGGCGGCGGTAATCAGTTTAAAGACAGAACCAAGGTTGTATGCGGAGATGCAGCGATTTATCATAGGTTTGTTGGTTTCATCGGTCACGCTGGCGGAGAGGTGATTGGGGGAGTAGTCGGGAAAGCTGGCCATTGCCTTGATTTCCCCCGTATAAGGGTCGGTGACAACGATAGCTCCTCTGGAAAGGTGTTTGTTTCCAACCTCTTCACAAATTTCCTGGATGGCCGTGTCAATGGTTGTAACGACGCCCTGAGTAGGCAGTTCCTGTACGTTCACCAGAGGCTTTTGATGCGGCAGAGGCGCACGCAGCGCGTCTACCGCGTAGGTAACGCTCGTTTGAGCAGTTACCTCGGACAGCAATTCGTCATAGGATTTTTCCAACCCGCTAACACCTTTTTTCGTGTAGTCGGTATAACCAATCAAATGTGCAGCCAGCTGATTGTCGGCATAACGCTGTGGCGTTTCCAGGATGGTTACGCCGTCGGAATCGATGGCGTTTTTCGTCACCTCTATCAGGAAGGGCAGACGTTTTTCCACGTTTTCCAGGTAGGTGTCCCGATCTTCAGACTTAATGTATTGTAACACGACGCTGTGGTTGCACACGGTCGGATTGATGGCTGCAATGTAGTGCGACGTTGTATACAGCAGGGGCTGGAGATTGGTGTCGTATATTTGGCCCCGGGCGGCGGGCAGATTCAGTGTATACTGAGATTGCCGCTGTGCGGCGGCGGCAAAGCTGTTGTTGGTAGAAATGGTAAGCAGACGTAGATACAGAAGGGTAAAGCAGACTACCACCGCAGTAAAGACAGCTACAAGACGCTTCCACATAGGATCATCCTCCTCTTTTCTTTCAGTTTTATATTTCCACCCTTTGGGCAAAATAAACCCTTGTAAGCAGGAGGCGTCTTGCACCCTTCGTACACATGCGGTATAATAACTTCAAACGTATGGAAAGCCACCCTTTCAATGAAAGGAGTACATTGCTGAAACCGGATACGTCAAACCGCTGCGAAAAAAGGAGAGATCGTATGGCCAAACGGGAGATAGGAGGTTGGATACTCCCTATACCGGTGGACAGGCTGCTGAAGAGGTTGCATGACGCTGGGTATGAGGCATATCTGGTGGGAGGGTGCGTCCGGGATTGCATACTGGGGCGTGCCGTCAATGACTATGATGTGGCAACAGTTGCGCTCCCGGAGCAGGTGAAGGCCTGTTTTGCTAAGGAAAAGGTTTTGGAAACTGGAATTCGTCATGGGACGGTTACCGTTGTCCTGGAGGGGATGGCGCTGGAAGTAACGACCTACCGTATCGATGGGGATTACGCCGACGGAAGACGTCCGGATTCTGTGACGTTTACCAGTCACCTCATACAGGATCTCAGCCGCCGTGATTTTACCATCAACGCCATGGCGTATCATCCCAGGGAGGGACTGGTCGATCCTTTTGGCGGATGGGCCGATTTACAGGCGAAAACGATTCGGTGTGTTGGTGTACCGCAGACGCGTTTTGAGGAGGATGCCTTGCGTATCCTGCGTGCGCTGCGTTTTGCTTCTCAACTCTCCTTTGCCCTGGATGTGGATACCGCTGATGCTGTACATTCATTGTGCGGACGTCTGCCCTGTATCGCGCGGGAACGCGTTCAGACGGAGCTCGTCAAGCTGCTGGTGGGAAAAGAAGCCGGACAAGTGCTGCTTGGTTATTCCGACGTTATCTGTACCGCAATACCACAGCTAAAGCCGTCAATTGGGTTTGCGCATGACAATCCTCACCACCGCTATGATGTCTGGACACACACCTGCCAGACGGTTGCACTTTGCGGGGAAGATCCGGTCGTGCGGCTGGCGGCACTGCTTCATGATGTAGGAAAGCCGTTTTGCTTTTCCAGGGATGAGAATGGGATGGGGCATTTTTATGGACATGCTGCCCAAAGCGTGGAAATTGCTTCCGATATCATGAAAACGCTTCGGTTTGACAGCAAAACCATCCATGAGGTGGAAACGCTGATCCGTTGGCATGATGTCCCTATCGTGCCAACGGAAAAATCGGTCCGGCGGTGGCTTGCACGGATCGGGGTACAACAGCTGCGTCGCCTTTTAGATTTAAAGAAAGCCGATCTGCTTGCTACGGGTACCAGGAGACACGAGGATCCGCAGGTACAGCAGTTGGATACCATTGCATCCCTTGCAGAGCAAAACGCGACAACGTGCCTGACGTTGCGCCAGTTGCATGTGGATGGGAACGATCTCATTCGGCTGGGTTTTCTCCCTGGCAGACTGCTCGGAGACACATTGCAGCGTCTTTTGCAGGAAGTGATGGATGGAGACTGCGTCAACAAAAAAGAAGCCCTGTGTATGAGGGCACAGGAGCTTCTGATAGAGAAGGAGGAAACGATTTGATGGGAGACTGCTTCGTTGAAATGGCAAGGCAGCTTATTGATAATCGTGGAAGGTGGTACATTCGGTGTCGGTTTTGCAACTTGCGCCTTTGCCGCTGATGTCAATTTGCTCTGCGTGGCAGCGGTTGTTTTCATTATACTGACAGTTACGTGCGGTACAAGCCACTTCGAGCGAGGTGTCCGGTACCGTAAATTGGAACGCACTGTTCTGGGCGGCCGCATCGCTTTTGGTACAGTAGGAATGGCAGCAGGTTTCATGGGAGTTTTCTGCATGAGTGCCGTGGACCTGAATTTTTGGCAGGCAGCAGCATTGTGATTGGTTATATGCGCAGCTGGTTACACTGCACCCCAATTTGGTCATATTCCTTCATCCTTTCGATTCTACGGGCTTAGCAAGCCAGTAGCGGTTTGTGACGGGCAGTGCACAAAAAAGGACACCGCCATCCAGCCTTAGTGTGGGCGGATGACGGCGCCTTTATTCTTATAGCCTCCTTGATTTACGTATACGCTTCAGTTTCCGTTTCTTTTGATTGTAGTACATGATTATGACGATATAGAGCACGACCAGAAGAATCACGACAGCAATTGTAATCTTAAACCACGTGGAAGTAAAGAACGACTGAATCATGGACAGGATATACAAAAAGGTTGACCGGTTGACATCGTCCGTTGCTACCAGATCGATTGTGGCAATCACTTCATCCTCAAACTTCAAGTCGATTTCCCCCAGCTTGTCTCCAGCTTTGACAGGCGCGCTGACGGAATCTTCCTTGCGTATGACACGCTGTATGGTGGATAACTCGATATCTTTCGGGAAAGTTGCGATAAAGTCTTCTTTCGTCTGAAGCTTGACAAAATCAGCGTCGAAGGAGTTTCGGACCTTGACCTCTCCCACTTCCTCGCCTGTCTGCAAAAGCGTTTGCTGCCGGAGGAAATCAAACGCCCATTCGTACAGTCCTTTATGATCGATAAAACTCAGGTTATCTGCAATTTCGGTACCATACGAATCGTATATGGGAGCATCCAGAGAAACAATCATATAACGGTTTCCGTCTTTGTTTGCCGTCGAGACTAAGCAACGTCCGGCCTCGTCCAGTGTCCCGGTCTTGATCCCCTCGGCATAAGAATAGTAGTACTTGCCGCCGCGGTTTTGATCCAGCATCAGATTGGTGTGAAGAACCCAGCGCGGTTCAGAGTGTTTGTTAGAAGCGGGGATGGAATAGCGGGGCGTTTTGGCAATCTCCATAAAACCAGGTATTTGAGCGGCATAGGAGGCGATGAGGTACATGTCTTTTGCCGTCGTATACTGATTGGGATCAAAAAGACCATGCGCATTGACAAAATGAGTGTTGACAGCTCCGATTTCCTTTGCTTTGTCGTTCATCATCTGCACAAACTTGTCCATATCTCCTTCGCCAACATGATAGGCAAGCGCACTTGCCGCTTCACAGGCGGACTGTAGCATCATAGCGTATAGGTAGTCCTTAGCAGATGCAATTTCTCCATGACGGAAGTCGGCGTGGGAGATATTGATGCCGACAAACTCATCAAACAGCTGTGGTTCTGCCGTTACCATGGTGTTTTCCAGATCGGGGATATTCTCCATGACAACAATTGCGGTCATAATTTTAGTCAGCGAAGCGGGATATTTTTGCTTTTCAGCATTTTTTTCGTACACGACTTCACCCGTGTCCATATTTACCATATAAACAGCGTCACTGTGCACCTCCACGTTTGGAGTGAAAGCTTCGGCGGGAAAAAGTCCCAAGCAGAACACCGCAACTAAAACGGTCGTCAGGCAAATGGATAACTTGCGCATATAGACAAACTCCTTAAAACAGTGTAAAATAGACTTCAGAACGCATTTGGGTCTGAAAGATACGTCCCTAATACGCGGTTGAGACTGTGCTTTTTGGCTATCTCCCGTTTGAGAAGTGTGTCCCAACCGGCTCTAGAATGATTACCATTTATTATATCAGACAGACTTGAAAAATAAAAGAGTTTTTTGGCAAAAAAACGATTTACTTGGTTATTTTGTATTATCCCGAGTAGGTATTGCCGGAGGTTGGAGCGAATAGCCCTGTCCGGAGTGGTAAAAATAGAACGGTTGTGGCCGGTACCTCTGGGAAGACCACAATCGAATGGAGGCAGCTTATGATCTATGTCACAGCAGACACGCATGGAGATATGAAACGCTGGAAAGATCCTGCTTTGCGCAAACTGAAAAAGGGGGATACCTTGATAGTATGCGGAGATTTTGGCTTTATATGGGACGGAAGTAAGAAAGAAAAGAGAAACCTTGAGTGGATTGGCAAGCGGAAATATACCGTCGTGTTTGTCGAAGGATGCCATGAAAATTATGAATTGTTGCAAGAATATCCTCAGACGGAGTGGAACGGGGGACAGGTCCGCAGAATCAGCGGGAAGCTGAGGCTGCTTTTGCGCGGCGAAGTTTACGACATCGACGGAGAGCGGGTGCTGGCTTTTGGCGGTGGAGTCAGTCCAGATGCCGATGAACGGATGCATCAAGGGCACTGGTGGGAAAGCGAGGCGGTCACAGAGGCGGATGCCGAGCGGGCGGACAAAAATTTATCCAAAACGGAAGATACGGTTGATTTTGTCGTCTCTCATGAGCCGCCACTGTTTATCAAGAACTTTCTTGCAGTGGACGAAGGAGAGGACGGCTTTGTTCATTATTGCCTAGATAAGATTGCGCGGCGGTGCCATTTCCGTAGGTGGTATTTCGGCAAGTATCATATGGAAAAGCTTGTGCCGCCAGTCTACGAAGCGGTTTATCAGAATATTGTCAAGGCCGAATAACCGGAGGGGATTCGGCCTTCATCGTTGGTTCGGGACACTGCCAGCTTTGCCGGTGGTGGAACCCTGTAAAAAAGTTTGGTTTGAGGCATCTGGCCAAGAATGCAAATCAGGTCATATGAGGAAACCATCGATAGGAAGTGAGTTGCCCGTTTACAAGCTACGGGGCGGAAGAAGAAAAGTCCCCCTTCAAGAGGTTTATCAGTAGGATGATAGTGTCCCACAGTCGATATAGAAGGCTTCGATAGGGGACACAACTGATACAGCTGAACGAAACAAAATCACCGCTAGAGAAACGATGATGTTACGCCTTATTTCAATAGCCGGATGACCCCTTCAACAAGTGACGCGAAAGCATCTGCTGTCCGCCGGCCAACTTCCACGACATCCTCACCGCTGATACGCTGCGCGGTGACGCCCGCCGCCATATTGGTAATACAGGAAATGCCTAGAACCCGGATTCCGCATTGTACTGCGGTGATGACTTCCGGAACCGTCGACATACCGACCGCATCAGCGCCGAGCAGAGAAAGTGCACGGATTTCCGCAGGCGTTTCATATTGTGGGCCAGTCATGTACGCATAAACGCCTTCCTGCAAATGTAGACCTGCGGACGCTGCCGTTTTATGAGCCATTTTACGCAAATCAGGATCATATGCCTGGGACATATCAAAAAAACGCTCTCCAAAGCAGGGAAGGTGGGCTCCCCGGACAGGGCTTCCCTCTGCCAGCTTGATATGATCGCGGATAACCATCAGGTCTCCAGGCGAAAAGTCCGGGCAGATGCCGCCTGCCGCATTGGTAATTATCAGGGTAGGGATATCGAGCAGGCGAAGCATGCGCACTGGGAAAGCGGTTTCGTCCATGCCGTAACCTTCATAAAAATGAAACCGCCCAGAGAACAGCAGGACATCCTGGCCTGCGATGCATCCGGCCATCAGCTCTCCTTTGTGCGAGAGAGCTGTCGTTATAGGAAAGTGTGGGATATCTGTGTAGGGGATGGTGACCGCTCCCTCTACACGGGACGAAAATCCTCCCAAGCCGGACCCCAAAATAACGGCAGCTACAGGGGAAAAGCCATCCGGAAGCCTGTTACGGACGGCCTGCGCCGCTTCCTGATAATCTTTTAGTTCAAAGGACATAATGACCTCCTATTGACAAAACGCCTCCCAACCGGCTTGAACCGTTAGGAGGCGCATGCTTCATTCTTGTGTTTCGCCTTCCTGCCTGCGCAGGCGACTGCCACATTTGGAGCAGAATACGGCGTCTCTGTCATTGCGGCTGGAACAGTTGGGGCAGGTGATCACCTTATTAATATCGTCAATTTTCTGGTCCGCTTTCCTCAACTGGTCAAGCAGGCGATCCACTTCCGCCACATATTTGTCGAGCAATGGCTCGTTGAAGTTTCCCGACTTTTTCATCAGGTAGACTGAATTGCCAAGACGTTCATAGGTCTGCTTGACCTGGGTGTTTATCTGCATTTTACTATATTTTAGCTTAGACGTTTCTACCACGTCATTTGTCTTTTGTGTGGCGACTTCCGCCAAGTCCTTTGCTTTATTTAAAAAATCTTCGAAGCTTGCCATGCCTTTCACTCCTTCTCTTCTGTCAGATACCACATTTATCTTACCCTTTTGTTTTGTTGACATTCGGATCAACTGAAATCCACCGTTATTACTGTTATTATAGCATATTCCTGATGGATATGCTAGTACTCTTTCAAATATCCGGCAAATACAATGGGTGAACGCACCAAATCATTTGCTAAAATGCGCCTGTTCAAAAAAACGTACGGACAGCATCCTTTCTTCGTAGAATCTCGTCAAAGCTACGGATATATTCGAAGGGGTATTTATAGTTATACACCCGCTGGATTTTTCCATGCTCCGGTACAAGCTTAGTCGATGCCGCGGCGCCGGCCGCTAGGATGGTCTGCACTTCCTCCATGATGTAGACATTGTAGAGGCTTTCGCAGCCCTTTTGTGCGTAACCAACGTTTTCCTGGTTCCCCAACGTGTTTTTTTGCCGGTACAGATAATAAGGGGCATAACCGTCCGCAATCAGCGCTTGTTGGGCGTAAGAGACCATATCCGCAATGGGGTTGCGGCGCAGGCGATCGAGGGATGCTCCGTCATGGTAAAGCTGAGCTGCTCGCTTGAGGGAAAGCGTATGTACCGTTATGTTTTCAGGGGACAGGGTACGTACAATGTCCAAGGAGCGGCAAAAGCCCTCCGCAGTGTCGAACAAGAGTCCGGCAATGAGATCCATGTTGATGTAAGCAAACCCTGTGTGGCGTGCCATTTCATAGGCTTGTATGGTCTGTTCTGCGGTATGCCTCCGGCCAATTGCTTCCAAGACACAGTTATCCATTGTCTGTGGGTTGATGCTGACACGGGTAACGCCATGGTGCTTGAGACAATCCAGTTTGTCTTGGGTGACGGTGTCAGGACGTCCGGCCTCTACGGTATACTCCCGCAGATGGGAGAGGTCAAACTGTGACGAAACGACAGTCAGCACGCGATCCAGCTGTGTGGCCGTCAAGGAGGTCGGGGTACCGCCTCCGACATAGATAGTGTCCAGTGTCAGGCCGCAGTCCCGCGCCAAGGAGGCAATGCTGACGAGTTCCTGGCACAGGCAATCCAGGTAGTCGGGAATCAGCTTGACAGCCTGCGCCATCGCTTGGGAAACAAAGGAACAATAGTTGCAGCGCGTAGGACAAAAGGGGATGGACACGTATAAACTAAAGCTGTGGGGAGGCAGGGAATCCAGAAGCGGCTTTTCATGATCCGCAGTCAACTGGGCAAGGCGCAATTTATCTTCTGAGACATAAAAATCCTGCCGTAGGCGGGCATGAATCTCCTGCTGGGATAATCCCTGTGTTGCATCGTAATGGATCCGTTTCACAGGGCGGATACCGGTTAATACCCCCCATCCCGGCCGTACTCCGGTGAATGCGGCGAGTATGTCGAACAGCATGCAGGCAAAAAGACGCTCGCATTCGGCAGGCGGCGTGTCAGAAGAAACAGTCTGGTGACGTGCTTGCGTTTGCTTATCATAACGGACAAGCACCAAAAGGCGTATGCCTTTCCGCGTTCGACGCAGGCGAAGGCAAGCGCAGCGCGGATCCTCTGTAACGGGCGCGTCAAAGGTCACGACGACTTTTTCAAATGGGAAGAAGAGCTTGCACACGGCTTCCATCTCGTATTTGAAAGAATTGCCGATGAGGTTAATCGTCATAGGTAAGCTCTCCTGCATTCGGTTGCAAATACGGATTATACCGGCGTTCCTGCTCTAAGGTTGTCGTTTCTTCATGTCCCGGCAGTACAAGGTAATCGCCTTGCAGGGTATCCGCGAGTATCCGGACGCTGCGGATTTCCTGTAAGGTATCGCCGCTGTAATGGTCGGTGCGGCCAATCGTCCCTTTAAACAGCGTATCACCAGTAAACAGGAGGTCTTCGCATTGAAAAACAACACAGCCGGCGGTATGTCCCGGTGTATGGATGACCTGGAAGGAGAAGGCATCCTGTGTGACAATGTCTCCGTCATGCAGCACTTGACAGTTCGATACAGGATGGAAGGTGTACCCGCTGAAAATATGAGCGCAATTGATAGAAGGGTCCGTCAACATGCGTGCATCGTTCTCATGGACGTAGACGGGGACTTCCCCTCCGCACAAGGAAAGAAGCTCCGTACACGCATTGATATGGTCGAAATGTCCATGGGTCAGAAGCACCTTACGTAGTGTCAGACCTTTCTCTACTAACATGTGGTGGATACGCTGCGCGTCAAACCCTGGATCGACAACGATTGCATTGCCGTTACCTGTCCCAACAACGTAGCAGTTGGTCATAAAAGGGCCGACCGCCAGCGAAAAAATATGTTCTCGCAAATGATGTTCCATGATTCTCACCGTTTCTTTTAAAATATGTCCGTTTAGGCAATACCGGGAACAGAAAGTTCATCGGTATCCAGCAGGATCGTAACCGGGCCGTCGCAGAGAGTGTTGATATCCATATGGGCGCCGAATACGCCGTTTTCTACCTGGACCCCTTCATCGCGCAGACAGCGCAGAAAAGCTTCATATAGTACAAGCGCGTCCTCGGGTGGCGCGGCGGCTGTAAAGCTGGGACGATTTCCTTTGCGACAGTCCGCACCTAATGTAAAATTTGAGACGACGAGCGCTTGCCCGTCTATATCTTGCAGCGATAAGTTCATCTTATCCGCATCGTCAGAAAAAATACGTAATTTTGCACATTTTTTAGCCAGGCAGGCCGCATGTGCTGGCGTATCCTCCGCCAACACCCCCAAAAGAATGAACAAACCTTTTCCGATACATCCTGACGGCGTCCCATCCGCTATAACTGACGCGTTCTTCACACGCTGTACCACTGCTTTCACAGGATATCCCTCATTTCTTCTGTCATTTTCCCGAACGCTCCACCTGAAGAACGCCGTCCACCTTACTGATCTTCTGAATGATACTTTTTAGCTGTTCCACCGACGGGATTCCGATGGTGATGACCAGATTGGCGTTGCCGTTTTTCAACTCTCTTGCGTTCAGTTCATGAATCGGGACACGAATAGAGGTTAATGCCATGCTGATGTCTGCAAGCAAACCGGTTCGATCGCGTGCGACAATATCCAGTGTACAGCGGTAGTGGGTCTGGACGTTGTCTGCCCAGTGCACGCGGATCCAGCGTCCGGTAGAATCGGGGTTGTTGAGTCCCGCCCGGACATTTGCACAGTCGCGCTTATGCACGGAAACGCCGTGTCCGCGTGTAATAAAGCCGATGACGTCATCGCCGGGAAGAGGGTTGCAGCACTGCGCGAATTTGACCAGGCAGTTGTCAATCCCTTCAACGACGATGCCACTGATATCCTTTGTGGAGCGGGCGGGAGTTATGATAGGAAGCTGAGGTTCGTTTTCCTGCCGCTTGGCAGCCATCAGCTTGCTATAATCGTCTTTAATACGGGAGATAATCCGGGACAGGATAATACCGCCGTAACCAACAGCCGCGTAAAAATCGTCGACCGTTTCACAATGCTGGCGCTTTGCAATATCAGCGATAAAGGACTCCAGTTCGTCAGCCGGCAAGGAGATGTTATTGCGCTTGAACTCCCGTTCCAGCTCTTCCTTACCCTCCTTGATGTTTTCCTCCCGACGCTCCCGTTTAAACCAGGAGCGTATTTTGCTTTTGGCCTCGTTGGTTTTCGCGATATTCAGCCAGGAACGCACCGGCGTATGCCCTTTCGAAGTCAGGATTTCCACGATATCGCCGGTTTTGATTTGGTAATCCAGCGGTGCAATCCTGCCGTCGACTTTCGCGCCCGTCATCTTGTGCCCAACCTCGGTATGGATAGCATAGGCGAAATCAATGATGGTGGATTCAGCGGGGAGGCTGATCACATCCCCCTTAGGCGTGAAAGCAAACACCTCTTCCGGCGCTAAATCGCTTTTGATCGCGTGGACCAATTCCTCCGGGTTGTCCGTTTCCTGCTGGGATTCTATCATCTGCCGCAGCCATGCGAGACGTTCCTCCAGCTTATCCTTACCGCTGATCCCCGCCTTATACTTCCAATGCGCAGCAATTCCATATTCTGCGGTATAATGCATATCCCAAGTACGGATTTGTACTTCGAAGGGAATACCTTCCCGTCCGATGACGGTGGTATGCAGCGATTGGTACATGTTGGTTTTCGGGGTGGAAATATAGTCCTTGAAGCGGTTGGGGATAGGGCGGAACATGTCGTGAATAATCCCCAGCACATTGTAGCATTCGATAACGGTAGAGACAATAATCCGCACGGCATAAATATCAAAGATCTCGTCAAAAGAGCGGCCGGCAATGTAGACTTTTTTATAAATTCCATACAGACTCTTGACGCGGCCATCGATTTGCGGCGGAGGCTGAATATCACAGATCCGTTCTGCGATTTTAGATTTTATCGATTCAATAAAGGACTCTCTTGCGTCTTTACGGATGGCCAGAGCCCGCTCAATTTCCGCATAAGCGACCGGATCAAGGTAATAGAAGGAACGATCCTCTAACTCCTCCTTGATGGCTCGTATACCTAGACGATGTGCGAGAGGGACATAGACCTCCATTGTCTCATGCGCCTTGTCTCGGCGCTTCTGTTCCGGCTTGGCATCCATGGTGCGCATGTTATGCAGGCGATCGGCAAGCTTGATGATAATAACACGAATGTCCTGCGACATTGCAAGTAACATTTTCCGGACGTTTTCCGCCTTGTATTCCTCGATCGTGCTTGCAGAGGTAAGCAGATCCAGCTTTGTAACACCGTTAACGAGCAGAGCGACGTCCTCGCCAAACTTATCCTGAACCGTTTTCAGCGGCATATCGGTATCTTCGACCACGTCATGTAACAACGCTGCGCAGATGGTATCGGTGTCCATCCCAAGTTCGACCAGAATGTAAGCGACTGCAACCGGATGAGAGATATATGGTTCCCCGGAGTCACGCGTTTGCTGATCGTGGGCGACTTTGGCAAGCTCATATGCGCTTGTGATTCGTTCCAAGTCGTACGTGCGTTCACCGCTGATAATTTTTTCAATCAGCATGTCAATGGTGTAAATCAAACAAGACAGCTCCTTTTCACGAGAGGTTCAAGCTTGTGCATTCCGGCAAAGTCTGGCAAGAATACGGGAAGCGGACAAGTCCTTTTTCACCGTTGCCTGTGGGACAGAAATGGCATCAAACAGGGGAGAGGGGTGTATCAGCTCCAGCTCTTTCAGGATATCAAGCATCAAACGGAATTTGCAAAAATTCACATTCCCGGATAAGCGCATATATAACATGTCTACGTCGCCGCGGACATTTCCCAGCGCGGAAAGGGCTTTGTAAAGAGTTCCAAGCTCGGAACGCGAGGGCGTAATTTTCTGATAGACACGCGGGGAAAGCTTTTCTCCGTTCCACAGCTTTTCGTATACGCCTTTAGCGGAAAAAAAAGCATCTTGATCGAATCCAGCACAGCGGATATCCCGCACCTTTATGGAAACGCTTTCCTGACCATTGTAATGGTTTATTTCCAGCGAGACTGCCAAATCAACGCGACTGTTTACGGGAAAAGGAAAATCCGGTGTTGGCATCCCAAAACAAATCGCATAGAAGCTCTCGCTGTCGAAGGAAAGCTTGAGTCTGGTATGTTTTCCTTCTGAAACGGGATAAACCCCTCGAATCAGGGCGTTCGGCATCAAAAAAACAGGGGAGGGGTTCCTTTCCCCGCAAGGCTCAAGAATCCCTAGCTGGCGGACAGCTTCCAAGGACAGATCGGATGCGCGTAACGACTTGTCCAGCTCCAGCACCGGCTGAGGCATGACGTCATACATCTCCCGCGCATATTGCAGCATCGCGGTTTCGAAGGCAGGGACGTTACTGGTGCGCAATGTTACGCCAGCAGCTTTTGCGTGTCCGCCAAAGCGCGTCAGCAGATCGGAACAGGCTTTTATCGCCGGGTAGAGCGGAAAACCGTCAACGCTGCGCGCAGACCCACGCGCGATACCGCCTTCGTCTGTCAGGACCATATTGGGCTTTCCGAATCGGTCCAGCAACCGCGCGCTGACAATTCCGATCACACCCGGATGCCAGTCTTTCCCACAAGCGACGAGGAAGCGCTTGTCCAGTTTCCGTGGTGCGGCCTCAAGCGAAGATAAAATCTGGGAAAGAATCTCCTGTTCCACAGCCTGCCGTTTACTGTTGTAGGCTCCGATTTTCCGTGCTTTCTCCGCTGCCTCCTCATCGTCTTCCGACAGCAGCAAATCAACCGCTTCAGAAGCGCTGCTCATCCGTCCGGTTGCATTGATGCGGGGTACGATGCTGAAAGCGACCGTACGCGCGTCAACGTCAGTAGGATGGATCCCCGCGTTTTCCATCAAAGCGATCAGGCCCGGACGTTCGGTATAGTGCAGCGTTTCCAGTCCCTTTCGGACAAAGAATCGGTTTTCACCAATCAGCGGTACCACATCCCCGATGGTGCCAACCGCCAGCAGATCACCATACTGTTCCAGCATGGAGGTGTAATCACCGTCCTCCAAAGCGGTGATAAGCTTGAAGGCCACGCCAACTCCGGCCAACTCCTTGAATGGGCACGGGCAGTCAAGCCGGTGCGGATTCACAACAGCGCAAGCGTCAGGCAGGGTATCGCCGGGCTGATGATGGTCGGTAATCACCAGATCGATCCCCAAACTTTTCGCATAAGCCGCTTCGTCCAAAGAGGAGATACCGTTATCCACGGTGATGATCAGTTGAATTCCGCCGGCGTGCAGGCGGTCGACGGCATTACGATTGAGCCCATATCCTTCTTTTTCCCGATCAGGGATATAATATCCGACTTGTGCACCGGCGAAAGACAAGTAATGATATAGCATGGCAGTGGAGGTAACACCGTCGCAGTCATAGTCGCCATAGACGGCGATGGACTCACCGCCGTCTATGGCAGCACGGACGCGCTCCACCGCCAGCTGCATATCCGCCATCAGGAACGGATCGGAGGGCTGCACCTCATCGCTGAGAAAGGCGGACGCTTTTTCCAGTGTTCCCAGTCCGCGCGCAGACAGGATATGCGCCAGGAAGGGCGTCAAATCAGAATGGGCGGTTAGGTTTCGCACCTGAGACTCATCCGCCTGTTTCAGCAGCCATTTTTTTATCGCCATAGCGAATTTTCCACGCCCTTCCAAGCCGCTTAAGAATGGCTCCTACAGCCATCGTACTGGCTCTCACAATAGATAAGATTATTATAGCACACATCGAATAAAAGTACAATTCGTCCGTGTGTACAGGTGAGGAAACTGATGTAGATTTCTTGTCGGCTGCATGCTTTTCTAATAGAGTGATGTGTACAGGCACTGTCTGGACGGTAGACTGGATCACATCGCATATTTTATGCAAGCAAGAAGAATCCCGCCCAAAAGGCGGGAACGGAAAGGATAAGTCTCACTCTATCGGTCGAATGAACCAGAATTTTATCGTGTATAACAAAGGGTAAAACGGCTTGAGCGGCTCAGAAAAATGGGCAGATGGATGCGAGTGAAAAACTTTAGGAATCTCTTGTAGCTTTATCCAAATCTTCCGGCTATTTGGGTGATTCAATACCAATTGATGTGAAGTGGAGGCTCCTCCGGCAGCAGATCGCGGGAGACATTCTGGTAAAGAAAATCGTCCAGGACAGCGCGATAGGTATCGGGAGCGCTGGATAGGCCCGCTGCATGCCCCACACCATACAGGAGATAAACGCGCGCGTTATTGGCTGCGTGCGCCAACCGGTAGCTTTCGGAAGGAGAGATCATGTCGTCATCGCTGCCGTGCAAAAAGAGAATCGGGACGGTCAGGCCGGACAGATGCTGTGTGAAATCCTCATTTGCGCAACCACCCTTGCAGACGGATGCAAGTTCAGCAGCTTGTAGAAAAGGAAACGTTGGGAGCTGTAGGCTGCTTTTCAAGCGTGCGGAAAAAATGGTCCCGACACAGCTGTAGGCGCTGTCGCAAACGATCCCCTTTACCTGCTTAGGAAGTGTGTCGCCAGCCGCGCAAATGGTCGCAGCGCCCATGGAAACGCCGTGCAGCAGGACGGACGGCGGCGCCGTCTTCTTAAGCTGCTGGCTGCCGATGTGAATCCAGCTCAGCAGATCCTTCCTTTCAGTCCAGCCCATGCCGACAGCGTCCCCCTCGCTATCCCCATGCCCGCGACTGTCCGGAACAAGCACCGAGCATCCCAGGTCGGTGTAATAGGAAGCATACTGCCACATGTCATCAGCGCTGGAACCGTATCCATGTAACAGGATGACCAGCCAATTACGCTGCGAGGAAGCATTTGGATTGCGAATCAGCTGCGCCGCAAGCGTCAGGCCGTCGTCCGTTACGAAGGTAAGCTGTTCGGCATGGTGGCTTTCAAACCAGCGCCGTCCTTCTTCTGCGGTCTCAGCAGCTTCAGGCGTTTGGGAACGGGGAGAACGTGTTAATCGCAGGTAAGTCTGATTGCCAATGATCAGAAAAGCAGTCGCAGTGGAGACGGCAACGACACAGGCGGCAATGAGTATGGCTAATTTCTTTTTCATTTTTCATTCCCCTTGCTACAATGTTGTCCCGGTTGGTAAGAAAGCAAATTTGTACAAAAGAGAATTCCTGCATGGAAGAAACAGCGATGCGTTTCATATTCAAGAAGACGCCATTATTATATCATATATTATTTTATTTTTCTACATTTTTCACATAATTTTGTCTGCGTCAATGTCTGCGTTTTTACAAAAAAAGGAATCGGAAAAAATCCGGTTCCTTTCGAGGCAAAAGAGAGAACGCTTCCCTACCATTTCAATCGTTTTTTTCAGTTTGACTATTGGTATACGGCTCTACCAGCCTACCGATATCGTTTCCGCTGAGGACCAAAATGTCGTCCTGTTTCAGTGTCGTCGACCCCTTTGGAATGACAATCTCATCTCCCCGCTTAATCATGACGATAAGAATTTCTTCCGGGATATCCGCTTGGATAATGGATTTTCCACACCATGGATCAGTGGGAGAGAGGACATGCTCTAAAAGCTGTGTACCCGTGTCCTCATAGTAATCGGTAAATGTCTTCATGACGGGTTTGGAGTCATCCACCAAACCGAGCTTCTTAGCAAGGAAAGGAACCAAAGTCCCTTGTACAGATACGGAAAACAAGGCAATATAAAAGACGATATGAAATAAGTCGTTGCCCATTCCGCCTGTTCTGGTTACTGAGAAGATAGCGAAGACGATGGAAGCGGCTCCCCGCAGGCCGGTCCAGGAAACAAAGAGCAGTTGTTTCAGCGGCATGCGGAACCATCCAAGGATGGCAAAGGTTGCAACAGGGCGGGCGATCAAAATCAACAGTAACGAGATAACAGTTCCATCGAGCAGTACGGCCGGTAGATGGGAAGGGAAGGAGAGCAGCCCAAGGATGAAAAACAGCATGATCTGCATAAGCCAGGAGATGCCATCGAAAAAATTCACCAAAGACCTCTTATGGACAATTTTGCTATTCCCTAGCACAATCCCAATGATATAGACGCTCAAAAACCCATTGCCGCCGAAAAAATCTGCTAGGGCGTATCCCAGCAAAGCAATTGCGACGACAAAAATGGAATGTAACCCCTCAATTTCAAAGCTGACGCGTTTGAGGATATTCATTGCGACAAAAGAAATAAATGCACCAACGCCTAGCCCAAACACTATCTGGCATACCACAATTTGAATGACCGATTCCGCGCCGGATCCGGATAACAGCGTCAGTATAGTGATGGTGAGCATATATGCACATGGGTCGTTGCTGCCGCTTTCAATTTCCAAAAGCGAAGCCAGCCCATCCTTTAAATTCAGTTTTTTAGATCGCAAAATGGAAAATACAGATGCTGCATCTGTCGATCCTACAATGGCCCCTAATAGAAGGCCTTCCAGTAGGCTTGTTTTCAAAAATAAAGTGCACAGCACGCCGAGAATACCGGCAGTCAGTACAACCCCCAGGGTACTCATCCAAATGGAACGCCCCAGCACTGGTTTGGCAACTCTCCAATTGGTGCCGAAGCCGCCGTAAAACATGATGAATATCAGCCCGACCGTACAAAGCTGTTCGGCGATGGCGTAATCATCAAAAGGGATTCCCACGATGCCATCTGAACCAAACAACATTCCCAGCACCATAAAGATGACCAGCGTCGGTACACCAAAACGGTATAAAACTTTGCTGCAAGCAACACAAAGAATAATGATTACCGCGCTTATAATAATTGCAACGGTCAACTTTTACCAACCCCTTTCCGGATTCCTATCTGCAAGAGTATCGTTTTCCTATATTTTAGTATAACAAAAAAAGGCCAAATGCCGCAAGAGCAATCTGTGGTGGTTAGGGGGATAGAACGGTAGCTTCCGAAGCATTCAGAATTTGATACGCCTTTAAAACTCTTTCATTGAATATGTGAAAGTGTTATGATATAATATCTATCATAATATATGTATACGCGCTTAGGCCGCCAGTAGACGGCTTTCAGACTGTTATGAGGTGAAACTGCTTGTCAAAGAAAGAACATATCCGTAATTTCAGTATCATTGCACATATCGACCACGGAAAATCCACGTTGGCCGACCGGATTCTTGAGCAAACGGAAACGGTGTCCATGCGGGAGATGGAGGAGCAGCTGCTCGACAACATGGATATCGAGCGCGAACGCGGTATCACAATCAAAGCGCGTGCCGTCCATTTGTCCTACCAGGCCGACGACGGACAAACCTATGATTTTAACTTGATCGATACGCCGGGGCACGTCGACTTCAATTATGAGGTGTCCCGTTCCCTTGCAGCCTGTGAAGGGGCGATCCTAGTGGTAGATGCGTCGCAAGGAATTGAAGCACAGACGCTTGCTAACACATATCTGGCTTTAGAGCACGATTTAGAAATTGTCCCCGTTGTCAACAAAATTGATCTTCCGTCGGCGGAACCAGAGCGTGTATGCAAGGAAATTGAAGACGTCATCGGCATACCTGCTATGGACGCACCGCGCATTTCCGCTAAAATGGGGGAAAATATTCATGCTGTGATGGAACAGATCGTTGCGCTGATTCCTCCGCCGCAAGGGGATGATGATGCGCCGCTACAGGCATTGATTTTTGACTCCTACTATGACTCCTATAAAGGCGTTATTGTCTATATCCGCATCAAAGAGGGGACGGTCCGTCCTGGCATGACCATCCGCATGATGGCGACGGGCGCCGAATTTGATGTCGTCGAGGTGGGATGCATGGGGCCGACATCGCTGATTCCCACAGCGGGATTGTCTGCAGGCGAAGTGGGATACATCGCGGCTAGCATCAAAAGCATCGGAGACACCCGTGTCGGCGATACCGTAACTGACGCGAACAAACCCGCGGCGCAGCCTCTCCCTGGTTATCGCAAGGTCAACCCGATGGTCTTTTCCGGCATCTATCCTGCGGACGGGGCCAAGTACGGCGACTTGCGTGAGGCGCTGGAGAAGCTTCAACTTAACGATGCGTCGTTGTCTTTCGAAGCGGAAACCTCGGTTGCGTTGGGATTTGGGTTCCGCTGCGGTTTCCTTGGGCTGCTGCATATGGAAATCATTCAAGAGCGGTTGGAACGGGAGTATAACCTGGATCTGATTACGACAGCGCCATCGGTTATCTATCGGATTACCAAGACCAACGGTGAGGTTGTTTATATTGACAATCCGACCAATTATCCTGACCCCGCTGTCATCCAGACGGCAGAGGAACCTGTGGTTACGGCACATATCTACGCGCCGACGGAATTTGTCGGTAACATTATGGAGTTGTGCCAGGATCGCCGCGGCGTATTCAAGGATATGAAATACCTAGACGCGACACGCGTCGATCTGCATTACGAACTGCCTCTGAATGAAATTGTTTACGACTTTTTTGACGCGCTGAAATCCCGTACGCGCGGTTATGCTTCGTTTGACTATGAAATGCTTGGTTATGTTCCATCTCAACTCGTCAAACTGGATATCCTTCTGAACGGCGAAATTGTCGACGCGCTTTCCTTTATCGTCCACGCGGACAAGGCCTATCCACGTGGGAGGCGGATTGCGGAGAAATTGAAGGAGAATATTCCGCGCCAGCTGTTTGAGGTACCGATTCAAGCAGCAATTGGCGGAAAAATTATCGCACGTGAGACAGTGAAGGCGCTACGTAAAGACGTGCTTGCCAAATGCTATGGCGGTGACATTACGCGGAAGAAGAAGCTTTTAGAAAAGCAAAAGGAAGGCAAGAAAAGGATGCGCCAGCTGGGGAGCGTGGAGGTCCCACAGGAGGCGTTTATGTCAGTGTTGAAGCTGGATGAGTAGGGCAAGGAAAATGTTTGATCAAAGCGTTAGAAGAATCTGTGGAACACTCGCGGAATGCCTGAAAGAATGTATCGATTTTGATACTTTTTCTTTGGCCGTATTCGGTTCCGCTACATTGGATGATTTTCGGCCTGGGATCAGCGATATTGATATTCTTGTGCTAACGGATGATACCCTGACGCCGAAACAGGCGGATGAGCTGCTGATGTTACGGCAATGTCTGACGGAAAGGGAACAGGATCCCCTTTTTCGTACATTGGAAGGTGGTATCCTGGGGCGTCAGGATTTTCTTTTTTCCCGATCTGGTCTGGTAGTATATTGGGGAACACATGGACAACGCATCGACACAAGTTATTGCCTCAGCGGTTTTGATCGTTTGGTGTTATACCAGCATGGTATTATCCTTTACGGTAAGGGGTTCCGGGACCATTTAAGCCTGCCAACTCAAGAAGAGCTTTTACTTGAAATTGCCAGACGGTACCAGGTGATTCGCAGATATGCGAGGGAAACCAGCGGCAGTATCCATGCAATTAATTGGCTGTTTGATATTGCACGGGGGTTGTACACGCTGTGTGAAGGGGATGTTGTGTCGAAATCGGCTGCAGCACGTTGGGCGTTGTCGAATGGGATTTGTCCGGATGAGGTTCAGCCGTATCTGGAAGCTGCATTGCGTTTACGAGAAAGTACGATGCCTCCCGCTTCCGTCGACAGTGGTTGGCTTGCTTCGTTGGGAGGGCCAATCCAGCGCTTTGCGAATGTTCTTAGGGAAGCCCTGTTTCATTTTGGGGTGATAGGCATGCCGTGTGGGCAATAAACATTATGTGAAGAAATGTTACTTTACACGCTTTAATGTGATTGAAAGTGAAAAAAGGTGGACTTAACGTGATGATCCAGCGGGAGCCGGTCGGTCTTTATATACACGTTCCTTTCTGTCGGCGAAAATGTCCATATTGCAGCTTTTATTCTGTTGCAGCAGACGAAACGTATATGGATGCGTACTTGAAAGCAGTTTTGTATGCACTTCAGAAGCTTCCCTACCGCTACGATACCGTTTATTTTGGTGGAGGGACGCCTGTCCTACTTGGTGCAAAACGGCTGTGCCGTATCTTGGATGCTGTGGACATCTGCAGCGGAGCGGAGATTTCATTGGAAGCCAATCCCTGCGCAGTAGACGCGTCGTTGCTGCGTGGATTGCGGGTGGCGGGCCTTAACCGTATTTCCTTTGGCGTGCAAAGCTTTTCTGATCGGGAGTTGTCGGCACTGGGCCGTCTGCATGACGCACAACAGGCTCGCTATTGCGTCCAGGAGGCGCTGCGTTGCGGCATCGGTAACGTCTCGATCGATCTGATGCTGGGGACGCCTTGCCAGACGCTGGAAAGCCTGTCAGAAAGTATTCGGACAGCGGTTTCATTAGGGGTTCCCCATCTGTCCGCTTATATGCTTAAAATTGAACCAGGAACCCCGTATTGGCGCGATCAGGTCCAGAATTCATGTCCGGATGACGACAGCGTCGCTGAGCTGTACCGTTCCAGCGTTGCCTTGCTGGAAGAGGCAGGGCTCAAACAATATGAGATTTCCAATTTTGCACGGCAAGGTTACGCCTGCCGGCATAACCTGAAGTACTGGAACTGTGAGGATTATGCAGCGGTCGGTCCAGCGGCGCATTCGTTTCTGGATGGCCATCGGTGCGCTTGTCCTGCTGAGTTGGATACGTTTCTGAGCGATCCCCTTCACTGCGACCTAGTGGAGGAGGGGACTGTTTCAGACAGGGAACGTGCTTGGGAGTATGCCATGTTGCGCCTGCGTTTATCGGAAGGCTTGCCGTTGTCAGCGTATGCTGCACGGGGCGGGGATGCGTCTCGCCTGCTGGAACATGCCGAACCGCTGATTGCAGGAGGCTTTGTCCAATATACCGGTGGGAACCTTCGGTTGACCGTGGATGGTTTTTTGCTGTCTAATGAGGTAACTGTCCGGCTGCTGGATTAAGCTGCTGAAATTATTCTGGCAACGGAACACTACACAATGAACGATGTCAGAGAAAGGTAAAATTGCAGAGCTATCCACAGAAGGCGCCGCTTTACTCGGAATTTTTGCTCATTGCTGCGGCAAAACGAAATTCCCACCGACAGACCGACATCGATCGTGTTGATCTGTGTCGAAGAGGGAGCACGCGCGGTTCCTATCAGTGTTAAATTGCTGGAGCGCGGTATTTTTATTCCGGCAATTTTGGAGATCCTGAAGTCGTGGCACTTCATTTTAGTATCGTTGTGTCTTTCAAAAACAGCCGCCCTGATAATCCTACCAGGGCGGTTTTGCGATATTATCGGGATATCTTTTTTCTATGGGCCTTTGTTTCGTCTTTGTTTCCGCTATCCTTCTCAGGACGCGCCGGGAAAGAAGCGATTAGTTCCTTGGCACCGATCACCAGCACAAAAACGGCGAATGATTTGGACAGAAAATGGGGGCTGACCCAGTTGGCCAACAACGTTCCCAGTACAGTTCCGGCTAGGCCGGTGATAACGCAAGGGAGGACGTCCTTCCAGCTCACAAGCTTGTTTTTCGTGTGCAGGACCAAGGCAAGCGCTGCAATCGGGATAAAGAACACCAGATTGATCCCTTGTGCCTGTAGTTGTCCCATACCGGCAAACATCGTTAAATAGATGACAAGGATAAAGCCTCCGCCCAATCCAAGCGACGCTAAAACGCCTGTCAGAAAGGAAACAAGAATGACTGCAAACAGGTTCATTTCAGCAGTAACCTCAATCCGGATAGAATAATAACCAGGCCGAAGATGCGTTTCACCCATACGTTCGACAGCTTTTTGAGAAGCAGGCTGCCTGCGATTGCGCCGGCCAGCCCACCGGGAATGTAAACCCAACTTTGATGCAGGTCTATGGTACCGGTAAACAGATAAATCACTGTGGTAGCGAGCGTAAAAGGCAGGATGATGGCAATCGATGTCGCGTGTGCCTTTTTGGGTTCCAGACCAGCTTTTTGCAACATCGGTACGGCAATGACGCCGCCGCCGGCGCCGAACAGTCCGTTCAGAACGCCGCAGAAAAATCCCAGAAACAGCGTATATATCCTTTTCAAATGCATCCCACCTTTCCGATCCTTAGTATACGGGGCAACAGCGCTATTATACGGGGGCGTCTCCTTGTATTACGCAGAAATCTATGCTATAATTACCATTAGAGGATACAGGGCGGAGAAGGAGGATACAAAATGGGGATACGTGAAAATTATACCAAATTGAATGCTGAGACCTGGGATAAGTGGGCAGAGGACGGTATTGAGTGGTCCATTCCGATTTCGCATGAAATGTACGAGGCTGCTTTGAGAGGGGAATGGAAGGTCTTCCTAACCCCTTCCAAACGGATGCCGCGGGAATGGCTTGGACGGATTGAAGGGCTTAAAATCTTAGGGCTTGCTAGCGGAGGCGGACAACAAATGCCGCTTTTCACAGCTATGGGGGCTGTCTGTACGGTATTTGATAATTCCAAGGTTCAGCTGGAGCGGGAGCACGAAGTCGCTTTGCGGGAGGGATACCAGATCCGCACCGTAAAAGGGGATATGACTCAGCGTCTTCCGTTTGAAGATGCATGCTTTGATGTTGTTTTTCATCCTATTTCCAATTGTTACATTGAGGATGTTTTTCATGTCTGGCGGGAATGCTACCGTGTTTTGAAAAAGGGCGGTGTTCTATTGGCGAACTTTGACAACGGTATGAATTTCCTTTTTGACGATGATGGGACATTACCGCTTGTTGCTAAAAACAAGCTTCCCTACAACCCGCTCCAACAGGGGGAAGAGGCCTGCCGACAGATGGTGGAAAAGGGAGAGGGGATTCAGTTTTCCCATTCTTTAGAGGAAAACATCGGCGGACAGCTTGCAGCCGGGTTCCGGTTAACCAATCTTTATGAGGATCGAGATCGTGAATGGGGAGTCGTTCGCGCATACACACCGCAGTATATTGCAACTAGGGCGGTCAAACCTTTGTAATTCAGGCTTGGGTGTCTCAGTATTCGTAAAAGGATGGGATGTGAGGCGTCACAAATGATGGCAACCTATCAAAAAGCACAGAACTTTATCTATAGGAACGCTCGGCCCCTTGATTTGGCAAGGTGGCAGTATCATTTTGAAAACGGGAGTAAGGAAGGGGTTTTAACGGCGTTATCCTATTATCAAAACAGGGACGGTGGTTTCGGCTATGCGCTGGAAGCAGATGCATGGAATCCGAATTCCTCCCCCATACAGACTTGGGCTGCAACGGAAATCCTTCGTGAAATCGCATTTCAGGATCAAGAACATCCGATCATACAAGGGATATTGAAGTATCTGAACAGTGGGAAGGACTTTAACGGGGAATTCTGGTATACCGTAGTCAGAAGCAATCAGGACTATCCGCATGCTCCGTGGTGGCATAGCGACAGGCGACAGTACCTTTCATGATGACTATAACCCTACAGCATGTCTGGCGGGGTTTATAGTACGTTTTGCAGATAAGGGCAGCCAGTTGTTTCAGCTCGGTTCCCTTATTGCCAGAGATGCTGTTGTACAGCTTCTCAAGGCTGAAAGTATCCATGACATGCATACGACGCTCTGTTACATCCGGCTGATGCAGTATTTGGAAGAAGCCGATGCAACAAGTTTGGTGGATTACCCGGCGTTCAAGCGTAAGCTGATGGATGTGGTAAGGCAGTTGATCACACAGGACACTTCCATATGGGAGGAAAGCTACATCTGTCGGCCTTCGCAATTTTTCCAAACGAATGATAGTATTTTTTATGATGACAATCGAATGCTTGCAGACTATGAATGTAGCTTTATCATCAAAACGCAGCGGAACGACGGGTCATGGGAGATTCCGTGGTGTTGGTCGGACTATCCTGAGCAATGGGCAATCAGTAAGAATTGGTGGAAGTCGAACGGCATTATCCAGAACCTGCTGTATCTTCGCGGTTTAGGAAAACTGTAATTGTAGTTCCTCAAAAGCCTGATTGGATTCCTTTACAAGAAAAACGTATTCTCATATTTTTGTCCTTGTTCATGGCAAAAGCTACTCTCAAGTACTCAAAAGTATTGTGATTGAACAGTACAGACCAATGTTTACCTACAATCTAAGCATGTTGCGCACCTTCTTTCATGCAATTTACAAAACCAATTCCATCACTAAAAAATGATTGTCCCATTGCGATTTTTTTCTTTCAATAAATCCGCATTGCGTATATATTTTTCTTGCGAATTCATTGCTGTGATGCACTTGGATCTGGACTACATTTGATCTCCTCTCGCGTCTAAATTTATCGATAATCGCTTCTACTGCTAACTTACCATAACCGCGCTTCTGAAAGTCGTCTGCAATAAATAAATTTGTGAATGAATATGGATGAGTTTCTGTAGGAAACACTCTGACTATGACCAATCCAACAATCGTTTCATTCGAACGAATTGCATAAGCGAGAGAATCATCGCGATAAAGATATGCTTCTGCCAAAACACTTTCAGCATTTCCTACAAAACGACAGTTTTCCCGTTTCAAAGAAATACATTCATTAAAATTTGTTGCATTTACTTCTTGCAAATTAACCATTTTACTTTTTTCCCTCCAATTGATTCTATTTAAATCTCTTTATTTGGTTAAAGATAACGTTTCATAAAGGAAAAAGTATCAACATGAACCACATCCATAGATAGCCGGTGTGTGCATAGTTTTGGTAGCACTTCTCCCGTGAGTTTTACAATCCATATTCCGGATTCCATGACGTCTTCCTTGATAAAGAACGCCATCGTTTCTTTTTCATTCTACCAATCCTGCAAGCATTCATCCTCCAGTGGTACTCTGTCCTCAGTGACTTCAATGTGTTCATATTCTGAAAGAGAAAATGGTCAGAAACAAATGATGCTATCATGTAAATCCCGGCTTCTCTTGGTGATTTTTCATATGGAACTCATGAAGCTATTTTACACAATAACATAAATTGATAAAAGTTTCAATGAATTTTGGCGCAAGTTTTTGATTTCTGAAAGACACCATTGAGATCTGCCCCGGAAGGTTAGATATCAAAAGAAATAGGAAGATCGATCTATGAGACGCTTCCTCCACAGGAATTTTGTAAAGAGTCACATATCTGGAGGCATTAAGCGACAACGAAAAGCTTCCTTTTTTACGTGATAAAATCAAAAAAGATTATGGAAGCCTCAAGACCTACGAATTTCTAAATGCCATGCGGACCCGCTCAAAAGCTGAAATCTGCCCTTGATACAGCAAAATCTTGTGTTTGAGCGACGTCCCTAACGCCCCAGTGGAAATAGAATGGTTGACGTTTCAGCATATTTCTGTTATTATTTTATGGAAGCAAATTTTCAGAACAGGTGGTACACACTATGGAATCTCATGTAAAAGGCGCCGTTCCGAAGAAAACTCTTGATATTGTCTATATTGGTGTTTTCGCAGCCATTATTGCAGTCTGTTCCTGGATTTCTATCCCAGCAACTATTCCATTTACGCTGCAAACAATGGGAGTTTTTACTGCGGTGGGCCTTTTGGGTGGCAAAAGAGGAACTTTGTCAGTTTTGATTTATATTCTTCTTGGGGCTATCGGAATGCCTGTATTTGCGGGATTTTCAGGCGGAGTCGGTATTATTCTGGGAACAACCGGGGGCTATATCGTAGGTTTTTTATTTTCCGCTTTGCTTATGTGGGGAATGGAAAAAGCATTTGGTAGAGGTAAAATTACGCTGATTATTTCTATGGTAGTAGGGCTTTTGGTATGCTATGCCTTCGGGACAGTGTGGTATATGATTGTATACACGCATAATTCGGGAGCCATTGGATTGTCTGCTGTTTTGGGAGGGTGTGTCATTCCATTTATTATACCGGATTTCATAAAGATTGCGGTTGCTTTTCTTTTGACAAACAGACTGAAGAAGGTGTTGTCATGGTAAAGGAACGGATCGAATTAAGGGCGCATCACGGGATGTGTTTGACCTTTTTTGAAGGAAAAGGTTATAGTAAAGGTTTTACCGAACATATGCAAAGTATTTATGATACAATGAAGGATAATCCCGAGCTGAAAGTTGTAATAAAAGAAGATATTATTTGTCAAAAATGTCCCAATTTACATAAAGGCTACTGCAAAACGAAGGAGTTAGTCCAAGGATATGATCGGCGGGTGTTGTCCCATTGTGGGTTAAAAGAAAATGTAGAAATCTCTTGGGAGAAATTTTCAAATCTTGTCATAGAAAACATTATTGTGTCAGGCAAAAGAAAAAGCATATGCGGAAATTGCCAGTGGACAAAAATTTGTGAGTCGAAAGAACGAATATTTTTGAAATAACCCTATGTATAATAGAATCAAGCAAAGCATGGTACACTTGTTCAACGAAAAATCAATATTCCCCCGGCTTCACCGGGGGGGTTATTTCGTGTGCGGGCGAAGTCCGATGTGGATAGCAACACGTGTCACGTAAGTGCGATTTGGTTTTTCGTTTGCAGTTGTCAGACCGCCAACTTATTCTACGACAATAGGGGTTCTTTTCTACCCCCGCGACATGAGTCTTCTTTTGAATCACTTGCCCAGCGAGTGTTTTTCTTTATTTATACTTAAAATAAGCGAGCAGAACGGGGGATTGTTATGAGCAATGTGATGAAAATGGTTGATGAAACATACTTGCACAGGATGTGGTAGAAGTATTGTAATTCTGCCCCTTTTCAGACGAATTTGAAGAAGATGAATAGAATAGGGCGGTTTTTATATTGTGGAGTAAATTCTACAATGTTACAGGTTTTAATTGTATATCAAACGAAACAAAAAAACACAACATGAGAGTTTAACTCTACCATGCTGTGCTTTTTCTGGTGGAGACGAAGAGGATCGAACTCTCGACCTTACGGATGCGAACCGTACGCTCTCCCAGCTGAGCTACGCCCCCACAATGTAAAATATTTTATCTGCTTTTGAACTTGCTTATATATTATAGCATGCTTTTCAAGAGAATGCAAGTACTTTTTTCAAAAAAATTGAGTCTGGGGTTTTATCCCAGACTCGTAAAAACTCATTCGACTGATTTGAGGGATTCTACCATACTGATTTTTTTCAGCCGGAAATGAAGTACGAAATTGACAATCAAAGTGAACGCGACTGTCAAAGCGGCGGAATACACAAAGCTCATCAAGTCAATATCCGGCGTGAACATAACGACATCCACCTCGGCGGTACGTACGACGAATTTTTCCAAAAAGACACCGGCCACCAGCCCAACTGCGATTCCCATGACGGTGCACACCACATTCTCGCGGTAAATGTAAGCGGAAACTTCTTTGTCATAGAACCCTAGCACCTTGATGGTGGCAAGCTCCCGTATCCGTTCACTGACGTTGATGTTCACCAGGTTGTATAGGACAACAAAGGCAAGTAGACCTGCGGAAACGATAATGACTAGAACGATGTAATTGAGGCTTGTTACAATATCCTTGAAGCTGTTCGCAATATCCGTAGAGAAGGAAACACCGAGGATATCCCCGTTTTCTACAAGCTGCTGGGCAAGTGTTTCCTGGACACCTTCGTCTTTGGCAATATTCAGCAATGTGTAATTATAGGCTGGTTCCTCGCCAAAGAGCTGAACGTATAGATTCGGTGTGACATAGACGTAGTTCATTGTATAGTTTTCCGTGATACCGGATACGGGAATTTGGATTTGTTCTCCGTTCGTGTTCAACAAGGTGAAAGTGTCTCCGACAGACAAATCCAGCAGTCGGGCGAGTTTTTCATTGACGACGGCGCCTTCATCGGTAAGCGGTATCGTTTGACCGCTTTTGCGTTCCTGTAAAGCAATATAATGAGGAAGTTCCGATGTATCCTGTGGGACAAACAGATTGGCATTGACAGTCTTGCGTCCGATGGACAAATCAAAGCTCTTTTGGTAGACGTATAACTGCTGTGTCACGTTAGGATTTCCACGCAACGTTTGTGCAAGTGTTGCCATTTCGTCAGAGGAGAGATCTTCCTGCACTGCAGCAATGGCGTCATATAGGAAAATGTCGGTAAACTGTGTCGTTGCAATGGAAGAGATGGCATATTTCAGGCCGAAACCCGTCAGCATCAGTCCTGTACAGCCGGCGATACCGATGACCGTCATCAGGACACGTTTTTTATAACGGAAGATGTTACGGGCTGTTACTTTTTTCACAAAGCCCAGGCGCTTCCAAATGAATGGAATGTACTCTAAAAAGACACGTTTTCCCGCTTTAGGCGAACGCGGACGCATTAGCTGGGCCGGCTGCGACAAAAGTTCGGCGTAGCAGGCCGTCAACGCGGAGAGCGTTGTGCACAGGATCGCGACCAGTGTACACCAGAAAGCGTAATCCCAGCGGAAAGGTGCGGAAATCTCCGGCATAATGTACATGATTCCATAGGCATCAAAAATGATACGGGGAAAGAGTTGGAAGCCGCATGTCAGGCCAATGACGCTGCCCAGGAAAGAAGCAGAGCCGGCGTAAAGGAGATATTTCAGCATAATGGCACCCTTGCCGTAACCAAGGGCTTTCAGGGTACCGATTTGGGTACGCTGCTCTTCTACCATGCGGGTCATGGTCGTGAGGCAGACCAGCACGGCGACGAGGATAAAGAAGACAGGGAAAACCTTTGCAACCGCATCGACACGTTCAGCGTCGGTGCCGAAGCCGGAATACCCAGGGTTTTGTGAACGATCGAGGACGTACCAGACTGGACGCTCCAGAGCGGCAATCTCCTGTTCGCTGTCGTTGATTTCCTGTTGTGCATCCCCCAACTCCTGATCGGTAGAAGCCTTTTTCTCGTTGTATTCGGCTTGCCCGGATGCAAGCTTTTGTTCGGCATCGGCAATTTCCGAGCGTGCTTGCTCAAGTTCTGTTTTGGACTGCTCCAGTGCTGCGGCGCCTTCATCCAACTGCGACTGCTTTTCAGCAAGGAGCCGCTCCGCGTCATCAAACTGTGTCAGCGCCTCTTCCTTACTGGCGGAGAGCTGTTCCATGCTTATGTCAAGCTCTGCACGTTCCTCCGCAATTGCCGCGGCTGCTTCTTCGGTTAGAAGTCCTTGCTGCTTCAGGGACGCTTCCTGTTCTTCGAGCTTGCGGTAGCCTTCGTTGATGGTCTGCTCTTGTTCCTGGAAGGTTTGTGTGGAGAGCTCCTTTTTCTGCGTCAATTCATCTTGAGAAGTTTTGAGCTGATTGCGCCCTTCCACCAGTTCCGTTTCTTTTGACATGATCTCCGCTTCGCCGGCCGTCAGTTCATCCTTAGCAGCCTGCAGATCGGCGGCGCCCTGATCAAGCTCAGTCTGCGCCTTTAGTAGTTCCTCCTGCTGCTTTTGTTTCGCGTCGTCGAGTTTTTGTTTGGCTTCATCGAGCGCCTGGGTTGCTTCGTCGACGATTTCCTGGTAACGCTTGTCGGCGCGAATATCCGCGAAGTCCTCCAAAACATCCACCTTCGCGTCAATGGCGTCCTGATAAGCATCCGAGAAGGCTGACAATCCCTGTGTTGAATTCAAAGTCAGATAGAGGTCCGTATAAACATCTAAAACAAAATCGGACGATTCAACCATCATGAAGCAATCGATCGAGCCATCGCCAATGGAGCTGCTTCCACGTTCAAACGAGATGTATTGAGAAGACTGTACAATCCCAACAATGGTATAGGTATCGGTCGACAACGTGTCGAGGATATCCGAATCCTCTTCTCCGGAGGACAGGGTGATTGTTTCACCGATGCGAAAGGAGGACGGGGTATGCGTCCCTTGTTCCACAACGCATTCGCCTTCCTTTTCGGGAAGACGCCCCTCCAGCAGAGTCGGTTTGTTGATATGATTGTCTTGTAAGGATAGGATTTTTACAATGACTTCGTCACTGTCTCCGCATTTAGCAAATGCATCAGCAGAGTAGGCAGGCATCACATCCCGGACGTCATCGAGCGTACGTAATGCCTCTACGTCTTCTTGTGTGACACCGTAGGTGGATATCAGGCGGAAATCCATGAGGTTCGTATCACGGTAGTATTTGTCAGCGGTTTCCTTCATATCCGGACAGGCTGCCTTGACACCGGCAAAAAAGCCTGTCCCCAATACGATGATCAGGAAGATAGACAAAAATTTCCCGCGTGTTTTCCACATTTCCCGGAAAATATCCTTCAATAAGGCATGGTATTTCAAAACGATTTCCTCCTAATCCGGTTTAAACCTACCATTCGATGGTCTCAACCGGGACCGGATGTTCATTCAGGACGATGCTGCTGACCTTACTGTTTTTCATCGTGATAACGCGGTCAGCCATCGGAACGATCGCCTGATTATGGGTAATGACGATAACTGTCATACCGGTTTCGCGGCAGGTATCCTGCAATAGGCCTAGGATGGTTTTTCCGGTATTATAGTCGAGTGCGCCGGTAGGCTCGTCGCATAAAAGAAGCTTCGGACGCTTTGCCAAAGCACGCGCGATTGACACACGCTGCTGCTCACCGCCAGACAATTGTGCAGGGAAATTGTTCAGGCGGTCGCCTAGGCCTACTTTACGAAGGACCTCCACGGGATCCATTGCGTTTTTACATATTTGGGTAGCTAGTTCTACGTTCTCCGTCGCCGTTAGATTTTGAACGAGATTATAAAACTGGAAGATAAACCCGATATCATAGCGGCGGTATTCGATCAATTTTTTGGGGGAATAGGAACTAATTACAGCGCCGTCGACGATGATTTCTCCTTCGTCACAGCTGTCCATTCCTCCCAGCATGTTCAGCACCGTTGTTTTACCGGCGCCACTTGCGCCGACTATGATAGCGAACTCTCCTTTTTCAATTTGAAAAGAAACGCCGTCGGAGGCGGTAATCGTCACCTCTCCCATACGATAGCGTTTATATACGTCTTTCAGTTCCACAAATGCGGACATTCCAGTCACCTCACGATTTCGTTCTGGTTGTTAGTTTTTTCTGCGCATTGTCCGTGCTCTGTATGTCCCACAGGGGTTCGACTGCACTGCGTAGTAGCTGATGGTGATCACTGATAATTCTATTATACCAGCTGGAACGGTGAAAATCTATCTATTTTTCTGAATTTGTTCTTATTCGTCTGCGTCATTGTGTAACATCCTCAAACCAAAAGAAGATGTAAGACGATGGAACGCATCCACAGAGGTATTCGGCGAGATGTTTAGTTGAGCTACAAACCCCCTTAACAAAGGGGAGAAGGGTTTACAACGTTTTGGGAGTTATAAAAAATCAAAAATGCACTTGACGCAAGAGGTAGATTATAGTAAAATAACAGTTAGCAAACACTAACTTCTGTACAGCTTAGTTGTTTACTTTTATTTCCTTGAGTTAGTTATAGCTAACTCATTCGAAACCAGTTAGTTTACTTATCTGTTAAGAAGCAGGCGCTCACAGCGCTAGTGTGGACCATCGGAACCAATACGAAAATTTTTTGTGGAAGGAGATTGGTATGCGTATGGCGTTGGTTGGGGAAGACGGGAAGGGGGCAGCCCGGCAAGGTTGTATTCATATTGAGTATGCGCAGACAGGGATGCGCAGCAGTTCTGCATATGAGCAGCGGAAGGTGCGATTCGCTGCTCGGTTCACTGACGGAAAATGGGCGGAAAGACTATCAAACGTCGATGGCGACAATCGGACCTCTCCTGCCAGCATAACCTGTCGGAAAAGGACTTTGGTGTTTGGGATAAATATCTAATTGCCCATTGTGCACCTACACTTGCGTCCTTGAAAACCGCCAGCATGTTTTGTGTCACGACGCCCGATAGAGACGCATTGGAACAGCAGTTAAGAATCTAGAACCGTCGTTTCTGCTCAAAAGGACTGCTGCTTTTGTCATTCAGACGGCAAAACGGTAAGGCGATGATTTATGTCTGTCGTCCTTCTCAGCTGCAGTCGGATTTAGATCATACTGGAGTAGCTCAGTTTCTGGCCGGATATGGGTATCGGAACACAGATGTGGTATGCATTGGACCGTTTAAGGGAACGGCTACAAACGGAATCGGCCTTGCCACATCAGATCGGTATCTTTTAAGAGTATCCGTTTAGGGGATGTGGTCGGTTTTATCCAAAATGAAGGCAAAAACAGCAAGTGTACCGGGTGCTGGAAGGGGTACTGCAATGAATGCGAAACAGCCAAACGGTTTGAAAAATTTCGCAAATGTCAGGATTACACAAGGCTTTGGAAACAGGGAAGGAGTGTTTGGCAGCTCACTGTAGCTGCTTGACATAGAAAACAATGATACTAAGAAAAGAGGTTATTCAACAATGAGCAGAGTAGCAGTGGTCTATTGGAGCGGAACGGGAAACACGTAGGCGATGGTGTATGCTGTGGCGGAAGGAGCGAAAAAGGCCGGAGCAGAGGTTTCGTTTTTTATCGCAACAGAATTTGACGCAAATCAGATAAACAGCTTTGACGCGATTGCCTTCGGATGCCCTTCCATGGGGGCCGAGCAGTTGTGGGTGTGAACCAAAATTAAATGGAAAAAAGATTGCACTGTTTGGGTCCTATGGGTGGGGTGACGGCGAGTGGATGCGTAGCTGGGAAACCACCTGTCAAGGGGACGGTGCAGTGCTGGCGTGTGAAAGTGTGATCTGTAATGAAGCGCCGGATAGCGAAGCGGAAGCGGTCTGTTCCGCTTTAGGGGAAGCATTGGCTTAATCTGTTGTAGATAGGGGAATGAACGGCTGATTCACGTTCGAAAGAACAGACTTTCAGTATAATGCCCAGTCTGGTGTGGAGACCGGACTGGGCATTGTCCATATTTGTGCCGTTCCGTTATTGCAGAAAGCCGACTTTCCGATAGACCTTTGACAGCGTCCGGGCAGAAATGGTACGTGCCTTTTCCGCACCGCTTTTATAAACGTCCTCCAGGTACGCTTTGTCTGCAATGAGACGGGTGTAAGATTCCCTCACTTCGCGCAGCATTTCAACAACCGATTCGCCGACTGCAAGCTTAAAGTCGCCATAGCCTTTACCGGAAAACTCTGCTTCAATTTGTTCCAGCGTACGCCCAGTCGCAATGGAATAGATTGTCATCAAGTTATTGATGCCATCCTTGCCGTCAGCGTAACGGACGCAGGCATCGGAGTCGGTGACCGCGCGCTTGAATTTACGCATCAGGGTATCAGGATCGTCGAGAATATAGATGCAGCCGTTTTGATTTTCGTCCGATTTGGACATTTTTTTAGTCGGTTCCGAAAGCGACATGATTTTAGCGCCGACCTGAGGAATATATGCGTCAGGAATGGTGAAGGTGTCCCCATACAAACCATTGAAACGGCTTGCAACATTACGTGCCAGCTCCAGATGCTGTTTTTGATCGACACCTACTGGTACAAGATCGGCATGGTACAGGAGGATGTCCGCCGCCATCAGTGCCGGATAGGTGAAAAGTCCCGCATTGATATTATCGGCGTTTTTGGCGCTTTTGTCCTTAAATTGCGTCATGCGGGACAATTCGCCGAATTGGGTAAAGCAGCTGAGAACCCATGATAATTCAAAATGGGCAGGAACATGGCTTTGTATAAAGACAAGGCTTTTTTGCGGATCCACGCCGCAGGCAAGTAGCAGGGCCAAGGCTTGCAGAGTCTGTTGCCGAAGCTTTGTCGCGTCCTGCCGCACGGTAATTGCGTGTGCGTTAGCGATAAAATAAGCGCATTGGTAGTCATCCTGAAGTTTACCCCAGTTGCGCACTGCGCCGATATAGTTTCCCAGCGTAAACACGCCGGTTGGCTGAATCCCACTGAGGATTATCTTTTTTTTGTCAGGCGATTGGTTTTCAGTCATGAAAAATCTTCCTTTCGGGCGTGTTTAGCAAAATTCCTTCGTCAGTGCGCCGAGTATTTCCACTCCTTGAATAATCTGTTCGTCGGTCGGGGTGGAGAAATTCATCCGGAACGACTGTGTCGGATCCGTCTCCTGGGCGGTGAAAGCTGTACCCGGTACAACGGCAACCTTTCTCTGGACGGCTTCACGGCAGAATGCCATCATATCGCAGTCCTTCGGAAGAGTACCCCAGATGAACAAACCGCCTTGGGGACGGGTATAAGTCACTTTGGGGTTAAAGTGTTTATCCAGCTCATGCAGCATCAACGAGGACTTCTTTTTGTATATTTCCTTCAAACCGGCGATATGGCGATCCAAATCGCACTGGGTCATGAAGCGCTCGCATATCATCTGTGCCAGGATATTGGTGTGGACATCGCCAGCCTGTTTACCGACGATTACCTTACCGATGATGTCCTTATGTCCGCAAAGATATCCGACACGCAGGCCGGGGGAGAGAATCTTGGAGTAGCTGCCGCAGTAAATGACCCTCCCATCGGTGTCCATCGTTTTGATGGCAGGGACGTCCTCTCCCTCAAAGCGCAGATCTCCATAAGGATTATCCTCCAGTATGACGATGTCATAGCGCTGTGCTAGCTCGTAAACCGCCTTACGCTTTTCAAAAGACATCGTGATACCGGACGGATTCTGGAAATTTGGGATCAGGTACATCATGCGGGCATTTGGGTTTTCTTTCAGCGCCTTTTCCAGCAGGGAGATATTGATGCCGTCCTGTTCCATTTCGACGCCGACAAGCTTTGCACCGAAAGAACGGAAGGCGTTGAGGGCGCCGACAAAGCTCGGCGCTTCGCAGATGACGACGTCGCCCTCATTGCACAAAGCCTTGGCGGACAACTCAACCCCTTGCTGGGCGCCGGATACGATGACAAGCTCGTCGAAATCCATGCCTATCGAGTAAACATCTTTCATCCGTTTCTTTAGGGCGTCGCGTAAAGCGGGATAACCTTCCGTCAGGCTGTACTGCAGCGCACTGATCGGTTCCTCGCTGAGGATTTCCGCAGTAATGCGGCGTACGTCCTCAACAGGGAAAGCTTCTGGCGCAGGGTTGCCCGCTGCGAAGGAAATAACGGTCGGATCGGCCGTAAATTTCAGGATTTCCCGAATTGCCGAGGCTTTGAGGGAAGCGATACGGTTGGAATAGTGAAACTGCATGATTCATCGTCCTTTTCTTTATTTTACCTGACGGCTCTATAAGTCCGTTTATAGAGCGAGCTCAACCGGTATTCTTGCCTGCAAAAGTGAATTTCTCCTTCACAAAGTGCACGGAGAAGACTCTGTTATCGTGCTAACGGGGCAAAGTGTTTGTGTACACCTTGCCTCCCGAGAAACTAGCAGGTAGAATCATATGGAATACAGTATAGCACAATCTTATGGATTTTGAAAGAGTTTTCTTGCGAAGCGGGCGAATTTGTAGTAAAATAAAAGTTATCAGACAGAAGGCGTCCAGTCCGGACGACTTCTTGCTCAAAAGGAGGACGCAGGATATGATCGATATCAGCGTTTGTGTGGGGAGTTCCTGCCACATCAAGGGCTCACACGCAGTGATTACAGCAGTAGGGGCGCTCATAGACGAATATCGTTTGACAGACAAGGTGAAGCTGAAAGCGTCGTTTTGTCAAGGCAGATGCATTGACGGCGTTTGTGTTACGGTTGGGGAGACGGTGATTACTGGCGTGAACGCGGACAATGTCAGAGAGAAATTCGAGACGGAGATCATGCCGTTGTTGCCATAAATATGTAAAGGAGGGTTACCGGTGAACATACTAGAGCTGAAGGAAAGCAATTGCCAAAACTGTTATAAATGTATCCGTGGGTGCCACATTAAGGCGATTGAGTTCAAGAATAACCACGCCAATGTCATTGGGACGGAGTGTATCCTTTGTGGCGAATGCATTATCAATTGTCCGCAGGATGCAAAATATATTAACGGTCAGCTGCCGCGGGTGCAGGAACTGGTTCGTAGCGGCCGTAAAGTTTATGCGACGATCGCGCCGTCTTGGAGCGGTTATTTCGCCTCTAGGGACTTTGAAAAGCTGTCCGGGGCGCTGAAAACGCTCGGCTTTGCTGGTGTCGAAGAAACTGCTATCGGTGCAAGCGAGGTAAGTGGAGCGTATAGCCGTCTGGTTGAGGAAGGGAAAATGGACAATATCATTATGACGGCATGCAGTTCTGTTACCATGCTGATCCAACGGCATTTTCCCAAGCTGATACCGTATCTGGCGCCTGTGTTGTCTCCGATGATGGCGCACGCAAAGCTGATGAAGGAAACCTATGGCGATATTGACGTGGTGTTTATCGGCCCTTGCTTTTCGAAAATATTCGAGGGGACCGACATGCTGTCCGGACGGTATGTGGACGGTGTACTTACTTTTTCAGAGCTCAGTGATTGGATGGACGATGCACAGATTCAGCTCTCTCTGCCAGACAATGAGGCGGTCGGGGTATCCAATCCGGTAGCCCGCTATTATCCAACGCCTGGAGGAATCCTGAAAACGATGGAGGGGACCGATTTCGGCGATTACCATAAAGTTGTAGTCGACGGTTTGGATCGTTGTATCGATCTGTTTCGTACCATTTCCGAAGATGGTCTGACCGGATTGCTGGTGGAAGCAAACATCTGCGCAGGAAGCTGTACAGGCGGCCCGGTCATGCGCCTTGGGGAACGGAAACTCATCCTTGCACAGGAGCAAATCAGCGGGAAAAAGCAAAGACAGGACGAACGGCCTGCCCAAACGGCGCAGGTGCACAGTTCCTATCCGCGGAAGTTTGTCAATTGCACGGTGAAAAACGATATGCCGTCGGAAGAGGAGATCCGCAGAATTCTTGCAAAGACGGGAAAGTTTACAAAGGAGCATGAGCTTAACTGCGGCAGCTGTGGTTACAATAGCTGCCGGGATAAAGCGATCGCCGTCTACCAGGGTAAGGCGGACGTGAATATGTGTCTGCCTTATTTCCGTAACCGGGCGGAAAGCATCTCCAATACCATTCTTGCCAATTCCCCTAACGCAATTTTCGCGCTGGACAGCGAGCTTCTGGTGCAGGATTTGAATATCACTGCGGAGGAGATGTTCCGCATCAACAAAAGTGACTGTGCGGGGCTGCCGGCAGAGATGTACATTGACACGGATATGATCCGACACATGCAGGATGCCGGCGAAAGGGTCCGGTCAGCGCAGACTACCTACGCGGATGCCGGCATTACCGCGGAACAGACGGTGGTCTATGTGCCGGAACAGAATATCTATGTGGTCTTCATCAAGGATATTACCTCCGATGTGGAGAACGAGAAGGAACTGGAAAAAATCAGGCAGGATACGATTGAAACGACACAAAAGGTCATCGACAAGCAGATGCGCGTCGCACAGGAGATTGCCAGTCTGCTGGGTGAAACAACGGCGGAAACCAAGGTAGCTTTGACAAAGCTGAAAAAATCGCTGTCTGAGACGGTCGTCTGAGATGGAGAGAGAGGGAGTGAGTACCATTCGCCTGTATGTTGACTTTGCGGCACAGAGCCTCAACAAGTATGGAGAGGAGTTGTGCGGCGATAAGGTAGAGTTCGTACGAGGGGAGGATTTCTCCTTAATGGTACTGGCCGATGGTCTGGGTAGTGGTGTAAAAGCGAATATTCTGTCTACATTGACGGCGAAAATCATCGCGACGATGCTGTCGGGCGGCGCAACGTTGCAGGAAGCCATCGAGACGATCGCCTGTACGCTGCCGGTCTGTTCCTGGCGTGGGATTGCCTATTCAACCTTTACGGTTATCCATATCAGAGACAACAACGTTGTCAGTATCGCAGAGTTTGATAATCCGTTTTTGCTGTATATGAAAAAGGGCGTCATAACTGATATCAACCGGCAGGAGACGGTCATTGACGATAAAAAAATCTATCTCAGCGAAATCGCTTGCGAGGCGGACGACTGTCTGATCAGTTTTTCGGACGGCGTTGTCCACGCAGGCATTGGAAGCCTGATGGATCTTGGCTGGCAGTATGACAATATTGTCAAGCATATCAAGGATACGGTGGATTACCGGATGTCGCCCCAAGTCATCACGCAGAAAATTTTGGATGCCGTCAGCGTCCTGTATATGGGGAAGTGTGGGGATGATTCGACGGTATGTACGCTGAAGCTGAGGAAAAATTGTCCCGCGGTGATTATGGTTGGACCGCCAGCGGACAGCGCCCAGGATCAGGCTGTCGTTGATCGCTTGCTGAGTTGTGAAGGTCTGAAGGTGGTTTGTGGCGGCACAACATCGCAGATTGTTTCCCGTTTGACCGGTAGGGAGATTGAGGTGGCGCTGAATTATGCAGATCCCAGCGTGCCGCCGACCGCGGTGATAGAAGGCATCGATTTGGTGACGGAAGGCGTTCTGACCCTTGGAAAAACAGTGGACATCGTGAAACGCTACTTATCCGGTGAGGAGGGGAGCACGCAATTGTTGCGTCAGGCCGATGGCGCTTCCCGGCTGGCGAAGGTGTTGCTTGAGGACAGCACGCAGGTGACGTTTATGGTAGGTCGAGCGCTCAACCCGGCGCATCAAAACCCTTCCCTGCCGCTGTCGTTGAGTCTGAAGCTGGGTATCATTAATGAACTGGCGGATTTATTGCGTCAAAGCGGGAAAAGAGTGCAGGTCGACTTGTACTGACGCTGTTGTCGATTGGTTGCTTTTTTTCGGGGCAGATGGTACAATATAAGAATCATCGTGCCGCTTAGGCGGTATGTCGGCGGTGGAAAAGGCGGTGTCAATTTTGCTTAAAAGTATGACGGGATATGGCAGGGAACGCCGGATCCTGCATGGCAGGGAAATTACGGTGGAGATGAAGGCGGTCAATCACCGGTATTTTGAATATGCTTCCCGGGTGCCTCGGAGTTATAGCTTCCTGGAAGACAAGCTAAAGGCGCTTGTGCAGGCCAGTGTAGCCCGTGGCAAGGTGGAGCTCAGCTTAGCGGTCAACGCCATCGAAGCTCCCGAAACACAAGTGACGGTTAATTTGCCTCTCGCACAGCAGTACGTCGATGCCTTACGGCAAGCCAACCGCCAATTAGGCCTGACGGACGATCTTTCTTTGTCTAAGCTAGCACGGTTCAATGATATCTTTCTATGCCAGGCAGCGCAGATAGACGAAGCACAGCTGTGGGAGGATGTATCGCAGACGGCACAAGCGACTGTCGACCAATTTGTTCAGATGAGAACATGTGAAGGAGAAAGGCTTTACAGTGATATTTTATCGCGTTTGACTATGATGGAAGAAAAGATCACTTTTATAGAAGAACGCTCTCCGCAGGTCAACGAGAATTACCGAAACAGGCTGTTTTCCCGTTTGTCAGAGGTACTTGGCGATCGCACGATTGATGAATACCGTATTCTGCAGGAGGCGGCGATTTTTGCGGATAAAACGGCTGTGGATGAGGAAACGGTCCGGCTGCGCAGCCATGTCGCTCAATTGCGTGCGCTAATGGATGCCCCAGGGAGCGTTGGAAAGAAACTGGATTTTATTGTCCAGGAGATGAACCGGGAAACGAACACCATTGGTTCAAAAGCACAGGATATCCAGATTGCTGCCGTTATCGTTGAGATGAAAGCGGAAATTGAAAAAATCAGGGAGCAGGTACAAAACATCGAATAACCAAAAACAGATGTAGTATGATTCAGCTCCCAGGAAAGGCAAGGTAAACAGATGAAGCTCATCAACATCGGATTTGGAAACATGGTGTCCGCCTCCAAACTGGTTGCAATTGTATCCCCGGAGTCGGCACCGATTAAACGGATCATCCAAGACGCGCGTGACCGCGGCAGCCTGATTGACGCGACCTATGGGCGTCGTACCCGCGCGGTTATCGTCATGGACAGCGAGCATGTTATCCTATCAGCCGTCGCGCCTGAAACGGTTGCCAACCGTTTTGTGGAAAAGGATGCGGACGACTTTGACGAGGAGGACGGCGAGGATGAATAAAAAAGGGTTGCTCGTCGTGTTGTCGGGCCCGTCTGGCTGTGGGAAGGGAACCGTGTTAAAAGAGCTTTTAACCAAAAAGGAAGGGCTTTTTCTGTCTGTTTCTGCGACGACTCGCCGGCCGCGTCCTGGCGAGATTGACGGACAAAGCTATTATTTTCTTTCCCGTGATCGGTTTCTGGAGCTTGTCGATAACGGCGGGATGCTGGAGTACGCCTGTTATTGTGACAATTACTACGGTACACCGAAAGATTCCGTAGAGGCCAAGCGTGCGCAAGGCATAGATGTCATCCTGGAGATTGAAGTGCAGGGCGCCATGCAGATCAAGCAGAAATGTCCCGATGCAGTCATGGTTTTCGTCATGCCGCCGAGTATGGCGGAACTAGCGCGTCGTCTTGTGGACCGTAATACAGAGGATGAAGAAACGGTGAGCAGACGCATGGCCAAGGCAGTGGAGGAGATGCGCCATGCCAAAGAATACGATTATATTGTCGTTAACGATACAGTGGAAAATGCGGTCGAGAACCTATGGGGAATCGTATTAGCGGAAAAGCTGACGGTACGGCAGCTGGGCGGATTTGTCGACGAGGTGCTGGCACAGGTTTAGCCGACTATGACACACCAGAAAGGGGAACGAAATGGAGCTGTTGACTGCGCGGATTGCCGTGGAGAAGACCTCATATGGCTTTGATAAGCTATACAGCTACAGCGTTCCCGCTGTACTGGCGGCGCAGGTGCGTCCCGGTGTCCGCGTGACAGTTCCCTTTGGCAAAGGAAATCAGAAACGCTTGGGTATCGTATTTGAGACGACTGTCCAACGCGCAGATCAAAAAGATTACGAGATGCTGAAGCCGGTTGCATCGGTAGTAGATGGGCAGGTCATACTGAATGGCGAGCTGATGCAGATTGTCAAATGGCTGAAGGAAAATACTTTTTGTACCTACTATGAAGCGGCGCGGTGTGTTCTACCCGCTAGTATGGATGTGCAGGTCTCATCCGTTTATCTGCTGCGGGAGGACGCGCAGCCGACACAACCGCTGACGGTCGCGGAAAACGCGTTTGTTGAGGCGTTGGCGGCGGCCAAACCGTCTCAACGTGCAAAATTATTGCGGACGGGCGGGGATGCTGCCAAAGAGCAGCTTTTGCAAACACTTTTTCATAAAAGTGTATTGACACGGGTTGAGCAGGTTAAGCAGAAGGTCGGAGACGAGACGGTACTGATGGTGCGTCTGACACAGGAGTTTCTCGACGATGCGACAGCCTTTACACTGACGCCCAAGCAGCGTGTTGTGACGGAAATGCTGGAGCAGGCTCAAAGCGCTTCGCTGCGCGAAGTTTGTGAGTCATGTGGCGTCGGGGACGGCGTGGTGAAAAATCTCGTCAAGGCAGGTGCAGCGGTTATCTACCCGGCGCAGCAGTACCGGACACCACACAGCGACATTCAGGAGAAGGAGAGCGTGGAGGATATCATCCTTTCTACGGAGCAACAGCGCGTATTTGACGGAATCGCCGGTATGCTTGAGGAAGGGCGGGCTCAGGTCGCGTTGTTGCGTGGGGTAACGGGAAGTGGAAAGACGTCGGTGTTCTTGAAGTTGATTCATCGGGTGCTTGCACAGGGAAAGCAGGCGATGATGCTGATCCCGGAAATTTCTTTGACGCCTCAAATGGTTACAAGGTTCCGTACGCTTTTTGGCGACCGTGTTGCGGTGATGCACAGTGCCCTCTCGCTCGGGCAGCGGCTGGACGAGTGGAAGCGTATTCAATCTGGACAGGCGCAGATTGTAGTCGGGACGCGAAGCGCGGTTTTTGCCCCTTGTCAAAACATCGGCTTGATTATTATGGACGAAGAAGGGGAAAACTCCTACAAATCGGAAAGTGTCCCGCGGTACCATGCACGTGAAGTTGCCAAGTTGCGCTGTGTCCATCATAAGGCGGTCTTACTGCTAGCCTCTGCGACGCCGTCGGTTTGCAGTTATTATTACGCAAAAAAGGGACGTTACAGGTTGTTTGAGCTGCTGGACCGCTATAGTGGCAGTGAATTACCACAGGTGGCCATTGTGGATATGCGCGAAGAGTTGCGAAATGGAAACAAATCCTCCATCAGCGGAATTCTGGGCGAGGAGATACTCTATAATCTGGAGCATGGCGAGCAGACGCTTTTACTGATAAACCGGCGGGGATATCACACGTTGGTGACCTGTCTGGAATGTGGGGAAGCGGTGAGTTGCCCTCATTGCAGCGTCGCGTTGACATATCATAAAGCGGGAGACAGAATGATCTGCCACTACTGCGGATACGAAAGGCCGTTGCCTCAGTCCTGTCCAAAATGCGGCAGCACGTATCTCAAACGGTTGGGGGCCGGGACGCAGCGTATCCAGGACGAGGTACAGGAGCAGTTCCCGCAGGCGCGTATTCTACGTATGGATACAGATACAACCTATTCGCGTTTTGCATATGAGGAAAACTTCGCGCGTTTCGCGCAGGGTGAGTACGATATCATGCTGGGTACCCAAATGATCGCTAAGGGGCTTGATTTTCCCAATGTCACGCTGGTAGGCGTGCTTGCGATAGATGGTTTTCTGTATTCTGGTGACTTTAAAAGCTATGAGCGCGCATTTTCGCTGATGACGCAGGTCGTCGGGCGAGGCGGACGTGGAGATAAGGCGGGACGCGCTTTTATCCAGACGATGATACCGGATCATGAAGTGATAAATCTTGCCGGGCTGCAGGATTACGGACGCTTTTATGCGGGGGAGGAGGAACTCAGGAGGGCGCTTTTATATCCGCCTTTTTGCGATATCTGCGTGCTCGGTTTTTCCTCTCTTTCCGAATCAGGAGCAGTGTCGGCATCACAGCGTTTTCTGGCATTGCTGCGGGAGGCGGTGGAACAGTCTAAGGAAAAAATCCCGCTTCGGGTGCTTGGTCCGGCGCCTTATACTGTCGCGAAGGTAAGCGACAGGTTTCGGTATCGATTAATTGTCAAGTGTCGGAATAATGCAACGTTCCGGGGGATTTTGTCCGGGCTACTGCGTAAGGTATACGCTTCTCGGGAAAAATGTTTTTCGGGCGTTACCATCTCAGTGGATCTCAATGGTGAGGTCAGCCTGTAGTGTTGCAATGATTCCCGGCGGCTAGTCGGGAGGAAATAGCGTTTTCGCTTGCAAAGCGGCATCGCTTTATGCTTTTAGAGAAAGGAATGGTTGAACAATGGCGGGATGCTTGAGAAATATTGTGTTGGAGGGCGACGAGGTTCTACGCAAACAGGCACGGGATGTCTCCGCTTTCAATGACAAGCTTGGCCAGCTTTTGGACGATATGCTGTTCACGATGTACGCGGCTGAGGGCGTAGGACTCGCTGCACCGCAGATTGGGATCTTGCGTAAGATCGTTGTGATAGATATTGGAGAAGGCGTAATTGAACTGGTGAATCCAGAGATCATTGAGGCATCAGAAGAGACGGAGGAGGATGTTGAAGGGTGCCTGTCCTGTCCCGACGTGTCCGGATATGTACGGCGTCCGGTACGGGTGACGGTTCGTGCGCAAGACCGTAATGGTGAACCTTTTGAGCTGATGGGGGAAGGGCTGTTGGCCCGTGCACTTTGCCATGAAATCGACCATCTGTCCGGCCGGCTGTTTATCGATATTATGACAGAACGGGTGGACGAAAGTACGAAAAAAAGAGACAGAAAAGCGAAACGAAACCGTACGTAATCAGTAAGGGGACAGGAAAGGCGGACAATATGAGAATTGTATTTATGGGAACGCCGGATTTTGCCGTGCCATCTCTGCGCGCTTTGATACGGCACGGCGACGACATTGCGGCGGTGTATACGCAGCCAGACAAACCCAAAGGCCGTGGCTACCAGATGATGCCGCCGCCGGTCAAACGCTTCGCGCAGGAACAAGGCTTGTCTGTGTTCCAGCCGGTATCGGTGAAAACGGAAGAAGAAATTGCCCGCATAAGGGCGTTTGCGCCGGATATGATAATCGTAGTAGCATACGGAAAGATTCTGCCGCCAGCGGTGCTGGAAATACCGCCGCTGGGGTGTGTCAACGTACACGCCTCGCTGTTGCCGAAATACCGCGGCGCGGCGCCCATTCAGTGGAGCGTTGTGAACGGTGAAACGGAAACAGGCGTTACGACGATGTATATGGCGCAGGGACTGGATACGGGCGATATGATTTTGAAAAAGAGTACGCCGATTGGTGAAAACGAGACGTCGTCACAGCTGCACGACCGCCTTGCGGAGCTGGGGGCGGAACTTTTAGGTGAGACGCTGGAGCAAATTGAAAAAGGGATTGCGCCGCGAACACATCAGGATGATTCGCTGTCCTGCTATGCGCCCATGATCACCAAAGAGATGTCATTACTGGACTTTACCGCTCCAGCCCGCGATGTCCATAACCGGATCCGCGGACTGACGGGGACAGCGTTCCTCGGCGGTAAACGGCTGAAGCTGTTTGAGAGCGAGTATGCCGGTCCCTGTAGTGGATGCCCGGGAGAGATTACGGTGTCGGACGGGACCTTCCTTGTTGCCTGTGGCGACGGCTGTGGTGTCCGTATCCGGACGTTGCAACCGGAGGGAGGCAAGCGGATGGAGGCCGCGGCTTTTTTGCGCGGTAACCCGATCCAGGCGGGAACTATCTTGTCAGGAAAGTGAGAGGAGGGCATCATGCCGTTTTTCTATTTTGATTACTATTATTTGATCCTGGTGGTACCGGCTTTGCTCATTGCGCTTTGGGCACAGTTTAACGTCAAGTCGACATTTAACCGGTATCGTCAGGTCAGGAATATTCGTGGTTATACCGGCAGTGAGGTAGCGCGTCGCATCCTGGACAGTCATGGGCTGTATGATGTGCGTATTGAACGTGTCAGCGGATCGCTAAGCGATCATTACGACCCTCGTACCAATGTTGTTCGTTTGTCTGATTCCGTCTATAACGACGCTTCTGTCGCAGCCCTTGGTGTCGCGGCACATGAGGTGGGACACGCAATCCAGCACAACCAGGGCTATTTGCCGCTTAAAGTGCGATCGGCGATCATCCCGGTGACGCAGCTAGGGTCATCTTTGGCTTTTCCACTCGCGATATTCGGGTTGTTTCTAGGCAGCGATATTCTGGTGAATATCGGAATTCTGTTGTTCGTTGCTGTCGTATTTTTTCAGCTTGTGACCCTCCCGGTTGAATTCAACGCCAGTAATCGCGCTTTGGCTGTGCTGGAAAGTGAACGTTTTCTGGAGGATGACGAGCTTTCCGGTGCGAAACGGACGCTGCGTGCGGCTGCGTTGACCTATGTGGCCGCATTGATCGTTGCAATAGCAAACCTTTTGCGTTTGTTGGCGCTGGTTGGACGCAGGCGGGACTAAACGATGAAAAATGCACGTTATGAGGCTGTTTCCCTGCTTGGCAGGATGGACAGGGAGCAAGCTTACTCCAATCTGCTTTTGGATCATTTCCTGCAAACCTGCGGGATGGATGCGCGGGAAAAGGCTTTTCTGTCCACGTTGTTTTATGGCGTTCTGGAGCGTCGGCTGACACTGGATTATGTCATACGCTGCTACTCGTCGATCCCGATGTATAAGTTATCCACACAGGTGAAAAATATCCTGCGGACGGCGCTGTATCAGCTTCTCTACCTGGATGTGCCAGAGAATGCTGCGGTGGACGAGGCTGTTAAGCTGACGCGGGTGTTGCGTCAGTCACGTGCGTCAGGGTATGTCAACGCTCTGTTGCGCAGTTTCCTCCGCGCGGGGAAAGATATGAAACTGCCTGACGAAAGCGATCCGGTTCGAAACCTGTCGGTGTGTTATTCCTGCGGGGAGCCATTGGTACGGACGTTTTTATGCGATTATGGCTTCGAAACTGCGAAGAATATTCTGTCCGCCGCCTTGGAAAAGCCGCCTGTAACGGTACGTGTCAATACGCTGCGTACCGAGCGGGATTCCCTGCAAAAGCGTCTGGCGGAAGAGGGCGTTCCGTCTGCGGTATGTGATGCAGTTGAAGATGCGCTGATATGGAAAGGTTCCGGATCGGTAGAGCATCTGGCGACATTTCGTGAGGGTCTGTTCCATGTACAAGACGCCTCGTCCCAGTTGTGTGCACTGGCAGCCGGGCCTCAAGCCGGTGATACGGTATACGACATTTGTAGCGCGCCAGGGGGAAAGGCCTTTACAATGGCGCAGTATATGAAAGATAGGGGTACTCTGGCAGCGTTTGATTTATATGAAAGCAGGACGCGTTTGATTGATCAGGGGGCGCAACGGTTGGGCTTGACCTGTCTGACGGCACAGGTGCGCGATGCGCTGCAAGGGAAACCGCTTCCTCCGGCCGATGTTGTGCTGTGCGACGTCCCCTGCACAGGGAGCGGTATCCTGCGCAGAAAGCCAGAAATCAAGTATAAGCCGCTGGACACGGTGCTTTCGTTGGCGCAGACGCAGTATGACATACTTCTGCGTAGCAGCGCATATGTAAAAGCAGGTGGAAGGCTACTATATTCTACATGTTCGATTGATAAAAGGGAGAATGAGGATGTCGTTCAGCATTTTTTGCAGGAGAATCCGGCATTTGAACTGGATGAACTACCACGGCAATTCGCAAAGTTTCAGCATGCGGGGGAAGGGTGTGTGACGATCCTCCCTGGCGAACAGGATTGTGACGGTTTCTTTATTGCAATATTGAAAAAGAGGAATTGATGGATTCGGATGTGCAACTACAAGGATAAACGCGATATTCTATCGATGAGTTTAGCGGAATTGGAGGGTATTTGCGTCCAAAATGGTCAGCAGCGATTCCGTTCGAGGCAGGTATTTCAGTGGCTGCATCTGCATCACGCTGTCTCCTTTTCGGAGATGACCAATCTGCCTGCACAATTTAGATTGTATCTTGAGGAAAACTTTTACATAAGTTTGCCGAAAATCGAGAAAAAACTTGTATCCGCTATCGATCATACGGTAAAATATCTATATCGCCTTGGGGACGGAGAATGTGTCGAATGCGTGATGATGGAGTATCAGCACGGCAACAGCCTGTGTGTTTCCACGCAAGTTGGGTGCCGGATGGGGTGTCGTTTTTGTGCGTCTACCATAGCGGGTTTTGTACGGAATCTGACGCCGTCGGAAATGCTGTCGCAGATTTATACCAGCGAGTTGGACAGCGGACGGGAAGTTTCCAGTATCGTTTTGATGGGAATTGGGGAACCGCTCGATAATTATGAAAATGTCTTGCGTTTTTTACACCTTTTGTCTTCTCCGGATGGGCGGAATATGAGCTTGCGGCACGTTTCTCTGTCCACCTGCGGGCTTGTGGCTCAAATTGACGCTTTGGCGCGGGAGAAACTCGGTTTGACGCTCTCTGTATCCTTGCATGCGCCGAACGATGCCATTCGTAATACGATGATGCCGGTCAACCGACGTTATCCGGTCGCGCAGTTGATGGACGCCTGCCGCCGCTATATTCGGTCAACAGGCCGGCGTATTTCGTTTGAATATGCCATTGTAGCAGGCGTGAACGATTCTCTAGCGTGTGCGCAGGAGCTTGCGGCGCGTTTGCGAGGGATGCAGTGTCATGTCAATTTGATACCAGTCAATCCCGTGCGTGAGAGGAATTATCGAACATCACAGCGCAATGTGATTGAACGTTTTAAAAGGGACTTGGAACAAAGGGGAATCAATGTGACAATTAGGAGAACGCTGGGCGCCGATATTCAGGCTGCCTGCGGACAGCTGCGAAGAGAAAGGGAAGAAGGGAGTGGTGCAGATTGACAGTTGTTGGCAAAAGTCATACGGGGCGCGTGCGTGAGACAAACCAGGATCGTTATGGGATTTATAATATTGGCAGATATGCGCTTGCAGTGGTCTGTGATGGAATGGGCGGCGAAAATGCAGGCGATATTGCCAGCGAGGATGCCTTAACTGCACTTGAGAAATATGTAGAAGATCATGTGCCGCGTCCCATTCATTTTGATTCTCTCTGCCAAACGGTGGCACGCGGCATCGATGCCGCCAATGCACAGGTGTATGCCCGCTCCCAATCAGCGCCGGAATACGAGGGAATGGGAACGACCTGTACCTGTGTCTTGACGGACGGAAAACGCGTCTGTATTTATAATGTAGGCGACAGCCGGGCATACTTGATTTCGCCGGAGATTGGTCGGCAGATAACCGTGGATCATACCTACGTCCAGATGCTGGTTGAGCAAGGAAAGTTGGCTCCTGAGGCGCGCGGGACCCATCCGCGGCGCAACTACTTGATGCGTGCGCTTGGAGTGTCCCGTCAGGTGGAAAAAGACAGCTTTTTTTTCGACATGGAAAAGGATCATAATATTTTATTGTGTTCCGATGGGCTTTCCAGTTACTGCTCGGATGATGAAATCTATCATACGGTTCGCTCGTTAGAGCCAACTAAAGCTTGTGAATCTCTGGTGGAGTTGGCAAATGCACACGGCGGACGTGATAATATAACGGTTGTGATACTGTCACATGGGCCATCAATGAATGGGAGTGAAATGATAAATGGATAGTTGTATCGGCAAGATCCTGGACCAACGCTTTCAGTTGAACGAATGCATTGGCAAAGGCGGTATGGCCAACGTATACAAAGCAACAGACCTGACGACTGGCCAGACGGTAGCCGTCAAGGTTTTGCGCAGTGAATTCGCAGATAATGAAGAATTTCTGCGCCGTTTTCGCAATGAATCCAAAGCGATAGCCAGCCTGAACCATCCAAATATTGTTCGTGTCGTTGATATCGGTAATGCTGATGGAATGGAATACATCGCAATGGAGTATGTCAACGGTATTACACTGAAGGATTATATGGAGCAACAGGGTGCTTTGCGTTGGAAGGATGCGGTCCATTTCACCGTACAGATCCTCCGTGCGTTGCAACATGCGCATGAGCATGGCATCATCCACAGGGACGTCAAGCCGCAGAATATTATGCTTTTGTCCGATGGTACCATCAAAATGATGGACTTCGGCATCGCTGGTTTTGCGCGTGAGGAGATTGAGCCTAAAACCAATAAGGCGATTGGTTCCGTGCATTATATCAGTCCAGAGCAGGCCCAGGGTGGGCTGACCGACGCAAAGGGAGACGTGTATTCCGTTGGCGTAATGTTGTATGAGATGCTGACAGGTGTCAAGCCGTTTGACGGAGAGGATCCGGTGGAAATCGCTTTAATGCACATACAGACGCCGCCACGTCGTCCCAGTGAAATCAATGATTCCATCCCGGACGGGTTGGAAGTGATTACCATGAAAGCGATGCAGAAGAATCCACAGGCGCGTTATAAGTCGGCGGAGGAAATGCTGGCCGATATCGATGAGTTTAAGCATAACCCCAGTATTGTGTTTGAATATGAGTATATGACGAGCGATGACGCAACGAAATATTTCGATACGGCTCCGGAAGAATCCGAGGAAGAGGAAGAAGTCGAACAGAAAAAGTCGCCACTGATTCCTATTTTAGTTGCGGTAACGTCAGCGTTTGTCATTGTGGCCGCGATTGTGGTTTTCGTGATTTTTATTGGGGGAGATTTCGGTAAAAAGGTCCCGGAAATGAATATGCCCAATTTGTTAGGCATGAATTTCAATGAAGCGAAGGCGAAATACCCGTCGCTCCAGTTTGAAATAAAAACAAAGGAATTTTCTGATTACGAAAAGGATCAGATATGCTGGCAGGAGGTAGAAGCCGATCGTCCAGTGAAAGAAAATAGTATCGTGCGCGTGAATGTGAGTCTTGGTATTAAGACTGTAGCGGTTCCGGATATTGATAACCTGCATATTGATGATGCGAAAACATTGTTGCAGCAGCGGGGACTTGAGGTTGACGTTGTGGAGGAGTTTAACTCTGAGGTTACAAAGGATTTTATTATCTCTTATTCTCCGGGTAAGGATGAAGAAGTCGAACCTGGTACGATAATTACCGTCGTCGTCAGTTTGGGTGCTCCCCAAGAGAAGATTTCCGTCCCCGGTGTTGTGGGATGGGATAGCGCGAAAGCGGAACGTGAAATTATCTCCCGTGGCCTGAAATACCACGCAACATTGGTAGATAGCGCGGAAAGGGAAGGAACCGTACTTTCCCAGAGTATTGAGAAGGGCGAACTGGTGGACGAGAATACTTTGATTGAGGTAGAGGTATCCAATGGCAACGCGCCGACCTTCACGCGGACGTTGAGCGTGCCGCTGCCGTCAGGAAAAGATTTGTCCGATTACCGCTTTACCTGTTATCTGAATGCGACCTCTTACAGTGATTACGCCGATAAGAAAATTGCGTCGAACAGCTCGGCGTGGCAATTAACCCTGAAAGGAAGCGGGACAGCAGAGATAACAATTGAAGTAAGGAATACCAAGAATAACAAAAATATGGTTTACGCAAAGTATTCCTTGGACTTTGAGAATGGCCAGGTCGCAGAGATCATTCCTCCGGATGATACTGTTTTTGAACAAAACGAGTCGTCATCATCCTCGTCTTCTTCGTCTTCTTCCTCTTCTTCCTCCTCATCATCTTCGTCTTCACCATCAACCTCCTCCGATGTCAGCACTTCTTCTGATACGCGGGAGTCCGAGGAGCGGGAATGATGTGGGAAACGGCTGAAAAGATGGGAAGGATCGTCCGCAGTTTAGGCGGCACATATACCGTAGAAATGCCGGATGGACTGTACCAGTGCCGTGCACGGGGGATTTTTCGTAAAAACGAGATCAAACCTGTCGTCGGTGATATGGTATCTATCGAAAGGCTGTCAGAAGGAGAAGGCTTTATCCAGGCGGTCGGGGAGAGAAAAAATCTCTTTATCCGGCCGCCTTTGGCCAATATTGACACCATGCTTTTTGTTTTATCTGTGACGCAGCCAGTTCCCAATTTTACGGTCACTGACAAGCTGATTGCGATAGCGGAGTATAAGGGGATTACTCCGGTAATCGTCGTTACAAAAGCAGATTTTACAGGTGGGGAAAAGATTGCTCAGATTTACCAAAAAGCAGGCTTTGATGTTTGTATCGTTAACAACGGTACAGGCGAGGGCGTGGATGATGTAATGCGTCTCATTACAGGAAAAATATGTGCTTTTACAGGAAATTCCGGGGTGGGCAAATCCTCCTTACTGAATAATCTGGATAAACAGATTCAGGCGGATACCGGTGAAATCAGTGAAAAGCTGGGCCGGGGACGTCATACGACACGTCATGTGGAGCTCTATCAGCTCGGGCAGGAAACCTATATTGCGGATACGCCAGGTTTTTCCTCGATAGATACCATGCGTTATGACATTATCCGAAAGGATGCGCTGCAGTACTGTTTCCGTGAATTTTCCCCCTATATTGGACAGTGCCGCTTTACCGGCTGTTCTCATACAACGGAAAAAGGCTGCGCTGTGTTGCAGGCAATGACCGAAGGAAAAATAGGGGTTACGCGTCATGACAGCTATCGAAAGATGTACGAAGAAGCGAAAGCGATCAAGGAATGGGAGCTTTAATGGGACGTTTGTGTGTAGTTTTCGCCGGTGGACCGGTGCCTGATCTAGCCGCGATCCGTAAACATTTTCAGATGCTGCAAGAATCAGAGCCCTATATCGTTTGTGCCGATAGGGGGTATGATACTGCATGCCGCATCGGTGTGCGTCCTGATTTGATTGTGGGAGATTTTGACTCTTGTGAGACGGTGCCCGAAGGAATCCGTTGTCTTCGCTACCCACCGCAGAAGGATGATACTGATACGCTAATTGCTGTGAAAGAAGGCTTTGCCGCCGGTTGCACCGATTTTATCCTATATGGAGCGCTGGGAGGACGTTTGGATCACTCTGCCGCCAATTTTCAAGTTTTGCGCTGGATTTCACAGTGTGGAGGCAGCGGGAGGATGTTCAGTGCCGATCATCTGGTTCTGACAGTCGATCCTTCCCATCCGTTGCTTCTCTCGAAAAGTGATTGCGAAGATGCGTATATTTCCGTTTTTGCAGCCTGTCCACAGGCACGCGGTGTGACATTACGGGGTCTGGCTTATGAGGTGGAGGATTTCGTGATGACGGACAGTTATCCGATTGGAACGAGTAACCGTCTCGCTTCGGATCAAGCGGAAATTTCCGTTCGGGAAGGGATGCTGTTTGTCGTCATTTCCCGGGAAACGTAAAGTTTGTCGTGTTCGATGATGCAATTGATAAAGAAAAAGGCCAGTGCTTGACAAACACTGGCCTTGAACTTTTATGGAAATTCTACCGTGATGGAAATTCGGTTTTCCTGATAATCTGCTTGGATGCTTCCGCCCAGACGCTGGGTCAATAACCTTGCAATCGAAAGCCCCAGCCCGGTGGAGTTTCGTCCGCTTTCCACCGTATAGAAACGATCAAAAAGTTTTCCCGCGGTTACTGACGTAAGTCCCCTTGCTGTATTTGAAAAGATAACCCGTCCCGCTCCATCCATCTGGACGGTCAAGTCCCCGTCACTGTACTTAAGCGCGTTGCTGATGATATTACTGAAGATCCGGCTGACGGCAGTGGGATCCAAAAAGCGTTCCACAGGCTGATCCGTTATGTGAATTTGGGGAAGGATGTTCTTTTTCCGCATCACCCCGTAAAACGAAAGCAGACTTTCTTCCAAAGCTCTGCGCAAATCCATCTGAATTCTTTCCGACTCCTTGACCGTGTTGACGATGGAATAACGAAATAGTTCTTCTGTCAGCTGACGTAGAGCCTCGGTACGGTTTTCGATGATGGACAAGTACCGCGCGACAGTTTCTGATTTTTCTTCTTGCTTCAGCAGTTCCAAGTAACCGAGGATGGCTGTCAAAGGCGTTCGCAGATCATGAGAGATATTAGCGACAGCTTCCTTCAATTCCAAGTCACCTTGCTGAAACCGGTGCCGTTCCTGTCGCAGCTTTTTGAGCTGGTCGTTGATGCCGGCAGCAAGCCTTTTCATATACGGATCATGGCCGGAAATGTCAATGAGGGTGTTCGTTTCACTGGAAAGCCGCTCGAGTAACTTCTCCTGGATTTCCCGTGCAGATTTGCGCATCAGGTACACTTTTCCCAAAAGTCCCACAACGACACAGAGTAAAACGGCGATAATCATCCATAACCAAAATTCCATCATTTCACCTTGATTTCAGCTCTCTTATTTGAGATCCTTACGTCGGAAAAAAAGAATCCCTAGCCCCGTCGTAGAGACCGTAATGACAGAGGAATATAATATCAGACGCCAGGGGTGCTCAACGGATTGATTGGATAGCTGTGTTGCCTGTCCGCCGGGCAGAAAGTCGTAAAGAAATTCGTATATCCTGCGTTGCGTCCCCCGTAGATAATTGGGATTTGGCTGGGCTTCTTCCGTGATGGTCTCACCTGTGTCATCTGTATAAGAATAGCCTTCAAATATTTCTGGCTCATTCAGCCGCGCATAGATGTATGTGCCTGCAAACAATAGGAGGAATGCTCCAAGGATGCTGAGGACGGCTACCAGCGCTTTGCTTTGATTAAGCAAAGCCAGCATGGTAAAAAGCGCAGAAAACGCTATGGAAAGAGAGAATGCGGTCAGCGTCAGGATGCAAACCCATTTGAGATCCATTTGAAAAAAGCCAAGCAGTGGAATGCCTATCGCTAAAATAGACGCCAGATATGCCAGACACATGAGTAGGCCGGCAACCACGCATACAACCAAGTAGGATAGGTAAACTGAAATACGGCTATGTCCTACGATCAGTTTATTGCGGATGGTTCCATCGCTGTACTCCGTTCCCACAAAGAGGCTGCAAAAGACAGCGAGCAGGACGCCGATAAATGTAGTATAGATCATGAGGCTATTGTCCAGATAGATGGGGAATCCGTATTTCCTCACTGTCATATAGTACGTTAAGACTGTGAAGGATCCGAAAGCAAACAGGAAAGCCATACAAATCCAGAAGATTTTGGAGCGTTTCAGCCGATCAAAGTTGGCGGATAATAGTTTACTCATGGCTTCCACCTCCCAGCAAGCTGACATAATAACTTTCCAGACTTTCCTCCCGTTCCTGCATCGACAGCAATTCGCAATTCTCTTTGACCAAGTCCATCGCCAGTTGTGTGACGCTTACTTTCCCATAGATATCCGCGTTTGTGTCAGAAAGGATATTGTATTCCAGCCCGATGCTGTCCAGTACACGGGCTAATGCTTTGGTATCGGACACTTCTACCCGCAGGCATTTTTGGCATGCTGCTTCCAGTTCTTCCGCGCTGATTTCCTTGATCATATGTCCACCGTCAATAAAGCCGTAATGCGTTGCCAAACGCGATAGCTCATCCAAGATATGGCTGGAAATCAGTACGGTAATTTGCCGTTCGCGGTTGAGCTTTAAAATCAGCTCACGCATCTCTATGATTCCATAAGGGTCCAACCCGTTGATTGGCTCGTCCAGGATCAGAAAATCCGGATCGGATGCGAGGGCGATTGCAATCCCCAGACGTTGACGCATCCCCAGAGAAAAATTCTTGGCTTTTTTCTTTCCAGCCGATTCTAGGCCTACCAGTTCGAGCAAGGCTGGAATCCCGTCAAAAGAGGGCATCCCCAACACGCGGTACTGCTCTTTCAGATTGTCCGTTGCCGTCATGTCCAGATAGATCGAGGGCGTTTCGACCACGCCGCTCATGCGCCTGCGGGATTTGAAGATTTCCCTTTTATTGTGCTCAATACCATATAGGGTGTACCTGCCTGAGGTCGGTTGTTGCAATCCGCAGATGAGCCGGATTAACGTGGTTTTTCCGGATCCGTTTCTTCCTACGAAACCGTAAATAGCTCCTTTCGGGACGTGCATGGAAAGTCCGCTTAGAGCCTGAAAATTTCCATACCGCTTTATGAGCGAGTCGGTGGTCAGAATGTATTCCACAAAAATACCTCCTTGTTTTGATATCCATAGTTTACCGCATCCTCGTAAAGCGTTCGGTTAAGGAAAGGGTTAAGAAATAGGAAAGATTTACGTTGAGATAAACTGAAAACCGATCCCCCATACAGCTTCGATATAGTCCTTGCCGCTGACCTCCCGTAGTTTTTTTCGTAAGTGACTGATGTGGATTTTCAAGGAGCTTTCGGTACAGTCCGGCGTATCCTCGCTGATACGGTCCAGAATCACGGATTTGGCGATCACCTGCCCTGAATGGAGCAACAAAAGCTTTAAAATTGCGTATTCCGTTTTGGTGAGCCGGACAGGGATCCCTTTGACGCTGACCGCACGCGCTGTCTGATCCAGACAGATGTCACCCGCCGAAAGGACCGGCACTAGCCCTTGGGATGTATGGATACGCAGCTGGACTGTAATGCGGGCAAGCAGTTCTCTGATGTCAAACGGCTTTGTCAGGTAGTCAACGGCGCCGCCAAGAAGAAGGTTTACCTTATTGTCCATATCTATTTTTGCGCTCATGATGATAACAGGGATATTGGAAATCCGTGTTAGCACCTCTTCGCCGGAAAGGCCCGGCAGCATCAGATCCAGAAGGATGAGATCGGGTGTTTGCTGTGATAAAAGATAAAGCGCTTCCGTTCCGGAATAAGCACGGAGCACACAATAATTTTCCTTATGCAAAACCTCTTCCAGCATATTGCCGATAGGGATATCATCATCAATGATAGCAATTGTTTTCATGCAAGTTTCTCCTTTAACATGCATTGCATCAGCGACAAAATGGTAAAAGTCTACAGGCATCAGGAATATTCCTGGTGGCGCCTCTGTCCGGAAGGCCCGGTTTTTCTTTTAGTATACAATAGAATGGCAGTTTCCGCAAGGTCAGGTTAGGGGTGCTGCCGGTTTACAGACATGTTCTCATGAGATATAATAATCTTGGAGCAAGACGCTGTTTTTTTATCGTCTGACTAGCCGTTCGTTTGGGCGCGGCTTGATGCTTCGCTGGTTGACGGAAAGCCGAAAGGAGAAAGATGAAGTGTAATGGAATCGACAGTCTATCGGATTTTAATCGTGGAAGATGACCCGGGAATCGCCACAGCCGTTGCGCAACAGGCTCAAATGTGGGAGATGGACGCCAGATGTGTGAAAGACTTTCGTGACGTTCTGGGAGAGTTTTCGGCGTATGATCCACATCTGGTTTTGTTGGATATCGCCCTGCCGTTTTTCAACGGATACCATTGGTGCAGCGAAATCCGGAAGGTTTCAAAAGTTCCTATTATCTTTATCTCGTCGGCATCTGATAATATGAATATCGTTATGGCAATCAATATGGGCGCTGACGATTTTATTGCCAAACCTTTTGATCAAGACGTTTTGATGGCAAAAATGCAGGCGATGCTTCGGCGTACTTATGATTTTGCTCCGGCCATTCCAACGCTAGAGCACCGGGGAGCACTGCTGAATACCGGCGACAATACATTGACCTATCAAAATCAGCAGTTGTCACTAACGAAGAACGAATACCGTATCCTCCTGACTTTGATGGAAAACAAGGGGAGGGTGGTCAGCCGGGAAAAGCTGATGCAGCGTCTATGGGAAACGGACAGCTATATCGATGAGAATACCTTGACAGTCAACGTCAACCGTCTGCGGAAAAAGCTGGATGCCATTGGACTCCCCGATTTTATTACCACGAAATTCGGAGTGGGGTATCTGATTGCCTGACAAAGAAAGGGGAGTTCATCCAAATGAGAATGAATGCGGTACTTTTTTATCTGAAGCGGCATCGTCTGGGGATCTGTTTGTCCATCGTTTTTACAATTATTTTTCTGGTTACGTTTCTATTATATCACCTGCCGGCGGGAGCGGTATTATATCCGTCGTTTGTATCTGCCGTATTAGGCATGTTGGTTCTTATCTTAGACGCCTGTCATGCCTATAAAAAACACAAACAGTTGAAGGCGCTTGGAACGCTTCCCTCTGCTTTGATGGAGTCCTTTCCGGCAGTGGAAACGCAGGAGGATGCAGACTACCAATCTCTCATTTCTTTGCTGCGTGAGGAGCAGAAGCAGTTGGAGAATCAAATGAATCTGCGTTATGCAGAAATGGTGGAGTATTACACCATCTGGGCGCATCAAATCAAAACGCCTATCTCTTCGATGCATTTGACCCTTCAAAACGAGGATACAGAGCTTTCTCGAAAGCTGTCAGAGGATTTGTTTCGCATAGAGCAATATGTGGAAATGGTACTGATGTTTCTCCGGCTGGACGCAGAGTCGACGGATTACGTCATCCAGGAGCAGGAGATAGATAGCATTATCAAGCAGGCTGTTCGTAAATTTTCCAGCCAGTTTATCCGGAAGAAAATCCGGTTGCATTATCAGCCGGTGGACGCAAAGGTTATTTCAGATGAAAAATGGCTGCTGTTTGTCATAGAGCAGGTTCTTTCCAATGCAGTCAAATACACGCCATCCGGCGGCAGCATCACCATTGACCTGGAGCAGCCCCAGACGCTTTGTATCCGGGATACAGGGATAGGGATTGCGCCTGAGGATCTGCCCCGCATTTTTGAGAAAGGGTATACTGGGTATAACGGGCGGAATGATAAAAAGGCCAGCGGGATAGGGCTGTATCTGTGCAGGCGTATTTGCGACAATCTTGGGCATACCATATCAGTCAATTCTTCTTTGGAAACAGGCACGCTGGTACGCATCTGCTTGGAGAGAAAGTCGCTGGAAGTTGAATAAGCTTCTTACGAAACTGTAAGAAATGAAGAGGGAAATGTAAGCAGATTCGATGGCGTGACATTTCCCTTTTTTGATACAATAATGACAGAAGATTTAAAGGAGGAATACAAGTGAGTATTTTGGAAGTCAACGGACTGAAAAAGGTATATACAACCCGTTTCGGCGGAAATAAGGTTGAAGCTTTAAAGAAGGTAACGTTCAGTGTGGAGCAGGGAGAGTATGTTGCCATTATGGGCGAATCCGGTTCCGGTAAGACAACTCTTTTGAATATATTGGCTGCGTTGGATAAACCTACAAGCGGTACCGTACTTCTGGATGGGAAAGATCTTTCGCAAATCAAAGATTCCCACATATCGGCTTTTCGACGGGACAATTTGGGATTCGTGTTTCAGGACTTTAATTTGTTGGACACCTTTTCTCTTGAAGACAACATTTATCTTCCGTTGGTTCTGGCGGGAAAGCATTTTACCGAAATGCATCAGCGCCTGACACCGATTGCCGCACGACTGGGGATTTCTGAAATTCTGAAAAAGTACCCTTACGAGGTATCCGGAGGACAAAAACAGCGAGCGGCGGTGGCCAGGGCGTTAATTACCAATCCGAGGTTGCTGCTGGCGGATGAACCCACCGGCGCCTTGGATTCCAAAGCGACGGATGAGTTACTTCGCCTGTTTCGGGAAATCAATCAGAGCGGGCAGACGATTTTGATGGTAACGCATTCGGTGAAAGCGGCCAGTCACGCCGGGCGGATTCTCTTTATCAAGGATGGAGAGGTGTTCCATCAGATATACCGTGGCAACAGTACCAACGAACAGTTGTATCAAAAGGTATCGGATACCTTGACGATGCTGGCAACAGGCGGTGAAAAGAAATGAGAAAGATGTTTTATGCCAAACTGGCTTGGACAGGAATCCGAAAAAATAGAAAGTTTTACGCGCCCTATCTCTTAACTTGTGTGGGAATGGTTATGATGTATTATATCATCGCCTTTCTCAGCGTTAGCGACCTCTTAAAAGGTATGCCCGGTGGAGAAACTATGCAAGGCCTTCTGGTGATGGGGTGCGGTGTAATTGGCGTGTTTGCTTTAATCTTTTTATTTTACACCAATTCATTTTTAATTCGGAGAAGAAAAAAAGAGTTCGGTTTATACAATATCTTAGGGATGGGAAAAATCAATCTAGCGCGTATCTTAATCTGGGAGAGCCTTATCATATCGGGAATCTCCTTAGCAGCAGGGTTGTTTGCAGGTATTGTTCTCTCCAAATTGGCGGAACTGGGGATGGTCAATATCCTGGCGGGGAATGCTACTTTCACGATGTCTATAGCGCCGAAGGCTATTTTACAGACTTTGGCTTTATTTGCGGTCATTTTTGTCCTGATTCTTCTCAATACTCTGCGGCAGATTCATTTGACCAACCCGATTGAGTTGCTGAGGAGTGAGAGCGCGGGTGAAAAGCCTCCCAAGGCCAATTGGGTGTTAGCTCTGGCAGGAGCGATCATTCTAGGCGGTGCTTATTATTTGGCCGTGTCCATCGAGGATCCTATTTCGGCTATGGTTTGGTTTTTTGTCGCAGTTGTCATGGTTATTGTTGCGACCTATCTGCTTTTTATTGCAGGTTCAGTAGCCGTTTGCCGGATTTTACAGAGAAAGAAGAATTATTACTACCGGACAAACCATTTCGTGTCGATATCCTCGATGGTATACCGCATGAAGCGTAACGGTGCAGGACTTGCTTCCATCTGCATCCTGTCCACGATGGTTCTGGTGATGCTGTCCTCTACGGTTTGCCTATATATCGGGACCGAGGACAGCCTACGGACCCGATATCCCAGGAACATTAACTTGGATACAGCGGTCAGTGATGTATCGTTGCTGAGTGAAGGCAGGACGGCTACTGTCAAAGAGCTTTCCAGCGAGATTGCGGGTCAAAACGGACAAGAGCTTGAGAATATCCTGGACTATCGGGTAGCTGGGTGGGTTGGATACATTCGCGATGGACGCATTGAAACGGAGAGCGAAGTCATGTACTCCTTTGGTACAGAATCGAACATATGGCAAATTTATCTTGTACCGTTGGAAGATTACAATCGGCTGATGGGGCAGAACGAGACATTGGAACCGGGAGAAGCGCTACTTTATACGACTAAGCTTGGGTCATATCCGGATGACACCATTACCCTGGAAGGGGGAAAGTCTTTAACAATCAAGAAAAGGGTTTCGGATTTTGCAGACAACGGCGTGGATGCCATGCAGATCACCCCCTCCATGTATCTTTTCGTACCCGACTTTGCAGAAACCGTAACCCCCTTACTCGACATAACAGATTCCAATGGGCGAAAAATGATCAGTCTGCACTGGTTTTATGCATTCGATTTGGCTTGCGATGATGATACGCAAATCAGGATTCAGGAGCAGCTACAAAATGCGCTAAATGAAGCGAATTTAGCAGGCGAAGACGGGGAAGTTGTTTCGATATTATGTGAAGGGGTGGCGAAAGAACGCAGCGGGTTCTATGGACTGTATGGTGGTTTGTTTTTCCTTGGGATCCTTTTGGGAATTGTCTTTGTATTTGCTGCCGTACTGATCATGTATTATAAGCAGATTTCCGAGGGGTATGAAGATCAATCGCGGTTTGAAATTATGCAGAAAGTAGGTATGACGCGAAAGGAAATTAAGAAGAGTATCCATTCGCAGATACTGACGGTATTCTTTCTTCCACTTGTCACAGCAGGCGTCCATCTAGCCTTTGCGTTCCCTTTAATTTATAAGTTGCTGGCTCTCTTCAGTTTAACCAATTTCAAACTATTGGTCATCGTCACGATATGCTGCTATCTGGTTTTCGCGCTATTTTATGTGCTGGTATACCGGATTACTTCTGGAGCGTACTATTCCATTGTTAGTGGCGCCAGAGAAGATGGCTGATGGAGATGGAGCGCTCAGGATGTTTAACAAAGACGGAAAAAAGGGAAGGAGGGAGCGATTTGAAAAAAATGTTTCAGGGTGTCTTGCTCGCAGTCCTATCTCTTCTGAGCTTGGCTTTCTGTATCATCCTCATATGTGGTACCGTCTTTGGATTTATGGGATACCGTATGTACAAGGATGCGGTCAACGAAGTGCCGCTTGAGGAAAAAGTGGCGTCCATTCAGAGTATGGATGGTTTTACAGAATATGAGCAACTCCCCCAGATTTATATTGACGCTGTCGTTTCGGTAGAGGATCGTCGGTTTTGGTCGCATAACGGGATAGATCCGATTGCCATTGGGCGGGCAGCATGGAACGATATCCGTACCCTGTCCTTTGCGGAAGGGGGGAGTACGATTACGCAGCAACTGATGAAAAACCTCTACTTTACCCAGGAAAAGAAATTGGAACGTAAATTCGCAGAAATTTTTGCTGCCTTTGAGATGGAGTCCGCGTACAACAAGGAGGAGATTTTTGAACTGTATGTGAATACCATCTATTTTGGCAGCGGTTATTACGGGATTTATGAGGCGTCCCAGGGATATTTTGGAAAGCAACCATCCGATTTAAACGATTATGAAGCGGTGTTGTTGGCCGGCCTGCCAAATGCACCTTCCGCATACTCACTTTATGAAAATCCTGAACTGGCGAAGCAGCGGATGAGGCAGGTACTGTCTTGCATGGTTAGCTGTGAAAAAATCACGCAGGATAGGGCTGACGAGCTGCTGTCATGAAAAAGTCAAAATGGTTTCGTTGTGATGCCTATCCATAAAAAAGGAAAAGGGATCTCTGTTACAATCAGGGATCCCTTTTCTGTTATGTTTGAGATGCTGGTGAACGGCTTATATTATGCGTACTTGCCGTGTTCTTTGGCGGCACGGACAATTGCTTTCGCTTTTGCAAAGTCCAGCGGTGCAGGATACTCGCAGCCGGTAGCCAGAATAAAGCCGCCGCCCTTTTTCATGACGTCCAGTTCGTGGACCGCCTCCTGATATACTTCTTCTTCAGACGCTGTCATCACAAAACCGGGATCGATATAACCGATTAAGGTAGTCTGATCGCCATACTTTTCTTTGACCTGTTCATAGGAACTGCAATCGTCGGGAATGTGGAGGAATGAAATCGCTTCTGGATGCATCCGTTTGATTTGAGCGTCAAAATAGACGCCGTTGCCACAGTTATGGATCATCACCATCTTACCATTGTCATGAACACGCTGCGCCAGCCGCTGTACCGCCTCGCCTTCAAATTCGTCCCACATATCCTTGCTCAGAATACTCTTGGAAGAATACAGGGTATCAAACATGATGGCGTGAACACCGGTTTCGCAAACAGCGTCGATATAGTCCAGCAATGTTTCGGTGATGACTTCGACACCAGCCTTTACGCTGTCCGGCTCCTCATATAGGTCACAGAACATATCCTCCTGACCACGGAGCATACTCAGAATTCCAAGTGGCCCAAACAGGAAGGCAACGATCGGTTTTTCGTTACCCTTAGCAGCAACAAGACGCTTACAAAGTTCAAGATGCTCCCGCATACGCGGTGTTTCACGACCATCTATTTTTTTCAGTTTTTGGTAGTCTTCCACGTCTTTAATCAAACGGTTGGCATCGTTGGGACAAGCCGCTTTGTCCTCGAAGTAGAGGAGTTCCTGCCCGAAATCGGCAGCTTCAACCGAGAGATCCGTCAACGTACAGATAACATCTAAATCAAGTTCATCCGTCGCCCGAATAATCGATTCCGCGCAAAGCGGGACATCCTTCGTCCAGGTCTCGTAAGAAATGCCTACAGTTTTACGGGACACAGAATTGATGAGAGGGTAAACGGGCACGCGATCCGCTTCCTTGTGCTGCAGACAGAGTGTCACACGTTCCAAAGAATTCATGAGAATAATCGCTCCTTTTCAATTGATGACGATCTTATTTTACACCATATCACCCATCTTGTATTGCAGTCCCTTTCTTTTTTTGGTATTATTTTGGGAATATGAAGCAAGAAAAAAGTTATTGTAGAAAACGCTGTACATTTGTTAGCATGACAAATGTACAGCGTTTTTCTGACAAGGGAAAACTTTATCAGTTTTGTCGATTCGTCTCCTTTATTTCGAAAATATGTTTCCGATGAGAAGCGGGTTGAGGAGTAAATAGTCAAAGACACGGATACCCAGCATCGATAAGATCAGCGGCAGAATCAGTACGCCGCTGGCAGCTAATAAAGTTAAAATATGACTTTTCAACTTGACAGATGATGCGAAAATAATTATCATTGCCAATAATAGGGCGACATATCGCATCGTTGAAATCAAAATGAGATATCCCAAAATTGAAATTCCATGCGGAAGGGATGCCAAATGCTCTATGCTGCACGCAGGAGCGGAGATGGCTTTCGTCCCATAAGCGGACAGAACATTGTAAAAATATGGCGCATACGTTATCATATAGATCAGCGTAACAATCAAAACAGAAATGACAAGCTTCGAGACAAATGTAGAACGCCGTCCTTTATAGGTACATCTCAATAAAACAGTAGCGCCATTTTGATGCTCTACAGAATAAACGTAACTGAGACAGGCAATCACCATCGCTGCTGCCAGCAAAGCCATTTGAAAATCATGTGGGCGGCCCTGATAGGTTTCGCCGGTTAACATTTTGTAGCCCGAATCGTACAGATACCATCCCTCTTTCTCCTGAAGGTAGGTGGTGTGCGCAAGTACCATGTCTAAAGCCTTCTGTTTGGAAGCGGTCGTTAAATCTCCAGGGGATTGTGACAGAAGATTCTGTTCCTCAACCAGATAATCCAACTTGTCATCAGTAACAGGGCCCTCTAATTCCAGCATATATTGCTTGTAGTGGACATCCTCCGATGTGTAAAAAATTTCTTTCATCGGCTGATAGGTATACGCAACAACGCCGGCAAATAACAATAATATTAACAGTACCTTGCCTCCTATCATGATTTTATACAATTCATGTAAAAAAACGCTGGTAGTACGATAGAGCTTAGGAAGAGAAATTTTTCTGAAGATCCTACTCAGAAACGTAGAGGAAGTGCTGGCATCCACCGATTTCTGTTTGCAAAAGATGTACATCCCCCCAACGGAGAAGATGACGATCCCAATGATAACGCTTGCAATAAAAATTGGCCAAAGATTTACCGGATAACCTAGCAAATTCATATTGAGGTAATTTTGAAACAACGTATCCGTATGGAGAAAGCTAACGGGATTGATATATTTAAAAAGGGAAAGGTAGCTGGATGGCTGTATGGAGTAATACAAAATAGCGCTGACACCAAATATAACGCCCAATATCAAATACAGCTGTACCGATTTTTTAGCGAGATTGGCGACAAAAAACAGTATGGACATAATCAATAAATACACACTGATTTTGGTTAAAAGGAACAACCCGCAATACTGTATCACTGTGATAGACAATTGACTGCCGATGTAACCATATACCGACTGGATATACCTGTCCAGATCGCCAAAACCATAAGAAAAATAGGCCATCGTAAAATTGATTCCATACAAGAGCAGGAGGATCAAAGCACAACTCAGACAACCAACCGCAAATTTAGCGCCTATAAGCGCCACACGTCCACGAAAGGTAGTCTTAATGAGTCCCAACTGGCGCAATTCCTTTTCTCTGGTCAGCATGGATACTACACATATCAGTATCATTACAATAGCGATGATATCGGTAGGTAAAAATTCAGTCGCCATTTTGATGCCGTTGGATGGGGAATAGGTAAGAGTATTTCCTTTCAAATGCGCAAAGGCTTCGGGCGTCTTCATAATGTTACGATAACTGAAGGTACCCGGTTTGGAAAAAATGGATATGGAGGTCATAGTTTCCGCATCATCGTCAATTTTTTTTAAATATTCACCGTAAGAGGCACAGGATTCCATTTCGGCTATGACACGATTATAAAGCGACACCTCTGTCCACAAATTGTCTGTGTATCGTAAATAGTCACCACTGTTATATTCTTGTTTGAAAGCGCTAATATCAATATCCCCATACTGCTCAAAAAGTTCATCCTCTGATAAAGTGGAACCAAAAGTCATATCCTGAAATATGCGAAGTTTGTCCCTTTGGGCAGTGACAGTTTTTAATGCTTCTTCTTGCGGCATAGACATGATGTCCTGATAGAGTGCGCGGTAAGACGCTGGGGGGACAGCATCGACGCCTTTTTGCATATAACGGTCCACATATAATAATCCGGCGTTGAGAAGGATGAACCCCAGAAAAATGAGTAGCATAGATTTTTTGAAAAACACCTTGACGAATTCGTTGACAATGATTCTCATATCTTATCATCCTCATCGAAGACATAGAGGTATAAATCCTCTACCGACGGCTTCTGCGTAACGGCTCCCGGAGGAATTTCATCAGAAATAACGCGAACGTATATAGAATTTTCATCCTTAGAAATATTACCAACACGATAGTGACGGGTAATTTCTTTCAGTTTATCCGGCGTAGTTTGAATTTCAAATACTTTTCCTTCCAATTCGGCACAGAGCGCATGCGGAGAACCACTGCTAATAATTTCCCCGTTTTTCAGAAGCAGCAGTTCTTTGGCTATAAACTCAATATCTGAAACGACATGCGTTGCGATAATAACAATTTTGTCAAAAGCGATTTCAGAAATCAGATTACGGATACGGATTCGTTCTTTCGGATCCAGTCCAGCGGTCGGTTCATCTAAAATAAGCACCCTAGGGTTACCAAGCATCGCCTGTGCAATTAAAGCACGTTGTTTCATACCACCCGAAAAAGCACCGAGCCTTTTCTGTCGGACATCACTAAGGTTTACCAAAGTCAGTAATTGATCAATTTGTTTTGAAGCTTCGGTTTTCGTCATTCCTTTCAGTGCTGCCATATACCATAAAAAACGATTTAAGGTAAAATTGGGATACAGCCCCTGTTGCTGCGGCATATATCCCAGTACCCGTCGAAATGCCTTTCCCATTTGTTTGACGTCTTTTCCCTCATACAATATGGAACCTTGATCTGCCGATAAATTATCCGTTATAATATTCATTAAGGTGGACTTACCCGCTCCATTAGGCCCAAGAAGACCATAAACGCCGGTACTAAACTCGTAGGAGAAATGTTTTAGCGCATGGATATCTCCATATGATTTATTAATATTTTCCAATTTCAGCATATACCCATCCCATCTCCTAACACACTAGGACTGGATTCCGTATTGTTCATTCACAGCATCAACCAGTTCGTCAATCCCAGCGCCCTTCAGTTCCTGATTCACTCTGGCTATCTCTGATTCGATATCGTCGGCTTTCCAGATATCATCATTTGTTTTCAGAATCTCTCTAACTCCAGTTGGATCAAAGTTTTTTCCAAGGTAAGGGGAGGCCTTCACTTTTTATCATCTAAAATATACCATAATTTACTATTTGTTGTCAAACAAATTATAAAATTTTTCAGATAACAAATCCATATGATTGAGAACAATATCACTAAGTATAGTAATGGTGCAATAGTGTTAAATATATTTCCAATCATATTATATAAAATATACTATATTTTAGAATTAACGTCAATATTTTTAAAAAATATTTGTGTATTTTTACATGGTAGAAAAACAGTGTAGCAAGTAGAGCAGAGTTTTATGTATCAAAGCATATATCGCGTTATACGAATGACACGAAAAATTCTAGGATTGGAAGAGTACGAAAAAACATTTGACAGCAGCGGAGGAAAGGGGTATAATAAAAACAATTAATTTCGCTAAATGCAAATTTAGCGAAATTCAGGGAAGCCATCCTCAACCAAACCACCATGGCCACCGATAAAAGGGTCTGACACGCAACCGTCTACAGGAAGGATTGATATATCGATGGAAGCAAAAAAAAGCAAGCATTCATACCAGGAGGATTGTCCGGCTGTACTGAAAGATTTTTTATTTTATATGGAGATCGTCAAGGGCCGTAGTGCGAAAACTGTGCAGGCGTATTACTGGGATCTTCGGACATTCTTCCGTTTTATGCTCCTGCATCGAGATTTGGTTACAACGGAAACTACATTCCATGATATTCCCATCACTAGCGTCGACTTGGATTTCGTTCGCAGCATCACCTTATCCGATGTGTACGAATTTCTACGTTTTGTCGCAGACGACAACGGGAATTCTTCTGTGACGCGTGCCCGTAAGCTGTCCGCCATCAAAATGTTTTTTAAGTATTTGACCACAAATACCGGTCAGCTTGACACCAATCCGGTGAAGGATTTAGAGCTTCCGGCTGTCAAAAAGCGCCTGCCGAAGCATCTGACTTTGGAACAAAGCTTAGAAGTGCTTGGCAGTGTAACGTCTGAAACACCGTTACGCGACGCCTGTATTTTGACATTTTTTCTAAACTGCGGAATGCGTTTAAGTGAATTGGTGGGCATAAATTTGTCCGATATCCGGGATAACACGCTTCGCATCATCGGTAAAGGCAACAAAGAACGTATGGTATATTTAAACGCCGCTTGTTTGGATGCCTTTCACGCTTATCTGACGGAGCGCGCTCAACAGCAAAATATCAAGGATAAAAACGCGCTTTTTCTGAGCCGCCGCGGTACGCGAATCACCAATAGACGCGTGGAGCAAATTGTGAACGAATGTTTACGTCGAGCCGGACTGGATAACCGTGGGTTTTCTGTACACAAACTGCGGCATACGGCTGCTACACTGATGTATCAGCATGGACATGTGGATATCCGGGCGCTCAAGGAAATTTTGGGGCACGCCAATATAGGTACCACAGAGATTTATACGCATGTATCCAGCGAACAACTTGAAAAAGCAGCGGACGCTTCCCCACTGGCACATCTACCTGCTCGTCGGTCACAGACAGAAAAAAAGGAGAAATCATAATTTATTTCATGTTATTGAATTTTTGCAACTGACGGATGTCGTTGCCGACAAATAACAACGATTCGTAGGTCGCCAACAGACGCGACACGATTCGATCGTTATATTTCGCTTGGATTTCCCGCGTAGTCAGGTTACAGCTGATGATAGTTGGTCGCTGTTGGTTGATGCGAGTGTTGAGAAGGTTATAGACTGTTGCGGTATTGAAGCTGGAATCGTATTCAGCACCCAGATCGTCCAGCACCAGCAAATCTGCATCAAGAAGAATTTGCAGCGTTTCCTTTTCCGGCTTTTCTCTGCTGAAATGTTCCCGTTCAATGGTACGGAGTAAATCCTGTATGGAACCGTATATGACATTATAACCTTTCCCTATCACAGTTCGGGCAATGGAAAGCGAAAGATGCGTTTTCCCCAACCCGGTTTTCCCCCACATAAATAGGCTGGGAGAAGAGAGCGAAAAGGCATTCGCGTAGGATACGCAGTAATCATACACTTCTTTCATTTTCACCCGTGGGACGATTTTGAGTTCCGGATCCGGTGCGTCCGGGTAATAGCGCAGATCGAAAGTATCGAACGAGGACAGCGCAAAGGGAGCCACTTCGTTCAAACGCTCGGATGACAGCTTTTGCACGATCTGCTTCAAACAGCCGCACATTGTGCCGTTTACATACCCCGAGTCCCCGCATATGGAACAAACAGGATGTGGGGACAGATAGTCTTCCGGAAAGCCGTTTTGTGTCAGTTGCTCGGAAATACGCTGCTGCAAATGGAGATTGTTGTCCTGTAAGAAAGCCAGCTTGTCCTGAATATTGTTGGGGCCGGCCAAGATGAGCCGCGCAACCTCTATGCTCGTCATTGCCAGCTGCTTCTGTAACGGGGGGATTCCCGGTACGGTATGGGCAATCTCATCCTGTCGGCGTTTCAGCTCTAACTTTGTTCCCTGCCGGCGCTGGGACAAGATATCCAGCGCCTGATCCATCAGTTTACGGCCGCGTTCCATCTTTATCCCTCCTGTTTTGGTATTTTAGGTGTGTAGCGAAGCGCAGCTGCGTCAAATTCGTCTAGGTTATAGGAAGGCGACACCTTTTGAATTCTTGCTGCTGCCGTTTTCGGTGACGCAGAAATATCTTCCAAAGCCTGCTGTGGGGTGTGGATATGCTTTTCATGCCACGACTGCAAGATGGAATTGGTATACGGAAAGGATACCTTGCCGATTGTGTCTACGGTACGTTCATAAGCCAGTTGAATCATATCCATACCAAATTGGAAGTCTTCTGTCCATTTGGCGATGAATTTTTTTTCGTTTGCGGAAAGGGCACGGTTCTGTATACCAAAACACTGTCGGACCTTGTTTTCCGCAGTATGCCGCTCCTGCAGCCGGGCGATTCGCGCTTCCGCGAGTTCATGAGTAGAAATGCCTTCCTCTGCCCAGCCTTGTGCTGTTTTTTCAATGTAATTCATACTGGATTTGCCAATAGAAAGACAGTATGCCGTAATCATAGCAATCACGTCGGCTGATATGCCAATATAATCGTATAAATAAATCAACGATTTTTGCTCTGTGGGTGTCAGTGGACGCCCAAATTGCTCCGTAATCAATTGGAACAGCAGACGGATTTCTTCATTTTCGTCAATACGTGCTGCAATCTCCCGGCTGCTTGGCGGCGTAAAGGAAGAAGAGGAGGGATGCGCTGTCTTCCGCCTAGGCGGTGGCGACGGCAGACGGATATTCTGATGAGAAGGTTTCCCCTCTTTTTCTGTGGAGGAAGCCGTCATAGAATCCTCAGTGTTGTCCGCAGGTAGAAAGACACCGCTCTCGCTCCTGACAAGTATATGGGATTCACACCAATATGTCAAAGCATCAGCAACGTCCTCAGCCGGCATTTTCAACTCGTCTGCGATATGGTCGAGGCTTACCTGCTCCCCCGCATGACGTAAAAGGTAGAGCAGGACCTTCAGGCAGTTGCCGCTAGCCAGACGGATATGCTGGTCTACCACACAGCAGGGAACGGCAAAAATACTGCCCCAAGCCCCTAAATTAATTTGAATTTCCTGCTTCATGAAACCATGCCTTTCCGCCTTGATGACATATACTTTTTCCAACGCTTACAACAGTATAACATAAACGACATTTTTTTTCACTATCTTTTTATGAAGAAGAAAAAAGCGGCAGGAGACATCTTCCTGCCGCTTATCGGGTATGTGATTTTATATCAAATTTGTACCATTGCAGGCAATTGTGTCGCGGTACCAATAGCCGGAGTCCTTTATGAGTCGCGTCTGATCCCGGTAATCGACATAAACGAGGCCGAATCGTTCTGCATAACCGCTGTGCCACTCGAAATTGTCCATAATGGACCACTGGAAATAGCCGCGTACGTCTACGCCATCCGTAGACGCTTTCTTCAGCTCGCGCAGATACCGGTACAGGAAGTCGATGCGGTTAGGATCGTGCACTTTTCCATCAACCGATATCACATCGTTGCAGGCAAGCCCGTTTTCCGTGATATAGATGGGCTTGTGGTAACGCTCGTAGAGAAAACGGGGCCCCCAATAGAGGCATTCCGGTGTGATCGGCCAATTCAGCGCCGTCTTAGGAAAGCCTGTATATCGCTTGAGATAAATAGGCTCCCCTGTTTCCCCGGCCTTGACTTGTACACCGTTATATATGTTCTGGCCTAAGAAGTCGAGCGGCTGACTGATAATCTTCAAGTCGTCCTGTCCGATATGTGGCAGGTATTTTTCATATTTTGCAAGGCCCTCAGCGGGATATTCGCCCAGTAGGACAGGATCGTTCCACCAGGAAACGTTCCAGGTCCAGGATTGCGGATCGTCCGGGAGAGAGAAGTTTGCCCGGCGGGCCGCCTCAATATCCTCCAGGGAATCTGTCAAGGGATACATGAACGACGCTGTTGGCGCATACCCGATTTCCAACGGCTGTTTGGCAGCTGCCCGCATTGCCATGACTGCCATACCATGTCCAAGCAGGACGTTATGTGCCATCTGAAAGGTATCGTCGGCGGAAAGACGCTGACCAGGCGCGTGGACACCGCTTTCAAAACCAAGCCCGATAAAGCATTGCGGTTCGTTTAAGGTGAAAAAGTGTGTCACCCTGTCAGAATAACGTTCTGTTACGAGCTTGGCATAATCCGCGAACCATTGGGGGCTGTCTGGATTCAGCCATCCTCCGCGTTTGTATAGCTCGTATGGATAATCCCAGTGAAACAGCGTGATATAAGGCGTGATACCATTTTGGAGTAACTCGTCAATCAGCGCGTCATAATACGACAGGCCTTTTTCATTGACCTTGCCTGTCCCGGACGGAAGAAGGCGCGGCCAGGATATCGATAAACGGTAGGCGTGAACGCCAATCTCTTTCATCAGCCGGATGTCCTCCCGGTAACGGTGATAGCTGTCACAGGCGATGTCACCTGTGTCGCCGTTTGCAATGACGCCCGGCTTACGGCAGTACATATCCCAGATGGACCAGCCTTTTCCGTCCTCAAAAGCGCCGCCTTCCACCTGATAGGATGCCGCGGCGACACCCCAAACAAAATCCTTCCGAAATCCATCCATTGTTAACCCCTCCAAGAAAACGTTTACAGCGTATTTTTATTATACATGATTCCCTCGAGAAAGTCAAACTACTTACCGTAAAAAAACAAGCGCAGGAAGCCCGCTCGTAGCCACCTGCGCTTGATGTGACTGTCATAACCGGTTAGCTGCGGAAATTTGGCAACTGGTCACGGGTAATGACATTGGGGTGATGGTATAACTTGCGAAGCATGTCGGCTTCGGTGAAGCGTTCACTGTAGACCCATTCCCCGTCGCGTTCTTCACAAACGAAGATACCGCACCATGTTCCGTTCCAGCTCCACATCGCCTGGTCCTTCATCATGTTGTCCATATCCGGCAAGACGCCGTTTTCCGAATAAGCAATGATTTTATTCGCAGTTGTATAACGCTGTGCGGTGATAAAGTCCGACACCTGGGAATCATAGTTGTGCTTAGCCGGGTAAAGGTCCATGCCGATGATGTCTACCACATCATCTCCTGGATACCAGTCCTTATGCTGTCCGTTCCAGACCCAGATGAGGTTATTCAGGTGGTGGAAATTGGTGAGACGGTCGTACATCAGCCGGTATAGCTGCAGGTATGGTCCGACACCTTTTGCACCCCACCAGAACCAGGTACCAGCCGCCTCGTGGAGCGGGCGCCATAAGACAGGCACATCTGCCTCTTCCAGCTTGCGCAGCTCAGCGGCGATTAAATCAATGTCCTTGATCAACACGTCATGCTCCGGTGTCGACTCATCCAGCGCGCGGCAGATGTCGAAGGAGGTCTGGTCGGTATAGAACTGGCAGCCCTTAGACCAGTCATTGATGTCGTTGGGAACGCTCCAATGCCAACAATAGGTGACAAGTCCACCCTCCTGCCACCACTTGATTGCACGCTCGGTGGTATGATCCAGCGGAACCTCGCCCAGATACTGGCGTGCGGTCGAATATTCGACAAAATCGGTGCCGTAAATAGCCGGCTCTTTTCCGGTGACGTCGCGAATGAGTTTCACCTCCCGGAAATCGCCGATAGCGTCGTCGTAATTGGTATACTGGCCGGTAATCATCTTTTTGCCGTAATTGTCGCACAGGTAGGCAAATACCTTCCGAGTTGTCTCATTAGCATTGGGATTGCACAGCGCCTGTACGACGTTATAACGTGATGTATCGATGCATTCCCGCTCCTCGATTATGACATAGTCGATGTCAAAATCGCACCAGCGCTTGATGAAAGAGAGGGCGCACGTCCCCTCGGGAAGATGCATGCTGGGGACAATCGTTTCCTCGAAGAAGCCGGTCGCATCGGTGCAGAAGGAGGAGCATTTGACCCCGTTGAGCGCAATTTCGTTTGTGATGCCGCGTTTGCCTTTGGCGATTCTGCTTTTAATAGTAAGCTTATACACGCCGTCATGGGGGATCTGCGCTGTCAGTGTGACGCCTTCCCCCTCTTCGCGGATATTGGTGACGAATCCGCAGCCGGAATAGCTTGCTTCTTCATGCGATACTTGAGCGCCGCCGATGAGCTCGCCGTTTTCCGCTTCAAGTTTGACGCAGAATGCCTGCTTGGTAATGTTTGACATGTTTGGAATACCTCCTGAAACGTTACGTTTATGTTAGCAAGTATAGCATGTCAAAACAAAATCTGCAACGCCTTTTTTATATTTTATTTTTTGGTGATTTTTCTCTTTTTACTGGGTGCGCTGTTAGAAAAGTCCGTCTGTATTACCAAAAAGGCTTTACTTTTATACTTCATTATGGTAAAATATAAAGGGATTCAAGTGTAAGGAGGCATTTAGGTGAACAATAAAATTAAAGACGAACAGGCGGATTATCTGTTCCGTGCAATATTATCCCTCGAGACACTTGAGGAATGCTATAATTTTTTTGAAGACCTCTGTACTGTTACAGAAATTAAGGCGCTGTCCCAGCGCTTGCAGGTTGCCAAGATGCTCAGCGATCATCACGTCTATAGCGATATTGTTACGCAGACAGGCGCTTCAACGGCGACAATCAGCCGCGTTAACCGCTCGCTGAATTACGGAAGCGATGGCTACGCCGTCGTGTTGGAAAGGCTGAAGCCAAAGTCATGACGGCGTATCAGACATTTGCGCAATATTATGATCAGTTGACAAGCAATATCTCTTATCAGGAACGCGCTGTATACTATCTCAAGCTGCTGGAACAGTATGGTGCGCGCCCCAGAGGGATATTGCTTGATTTAGCGTGCGGTACTGGAAGTCTGGACCCTTACTTTGAACAAGCCGGTTATGATGTCGTTGCCGTGGACGTTTCCGAACAGATGCTCAATGAGGCTTACGAAAAAAAGATGCGGCTTGGTCTGAACACCCTGTATCTACGCCAAGATATGCGTCAGTTGGACTTGTATGGCACAATTGACGCGGCTGTATGTTCCCTGGACAGTATCAACCATCTGACTGGGGATGGCGATGTTTTGCAAGCTTTCCGTCGCGTTTCCTTGTTTAGCAACCCCGGCGCTGTTTTTGTCTTTGATGTCAACACCCCTTATAAGCACCGGAAGGTGCTGGCGAATGAAACCTTCGTCTACGATTTGGAAGACGTCTATGTGGTCTGGCAGAACGAGCTGGATGCCAAACAGGATATGGTTGAGATCCATCTGGATATTTTTGAGCGGCGCGGTGGGCATTACCTGCGCAGCGAGGAGGCGTTTGCTGAGCGGGCTTACACCACTTTGCAGATAACGCGGTGGTTGGAGCAGGCGGGATTCGAGCTATGTGCCGTTTATGGACTGGATACTTTTTCGCCTCCCCAGACGGATACAGAAAAAGAAGTGTATGTTGCACGTAAGCGTGGGTAGGGCTGTAAAATTTGTCACAAAGAAAGGAACGAAAATATACAATGGGCAAAATCGTAAGAAGCATCAGCGCGGATGGTTCGGTCGTAGCGACCTCCATTGAGGCGAGGGATATCGTTCAGGAGGCAAGGAGAATTCACGTGACCTCCCCTGTCGTGACAGCGGCTCTGGGGCGGTTGTTGGCCGCCGCCTCCATGATGGGCTATATGTTGAAGGGAGATAAGGATTCTTTGACCTTGCGCATCAACGGTGGGGGCGAGATTGGCTCTCTTATTGCGGTAGCAGCATCCAACGGTAATGTCAAAGGGTATGCGGAAAATCCGGTAGTCGACCTGCCGTTGAATGCGAAAGGCAAGCTTGACGTTGGCGGAGCAGTCGGAACGGATGGGATGCTGACGGTGATAAAGGATCTGGGGATGAAGGAGCCGTATGTAGGACAGGTACCTCTTGTTTCAGGCGAAATTGCCGAAGATATTACCTCTTATTTTGCCGTCAGTGAGCAAGTCCCCACCGTCTGTGCCTTGGGCGTACTGGTAGACACCGATTTAAGTGTCAAGGCTGCGGGAGGGTACCTCATCCAGCTGCTTCCCTTTGCAGGCGACGAATGTATCGACCTTCTGGAAAAAAATATTCAATCTATCCCCCCAGTGACACAACTGCTTTCCGGAGGAATGGATGCACAGGAGTTGGCGCTGCGTGTCCTGGACGGCTTTTCGCCCAACGTTCTGGACGAACAAGAAGTGTTTTACCGTTGTGACTGCAGCAAGGAGCGGGTGCAAAAGGCTTTAATCAGTCTGGGGCGCGAGGAACTGGAAAAGATGGCGCAGGAGGATCCCTTGACAGAAGTTAAGTGCCATTTCTGTACACATAAATATCGTTTTCCCGCTAAAGAAATTGCAGAACTGGCGAAACGTCTTTAAATAAAATATTTTGGAAAAAGTGTTGACAAACATTTGAGTATCGTGTATAATATAAAACGTCGCTGAGGTCAAAGACAGTAAGCGGCGTAACAATGGGGGCATAGCTCAGCTGGGAGAGCATCTGCCTTACAAGCAGAGGGTCATAGGTTCGAGCC
>CAMMMX010000013.1 GCA_946498095.1 uncultured Clostridia bacterium
CACCCCATCTGTTAGATAGTATATCATACTCTCTAACAAATGGGGGGCAGTTCATTTTAGGTTGGGGTTTTTCCCTATGTATGATGAATTAGGCGGAAGCATGCTGTAGTGTAGGTTCTAGGGAAGAGGACAGATAAAAAACAGGAAGGTAGCACCAACGAAAGAAGCAGCGAACGTTTTTGCTGCTTCTTTTCTATGGCACTTGCATGGGCTATGATTCTGCGGCTGACAGACGCAGGCTAGTTCGCACCATGGATGGAGTTATTTTTCGACACCAATATCATGCGATTAGAACAAGTGGAAACTTTTTCGTCCCAAGTTCAGATATGTGTTGAAGGCAGGCCGATACATGCCTAATCGAAACACGATACCCTATCCACTTCAAATGCGCAGCGGGACAAGTGCTGCAATTTTGACATTTATTTCTGATTGATTGCAGTTACCGCAATATGACGTCCATCTATGGCTTCTCCCGTTCGGCTACGCAGAAGAACGGTTTTTTCCTCACCGGGCATCAGGTCAAAGTAATTGTCGTCGACATAGATGCCGTCCAGTTCTCCCGTAATCTTGACAAATTTGGCCAACACGTCGGTGCGGACAGTAATCCGAATCTCGTCGCTGGACGGATCCGTCTGGACGTGAAGTGAACAGGGGGCGAGGTTGAGGTCCTTGTAGTCCCGGAAGTAGTGTAGAGCGTTGTCGACGCGTGCGTCCGCCGGAAGCGCATAGAAGAATTCAAAGTTCGAGTAACAGACGTTGACGCGGTTTTGGGAGAACTCCGCCACTCTGCGGCAACTGTGCGCCGGGACATCCACCGTAATGGTATCAGCGTACTCATCGTTACCGAAGAAGTCCTTCAGGCCGACGTGCAGCGTGTCCTGATAGGCGGCAGAGTCATTGTTGCACACCCACAGAGAGAACTTGTCCGGCCCCTCCTCCTGGAAAGAGAGCAGAATGTTTTTGCAGACACGTTTGGTGTAGTAATACCCTGCCTTAGGGCGCAGATGATAGTCGACGATACTCCAGCTCATCGTGGGCCAGCAGTCGTTGAGCTGCCAGATGAGTGCGCCAGCACATTGTGGAAAACGGCGGCGGTAGTGTTCGATGCCGTATTTAAGCCCCTGCGCCTGTGCCATCATGGAGAAATCAATGAACTCGTCGAGATTTTTCGGTAACCCCGTGTACTCTTCCATCAGCAACCTGCCGCGGTCGGGACGTTTGTCCTTGTTGCGGTAGCGCATCTCGAAGCTTTCATAGTACAACATATCTTCTGGGATGCAGCCTTCCAGCGTCTCGCGAACGGGGAGCGCGTGCATGCCGAATTCGGAGCAGAACTTTCCGTAATCGGTGGAGAAACGTTTAAAGGAGACACCGTAGGGGGAATTATCCTGCTTCATTTCCTCACCGTGCTTGTGCGGGTAAATCTGTCCGGCCCAAACTTGCCAGTTATGTTTGTCGCCGCAGTCGTCGCTATTGGAGTCGTTGCCGCCAAATGGTGAAGAGGGCCAGTACAGGCGGGAAGGGTCGAGCGTCTCTAGCAGGCGGGGCATCATTTCTTCGAAGATTTTCAAGCCGTACAGCCGTAAGTCAGTGAGTTCGGGCAGCTTTTGTCCATGCAGCCATTGGATCTCGTTGTTGCCGCACCAGATCGCCAGACAGGTGTATTTGCGCAGCGACTTGACGACGTGAACAATTTCTTCTTCAACATTCTGCATGAAGGCGTCGTCAAAGTCGGGGTAAGAGGAGCAGGTGAACATGAAATCCTGCCAGACAAGTATGCCTTGGCGGTCGCATTCCTCATAGAAGACATCCTTCTCATATACGCCTCCGCCCCAGATACGCAACATATTCATGTTTGCTTCCTTTGCAAGCTCAATCCAGCGGACATAGCGTTCGTCGGGGATAGCGCCGATCATACTGCTGGCTGGTACCCAGTCGGCCCCGCGTGCAAACAGTTTGATGCCGTTGAGGACAAAAGCAAACTCGTTACGTCCCAACTCGTCGACCTGTGAAACGGAGACGGTGCGGATACCGAAGTGCTGGAAATAGGTGTCCACAGTTTCGCCGTCGTGCAGTAGCGTAACCGTCAGGTCATACAGATGGGCGTCGCCTAAATCATTGGTCCACCAAAGCTGGGGATGCTCTACCATGAGCATCACGCTGTTCTCATCCGCAGGACAGGACACAGTCTGTTCCATGCAGCCGTTTTCATCGCGGAGGCTGACCCGAGCTTCCCAGCCCTCTCCGATTGCCTCAGAGCGTGTAACGCCGAACGAGACGCGTACCTGTGCACAGTCCTCCGCTATGGATTCGGTAACTGGGAAGACATCAGCAATCTCCGGAAGCCCGCCTGTGGTCAGGTAGACATCCTTCCAGATGCCGATCGTCAGCATTCGTGGTCCCCAGTCCCAGCGAAAATTCATCTGAGCCTTGCGTGCCCATACACGATTCGGATTGTAGGAATACCACATACGAGAGTAATCTTTATCAGCCGTTTTTGCGATCACCGGCTCAAAGATGACATCAATAATGTTGTTACCTGTATGCAGCAGTTCGGAAACGTCCACGACTGCCGGTGTGAACATGTTTTCATGTGCTGCGGCAAATACGCCATTGATGTAGATCAAGGCAAAGGTATCCAGCCCCTCGAAGGTCAGGACGGCGTCGCCAGAGATACTGGTTAACGTCAGCTCGCGGCGATACTGCCAGTAGGCCTCCTCCACCCAGCGGCATTTTTCAATATTCGTCGAGTAGAAGGGGTCGGGGATGCGTTCCGCTGCCATCAGCGTGCTGTGGACGTCGCCAGGAACCTTGACGTCGAGCCAGTCAGTACAGCTCGTCTGCACGGCTTGCGCACAGGATTCCGCTGCACCGTCGAAACAGCGGAGCTTCCAACCGTCATTGAGATTTTTTTTCATGTTTATGTTCATTCCTTTTCATTGGTAGGCTGAAAGAGTTGCCTTTCAAGCACTGCTTTTTATCAATCTACGTCGCTGGAGCGGAACGTTTCGTCCTGTATCCGTCTACCATTGTTTCCATCTTACACGATTCCACTGCAATTGTAAAGCGGTACGCCGTCATTTTTCCATATGGGAGAATAGGGCGATTTTTGTCTTTTTCAAATAATCAGTAAGAAAGAATAAAACGAAACACGAATATTAGATGTTATATGATAGCGGAATCATTTAGTAGGCAATTTTTCTTTCCTTTTATTTTACATGATCTCCATATTTCCATCCAATACTTCCATCGCGTAGCAGAGGACGGAGCTAACCAGTAATACACATACAGATATGTTGTTCGACTCCATCAATACGGGAGCGAAAACGTGAAGAGAAAAGGTAAAGTGGTTTTTATCTTAGAAGAAGGAAGCATATAAGGGCCAAGTTTGTCGTTTTTGAAAAAATGATCGGGGTATTGATGAGGTGTCGTGTTAGGTATGCATGCGTTGTGCGCCCGCTGCGCACAGGATTTTCCTTGGCTATCCGCCGCACGTGGGATGGTATACCACGGTACATATGATTTGGCTGGAGTTAGGGTGATCCGGACTTGTAAACATGGTCAAATTTTGCTATAATATATGTTATATTTTGATTTTATTGTATTTGTACGGAGGACACTATGCCGATTAATATACCAGGTGACCTTCCTGCCTTTAAAACGTTGGAGGAAGAGAATATTTTCGTCATGTGCACAGACCGGGCGCAGCATCAGGATATTCGCCCCCTGAAAATTGCCATCCTTAACCTGATGCCGACTAAAATTACGACCGAAACGCAGCTGCTGCGTCTTCTGAGCAATACCCCAATCCAGGTGGACATTACTTTGTTGCAGGCTGCGTCGCACGTCTCGCGGAATACATCGTCGGAGCACTTGCTGGCTTTTTACCAGACATTCGACGACGTTCGTGAAAGCCGTTTTGATGGCCTTATCATCACAGGCGCTCCGGTTGAGCAGATGCCTTTTGAGGACGTCGATTACTGGGAGGAACTGTGTCGGATCATGGAATGGTCTCGTACACATGTTTTTTCCACCTTCCATATTTGCTGGGGAGCGCAAGCGGGACTGTATTACCATTACGGCATCCCGAAGCATGACTTGCCGCAAAAGATGTTTGGTGTCTTTCCGCATCGGTTGTACTTTCCTACGCATCCGTTAGTGCGAGGCTTCGACGAAGTTTTTTATGTTCCGCATTCACGTCATACCGAGGTGCGCCGAGAAGATATTGAAAAAGTAAAAGACCTGGAAATACTCGCCTATTCCGACATTGCCGGCGTCAATATTATTGTCAGCAAGGATTGCCGTCAATTTTTCGTCACCGGCCACGCCGAATATGACCGTGAGACGCTGGCAAAAGAGTACTTCCGCGATAAGGACAGGGGGTTAGAGATCCAAATGCCCTACAACTATTTTCCGGAGAATGACAATACGAAGGAGCCTCAGTTTATCTGGCGCTCACACGCGAACCTCCTGTATACAAACTGGCTCAACTACTTCCTCTATCAGCAAACCCCGTACGATTGGGCGAATGCGCTATGAAACTTTTCAAACGGGTCTTGTTTTATACAGTTCCCGTTCTGCTGTTTTTCGCCTTAGTATTCCTCCTCATTCAGATTTGGCCTTTGTCTGATGCGGTGAAGGAGAATCCCTTTCTTGCCGATCACTACGGCAGGCCGCTTATTATCGCCCATCGCGGCGGGATGGACTATGCGCCGGAAAATACCGTCCCTGCCTTTGACAAGGCGATCGATATGGGCGCCGATGTGCTGGAGCTGGATCTTGGCATCACTGCGGACGGTGTATTGGTGCCCTGTCACGATCTGAAGATCGACGTTGTCAGCGATGGTAAGGGATACCTTGCAACCTACACCTATGAAGAGCTGCAGCAATTTAATTTCGGCTATTACTATTACGAGAACGGGGACTACCCCTATCGCGACGCCCCGGTGCGTCTGCCGCGGCTGGAGGAACTACTGAGCCGTTACCCGGATACGCTGTTCATGGTGGAAATCAAGGACACAGGGGAATTGGGCAGACGATCTGCCGACGCGCTGGTTCAGGCGATTAACGGTGCGGATGCCCACAGCCGTGTTGTTACCTGTGCCTTTGACGACGAAACGCTGGGGTACTTCCGAAAGAAAGGCGGCAAGGAGTTTTATACCTCGACCGCCTACAATCAGACGAAAAAGCTCGTGGTGGCGAATATTTTGCACTGCGACATCTTCATTTGCTCACACGATGCTTGTATGGCGGTGCCGGTCAAGCAGGAGGGGTTCCGACTGGATACGCCACGACTTGTGGATCGTACCCATCAGCGCAATATGGCCATTCAGTACTGGACGATCAATCGAAAGGACGAAATGAGGCGGCTCATCGAGTTGGGGGCCGACGGCATCATTACCGATGATCCGGCGATGATGAAGGAGCTTTTAATCGAGATGGGGTACTCGATGGATCGATAGGTCTGTAGTATACGAGGCATTATGGGAGTGAAGGTGATGAGATGGTTCATTGTACTGGCTGTATTTGCTGCCGTTGTCTTGCTGGGGCTTGTGGCCTTTTTGGCAATCCGCAGGAAAGCGTGTAGGCTCAGTAGGGAGTTGTTTGGAACGGCAAATTTTGTGTCCGGATTGCATGCGGCGCAGCGGCAGGTCGAAGAAACGCCGCGTTCCTTGAGCGGTTGCGATCGTATTTACCTTCCACAGATCTGCCGGGATTTTCCGGACTTTAACGTCGAACAAGCGAAGCTGTACGCCTGTGAGGCGCTGCAAAAGTACTTGGCGGGATATGAAGGTGTTGTGGTGCACAATGTTGTCATCAGCCGCTATAGGCGTTATGGGGTGGAAAAGACGATTACCTTTCAGGCTGCGGCGGAGCATCTGGAGGATGGCGTGAAGAAGCAGGAAAAGTATGAGCTCTTATATGCTTACCGTCCGGCAGCGAAGGAGGGCGAGACGGTTAAAGCGGCGTCCTGTCCGCATTGCGGCGCACCGCTGTCGTCGCTGGAGGAAAGGGTATGCACCTATTGCCGGAGCCGTCTAGTCGATCTTTTGGACAGCGCGTGGTCCTTCACCGATATCCGTATATGCTGACGGCAAGGTTCGTATTAGTCAATAGCGGCGCGTGGTACCGCCCTATGCTTGCATTCTTTATAAAAGAGGCGCTGTTCCTGTCCAAGAAACAGCGCCTCTTTTGTCGTATTCATGAGCCCTTTTAGCCGGTTACCTGGAACCTTTGGCAAGGTGGTCATAAAATCGCTCCTGTCTGCCAGTGACTCTACCGGATGGACAGTGCGCATCAGCGATAATATCGCACGTCGAAAGCTCCTAATAAAAGTGCCATTTATTTTTGAATAGTGTCCTGATCGGCGGTAGGCTCAGTCGTAAAACTGTCAGTGCTCGCCGGAGGATCGTCAGGCGGCCTACGGTCTTTTTTACACCTGCTTTTGATGGGCTTTTTCAGGGAAGGCAGCGGTTCAATGACGATCCCCTTCTTTTTCAAGCGGTTATTGACGATCAACCGGCACAGGCCGTAAATAAGCGCGAAGACTGGTACTCCCAGCAGCATCCCCATAAAGCCGAAGACGCTGCCGCCAATCATGATGGCAAGAAGAACCCATAGCCCTCCCAGGCCAATGGAATTACCAACGACACGGGGATAGATCACGTTGCCGTCAAACTGCTGCAGCAGAAGAATAAAAACCAGGAACCCGATAGCAGGCATCAGCCCAGTGGTAAGGATAATCAGAATGGAGGGAATGGTTCCGATGTAGGCCCCCAGATAGGGAATTAGCGCGGTGACGCCGATGATCACGCTGACCAAAGGGGCGTAGGGCATGCGGAAGATGGTCATACCAATGAAGCATAGCGTTCCTAGAATAAGAGCCTCGGTGAGCTGTCCGCCAATGAACCGGGAAAAGGTCTTGTTAGCCTTGGAACTGGCGCGCATGATCCGGTCGGCGTATTCTGTTTTGATGAAAGCGTAGTTGATGCGTTTGAGAATATGAATCAGTTTATCTTTTGAAAACAAAAGGTAGATCGAGATAGTCAGGCTCAGTACGAAATTGATGACGCTGGTGGTTACGCCAATCGTAAAATTAAACAGGTAAGGCACAACATTGGATAAGAATTGCGTCAGCTGGCTCATAATTTCTTTCCAGTTTTCTCCGACCTTTTTCCAGATATCGCTGGCAAAGTCATATTCCGTGGTCAGCTTGTTGACATACTCAGTCACATTATCAAAAAATCCGGGAAGGCTTGCGCCGAGCTTGGTTACGCTTCCCGTCACCTGTGGGATAATGAACCATAAAAGCCCTACAAGCAATCCCCCGACGAACAATAACGTCAGAACCAAGCTCAGTCCTCGTTTCATACGGTATAGAACAGGGCTTTTGTCCCATACTTTGGCAAGAAGCTTGTTTTCAATCAGCTTCATCGGGATATTGAGCACATACGCAATGAAGATGCCGGTAATTACAGGGGATACGATCCGATAAACGTACCCCAAAACACCGGCGACACGATCCAGATTGGAGAGCGTTAGAAAAAGTACGATGGCATAAGTAATCAGGAGAATCCATTTTTTTAGCTGGGAACGGTTGGAATCCATGTGTGACCTGTCCTTTCTGTCGGTTGCGTTTCGAGCATACCTCCATTATATTTCATGCCGACGTTAGAAGCAAGCAATACAGCGTTAAAAATATCTTGCCAAGTTGCAACTTGATTATTTGTTGGAAAGATCATATAATGAAAAAAGACGGCGGACAGCTGTGAGCGGCATCCGGCCGCATTTTTGTACGCATAAAAGGAGGGCGGTACGCTGCATGAAGGATGAAAACCTGGTTAAGAAGGTATTTTCCGCAGTAGGGAATTATTTTCGTCACACAGATTTGATTTTGTGGGGACTGTGCTTTATTGCGACAGCGATATCCGTAATGATGCTGATTTCAATCTCGTATGCGGGTTTTGGAAAGCAAAGCCTATTCGTGATACAGCTCATCGGCAGTATGATGGGTGTAATTTGCGCTGTCATTATTTCTATTTTTGACTACCATACCTTAGCGAAGCTGTGGTTTCTATACACCCCGGTTTTTGCCATCCTCGTTCTTTTGACATTGACGCCGCTGGGGATTGAACGCGAGTTGACAGGAGACCGCGCCTGGCTGGATTTCGGATTCACAACGCTGCAGCCGTCGGAATTTTTCAAGTTGGTGTTTGTCTTCACATTTGCTTACCATTTATCCCGTGTCAAAGAGATAGGAAACATCAACCGTCTGCGTTATCTGATACCAGTTCTGCTTCATGCCGGTGCTGCAATCGGGTTGATCTTGCTGCAAAAGGATACAGGCACGACCCTTGTGTTCATTTTTATTTTTCTTTGTATGATATTTGCAGCGGGGCTTTCGTGGAAATATATCACGGCAGCACTGTTGTCCGCACCCATTGTCGCGTATTTTTTGTGGGAGTATGTATTGAAGGAGCATCACAAAGACCGCATTCTCGTCCTGTTTAACCTTGATGGTAATACGCTTGGCGACGGGTGGCAGCAGTCCCTGGGTAAAATTGCAATGGGCAGCGGAATGCTGAAAGGTAAGGGACTGTTCAGCTCGGGGCTCTCTTTCGTCCCAGAAATCTATAATGATTTCATTTTTGCGCATATTGGTCAAACGCTTGGTTTTATCGGCTGTGTTGGGACGGCGTTTTTACTTTTGATGATTTGCTTCAAGATCCTGCATGTCTCCATGTGCGCGAAAGACAGCCTTGGGCGACTGTTGTGTATAGGCGTGTTTGCCATCATTATTTTTCATTCGATTATCAATATTGGGATGGTACTATGCGTCGTACCTGTTGTTGGGATTCCCTTGCCTTTTATCAGCGCAGGCGGCTCGTCGGCGCTGGCAATGTATGCCGCTATCGGAATTGTACAAGGCGTACATGCGCGCAGCAGCAGTAAATTGATGTTTGAAAGCGATGGCGGCAGGAGAGGTGGGGGAGCCGGATGAAGAAGAAGGACAAAAAGCCGGCGGTTCACGTTGTTTCCGACACAGGTGTGATTGTTGTGGCCGCGGGATCCAGTACACGAATGGGGGGACGGGACAAACTTTTTCTCCCTTTAAGCGGGAAGCCGGTGTTGGTATATAGCCTTACCGCTTTGCAGTGCTGTCCGGAAGTACGGCAGATTGTAGTGGTCACCCGCAGAGAAAAGATCGAACAGGTGAAGGTGTTGTGCAGGACACATGGGCTAGACAAGGTGATCCATGTGGTCTGTGGAGGGGAAAGCCGGCAACAGTCGGTAGGAGCGGGACTCAGTTGTTTGCAGGATTGCGATTACGTTGCCATTCACGACGGAGCTCGTCCTCTGTTGGACCCACGGGATGCTTCCCGTGTCATTGCCGATGCACATGCCTACGGCGCGGCAGCGCTCGGTATTTACACCCGGGATACCGTTAAGATAGCTGATGACACGGGGTTCATCCTGCAAACGCCGCCGCGCCGTAGGACTGTTCAAATCCAGACGCCGCAGGTCTTTCAAAGCAGCTTGTACCGGCGTGCCTGGAGGGAAGCGGAACAAACTGGCGCGGACTATACTGATGATTGCCAGCTTGTGGAGGCTGTCGGACAACCTGTTTTCATCACGCAAGGTAAGGCATCTAATCTAAAAATAACCACGCCGGAGGATTTGCTCGCTGCACGCGGTTATCTGGAGGAGGCACCGAAAATGCGGATCGGCCATGGCTACGATGTGCATCGGCTTACGGAAGGAAGAAAATTAATCTTGGGAGGGGTAGAAATCCCTTTTGAGAAGGGGCTGCTGGGGCACTCTGACGCCGATGTGCTCACCCATGCTGTCATGGACGCATTGCTTGGAGCGGCAGCATTGGGGGATATCGGGCAGCATTTCCCGGACAACGATGTTGCATACAAGGACGCGGATAGTATCCAGCTGCTCGAAAAAGTTACGCAGATTTTGCACACCTGTGGATACCGGATTGTCAATATCGATGTCACATTAGCTGCGGAGAAGCCAAAGGTAGGACGCTATCTAGGCGTTATGAGAGAAAACATTGCCCATGCCTGTGCCATGACAGTGGATGCGGTCAGTGTGAAAGCAACAACGGAAGAAGGGATGGGCTTTACTGGAGCAGGCGAGGGCATGTCTGCTACAGCGGTCTGCCTAATCACTGGGGAGGAATCTGAGGTAGAGGAATGATCCTGTTGAGTTCCTCTGAAAACATGCAATGACTGCACGACAGATGGTACGGATGGAATCATGTGCCTTTTTACAGCGGAGATTTTTACCGCTTATGGGCGTATGTACGAATTTTCCATCCGTTTTTTGGTTTTGCTGCTACGGTTGGGCGGGAGAAGGTATAGAAGGAGGACTCCTATTTTTTGTTAGGGCAGGTAGTATGAAATCGTACTGTGAGCAGGGATAGCATCAACATACACAAACATGACGTGCGAATCTGCTCCCTAGGATAATCAGCGCGCTCCCTATTCCAGATGAAGCTGCTTGTATGCTGGGGCTGCCTTTGTAACGTAAAAGCCGCGAAACGCATAGAATGAAGGGATACGGATTCTGTATCATGAATGGAAGCCGGACGACGCTTCAGCAGGATACAAAAGCTGTTGAGGTAACGTCCGGTTTCTCAATTGGGAATGTGGAACTGACATGCTATCGAATCGTGGTGAATGTATGTACGGATATATAGTAGTAGGCTCTGTAACCTATGCACTGAAAGGGAAAAACCACCTTGCAAAGCAGGGCATCTATGCACAGGTGGCTAAAACGCCGAAGGAATACAATAAACGCGGATGCAGCTACAGCGTGATGGTCTATCGGGAAGATTTACAAATTGCACAGAAATTGCTTGCCGATATTCATATCGGCATACAAGATATCGTCGTATAGAGAGGTGCTTATCTGTGAATCAAATGGTTTACTTTGACAATGCGGCGACAACTTTCCCCAAACCGGGGAGAGTTGTCGACTCTGTTAATGAAGGAATTCTGCGTTTCGGTGGAAATCCAGGGCGAAGCGGACACCGGATGTCGATGCGGGCGGCGCAGAAGGTGTATGATGTGCGTGAGAAGGCAGCGTTGTTGTTTGGGACAGACGTAGAGTGCGTCATTTTCACAAACAACTGCACCAGTGCGTTAAACATGGCGATTAAGGGATTGGTAGCCGGACAGGACAGGCCGCACATTGTCACCTCCTGCTTGGAACATAATTCTGTCATCCGTCCCATCTATAAGCTGGCGATCACGCAGGGAGCCAGCTATAGCGTTGCCCAGGTTTTTCCGGGTGACGATGCGCGCACCTTAGCCTCCTTCCGTAGCTGTATCACACCGTATACAAAGCTGGTCGTTTGTACTTATGCCAGTAATGTAACTGGGTATGGCTTGCCGGTTTCCCAGATTGGGCAGTTTTGCCGCAGTAGGGGAATCCCGTTCGTTGTCGATTGTGCACAGGCTGCGGGTGTTTTACCCTGCAAGATCGACGAGTTGAACGCCGATGTTCTCTGTATCGCAGGACACAAAAGTCTGTATGGGATTACCGGAACCGGCCTGATGATACTTCGTCCCGGCATCTCTCCTGATACCATCATGGAGGGAGGGACGGGCAGCGCTTCCATACAGCTGGAACAGCCGCAGGAGGCACCGGATAAATTTGAAAGTGGGACGCTCAACACGGTTGGAATTTGCAGCTTGGGCGCCGGGATGGATTTTATCCGGCAGATCGGGATGCGGCGGATCCACGAAAAGGAGTGCGGTCTCTGCAGGCGGCTTTGTGATCAGCTCAAACATGTGGACGGCGTAAAGCTGTATTCGGGATGGTTTGATATGGGACGTAACGCTCCAGTCGTCAGCTTTAATATTGACGGCATGGCGTCGGAGGAAGTGACCGGCATCTTGGATCGCAATGGCTATGCATTACGAGGTGGGCGTTGAGTTATAGAAAATAAGAAATCAGAGTTACTTGGCCGTCACGCGAGTTTTCGGATTTCCGTTTTAGTTCGGAAAACAGCGGTTTTACCGGAGTGGAGGAATAAGTCGGATTTTTTATCCTAGTAAACATTTGTTTCGGCTTTGTATAAAGGATGGATACTGCGCGTTATATTCATTCCATAAGCGCAGTGCCATAAAAGCTTTCTTTGTGGAGTAATATGCCACATCATAAATAGCTTCATCGATGAAGAAAGTGAACTGACATGAAAAAAGAATGGAAGAAATCGCAACTGGATGATATTCCTGCATGAGTGCTTACAACAACGGGGAATAGTGTCTTCGTTTCCCATATACGTTAGGCAAATCATATTAAACAAGTTGCTTGGTATGCGGATTCCTAGACAGAACAGGTAATGGTAGCCGATATGGGGAGGAAAATCAGAAAAATGTTTCCGCCTTAGAAATTTTGCATTTTAATCTTTCTTTCATTTTTCACAGTTATACTTCAGGTACAATCGAATGATAAACAACGCTATGAAAGGAAAGAGAATAATGAAATTTGATTTTTTAAATAAGTTAAACGTAAAGGTCGTTGCAGTAAGTGCGATAGCCGCAGTCCTCGTCGTAGGTAGCGGGACGGTACTGGCGATATCAGCCTCTAGTTCTGGCAGTAAGGAAATCAGCGAACAGGAGGCCAAGGCAGCCGCTTTTGCCCATGCGGGTATTTCTGAAGACGATGTACTGTCGCTACATGTGAGTAAGAGCACGGAAGATGGTTCTCCTGTTTATGAGATCGACTTTAAGACTGCGGATAAAAGCTATGACTATGATATAGCGAGAGATTCCGGTGAGGTCCTGCAATCCTCTTATGATGCAATTTTACAGGAATCCGCTGGAAGCACCTCTCAGGAGAACTCCAGTGCAGGTTCTGCCCCAGATGACGCGCAAAGCTCATCTCAGAACACCTCATCCCAAATGGAGCAATCCAACAGCGCTACCATCTCGATTACGCAGGATCAGGCGAAAAGTATTGCTTTACAGGATGCCGGTGTAGCGGAGTCTGATACCCAATTCCTTTGGGTGAAAGAAGACTATGACGACGGGCGTGCAATTTATGAGGTAGAATTCTATGCCAACGGTACCGAATACGATTATGACATTGAAAAATCAACCGGCAGAATCCTAAGCTCAGACTATGATATTGAAAATTACTCGCCCAATACGGAACAAAGTAACAGTGCTAACAATGAAAATGAAGCTATCATTTCACTGGATGAAGCCCGTAATCTCGTTCTGGCAAAAGTGTCCGGCGCAACTGTAAATGACGTACGCATTCATCTGGACCGCGACGACGGACGCCAGATCTATGAGGGAGAAATCAATTACAATCAAATGGAGTATGAGTTTGAAATTGATGCATCAACCGGCAATATCATTGAGTGGAGCGCAGAACGTTGGGATTAGTTTTGTAGAAAAGCGTTCATAATGACGACAGAAAACCGCAGGCTGAATGCACTGCGGTTTTCTGTATCTTTTGAAAACTGGAAATGTGTTGTGGTATTGTGGTATACTGAATAAAAAAGGTGGGATTTCATGAGAATTTTAATTGCGGAAGATGAACATGACTTGAATCAGTTGATTAAAAGGCGGCTGAAGGACGCCGGATATAGTGTGGACACATGCTTTGACGGTGAAGAGGTATTTGATTATTTACTATGCGCGGAATACGACGCTTTCATTTTAGATATCATGATGCCGAAAATGGACGGCATCTCAGTTTTGCGTAAGCTACGCGAGCAGGGAAACACCGTCCCGGTCTTATTGCTGACCGCAAAGGACAGTATAGAAGACCGCGTTACAGGGCTGGATGCAGGGGCGGACGATTATCTGGTAAAGCCTTTTGCTTTTGAGGAGTTGCTTGCTCGGCTTCGGGTCCTGCTCAGAAAACCGCTGACAGAGAAAAGCAATATCTTAAAAACAGCGGATCTATCGCTTCATGTGGACACACGCCGAGTCTTCCGCGGCGGGAAAGAAATTCAGCTTTCCTCCAAGGAATACGCCTTGCTCCACTATATGATGCAGAACGCCGGGATCGTGTTAAGCCGCGATAAGCTGGAGCAGCATGTATGGGACTACGATTTCTCTGGAGGATCCAATGTGATCGATGTCTATATTCGTTATCTGCGAAAAAAGGTTGACGAAGGCTATGAGAAAAAACTCATTCATACAGTTCGTGGTTGCGGTTATGTATTGAAGGAAGACGCCTAATGAAAAAGCTTTCCTTAAAAACTAGGCTGGTTTTATTGCATACGGGGATGATGATATTTGTCGTATGCATTGTGCTCGTGCTGCTGTTTTCTATCAGTTCTCGTGAAATAATGTCCAATGTGGAAACCACACTGGAAGAAAGGGTCAGCGGGGCTTTCGAAGATATTGAATTGGAAGACGGACGTCTGGTGTTTGATTCCGACCTGATGGATTTGGAGGACGGGGTCTATCTTTCCGTCTATGACGAAAATAGCGTTGAGTTGCTCTATGGAAGGGTTCCGTATGGTTTTACCTATGAACTTCCCTTTGAGAACGGGAATCTGAGAAAGGTTCACACAAGTGAAAATGATTATTACGTCTTGGATATGGAAATGATGCTGCAAAACAGCCAGACCATTACTATCCGCGGAATCGTATCTATCAGTGACGCCGAACGGGATTTTCGATATACGTTGTATATTGCTTTGATCCTGTTTCCTCTGCTGATTTTTCTTACGGCGGTCTGCGGATATCTGTTGAGCCGGCGCGCCCTCTATCCTGTATCCCAAATCACGAAAACCGTGCAAAATATCCAGAAAGAGAAGGACCTGTCTAAAAGGATTAACCTTGGTGAGGGAAGCGATGAAATCTATACCCTTGCCAAAACCTTTGACGAGCTGCTCAGCGCCGTCGATGATGGAATGAAACGAGAAAAGCAATTTACCAGCGACGTCGCTCATGAATTGCGGACTCCCATCAGCGTGGTACTGATGCAGAGTGAGGAGCTTCTGCAAGGAGATCATCTGGACGAAGAGGGGCGGCGTGCAGTCTCAGTCATCCACCGGAGAGTCAAGTCCATGTCCGATATGATTTCCCAGTTGCTTCTGCTTTCCCGGGCAGACCAGGGACGGGAAAAGATAAATTTGGAACGTGTAAATTTCAGTGAACTCAGTGAAATGGTCATAGAAGAATTTACCGAAATAGCTCGCGGAAAGAATATTGGTATCGAGGCTAACATTGAGCCTGAGATCTATTGGACGGCAGACCAGACGCTAATGATACGGTTATGGGGAAACCTGCTGGAGAATGCCGTCAATTATGGAAGGCCGGGCGGTCATATCTGGATATCTGTTGCGAAAAAAGAAGATACTCATATCCAGATGGAGGTAAGGGATGACGGAATTGGAATCGCCCTTGAGGACCTACCGCGGATCTGGGATCGGTTTTATCAGGCGGATCCCTCTAGAAATTCAGAGAGCAGCGGTCTTGGTCTTTCTATGGCAAAGTGGATTGTAGAGGCACACCATGGACAGATTTCCGTAAGCAGTGAGTTGGGAAAAGGAACCGTGTTTTCCTGCAGTTTTCCTATCTGAAATTGTTGACTTCTCCCGCTCTTCGGTTCCTTAAATTCACTGATTTGGAGAAACTTGTCCGGGTAACAAATCGCGCCAGTGGTTCTGAATCGGGAATCATGGAATGTCCTTTCCAGTGATGGCGCGAGACATTATCACAGAACACATTATCAGTAGGTAGGATATGCCGGATATTTCAGGATAAACGGACATCAATGCTCTAAGTAGAGGCCTACATCATGGTGTCATCAAAATGGTGAACGTACCTTAGTTGAATGGGAATAGATAATAAAATAGGTGAAGCGATATGATCGATAACATAAAAATTCGGGGTGCAAGGGTACACAACTTGAAGAATATTGATGTAGATATCCCGCTCAACAAAATTGTTGGAATCGCCGGTGTGTCCGGCTCCGGGAAATCGTCACTTGCCTTAGGTGTTTTATATGCGGAAGGTTCCAGGCGATACTTGGAAGCGCTTTCAACCTATACAAGGCGACGGATGACGCAGGCTGCCAAAGCACAGGTGGATGAAGTACTATATGTTCCCGCGGCTCTCGCGTTACATCAACGGCCGGGTATTCCGGGCATCCGCAGTACATTTGGCACCGGAACGGAATTGCTGAACAGTCTTCGACTCATGTTTTCCAGGCTGGCAAACCACCGTTGCCCGCATGCGCACTATCAAAGACCGACGCTGGCGGTTGCGGCGGGGCAGGAACTGATCTGCCCGGAATGCGGTGTGCATTTTTACGCGCCTTCGGCAGAAGAGCTCGCCTTTAACAGCCAGGGGGCTTGCCGTACTTGCGGAGGAACAGGTATTGTACGCACCGTTGACCGGGCGACTTTGGTTCCGGATGAATCCCTTACGATTGACCAGGGAGCAGTCGCCCCCTGGAACTCGCTCATGTGGTCGCTGATGGTGGACGTCTGTCGGGAAATGGGCGTCCGCACCGACGTGCCGTTCCGGGATTTAACCGAGCAGGAGCGGGATATCGTTTTTAACGGCTCTGCAGAAAAAAAGCACATCTTGTATAAGGCCAAAAACTCCAATCAGGCGGGAGAACTGGATTTTACCTATTACAATGCGGTCTATACCGTAGAAAATGCGCTAGCTAAGGTCAAAGATGAAAAAGGCATGAAGCGGGTGGAAAAATTTTTACGGGAAGATATCTGTCCGGATTGCGGCGGTACCCGTCTGTCGGCAGCAGCAAGGGGGCCAAGGCTGCGTGGGATTTCCCTGGATGAAGCCTGTAAGATGTCCCTTTCAGAGCTTGTGCGGTGGGTGGCGGGCGTACCAGAATCCCTGCCAGAGGAAATGCGTCCCATGGCAAACAGTATTTGTGAGTCTTTCCAGACAGTTGCAAAGCGGCTGATGGATTTAGGCCTTGGATACCTCAGCCTTGACCGAGCGGCCTCCACGCTTTCAACCGGCGAGCGGCAGCGGATGCAGCTGGCTCGCGCAGTGCGCAATCGTACCACCGGCGTTTTATATGTACTGGATGAACCGTCCATCGGCTTACATCCCTCCAATATCGTTGGACTGACCGGCGTTATGCACGATCTGATTGCCGACGGCAACTCGGTTGTGCTGGTGGACCACGATACACAGATTCTTTCCCAGGTAGACTGGATTGTTGAAATGGGGCCGCAGGCAGGGGCAGACGGCGGGCATGTCATTGCGCAGGGAACCGTTTCAGACATAGTGCGGGATCCCCATTCCCTGATCGGCCCGTTTTTATCCAAAAAGTCCGGAATGGATACTGGCAAACGTCCTCATGTAGAATCGGTTTTTGAGGCCGGAAGCATCCGCCTTTCTACAGCGTCTATTCATACGGTGAAACCGCTGGAAGTTGCTTGCCCCAAGGGGAAGTTGACCGTTATAACGGGCGTTTCCGGCTCAGGAAAAACTACTTTGATTTTAGAGAGCCTCGTCCCTGGGCTGGAAGCGGCCATCACCGGCAAAGCAATGCCGGAACATGTAAAATGGGTGGACGCGAATGGCATTGGGCAGGTCAAGCTCATTGACGCCACGCCGATTGGTGTGAACGTCCGTTCCACCGTTGCAACCTATGCGAACATACATGACGAGCTGCGTAAGATTTATGCAAGAACACAGGATGCAAAACAGCTTAGCCTCAAAGCTGGCGATTTTTCCTACAATACGGGGAAACTGCGATGCCCTGTGTGCGATGGTACAGGCAGCATCAGCCTGGACGTGCAGTTTTTACCGGATGTAGATATTCCCTGTCCGGAATGCCAGGGCGTACGCTACGCGAAAGAAGCTGAGCAGGTTCACTATATGAATCAAGCTGGGCAGCAATTTACGCTTCCGGATTTGATGGCAATGGACGTCCATACGGCACTGGAAGCTTGCCGTGATATGAGGCTGGTTCATCAGCGCCTTCAGGTCCTGGAGGATCTCGGCCTGGGGTATCTTACGCTGGGGGAAGAAACGCCGAGTTTGTCCGGTGGGGAAGCGCAACGGTTGAAATTGGCGAGCGAAATGGGGCGGAGCCAAACGGATTCGGTATTTGTTTTCGATGAACCGACAATAGGGCTCCATCCGCTGGATGTGCAAACCCTGCTTGGCGTCTTTCAAACTCTCATTCAAAATGGCGCAACAGTGCTTGTCATTGAACACGACTTAGATGTGATCCGCAACGCCGACCATATCATCGATATGGGGCCGGGCGGTGGAGAAGAGGGCGGCAGGATTATTGCAGCCGGTACGCCGGAAGAGATCAAAAATGTACCTCAAAGCGTGACGGGGAAATATATATAGATTTCTATTGTTTTCAAACGATAGGATTATGTCTTGCGGATTGAAACCTGCTGATTAGACGCTTGCATTTATCAGAAGGAGCGTCGCCAAGATATGTACTGTATAAAGGAGTTTCCTTTTGGCGCGCAGAAAGGAAGAAGCTGGATATGAAGGTCTGGATGTCACCTCAAACCACAGAAAAAAATCATTATGTGCTGCATGCGGTTGGGCGTATCATCATCATTGTGGGACTGGCGCTGGTACTTACCGCTGGCATAGCAATCCTCACAATTCATACAAAAGAGCATCAAGTACCCGTCTCTTTAATCACCCTATTGGCAGTGGTCGGTATCATTGTTTGGTTAGCCATTAGAACCGGACAACAATCTTTGCAGGATGCGCTGCTCTTTTGCTTGGATGAAAATTACAGATTATATGTCATTGATGTTCGGCAAACAGTACGTTACCAGCGGGGATTGTTCGGCTATACGAATATGGCGTTAAGAATACAGCGGAACCTGGAAGCATATAAACAGCAAATGGAGCAATTGAATACGCCCCCTCCTAACGCGGTAGAAATCCTTCATGTCAATAGTATTCGGGAAAACGGGACTTATTATGGTGTATCTTGCTGGGTGCAGTACGGCAATAAAAGGAAAGGAAAGCACACCTATCTTTTGGTCAAGGGATATGAGAACGAAGATGAATTGCTGCGAATACTGGAACAAAAGCAGTCATGGGAGAATTCGGTGGAAATAAAGGAAAATAAAGGACCTTTCTTTATTTTCCTCAGTGCAGTAGCTTTTGTGGTTTGTGCGGTAATCTGTGCGTTGAGCCATCCAGGGATAGGAAAATTGCCGGAAGTGCTCTACTTCCCCTTATTGGGATTTTCAACAGTACCCTTTGTTTGCATGGTATATTTTATTGTCAAATATCATAGGGGAGAATAAGCAGACCTTGCTGCGCTGAATCAAAGAGGAGTCTGGCAGTAACAAAGATAATACAGCTTTTTAGAGATAACGAAAAGCCAGACAAAAATGTTTGTTCCGGGAATAGGATGCTGATTCTGTAAACAGTGACGGACGTGTAAAGAGGGACGGAAACCCAGGAAGATCTTAATGTTCTGCTCATTCGGAAACGCCTCCAATCCGCCCCCATTCCGGCTTTAGCCATCAATACAAAGTATTTTTTCCAGATAGAGCCTTTCCTGAAACACGAAACATTCGACGCACGGGACACGGCGTAGATGTCTAGGTGATGCGATCTGTACTTAGAATGGATTGCTGCCATATATAGATCAGACATGCAACACTCTATGCGAATGGAAGCGTCATCCGCATAGAGTTTTTTGTTATGTGAAAGCTCCGACTGTACGAAGGAAACGGTAAGGAGGTATCAGCCTGAAAGAGGGTTCTACGTCCAATTGTTATGGGCCAGGTCCCCTCGGGGAGGGGATTTTGTCCGTTTAAAAAATCATCAAGAGTGCATCCATAGTAATTTGCCAATTTCATTTACATTAGTTTCTATTTTTTCAGGATAACGCATATGGAGAGTTCCTGTTCTTTTTGCAGAAGGTCCGGAATAGGAATGAAATATACCTGATAAGGAGGCAAGGTAAATGCACAAGCAAATTTCTGAAGAAGCGCTGAAAGCAATGCAGTCTGTTGATATGATGTCGGTAGATATAAATACGCTGGTCGATATAAAAGACGTTCACGTCGATCCTGATCTGCCGCTGCCAGAAAGAATACAAGAATATATCCGTCAAATAAAAAATCCTTTTTGTTATCGGGACGGCGATGTAGTGGTTAAAGTAAGCTTTTCTGATAACAATATCTCACTGGAAGAACGCTTAAAAGATTATTTTTCCATGCTCTAAATTTGAAACAGTGACGTGTGAGTTTTTGTCTAGATTTTTTGAGTGATTCGTGCTAGTCCCAGTAGAACGTACCATAATTGAAATGAAGAACCCGCCTAATTGTTACGCGCCACTGAAGCAACAATTGGGGGGTTTTTGTGCAAATTTCTCATACGAAAAAAATATATCAAGCCTATGGTTATGTTCGTCTTTCTCAGGACGATGATGACAAAACAGAAGAGAGCAATAGCATTAGCCATCAAAAGCTGCTTATAAAGAATTTCGTTCAAAATCATAAGGACATTAATCTGGTCGGGTTCAAAAAAGATGACGGGTGCAGTGGAGTCACCTTTGACAGGAAAGGGTTTCAAGAACTAATGGAAATTATTCGGGACGGGAACTGCGACTGCGTCATTGTAAAAGACTTATCGCGATTTGGACGAAACTATATTGAAACCGGTAAATTTATTGAGCGCCTTTTTCCGGCCTTAGGGGTGCGCTTTATCGCAATTAATGATTCCTATGATTCTACGATAAACACTGGATTTGCGGACAGCATGATTCTGCCGTTCAAAAATCTTGTTAACGATATGTATAGCAGGGATATCTCCATCAAGGTTCGAAGCAACTTTGAAGTGCGCCGGCAAAAAGGAGATTTTGTTGGCCCGCATATTCCGTATGGATATAAGCGAGATCAGAAAAATAAAGGACATTTTGTTATCGATGAGCATCCCGCTGAGATTGTGAAGCAAATTTTTCGTATGCGAATAGAGGGAAATAGTCAACAGTTTATTGCAGAGTACCTCAATCAGACAGGAGAACCATCTCCGATAGAATATAAGAAATTATCCGGGCTAAATTACCAATCTGGCTTTAAGGTAAGAGACAAATCCCTATGGTCGGCACAAACGATTGGGCGTATTCTGCGCAATGAAGTTTACATAGGCACAATGGTGCAAAAAAAGGTTACGACGGTAAATTATAAGGTACGTACGCCAATTTATTTGCCAGCCGATCAGCAGGTTCGCGTTGAAAACATGCATGAAGCGATTATAGATATACGCACATTTCAGCTGGTTCAGAATTTGTTGGGGAACAATCCTTGTAGATCTGCTAGAAAAGATAAAGTTGTGTATTTTTTTTCAGGAATTTTGTTTTGTGGTCGGTGTGGAGCCAAATTGGAGGGGCAGACCTTTTCGTATAAGGAAAAAAAGTATATTTACTACCTATGCCCGTATTGCCAGAAAGAAGGAAAGTGTAATCGTATCAAAGAAGAGGTTTTATATGAATTGCTTCTGCACATCTTGCAGAGTTACGTTGCAAATATGATTCAGCTGGACAGACTTCTCAAAAAAATGAGTGAGATTCCTTTTTCCCAAAAGGAGATGAAAAGGGTCGAACAACAAATTATCTCCAAAAGACAGGAACTCGAAAAATACACGAAATTTAAGCAGTCACTTCACGAGGACTATACACGCGGTATCCTGGATAAAGAAGAAATGCAGGATTATTACCAAGGATATCAAGCACGATGCAATGAAGCAGAAAAATCCATCGAACAACTACAGCTGAAAATGGCTGAATGGCGCTCTACTCCCGTCATGGAGAATAGCTGGATTGGTAACTTTATTAAAAACAAAAATATTACGGATCTAACCAAAGGAATTGTCCTTTCCACCTTGTCGGCCGTTCGTATTACGGACAAGCGACATATTAGCTTTGAGTTTAGTTTCCAGCAGCCATTCGAGTAGGCTTATCCATTGTATGCGAACGAAGAGGTTGTCCCAAAAAGAGGAGGTTCAAGGATCAATAGTTATTATATATGGAGAGAGCGAAATGTGGAGTGTTGCTTTGTATGTGCGTCTTTCTTTTGAGGATGAACGGAAAAAGGAAAGTGGAAGTGTAGAAAACCAGAGAAATTTTTTACTGCATTACATACAGGACCAATCAGACATGACACTCTATTCCGTTTATGAAGATGTTCAGCAAACTGGGGCAGATTTCGAGAGACCTGAGTTTAAACGATTAATGACAGATATAAAAAGTGGCTTGGTTAACTGCATTGTTGTGAAAGACTTATCGCGGTTTGGACGCAATTTTTTGGATAGCTCAGAATATATCGAACAGGTTTTTCCAATGCTCGGTGTTAGATTTATAGCAATCAATGATGACTTTGATAGCATGCGGCACGAAAATAGTCAAAGCATGGGGGTTGCGTTAAAGAATTTGATGAATGATATTACCCTGAAAGATTTGTCTCAGCGTCTCAAAACTTCTATGAGGGCTACGATGAGGGAAGGATACTATCGGGGCACGTATCCACCATATGGTTACCTTGCTGAAATGGATGAACAGGGGAAAAGGCGGTTAGTGATCGATCCGGAAACAGCACCAGTTGTGAAACAGATTTTTCGATGGAGAATCGAGGGAAACGGATGCCAAAAAATCGTACAGAAGTTGAACGAGCAGGGGATTGTCCCACCCCGAAAACGTTTATATCAATTAGGCCTGATTCAACCAGGTAAGCTGACACTTCCGGATAAATGGGGGATATCAACAATTAAGCAAATGATTCGGAGTCCACTTTTCTTAGGAAACATGGTTCAGCATCGTTGGGAAAGGCCTGGCGTTTCTGTCAAAAAGCTAGTTCCGGTCGATCCAGAAGACTGGATTATCGTTCCAAACACCCATGAGGCTATTGTCACCCTTGAAGAATTCGAGGCGGCCAACAACGCGTTGAATACTGCCGGTGAATCAGTGAAAAAGAATTTGTCCAGGAACAATCACCTCCGTTCGACCTCTGATGTTTTCTGCGGCTTGGTACGCTGTAAAACATGCGGCAAGCACATGTCTCGAAAATCGGTGTTTGTAACCGATCAATCTTGCCGAATATACGCTTATTGTTGTACCGGTGATGTTGATAGTTTGACTGGTACAGCGCATGATGTCTGTGAAGAGACTCTCAAAAAGGCAGTTATGGACACCCTTATGGCGCATATAGCCCTCATTCGGTGCGAGGAAACACCATTGATCAGGCTCGAAAAAGACGTTCGGCTCCAAAGCCAACAGAAAGAAACAAAGATGAAAAGGAAAATAGCTACGTTAAAAACTTTCAAAAGAAGCTTATATGAAAAACTTATGGAGAAGCAGGTGTCTGAACAGGAATATTACCTGCAAAAAAAACAAATCGAATTACAGATAGGTGCCCTAGAAAGCGAATTGACGTCTTTTGCTTCGTACACCGAGCAAGATATCGTGCTAGATCATCAAGACCAGAAATGGATGGATTTTATAAACCCTTTCAAGCGGAAAAGGAATTTCACTTTGGAACAGCTCCATCAACTCGTCAAAACGATTTGGGTGAGCGACTCGCAGCACATTGAAATAGAATTAGCCTACGCATTCCCCTGTTGAATTATATTTTTAGAGGAGAGAAGCGGCGATGTTGAGTGAACCAATATCCATTGCTAAGTATATGCGATTATCCGTAGAGGACGCACTGGAAGGAGAAAGCAACAGCATAACAAACCAACGTCTTCTTATCGATTCCTATCTCCGACAAATGCAATTCGACACCTATTCGAGTATAGAATTCATTGACGATGGGCTCAGTGGAGTAAATTTTGACCGGCCGGCTTTTCAAAATATGATGCAAGAAATCCGTAAAAGTAAGATCAATATTGTAGTCATAAAGGATTTTTCTCGTCTGGGAAGAGACTATATTGAAGCCGGAAACCTGATTGAACAAGTCTTTCCATTTTTAGGTGTTAGACTTATCTCGATCAACGATCAATATGACAGCGAGAAAGCGGAAGGTCAAGCCGGGGATGTGAATATTGCCCTGAAAAACCTAGCAAACTATTTTTACAGCCGAGATCTATCACAAAAAATTAAATCAGCAACGCAGACCCTGATGCAGCAGGGCAACTATATTGTCTCCGACACGATTTATGGGTATATGAAAGATCCGCACCAAAGAGGAAAGCTGCTAGTTGATCCGGAAGCTGCCGTAGTAATCAAACGGATCTATCAGTTGTTTTTGAATGGCGTCTCGCTATGCCAAATTGCGGTGGTACTAAATGCAGAGGGAGTCCTTACGCCGGCTCAATATAAAGCAAAACGAACAGGCAAAATGTCGGCGGTGTGGGACGTCCGTCAGGGAAAACCACAGTATTGGACAAATGATAAGGTTCGGATTATCTTAAAGGATGAACGTTACACAGGTGCTTACATTGTGGGAAAACGGAAAGCAAAGGCCATTGGTTCCAACAAAATGGTGCCGTTACCCCAAGAACAATGGATTCGGATAGAAAATCGCAATGAGGCCATTATATCAAAGGAGGACTTTGAGAAAGTCCAAAAAATTCTTCTTTCCAGGAGACAATTTACAAAAGGGAAGAGACATTTATTGACAGGTAAATTGTTATGCGGAGTATGCCATAAATCTATGTTACGGGCTGGGTACAACAAAAAGACGCCATATGTATATTGTGAAACCCCGCGATTCCTTCCAACAGCAGAATGTTCCACAGACAGGGTTTCTGTCGTGAAAATAGAAACAGTAGTGCGAAACGCCATTAACGTATTGTTTGGAAGCTGTCTGGGAAATAATGCCTTGCAAAAGATAACAGAGAGGATAGATGTCCAAATCAAGGAGTGTGAATCACAGAACCGAAAGGGCAAAAAACAGATGCAAAGGCTGAAAGCGAAAGCGAGGATGCTATATGAGAGATGGAAAGAAGATATGATCTCAGAAGAGACATTTTTAAAACAGAAGTCTTCTATTGCGCAGAATATGCACAGCATCGTCAACAAGTCGGGGTCCTTACAGAAAAGAATTGAAGAGCTTGAGCTTCAGAAAAGAGAATCTCAAAACCTGTTAAGCAACGTGGACAAATATAATCAGGTTGCTCAACTAACTGAAGAACTGATTCAGACATTCGTTACAAAGATTTTGATTTATGATAAGCAACATATGGAAGTTATATGGAATTTTGAATTGCATCCAAGTCGCCGTGATTGATGAAATCTCAAGTTAGTCATGCAAGCACAAGGGTCCGTGTTTTCTTTGGGCTCTTGTGCTTTTTAGTCGTGTATTATCATCGTATGCCCTCAAAAAAAATTTTTTCTTATGTTACTTGACACGATGGGGGTTACATTGTAGCGGTTTAGCGCATCAGTTTCTGGGTACCCATGAAATCGGTACAGTACGTTTCTCTCCCGGTTATTTCAATACAGCGGATCAGGTGGACGCACTTTGTCGTCTGGTATGCAGGATTTGCAGGCAAAGGACATAGGCGTATTAGAAATAGGGCAGGATTGTCGCTTTTTGCTTTCGTTTGGCAGTAAAAGTTACAATAAAGACTTGAAATCAGAGGGACATATGGTAAAATATTTATAGGTACGGAACGGGAAAGGTTAGATGATCGGAATTACCGGAAGTAAAGGGTAGAGTAATCTATGGAAGCATTGAGGGATCTCCTGGGCGCTTTTTTCAGCGTAATCAAGAGTTTTCGAATAGTTGACTTGCTGGATATCCTGCTGGTCACTTTTATCATATACAAAGGAATTAAGCTGGTGCGTGAAACTAAGGCAGAGCAGCTGGTCAAGGGGATTGTGCTGCTAGCGGTGCTGTATTTTATCATGCAGCAGTTTGGTTTACGGACTATGAGCTTTATCATGTCAAATATTTTTCAGCTGGGCATTATGGCGATTTTTGTTGTCTTTCAGCCTGAGCTGCGCCGTGCTTTGGAAAAGCTTGGACGCACCAAGGTAAGTAATTTGAATGTATTCTCCGGCGTCGTCGAGGAAGGGGACGAATTAGCGACACGGTGGAGACTTGCGATCGAAACCATCGGCGAGGCTGTGCAGACGCTCAGCCAGTCCAAGACTGGCGCGCTCATTGTCATCGAACGTCAGACGAAGCTAGGAGAGCAGATTCTGACCGGGACGCAGCTGGATGCTACGCCGTCCGCGGAGCTGTTCGGCAACATTTTCTTCCCGAACAGTCCTTTGCATGACGGTGCAGTGATCGTCCGGGATGGGAAAGTGCTGGCGGCGGGGTGTTTCCTGCCTAAGCCACAAAAAGAAGAGCGGATTGCCAAGAATCTAGGTTCCCGCCACCGTGCGGCAATTGGTATGAGCGAGGATTCCGATGCGCTGATTGTTGTGGTGTCGGAAGAGACAGGGATGATCTCTGTCGCGGAAAACGGACAGCTTTACCGGGGGTACAGCAAGGAGTCCCTAACGTCCTACCTGTCAGCGAAGCTGCTGCCGGCTAAGCAAGGGGACGAAAAGGAAAACAAGGGAGTCTTCCGGAGGTTTATCAAAAATGAAATTAAATTTAAATAAGCTTTTGGAGAACAACCGATTTTTGCTCATTCTTTCGCTGCTGATAGCGACCATCAGTTGGTTTGTACTGTCGGTAACGGTTTACCCCGAGGTAACGACGCATATTATGGACGTGCCGATTGAAATCAATCTGGAGAATACTGCCGCGGCCGAACAGGGATTGAGCGTTGTAGCGGGGGCAAACCAGACAACGAATGTCCGAATCAGCGGGAAACGCCAAGAGATCGGTTTGATTACCAAGGACGATATTCGTGCGGTCGCTTATGTTGCCGACGTGACAAAAGCAGGAGAGTACGAGTTGGAAGTGCGTTTCTCCAAAAATAATACGGCGATTCCCTTTGAGATCCTGACCAAAAGCGTGAAAATCAAAGCTACCTTTGATCGTATTGTCACACGGACCTTAGAGGTGACCGCTGTGACAGATAAGCTGCGCGCTGCGGACGGATATCTGATGGAAAAACCGATCGCCACACCGGAAAGTGTTACAGTGACCGGACCGGAGCGTGAAATCGAGAAGATCGACCGCTGTGAGGTTCAATACCAGGAGGAGCAGGTCCTGACCGAGACGCAGACCTTTCCGGGAACATTGGTGATGTATGATGAGAACAACGCAGTCATTCCCAGTGACGGTTTTACATTGGATACCACGGAGTTCAGCATCTCCGTGCCAATTTACAAACAACGGACGCTACCGCTGGAGGTGGAGTTCCGCAATGTGCCGTCAGGATTCCCAATGGAAGAGTTCAATCAGCTGTATAAACTTTCAGTGACAGAGCTGGAGGTGGAAGAGCCGAGCAATGTGATTTCACCGCTGGATTCGCTGACATTGGGTGTAGTTGATTTACGCTCCATGGATATCGGCACCAAGATGGTCTTCCCAATAGAGCTCCAATCCGGTTATAAAGTGCTGGATGGGACGGAGGAGGTTACGCTGGAGTTGCCTGCGACTGGTTTGTCCAGTCGGTATTTCAGTGTTTCGGATTTTACCATAACTAACAAACCCGCTGGCTATACGCTGGAGGTGAAGACGCAAAGCCTGCCTCAGGTGAAGATTGTAGGCCCGTCTGAGATTGTCGAGGCGCTGAGCCCGATGGATATTCTTGCTGAAGTGGATTTGACAGGTGTTACGGTTAATGCAGGCGCGTTTACTGCGCCGGTTCAAATATCGCTGCCGAATAAAGGCGCTGTTTGGGCGGTGGGCGATTATAGTGTGACGGTATCGGCGCAGGCTGTCCGTTCAGGAGAAAGCGAATGAGCGGAAAAAGTCAAAAGCCAACCTACTGTGTTGTTGTGTCACAGATCCGTCTTCCGATTACGGCGCCAAAAGAAGAAGCGGTCGAGATCGCATTGCGGCGCCTGCGGGTTCCATCGACAGCATTGCATAGCGTGCATATCCATAAGGTATCGTTGGATGCCCGGAAGAGCCGGCAACAGCAGATTTCGTTTGTCTATTCTGTTTGGGTAGAGGTGGATCAAGGCTGGGAGCCCCCTCGGAAGGTGTTACAGCAACGGGATATCTCCATCCGACGTATAGGGCCTTTTGTACCGGTCATGGGAACAGAAAGGCATCAAGGACGTATTTGCGTCGCCGGATTCGGTCCAGCGGGCATGTTTGCTGCCCTTTTGTTGGCGGAGTATGGTTATGAACCGCTGGTGCTGGAACGCGGCGCTAGCGTTGAAGAGCGGGTCAGCGCAGTGCAGCGCTTCTGGGAATATGGTCTATTGGACGAGCGGTCCAATGTGCAGTTCGGGGAAGGGGGCGCAGGAACCTTTTCCGACGGCAAATTAACGACACGGATCAAGGATCCGCTTTGTGATTATGTGCTGCAAAAGCTGTGCGAACATGGCGCGCCGCGGGAAATCTTATACCGCGCGAAACCCCATATTGGTACGGATTTATTGCGCGGTGTCGTCCAGTCAATCCGCCGGAAGATCGTCGCATTGGGCGGTGAGGTGCGTTTCCTGACACAGCTGGAAGAGATCAGGCTACGACAAGGTGCGGTGTCAGGGGTAAAGGCAGGAAAAGCGGAGATCCCAGTCGATGCGCTGATTCTTGCCATCGGGCATAGTGCGAGGGACACCTTCACATATCTGGCAGAGCAAGGTCTTCCGATGCAGCCAAAAGCTTTTTCGGTTGGCGTACGGATTGAGCATCTGCAATCGGATATCAATCAGGGGTTATATGGCGATTTGGCTGGATATCCGATGTTACCGCCAGGGGAATATCAGCTTTCCCATCGTGATGCCTCCACAGGAACTCAGCGTGGCGTATATACCTTTTGTATGTGCCCGGGTGGATTTGTGGTTCCCTCCGCATCACAGCCAGACATGGTTGTGACCAATGGGATGAGCGAGTTTGCGCGTGACGGCGTTAATGCAAACGCAGCGGTTGTTGTTTCGGTCCAGCCTGGCGATTTTGGAAGAAATCCGCTGGACGGTGTTCTGTTCCAGCAAGAGTTGGAGCGCCGGGCTTTTGTTCAGGGGGGAGGCACTTACCGTGCACCCTGTGTCCGAGTGGATGATTTTGTCAGCGGGAAAAATGTTCTACGGGTTGGGAAGGTTGTTCCCACTTATTCTTGTGGCGTTGTGCAAGGTGATTTTGACAACCTTTTCCCGTCTTTTGTCACGAAGATGCTGCGTACGGGCCTGCTTCGTTTTGACAGACAACTGCCGGGCTTTGCGGCTGGGGATGCATTGCTGACGGGCGTTGAGACGCGTACCTCTTCTCCATTGCGTATCATGAGAGGGGACACGCTGGAGTCACCGGCTGTACGTGGCCTGTATCCCTGTGGGGAAGGCGCAGGTTACGCGGGGGGGATCGTCAGCGCAGCAGTAGACGGCCTTCATTGTGCAGCGGCGGTTATGGCACGGTTTGCTCCGCTTGGATGAGACTTTTGACATATTATGTCACATTTGATGGAACAAATGCATAGGATATACCGGTAGGAGACTACCGGTATTTTTATTGATCGATAGAACGGATGGAGCAATGCATCATGCGTTTAGGAGCTATGATATATAACAACTCGGAAATGATCGGGTATGAATGTGCGCGTTTTTTAGAACGTCCTGGCCTGCGTCCAGAGTTGACAGTTGTTGGCGGGAGATGTGTCGTTGGGCTATTGGCATATCGGAGCGGGATCATGTCTCGGACGTTTTATCGAGCGTTCCAAAAAGGAGGCGCGCGGGTAACACGTCTGTTGCTGGATACGCTTCAGCCGGAACAGGTACAATCGTTGATGCGGGAAGTTGCGGTATGCTGCCTCGATCTTGTAGATGGAAAGACAGTCTTCTTCACCAATGCGATTTCTATTCATACAGAGGAGGCCAGAACGGTTCATACGTCGCGGGAAGAGTTGGGTGTGGCGTTACAGGCGGTTAGGCAGCTTCGGGCCGGGGAGGTGCCTTGTTCGTTCGAAGGAACACTATTATGCGGGCTTTGTGGAGCAAACAGCGGGACCATGCGGGTAGAAAACATGTTACTTCCACTGGGGGCCTGCGGAATCAAACGGACTATCTGCTTTCTTCCACGGAAGCAGGATGCGGATGTACCGCAATTTTGTCCAGATGGTCTTTTGTGTTATCCTGTGTTACCGGAAAAAGCCGATCGTAAACACGTAGCCGATCAGTTGGACGCTCTCTATGACAGGCTTTTGCAGGATATTTATATACCTGCTCGATAAAGCCAGCCTGTCTGGGAGAGTGCGGCTTCATAGCAGCGGAATATTGTCCCAACTCCGATAAGCTAGAAAGGATACGCTTTACAGGGGGGATCAATCCGGTGCGTGGTGGAAGTACGATGATATACAGCTTTGTGGAATTGATTTCCCGCCCGTTAAATCTTGAAGAGGGAGAGAAAATAGAAGGTGCTTGCCTTGCAAATTGCATCTAAGGGACATGGAAAAAACAGGAAACCCCGGCTAATGGATAGAAAATCAACTGCCCGTAGTTTGCCATGTTTCCCAAAGAAGGCGTCCATGATTCGGTTCTGATTTGGTAAGCAACAGAGATTTATGCACGCAGCCGGAAAGTTTGAGGTGCGAACTTGTAAATTAGTATGCATGCAACGATACAATACAGCGTACAAAATACAATGCACAGGAGACCAAATATCAACGTAGGCAACCGAAGCTGCATCATACAGAAACATACCAGATAAGTGATGGACAGTACCAGGCGGTAGGTACCGCTTTTCATCTCTGTTCCTGCGTTGTAGGGCTGCAGCAGATAATATATGGTTAAATAGTGTACCGAGAAAAAGACACTCAAGGACAAGATGGAAACAAACAGTACCGCATATTGGATCGGCTGGTCCGTTCCACCGGAGGCGTACAGGAGGACTGCCAGTCCCGCGCCGATGACAATTGCAGGAAGAAGGTTTATCTTGATGATCTCCCGCAAACGGATACGGAACAGTTTTAACACCATATCCGGCTGTTTAAAAAAAGGATAGGTCAAAAGGCTATGGTCGCAGTTCATAAACAGCGCGCGAGTAAAGCCGGTACCCCGGTTGATGGCATACATAATAAACACAAAGTAGGGCAAGAAAGTCATCAGGAGCTCGTTGGTCCCTTTCTTGATTTCCGGCGCCAGGAAAAAGGACAGCAGAATACCGAATAGACACAACAGACAGGCACCTGCGATCCGTTTGGAGGATTTCCATAGGATTTTTTGATGCCGTTTAATAAAAAGCTCATTGAGATATTCAAATCCCTTGCGCTTACTAGTGATACCGGTATCGGCGGATATCACCTTTTGGCTTTGCTGTACGGAGAGCTGAACGACGTTATCCATCTGGTTTGTGATTTGAGAAAGGAGCTGCTGGTTGACTTCCCGATAACTTTGGAAATGAGTCATTTTCCAAAATCCCACCGCCCCAGCGGGAATCCATGCCATGATCAGTCCGGCGGAAACGGGGACGGGGATCATAATTCCTACAGCCGGCAGTCCATAAGCTGCCGCTAAAAGGAGCCCAATCCACAGCCACTGATATTTTCCCAGACGATTTTCATTATATACCATTCCACTTCTCTCATATTTCCAAAGTGAAGATGCGGCTACTGCTGCTTTCAATCCGGCAATCGAAAAGGGAATCAGCAAGCAGAGCCATAAGGGGAGACCTTTCTCTAATCCAAACCAAAGTGTGAAGGGAAGAAAACCGATGACGAGCTTACTCATTGCGTAGATGTAATTGGTCAGCGTATACGCCCGCGCATTCATGCGAAGCAGAATCACCGCGTAGTATTTGTCGCGAGTTGGCTGAAAGAGGCTCGTGTTGGTAAACGCGCCGGCGATAGTCAGAAACAGCAGGATATGCAGAAACAACTGATCAGCTGGGACCTGTTGATACAGATAGCCGATCCCGATAATCATTGTTAGGAAATACAGAAATTTTCCTATAAAAGCAGAGACGACTTCCCATAATACGGATAAGACGTTCGCGAACAGTTTCAGCCCGCGTACCTGATACAGCTTTTCTGGCAAACACCTTTTAATGAGGGGGATCTGCTTGAATGAATAAAGAATACTGTTGACCCGGTAGGTATTTTTTAGATCAAAGGAAATCCGGAGCGTTTTATTCATGGCTCTCCTCCCGCAATGCTGAGATGATTTTGTCTTTAAATTCGCGATTGTCCAAATTGGATTTGTCCACTGCTTCCAGTTCTCCATGGTTCAAAAGGACGATTTCATCGCACAAGTCCAGCGCGAGGTCCATAATATGGGTAGAAAAAATTGTAATACGTCCTTCTTTGAGGGAACGAAGGATCTGCTTTATTTCTTCTGCCACGACTACGTCGAGGGAGGTGAGTGGTTCGTCCAGCAGGAGTAGGCTAGGCCGGGCAATGATGCTGATCAGCATCTGCATTTTATTTTTCATACCGTGGGAGTAGTCTTTTAGCAGCTTGTCCCTGTCCTGCGGATCGATGTGCATATCGTCGAAATATGCGTCAATAGATTTTATATCATCCATGTTATCCGCGTTAATATCAAGGAAAAACTTTAAAAACTCCCGTGCGGTTAGAAATTCGGGTACTGTCGGGGTAGAAAGGACGTATCCGATGTCCTCCGCTTTTAGCGCTCTCTGTTTCCCGTTTTCCTCTAGCCAGAAGGTGCCGCCGTCTGCTTTGATATCACGGTTAAGACAATTAAATAAGGTGGTCTTACCTGCGCCGTTTCGCCCCAGTAGTCCGTAAATTTTTCCGCTTTCAAAAGTAAAGCTTATGTCCTGAAGGACTTTCTTCTTTTCATAATGTTTGGATAGGTGATCAATAATAAATTTCATGTGCAGCTCCTTCTATTTTTTGCAAGTCTTGTATATTGACAACAACATCATAGATAGTGGTAGAAGTCTTACTATCCCATCGGTCGTATGTATGTTTTGCACCAAATACGAGATTCGTTTTTCTTCCATCATCGCCTGTTTAAGTGTAGTGAAAGGAAAACTTGTTGCCTGTAACTTCATTATACACAGGGGTGAGAAAATATCAAGTAAACTTTACGTAAGAACGTCATGAAAATATTTTTCATAGTTCGTTTCAGTAAGGAAACGCGCCTGAACAGTGCCTATTTTGGCTGACTGGTTTGTTGGCATTGGTATCAAAACACAGTGTTGACAGGGAATATGATTCGGAATGCGATTTTGTCAATTGTCAGACAAGCTTGATACGCAAAAATGCTTTGAAGATCAGGAAGTTAGAGGTCTACTAGGATTTAAAGAGCATTAAATGGAAAAATTTAATGCTTCTCAGTGGTAATATTGATCCAATCCTTGACAGCATGAATGATATATGAGTGCTTTTTCTCAGAAGGAATGATAAAATGGAATAATCTTACCTATTTGATCCAGAATAGTATCAAAGTAACAAGTATTATGGATGGTGTGGTTATGATTGGGATCGTTTTGTATGGGGATAGAAAAGAACCGGCCTTTCTCAAATTTGAAAAAAGAATCAGACAGGTTCTCGCGGAACGATACCACATGATCAGCATTTCACAAAAGGATAGCGCGCTTTCCTCTGTTTGCATGGAAGGTAAAGCTTCCTCTCCAGAGCTGGTGGTAATTGCGTTGCCCAATCATGTAACGTTGCAAAAGCTTATTCTGGAAAAGGGCGTTATCATTTGCTGGAAAGGACAGGTTCCAACGATACAAAAGATCGAGGGGAATCTGGTTTGTATTGTCAGCCAGGATAGCGAGGAGAGTTGCGCCGCCACGTTGAAAGATTATGATATCCCTGTCATTTCCTGTGGGATGTCTCAAAAAGCGACACTAACTTTTTCCAGTAGAAACGAGGAGCAATGTATGGTATCACTGCAAAGGAATATTCAGCGGCTGGACGGCGGTATAACCGAAGCGATGGAATTTGCCATTCCTACAGGCGGACAAGACGACTATACCACTTTGGCTATCTGTGCATTAGCCCTTTTATTGGAAAAAAAAGACATGGTTTCTAGTGAAAATTACCAAGGATAATTCAAACTTGCAGAATCATAATAATAAAGCAAACGCAATATCAACGAATAAACAACACAGAAAAAAAGATTGAGGAGTGTAAGATTATGTCTAACAACAACAAAATCGTAGTTCCCCAAGCTCGTGAAGCTATGGATCGTTTCAAAATGGAAGCTGCTAACGAAGTTGGCGTGAACCTGAAGCAGGGTTATAATGGTGACCTGACCTCTAAGCAGGCAGGCAGCATCGGCGGACAGATGGTTAAAAAGATGATCGAGTCTTATGAGAACTCTGTGAAATAACACGGGTTTCCGCCAGGATAAAAAGATCAGAAGAGGCGTCCGGATTTCTCCGGACGCCTCTTCTTACATTCTAATGCTGGAGGAACATTACTGTGGTAGGACGCTCTGTTTGTTATACGCGTGCTGTAAATTCAGACTGCGGCAAAGAGCCAAGATTTAAGGCGGAATCCGGCTGTATGGTCATAAACAAAGCCGCCGTCAAAACGAACAACAGGAATAAAGCGGAACAAATGTAGATAGCCAGTTTCCTTCTCAATTTTAACCCCTCCCATGAAGTGGAACGTTGTTTATATTCATAGTATAAGACATTGCTAAAAGAAGGTCAATCATTTTAAAATACAATACGTTTACATACACATTACAAATGTTGTAACTATAGTAACAATTTATACAAAAAACGCAGATTATCTCGATAGAGGGAAATTCAAGCAGAGAAAAGGATTGCTTGGAAGGAATGGAACGATTTTCGCCATTTGCCGTATACACGAGAAAGGGGAATCGGTATACAAACAAAAAAGATTGAATAGGGAGGGGCGTTTGCTGTTCAGTTCGTTTTTAGGATACTACTTTTTTGGTCGTTAGAGAACTGTCGCCTGATGTATACGCGGTTCTAATAGCGGGGAGCAGTCTTCTCCTTGCTGCTGTGTGGATGATACATGAGATCCGAGGCGGATGGAGGAACGGGAAGAGTAACGTTTCACGTTTTGTCCTTTCAATTTGTATGAACTGTTTTGTCTAAATGATCTCCTCGGTGCCAATTTTATCATGAAACAGGCATGCTCATTTTACCACCACGGGATCCAATGATGCAGAATGAAGTAAGGGAGCAATTCATCCATAAAAAAACGGGGCCACCAAATGGTAGCTCCGTTTAACAACTTTGAGTTTCTTACAGGACCAGGTATTCTACCGTATTGCGATAGAATGCGGCAGGGTCCTTTTTAATTTTTCGGATGACAATGTCCGCTTGTTCCTGATCCGGCACCAGCAGCTCGAAACGCATCAAATCGCTGCCGATATCGTGGATGGCCAGCTTGACGATCAATCCATCTTTGACGGGTACGGTTTCGATAGAGATTTCTCGTTCCCGCTTCATCTGAGCCAGTACATTAAGAGCAGTTGCCGTAATGCGTTCCCGGATTGCGATCGGTACGTGCTTGCGCAGCGTACGTGAGGTTTCCTGGCCCAAATCCGTCAGGACAAAGCATTCCGATCCGTCCTCCTGGCGTTCCAAGCTGAGGTTGCCGAAATCAATCAACTCACTCAGGGCGACCGAGTAATCAAGAAAGCTGACAAGGTTGTCGTAGGTAATGATGTTATTCAGGGTATCCTGATCCACTGGCTTTCGGATGCTGTCCAGCAGGTAACAAATGAGTATTTTGATTTCATAGACATCTGTCAACCCTCCCGGCGTAATCCCGGCGAAGGTTTGGATCCGCTTTTTTGGCTGCCGTGCCATTTTCGATCCCTCCGAAGTATTACAGTTCTTTTACTCGCTCAGCCAGCCTTCGGCAATCATCCGCCCTGCCAATGCCACCAGCATAGCCGATTCCACACAAGGAACAGCGCGGACTGTAATACAGCTGTCATGACGGCCACGGACAGCTACGGTGTCATTTCGATGCTCGGAAAAGCAGACGGTCCGCTGCTCCTGCGCGATGGAAGGCGTAGGCTTGATAGCCGCACGGATAACAAGCGGCATACCGGACGAAATACCGCCGAGGATTCCACCATGACGGTTGGTACACGTCACGACATTGCCGTTTGACGCGTAACAGAAAGCGTCATTACAACTAGATCCGCGCATCTGTGCGCAAGCGAAACCGGCGCCGAATTCCACACCTTTGACAGCGGGTATCGAAAAAACAAGGGCAGATATCACGCTTTCCAGCCCATCAAACATCGGGCTGCCGATACCGGCTGGCAATCCGATTCCGACACATTCTATTATACCACCGATCGAATCACAGTCAAGACGCGCCTGTTCAATTTGCTTTTGCATGGCAAAGCCTTTTTCGTCGTTCAGGACCGGGAAGGTCTTTTGTGCGGCGGAGAGGATTTGTTCTGCGGTTACGGTAACCGGATCAAGCAGGTCGTCGCTGACACCGCCAATCGAGGCGATATGCGCGCCTACCGTAATCCCACGGCGGGCAAGGATTTGTGCACAGATCCCACCCGCGGCGACGAGCGGCGCGGTCAAACGACCAGAAAAATGACCACCGCCACGTGGATCGTTGTATCCCCTATACCGAACGTTTCCTGTATAGTCCGCATGGCCGGGCCGGGGATGGTCGACGAGGTTTTGGTAATCGCCCGAACGGGTATTGGTATTGGGGATCATCATCGCAAGAGGTGTGCCGGTCGTGCGGCCTTGATAGAACCCGGAAAGGATCTGGACTTCGTCTGATTCCTTGCGTGGCGTTGAACCTGGCTTGTTCCCCGGCGAACGGCGGGCCAGGAAACGCTGAAGCGCTTCCAGATCGATTTCCTCGCCGGCAGGAAGGTTATCCATGCACACGCCGATTGCCGGTCCGTGCGACTCGCCGAAAATGGATAGGGACAATCCGTTATTCCATAGGGATGACATCTACTTTCCCTCCAAGCGTTTTGAAATCTGCAAAAAATTCCGGATATGATTTAGAAACACAATCTGCTCCGTGGATGGTGACGGGGGAGGAACAACGTGTCGCAGCCACGGCGGCCGCCATAGCGATACGGTGGTCGTTGTGACTGTCCACCTCTCCGCCGTGCAACGTCCCGGTACCACGGATGGACAGGCTATCTTCCGTCATATGGATGTCGGCGCCTAGACGCACCAGGACGTCGGTTATGGCGCTGAGCCGGTCGCTTTCCTTGATCCGCAGTCGCCCTGCGTTGTACAGTAGGCTGTCCCCGTTGTGAAAGCAAGCGAGGACGGAGAGAACCGGTAAAAGATCGGGAATCTGTGACATGTCGGCATGGAAAGGTGCTAGGGAGGGACCGGTGTAGGAGACGATCGCACGATCGCCCTGTAGGCTGTTCGGAATTAGGCCGTCCACTGTCACTCTGCTACCCAGAGCATTAGCCACCAGAAAAAAGGCAGCTTGCGAATAATCGCCTTCCACCGGGATAGAAGCGCTTTGAGGTACTTGGTAGCGCTGTCCGCCGGGGACATGATAGCCCTGCGTTGTTTCCTCGACCTGGATGCCGAAAGCACGCAGTACCTGAACAGTCATATCCACATAGGGCTTTGACTCCAGCGGCGAGAGAAGATGGATTTCGCTGTCGCCTTGCAAAAGCGGCAGTGCAAATAGAAGCCCCGAAACAAACTGGGAGCTGATGTTACCTTCCAGCTCAAACGTACCATTTTGCAGTTGCCCCCTCATCGTCAAGGGGAGAACTGGACGGTCAAAAGTGACGCCATGACGGGGAAGTTCCCGCAGGTAGGGTGTGAGAGGGCGCTGCGGCAGCTTGCCTTGGCCGGAAAACGAGGCTTCGACACCAAGCGCGGCAGCCACTGGAAGAAGGAAACGCAGCGTCGATCCGGATTCGCGACAGTCGGCGGTTGCAAAGGACGGCGGGGAAGAAATGCCGTCGACGGTTATGAGGTGCAGGACAGGGTCGGTTTTGACGGAAGCGCCAAAGGCGGATAACACGTCGGCAGTTGCGCGGATATCCATGGAAAGGGTAGCGTTTTCCAGCACTGTACGTCTTCCGGATAGCGCGGCGGCAATCAGGAGGCGGTGGCACTGCGACTTGGAGGAAGGCGCTTTTATCTGCCCGTGCAGCAGTCCGGGATAAATGCGGACGTCGTATTTCATCATGTCCCTCCTAATGGTATGGTTAATCAAAGGCGCTTTTCAGCATGCTGCGATATTCTGGCAGCGAAAGCGCGACAATTTCCGCTTCCCCGATATCACGCAGCAGTACGATGCGTATGGTATCGCTGTCGCGTTTTTTATCGTTGAGCGACGCTTCGTACAACGATTGCCAATCTGTGTCGGGATGATGCGGCAGACCACAGGCGTCTAGTGATCGTAGGAGTTTGTCTAGTGTGCCGGGGCGGGTGAAACCCATCCGTTCTGACGCCTGCGTCATCATTGCCATTCCCATTGCCACGGCCTTTCCGTGTGAATATACACCATAACCATAGACTTTCTCGATTGCGTGTCCGAGGGTATGACCAAAGTTGAGCAGCATCCGTTCGCCAGTATCCAACTCGTCGGCTTCGACGATGCTGCGTTTGATATCGATACACTCCGCGATGATCGGGGACAGATGCTTCCGGGCCTGTCCCGAGAGGATGTCCTCCAACATGGACGGAGAACGGATGGCGGCGTATTTGACAACCTCGCCCATGCCGTCGTCAAAGAAATCCTGCGGAAGCGTGCGCAGCGTATCACTGTCGCAGAGAACCAGAATGGGCTGCCAAAAGGCTCCGACGAGGTTCTTCCCCTGAGGGATATTGACAGCTGTCTTACCGCCCACTGATGAGTCAATTTGCGCGAGCAGTGAAGTCGGCATCTGGACAAAGCTCACGCCGCGTAGGTATGTTGCTGCGGCATAACCGGCCAGATCGCCTACGACACCGCCGCCCAGCGCAAGAATTAAATCGGAGCGGGTCAGGCTGTGTTCACACAGGAATGCATATAGATTTAGCAATGTTTCGTGCGATTTGGAGGTTTCCCCATGCGGAAAAGTAAAGGTGCAAGTCTGAAAGCCGGCTTTCTCCAAAGAATCTGACACAGCATCCGCATACAATAGGCCGACTTGGTCATCTGTAACGATGCAGACACGGCAAGGTCTGTGAACACCGAGAATGGCTTCCCCGCAGGATTTCAGTACGCCGTTTTCAATACGGATGGAATAAGGGCGCGACGTATGTATTTCGATGACACTCATAACAACGGTTCTTCCTTTCGATCGGGAATTGCAACCTGTTACGCCATTTCCTTTCTCATAAAAGCGGCGTGCTTTTTTACCGACTTCATCACACTGTCGAACTGTTCAGGCGTCAGCGACTGTGCGCCATCAGATAGCGCATGCTTTGGATCGTTGTGAACTTCGATAATCAGGCCGTCTGCGCCGCAGGCGATAGCAGCCAGCGAGAGGGGCTCCACCAGCGAAGTGATCCCGGTTGCATGGCTGGGGTCAACGACGACAGGAAGGTGGGAGTACTGTTTCAGCAGAGGGATAGCGGAAATGTCCAGCGTATTGCGGGTGGCGGTCTCAAAGGTACGGATACCGCGCTCGCATAGGATGATGTCCGTATTGCCGCCAGCCGCGATGTATTCGGCGCTCATCAGGAATTCCTCCAGCGTGTTGGCCAGTCCGCGTTTCAGCAGGATAGGTTTTCCACAGTGTCCCAGCTCCTTGAGCAGCTCAAAATTCTGCATATTGCGCGCTCCAACCTGAATGACATCGACGTCTGCAAACAAGTCGATATGGGCAAGCGACATAATTTCAGTGACAATCGGCAGGCCGGTGAGCTTTCTGGCCTCGAGTAAAAGCTCGATGCCGTCAGCACGCAGTCCTTGGAAGGAGTAGGGGGAAGTCCGGGGCTTGAATGCGCCGCCACGTAGCAACGTCGCGCCGGATTCTTTCACCTTCTGTGCGACGAGCGTAATTTGCTCCTCAGATTCAACGGAACAAGGGCCTGCGATAACGTTGAAAGTGCCTTGCCCGATTTTTCGCCCGCTGACTTCAACGATCGTATCAGTCGGATGAAATTTACGGTTCACCTTCTTATAAGGTTCTTGGACCCGGCGCACCGACTCGACGATGTCGCGTGCGCGGACGCTTTCCATATCAATCTTCGAAGTGTCGCCGAGCAGGCCCAGGATTGTCTTACTGGTGCCCGTGACAGTGGTGATCTTCACATCCTGCCGTTCCAGCCAGCCCACCAGTTCGTCCAGTTTTGGTTTCTCGCAATTTTCCTTCAGAATGATAATCATTTTTTTACCTCCCGACAAAATAAAAAATGGCCTGAAGCCCGCTGTTAAGCTTCAAACCATCTGGATGCATAATATTTTACAATACCATACGCTTTATTCCTGCGGCCGATTCTTAACAGCTTTATGCTTTGCATACCAAAAGAACCCGTAGCTAAAAAAGTACAGGCTTGCAAAAAACATAAAGAAGTAAGAAAGCATCGCGGATGACATGTCTACAATCATGCCCTTTCCTGAAAATTCATATGGTATGGCTCCCGACCAAAAGCGGGAAAAGAAACTATCAGTTGCAACTTGCTTTTATTTTAAAGTATTTCTTGCCTTTTGTCAACCCCAAGTGAGGCTTTGCCAGCACCTTTTACCAGCTCGAAGACGGGAAAATAAAAAAAAACCGTCCATGAAGGACGGTTTGATCGGTTGGTTCCGGATTGGAGCATGAGCCCCACCTGTAATAAAGGCGGTCACTCTTTAGACCGAATTCTTTTTCTCAATACAGTCACGAAAATAAAGGCTACCACAGCGGAAAAAATTGCCCCAACCGTCCCCGCAATGATGTCGGTCATGGTGTCCTCGAGGCTGCCAAGCTGGGAATTCAGTCCAAACCACTTATCCGTGGCAAACTCAAAAATTTCCCATATTCCAGCGCAGGCAATCGCAAACAGCATCGCAAAGAAGATACGGATGAGAAGTGGAATTTTGTCCCGGTGCGGACGTTCACGGTCGCAGACGCTGGTGAGCGCGGCTATCAGCCAATCCCCGACGGCAAATAACATCATACCGCTGACACCGTGCATCAGTAGATCGTAACGAGGAATTCTACCGTAAAAATGAAGCATCATCCCACCAAACTGTGCAAACGCGGCAAAGAAAACGATCATAAGGTAATGTGCGTTGGGCAGAAGACGGTAGAGAAGAAAGTGAATAGCTGCCAGCGTCAAAAGGGTGGTCACTGAGTTGAACAACGCACTGACACCCTCCGTTAAATAGGTATAAATGCCAACAACCAGATAAACAACGTAGAGAATAAGCGTAACTACAAGCTTGGGAGGCCAGGCGCGCTTTTCGTTTACCATATATTTACCTTTCTATATCTATATGATGACTTTTATAGCGGCAGGATATCGAATTGGAAGGATACACTGCTACCGGCAGACAGCGTCCGGGCGCCTATTTTCTTTTCATAAACGCCAGATTCATCCGTGCGATCGTGCATACCTAGCCACGGCTCGAGGCAGATGAAGGGGGCGTCGGTATGGGTGGGTGACCAGATGCCAAGGAAATCAAAATCGGCAAAGTGCATTTCCACCCCGCGCCCGGAGTTGATATGATACAGCTTAACACTGCGCGATTTTAACGCGTCAAATACCAAAGCGCCGTCATCGAAGAGCGTGTGTGAAACGGGAATACGCTTCCCTCCATCCAGCACGGTGCGCCGCTTTTCAACCTCCAGGACGTTGGTAACCGGATTCAGATAAGGACAGGCCAGCGTTTCTTCCTGCGCAAATTCGATGACATATTCGTCAAATGTTCCTTGTCCTGCCAAGGGGATATTGAAAGCCGGATGTGCGCCAAGCATATAGGTGAGTGTGCGGTCATCAGTATTGTGCAACTCGTAACGGATGTTCAAAACAGATTCGTTGAGCGCGTAGGTGATCGTCAGGGTAAAACGGTAGGGGTACTGTTTGAGTGTCTCTTCCGTGGATGATGCGGAGAAAACAGCCTTGTTGCCCTGGCAGGACACGCAGTCGAATTCCATTTTTCTCAGGAAGCCGTGCTGCTTCATGGAGTAAGTCTTCCCTTCAATAAGGGTCTTTTCGTCCTTGAGCGCCCCGACAATAGGAAAGAGAACTGGGGATACGCCACTCCAATATTTGGGATCGCCCTTCCACATGTACTCCGTGCCGGAAGCGTCCTGATAAGAACGAAGCTCCGCACCAAAGGATTCGATGGCCACGCTGGCGGTCTGTGATTTGATTTCATGTTTCATAATGAACGCCCTTTCTGTCAGTAACAATTATGGTAACCTTCTCATGGAAGGATTATACCTCAACGGTAACGCTGCTGCCACTGGGAGATGCCGATACCAACACCTTGGCGCAGATTCGTTCCTTGAGTTCTGGCATGTGCGAAATAATGCCGACCAAACGTCCGTTCATCCGCAGCTGCATCAATGTGGAGACCGCGCTGTCGAGGGAATCAGGATCAAGCGATCCGAAGCCCTCGTCGATGAACATGGTCTGAATTTCGACGCCTCCCGCTGTGCGGCTGACCGTATCGGCTAACCCCAGGGCGAGTGATAGTGCCGCCTTGAAGCTTTCCCCGCCGGACAGTGTGCTAACGTCGCGCGCTTTACCCGTGAAGCTGTCGTGGACTTCTAAGTCGAGGCCGGTACGACCTCGTCCTTTGCTGCGGCCGCTGTCGACACGGCGTTGCAGCGTGTAACGCCCGTCTGTCATCCGCTCCAACCGAAGGTTGGCCAGTGCGACAATTTGGTCGAAGTATGCGGCGAGGACGTAGCTTTCAAAGGTAATGCGTTTGTCGTTACGTCCGTTTGCCAGGTCGCTTAAACGCTCGTAACGCAGGCAGCAGGACTCCTGCTGTGCCAATAAATCGAAGGCCCTGTGCAGGCGTTGGGCAGTGTCGGCATTATGTTCCCGCGTATAGGCGGCACGCTGCACCTGTTCCTCTAGGAGCTTTTGCTGTGCGTTCAGCGCTGAGAGGCTGCTCTCCATCTTTTCAATGTCGAATGGTTTCTTTCCCTCCAGTGATGCGAGCAGGTCAGCCCGCTGCCGGTTTTTGCTTTCCAAAGACGCGTAAAAATGGCGGACGTATTCCTCAGCCTCAGGTATTTTATCGATATATCCACAATGCTCAGCAAAATCGGCGCTATTTTCAAAACCGTTTTCTTTCATCTGGCTTGTCAAACGATGCTGAAGCTCAGCAAGTTCTTGCTCGTCCTGAGAGACAAGTCCTTCCAGTTGCGCAAAACGCTGCTGCTGTGCACTGCGTGCTGTGGCAGCCTGTAGAAGCGCCTGAGACGACGCGTCGGACTGGCGCCGTATCAACTGCGCACGCTGGTCCAGTTCTTTCACTGCCTCCTCTATGCCACCGGTTTTTTCGTAGGGAAAATTCGGAGGGATGTTCTTTCGCAGCTGCACGCACAAGCGTTGCGCCCCCTCCAGAGCCGCACGCGCGGCTGCAAGCGATTCCGTGGTACGGCCCAGCTGCGCCAGCGTTTCCGGCAGACTGGATGGCGGCGGGGACCCTTCCGGTAAAGAAGTTTCCAGTTGTTTGATTTCGGTGTGCAAAGCAGCGCCGCAGCTATCCAGGAACGCCAGATGCTCTGCGGCGTTGCCAGTTGGGGGGCCAAGGCTGTCGGGCAGGGCCTGCAAGGCGGTTTCCCATAGGGAAGATGTCCGTAGACGCGCCGCTTTCAGTTGCTCCATCGACGCCTGGTAAGCTTGCTCACAGCTATGCAAATCCTCTTGGGAGACACTATCCTTGCATTGTCCACTGGCGGGATGCGGGTGTTCACAGGAGCCGCAGACGGGGCAAGGCTGTCCGGGCTGCAGAGACGCCGCCAAAGAACGAGCTTGCCCATCGATGAAACGGGCGAAGAGCTGTTTGTACCTCCCGGCGTGTTCTTCATAACGTGAGCGTAGAATATTTTCCTCTTTGACGGCGCCGGCGACGGCGGAAATCATATCGAAAAGTCTCTTCTTTTTTTGGATTTCTTCGGTAAGGAGGAGGCCTTCCTTCCAGGACGTCAACTGCTCAGTTGCTGCCGATAGTTCCAATACGCTTGTTTCCAGTGCTCGGACACGTGCTTCTTCTTCAACGAGGCGTGCAACGGCTTCCGCACAGGCGACGAGCTGTGCACGTCGTTGCAGCAGCCGGGGCAGAGATTCCTCTTCTTTTTTCGCCTGTACAGCGAGGGACTCGGCACGGCGGCAAGCGTCCTCGCACTGCTGTAGAGCTTGCCGGCTTTGCGTCAGCTGCTCCCGATGTTCCGCCAGGCGGATGTTCGCGGCGTCGGCGCGTTCTTTTAGCGGTGTCAATTCCCGCGCCTTTCGGGCCTTCTCCAGCCGTTGCTGCGTCAGGCGGATGCGTTCGACTTTGGCGTCTAACGTATCAATCTCTGCACTGACGGTATTGAGCTGGTAAAACTGTCGGTTGATTTCCGTAGCAAGGTCGAGATTCACCTTCTGACGTTGATCGGCCAGGCTTTCTATTGCACTGGATAGTTTTTCCACCTCTGATCGCAGGCGCGCCTCGTCCTCCTCTAGTAGAGAAATCACCTGCTGCGGGGAAATATGATCCGTATGGCAGGCGTCATAAAGAGGGGTACCTTCCCTTGCGTCGACAGACTGCGAAAGGCTTTCGATCACCTTGCGCTGTGACAGTACTTCCTCTTTGGCGTCCTTTGCCTTGGCAGATAGCGTACGGCTGAAAAGATCGTATGCCTGTGTGTCGAAGATGCGCCGAAAGATTTCCTGTTTTTCCGTGCTGGAAGCCTGTAAAAGTTGCTGGAATTCCCCTTGCGGAAGCATCACGATTTTACAAAATTGGTTCTTGTTCAGCCCGAGGATTTCCTCGATCCGGGCATTCACGTCAGCGATCCGGGTGATGACTTGCCCTTCGGGAAGTGTCAGCAGCGCTGTAGAATTGACCACCGTCAGATTCCCGCGCGAATTGACACGCTCCCATTGTGGTGTGCGCCGGATGGTATATGTCTCTCCATGTACCTGGAAAGTGAATTCAGCGAAGCTTTCCGCGTCGGGAGGTGCATATTGGCTGAAGAAGGTGTCGCTTTCCCGTTGTCCGGATGCACTGCCATAGAGGGCGAAGGTGATGGCGTCGAACAAGGTGGTTTTACCGGAACCTGTCGCTCCCGAAACTAAAAAAATCCCGCTTTCATACAAGGTGGTGAAGTCGACTTCTTGGTAGGTGTAAAAAGTACCGAATGCCTGTAACTTCAGTTTGACCGGTAGCATCAAGCGCCCTCCTTTCAGATTCGTGGCATACCTTTGCGGGATAACAGAAACAATACTATGGTAAGCCTGCTTTGTCATGGCTGTTGGTAGAGTCAGGAAAAATTACAAGGCCTCCCGGCATACACGGCCTTCCAAGCTTTCAATGAGCGCATGCTCTTCTTTGTCCAGCGTTCGGCCAGACGTATCCTGCACGAAGTTTTCAAACAGCTCTGCAAGGCCCTTGCGAGGTGCGGGATCGGCGGACAGTGTCGACTTCTCAGACGCTTCGTTCCTCGATAAGAAACGCAGGCCGAGCGTACGAGGGTAGACGGCACGCAGCTTGCCGATTGGATCCAGAACGTCCCCCTCCGAATCTGTGAGGATGGCATACACGTAATCCTCACAGTTCTGTGCATGAGAACACAACTCCTGCAAGGGCCCCTGTAAAATCCGGACATCATGCAGGGGCTGTATTGTTTGCGCAGCGATACGGATGTCACCCTTGCCGTGCAGATCGGCGATTACCAAGTGTTTTTCCCGTGCGGCCTCGCTGACGGAATATTTCAACGGCGATCCGCTGTAACGGATGTAGTCACGCCCGGCGCGCTGCGGCGTATGCAGGTGACCGAGGGCGGCGTAGTCGAAAGGGAGGAGGCAGGAGGCGTTGATGAGATCGCTGCCGCCTATCGATACCTCGGATTTAGCGAAAAGCATACTATCCTGTTCCCCGGACATCGCAAAAAAACCGTGTGTGACGATGACGTTGCGCACATATGGATCCATTTCCCTTACAATTGTGTCCAAGACAAAGCGATAAGTGGCATCGAAACCAGCGCAATTGCAATCCGGCCACAGTGCGCGGACCTCAGCAGGTTCAAAATAGGGAAGTAAGTAAAAATGCACTTCTCCAAACCTATCTGAGAGGATAACCGGTTCGATGCGGGGGTGTAACGTTCCTGCCAGATAGACGCCGCTGTTCTGCAAAAGCTTGCTGAGAAAGGAAAGCCTCTCCCCACTGTCGTGGTTGCCTGCAATAGCGAGAATCGGGACGCCAGTCTCCTCTCGGATACGTACCAACGCATCGCTTAACAGAGTAACCGCCTGCGTTGGAGCGACAGAACGATCAAAAAGGTCGCCTGCGATGACCAGGCAATCCGCCTGCTCCAGTTGCAGTACACGGATCAGCTCTTCCAAAAATGCATATTGTTCGTCGTATAAAGGAAAGCCGCACAGCGACTTCCCGATGTGCCAGTCCGACGTGTGGACCAGTTTCATTGGATGCGGCCTCCTTTGCAAAAAATCACAGCGAAAGAACAGCTCTCTAGCCCTCTAACACCTTCACATATACCGTACGGCTGCGCGGCCCGTCGAATTCACAAAAATAGATCCCCTGCCAAGTGCCCAGCAACAACGAACCACCACTGATGATAAAGGTCTGAGAAGCGCCAATAGTGCTGGATTTGACGTGTGCGGTGGAATTACCTTCGAAATGGCGGTACTGCGGCAGATCGGGGAAAGCATGCTGTAGCCCCTTACACATATCCGCAACCACGTCAGGGTCGGCGTTTTCGTTGACCGTGATACCGGCAGTGGTGTGTGGGCAGTAGATGACAGCAATACCGTCCTGAACGCCGCTTTGTGTAACGGCAGAGGCAACGTCGCGGGTGATATTGATAAAGGACTGTGTATCTGTTGTTTTTACGGCAATACGATGTAGCATACGGTAGGACCCCTTTCCTGTCTTCTAAGTACTGATATGACTATCCTAGCGCAAATTACAAGTCCTGTCAATACAAAGCACATGAAGGAAGGACGGTCCTTCAAGGGGTGGAAGTATCGGAAACAATAGTGTTCATTCAAATTATGAACATGAAAAATATTGATGGATTTTTTTATACAAAAGTAGAAAGAAAAAAAGATTGCACTTGCTCTAAATAGTAGAGACATCATGTAAAAATATCATATATGTGCAATTTTAAAAAATATAATGATAGAATTTATGCAAAACACTATATAGACTTTTTGTATATTTTATGATAAAATACATATATAGAACATAAGAGATTGATAATATTCCTCCAGGTAAAAAGATGAGACAGAAGGAAGGCCGCTATTAAGCGGCCTTCCTTCTGTCTGCTCATATCAGGTCGATTTCCAGACCGACAGGACAGTGATCGCTGCCCATGATGTCGGTATATATCAGACTATCTCGGATGCTGTCCCGCAGACAGTCGGAGGTCAAGAAGTAATCGATACGCCAGCCCGCGTTTTTCTCCCGTGCATGGAACATATACGACCACCAGGTGTAGGCGACGCGATCTGGGTACAGCAAGCGGAAACTGTCGGTAAAGCCGCTGGAAAGAAGTTGGGTCATCTTGTCACGTTCTTGGTCGGAAAAGCCCGCATTGCCCCGGTTGGATTTTGGGTTTTTCAGATCAATTTCCTCATGTGCGACATTCATGTCCCCACAAATGATGACAGGCTTTCTTTGAGACAGATCACTCACGTAAACGCGGAAATCATCCTCCCATTCCATGCGGTAGGAAATGCGCGCCAGATCCCGCTGTGCGTTCGGCGTGTAGACGTTGACCAGAATAAAACTACGATATTCCAGCACAAGGACACGTCCTTCCGTGTCATGTTGCGGCTTGCCGATGCCATACTGCACCGATATAGGCTCTTGCTTTGTAAAAACCGCCGTACCAGAATAGCCTTTTCTTTCCGCACTGTTCCAATACTGGTAGTACCCAGGTAGCTCAAGCGTAAGTTGTTCAGGCTGCATTTTCGTTTCCTGAAGGCAGAAGATATCGGCGTCGACACTATGGAAAAAGTCAAGAAAGCCTTTGCCTATACAGGCGCGCAGGCCGTTGACATTCCAGGAAATCAGTTTCATCCGTTACTCCTTTTCATGGCAGCGTCAGGACGGCGTCGAATAACGACCGCAAAGCGGCGCAGAACGCCATGTCCTGTGCGCGAGTACGCTTTTGGGACCCTTGGATCCGTCCCCCTGAGCGGCGTATCTTTTTTGCAATATGACGTGACAGCAGCAGCGCGTCAATGTTCGCGTCGGTATACGCCATACCGTTCTGGTTGAGGACATACGCACGTCGGGACAAGCACATCGCCGCCAAGCCGTAGTCTTGGGTAATGACCACGTCCCCAGGCCGGATCAGGGACAGCAGCATAAAGTCCGCGCTGTCCACGCCTTCCGCTACTGTTACGGTCCGCGCCCCATCGCGTTGCAGGACATGCGAAGCGTCGCAGACAAGGACGACGGGTATGCCGTAGGATCGGGCTATCTGCAGCGCGCAGTCGATGACTGGACAAGCGTCGGCGTCAATGAAAAGCTGCACAGCTACTTCCGACACAACCAAAGTGCCACACCGGTAGCGACTGCTGCTGCCACGGCGACACCGACAATAACGCTTTGCAGCAGGTTGCTCAGGAAAATGGTGGAGACTGCTCCGATGATACCGCCAATCAGGCAGCCAACGCCGATCCCTTTGAAAATTCGCTGGTGTATGTTTTTCTTTTCATAAATCAGATGGAGCATATCTTTGCCGTCGTAGCGTTTGATAAAGTCACCGGTCTGCTCCATACCAAGGCGTTGCGCGACATGCCGGGAGGCGAGGTTCTGGGGACGGATATCACAGTAGAGTTTATCCGTCTTCAGAACAGTAAAAGCGTAATTCATACAGGCCTTGGCGCCCTCGTAGGCATAACCCTGCTTCCAATAAGGATGCTTGAGCATATAGCCCAGTGCCCAGCAGGTCTTACCGGCGATGTTTTCTTTTATTAGCCCAATTTGCCCTACAGCTTGTCCGTTGGAGCGGTCGACTGCAAGAAAGTACCCAGCTCCGTCGCTTTGGTAGCGTGCCATTTGCTTGCGGATCCAATCCTGGATTTCCTCGTCGGAGAAGGTCTTTTCCCAAGCGTACATGACCCGGCTGTCACGCAGCATCTCGGCGACGTCATCAAAGTCGTTCAGATCCATCTGGCGCATTGTCAGGCGAGGGGAGAGGATTTTGATTTCTTTGCGAATAAGGTCCATCTTACACATCCTTATCATGTCCGGTTTGCACCGGTATTATAGCGTTTCACACCTATTATAGCATAAACCGCGGAGAAACGCCAGACGGCAAAGCGGACGTTTATTGCTTGGAGGCTGCCGGTTCTTTTTCGTCCCGGTAGTCGGTATAGCGGCATTTTGGAAAGCGGCTGCAGCCCCAAAAGGTTTGCCCCTTTCGCTCCCCTTTGGAGACGGTGCGGAGCGTCAACAGTGCACCGCATCGCGGGCAGACAGGCGCTGGTCCAACAGAGTCTGTCACCGACGTCAGAGTCGCACAAGTGGAAGTTTCGACCTTGCCGAGACGTTTCTGTATGGCTGCGATATGCCTGTCTTTTACAGACTGCGAGACCTGTGTGGCTGGCAAAAGCGTCTGATAAAGCTGTTCGATTTGTGTCAGACTACAGACTTGGCCGGTCGATTTTGCCTGCTGCGACACCTTTTCCAGCACATCGTAGCGGTTAATGACGGCCGGTGCAGTGTCAGAGAGCGTCAGTTTTTTCAGTGTGCATCGGTCGCTGAAGAGGATGAAGGAGTAGAGCGGAAAAGCTTCGCAGTCTGACAGGGCCTTTTCCAGGCACTCAATATGAAGCTTGTTTTGCCAGATCGGGTTGAGAAAATGGTTTTTCTGCGTCCGCCGTTTTCCAGTTGGAAGGGACTGCGTCCACATCTTCTGGTGTTCCGATCCGAAAATCCAGCCGCTGTAGTTTTTGGACTCAAAGACATAGATACCTGAGTTATGAATCAAAATTGCATCGATTTCGGTCGTTTCTCCTTCGTCTTTTGGCAGGTAGACGTTGAACAGCCAGCGCTTTTCACCGGAAAACCTGCTCAGGTACTTTTCAATCAGGTACTCGCCATAGGCGCATTTGTCCTGCATCAGTTGTAGTAACGGGCGTCGCGTTTGCCTAAAATAAGCGCTCTGCCGGTAACGCGCATTGAGGAACAGGTAGTAAAGAAGTATAGGGACGCTGAACAGGATGAGCAGTGTCAGGACGACGATGAGTTCTGACATAAAAGGATCACCTTTTTCACATAAACATAAAGATAGTTATATTTTACCAAATGGTTTAATGAATTTCTACCCTTAGTGGCAAAAAAGTCGTTCAATGGTAGGTGATAGAACCGGCTTATTCAAACGTGCCCCCGGCATAGTCAAGGAATCTACTGGCTGTCAGACGCCACTGTAAAGACAGGACGGTGCAAAAAATGGCAGACAGCGTAGAGGCTGTCTGCCGTATATGATGGAATTATTCCCCCAGCGCCGCCAAGGCTTTATAGCTGTCCTTGAGAGCGGGATACAGCGAGCGGTACATTTGGTAATACTTTTCGTACTGCGGGATGTTTTCTTCACATGGCGGCTGGACTTTGTCCTCGCGGATGACCGCATCACAAGCGGCTTGCACCGTCGGGTAGATGCCTGCGCCCACCATTGCCAGCAGTGCGACGCCCAAAGAGGGTCCTTCCTTGGAAGCCGACGTTTTAACCGGACAGGCGTAAAGATCGGCAAGCATCTGCCGCCATAGAGGTGATGTCCCGCCGCCTCCGCACGCCATCATATCATCGACGCTGATATCCATTTCACGGAATATTTCGATGCAGTCACGCAATGAATAGGAGACACCCTCTAGTATCGCGCGCAGCATATCTTTTTTTGTGTGCATTGCGGTCAGACCAAAGAAGACGCCACGCGCGTCGGGGTCAAGATGCGGCGTGCGTTCTCCCATCATGTAGGGCAGGTAAAGCAGGCGGTTTGCACCGACAGGAACGGTGTCCGCTTCTTTGTCCATCAGGTAGTAGGGATCGACGCCCATCTGCACGGCGGTTTCCTGCTCCGCACCGCAGAAGTTGTCTCTAAACCATTTCAGCGACAGGCCAGCGCCCTGCGTTACTCCCATGACGTGCCAACAGCCAGGAACGGCACAACAGAAGGTATGGACGCGCCCTTTGGGATCGATAGCGATATCGGAAGTGTGCGCGAAAACGACGCCGCTGGTTCCGATTGTGGTAAACGCCTTGCCGTCGCGTACCACGCCAGTACCAACTGCTGCTGCAGCGTTATCGCCTGCGCCGCCGACGACAATTGTACCTTCCGCAAGGCCGGTGAGCAAGGAAGCTTCTTTGGTAATACGTCCCGTCACTTCAGGGGACTCGTATACCGTCCCAAGCAGATTTTTGTCAATCTCGAGCTTCTCCAGGACCTCGTCCGACCAGCAGCGCCGGGGGATGTCGAGTAGCTGCATCCCGGATGCGTCGGACACTTCGGTTGCATATTCGCCTGTCAGCATGAAGCGGATATAGTCCTTAGGAAGCAGAATATGACGGCATTTCGCGTAGTTCTCCGGTTCATGGTTTTTTACCCAGAGGATCTTGGAAGCGGTAAAGCCGGTCAGTGCGGGATTGGCGGTGATTTCGATGAGGCGTCGTGCGCCGACCTTTTGAGTAATCTCCTCGCATTCTTTGGCGGTACGTTGGTCACACCAGATGATCGAACGACGAATGACTTCATTTTGCGCGTCGAGCATGACCAGTCCGTGCATTTGTCCGGACAGCCCGACACCTTTGACGCTGTCGGCGGGGACGCCACTTTGTGCCATGACTGATTGAATCGTACGGACGGTAGCATCCCACCAGTCCGTCGGATCCTGTTCGGCGTAGCCGTTGTGTGGGTGGTACAGCGGGTATTCGACCGTCGCCGACGCTATCACGTCGCCCGTTTCGTCGAACAGGATGGTTTTGGTGCCCGATGTCCCGATGTCTACGCCGATCACATATCTCAGTGCCATAGTCTCTCCTCCTGATAGCGCGCAGGCAGCCCCTTAAAAGAAACTGCCTGCACGGAAACGTATTTTTTAGCCGAACATAACGGCGTTCATGATATTTTCCAAGTACTCCTGGCGGCCGCTGGAGAGTTTTTTCACGTCGCCCATTTGTAACGCATACTTCTCAAGATCCGCCATCGTCGCCTTGCCGGAGAGAATATCTGCGCCAATGCCGCTGCGATAGCTCTTGTAACGGTCGGCGACAAACTGATCCAAGCGTCCGTCGCGGATGAGCTTGTCGGCGTAGCGTAAACCAAGCGCGAAAGCGTCCATACCGGCGATATAGGAGTAGAAGATATCCTCAAACTCATAGGAACCGCGGCGGGTTTTCGCGTCAAAGTTCAGGCCGCCATTGGTGAAGCCGCCGGCACGCAGTGTCTCAAGCATGCACAGCGTGGTATCGTAGACGTTGGTGGGGAACTGGTCGGTATCCCAGCCCAGCAGCATGTCACCCTGGTTGGCGTCGATTGAGCCGAATACGCCGTTGATACGTGCAACAGCCAACTCATGCTGGAAGGTATGCTGTGCCAGTGTGGCATGGTTGGCTTCGATGTTCATCTTGAAGTCCTTGTCCAGGCCATACTTGCGCAGGAAAGCCAGCGCGGTGGAGACATCGAAGTCATATTGGTGCTTCATCGGCTCCTTTGGCTTAGGCTCGATGTAGAAATCGCCGGTAAAACCAATGCTACGGGCATAGTCAACGGTCATCCGCATCAGGCGCGCCATATTGTCCTGCTCCAGAGCCATGTCGGTGTTCAGCAGCGTCTCATAGCCTTCACGGCCACCCCAGAATACGTAGCCCCGACCGCCGAGCTTGACGGTCAACTCTACTGCTTTTTTAATCTGCGCGGCGGCGAACGCAAAAACGTCGGCGTCGCAGGAGGTGCCTGCGCCGTGCATATAGCGGGGGTTGTTAAAGCAGTTAGCAGTACCCCACAACAGTTTTTTGCCCGACTGTTTCATCAGGTCGGCAATCAGATCAGTGATCTCGTCCAGACCTTTGTTGGTTTCCGCAAGGGTGTCATACTCCGGTGCGATATCGCGGTCATGGAAGCAGAAGTAGTCGATATCCAATTTCTCCATCAGCTCAAACGCCGCGTAAGCCTTCTTTTTATAAAGATCCATCGGCTCGGACGCACCGAAGGATTTGTCGGCGGTACCACGCCCGAACATATCGGCGCCCTCTGCACAGAGGGTATGCCAGTAGGACATGGCGAATTTCAGCTGTTCGCGCATTGTCTTACCTGCGACGACTTCGTCAGGATTGTAGAAACGGAATGCCATCGGGTTGTGCGAAGCGGGGCCCTCATACTTGATTTTAGGGATCCCTTTGAAAAACTCACTCATGTTAAGCTCCTCCTTCTATCATTCCAACCTGCTTTTTGCAGGGTGATGCACCTATTAGATATTCTGCCGGACCTTTACTTCGATACCGGTATACAGCCGCGGCTGAGGCGTTATACCGTGGGTCAGGTAATCGTAGAGAATTTTAACGCACTGGTATCCTTGCTCAAACGGCTGCTGGCAGATGGTCGCGCTGATGCGTCCGCTACGGACCAGGATACGGGTATCCTCCACGTCGTCAAACGAGATAACGGTAATTCTGCGCCCGCATTCCGTGACCGCGTCCATCGCCCCTTTGACACCAGCTGCAACGATATATAAGGCGTCTATTTTGGGGTGAGTGGACAAAAGAACCCGTGCCCGCTCCAAAGAAAGAGCATCGTCGTCATTGTTTTCGACGATATCAGTAATCATCACATTGGGGTAATACTGCTTGACAACCTCGTCAAAACCATGGATACGTTGGTTATGGCCCAGCATTTTCACCGTACCGGTCACAATGCCGACATGAGCATTTCCCTGTGTGAACAACCCCATTAGCTCGCCGGCGACACGCCCGCTTTTTTCGTAATCACAGCCAACGTAACATAGACGGCTTGACTTTTCGATATCCGCGTTAACGGTAACGACCGGGATGGCCTTTTCCGTCAGAAAGTGGATAGCACGGGCGATGCGGTCGTCATTGACCGGAGTGAGGATAATGGCTTGGACATTTTGCTCCTGCAGGCAATGGATCGCATCGAGCTGGGAAGAGACATCATAACCTTTCAGTTCGATCAACTGTGTTTGTAAACCAAAGTCAGACAACTCGTCCGAGGCCGCGCGGATCCCTTTGATCACCTGGCTGAAGAAGGGGTTATCCAGCGAATTGAGTACGATACCGAAGGTCATCGGATTTTTTTTTGCCGCTAACGCACGCCCCGCTTTGTTGGGACGGTAGCCTGCCTCTGCAGCGATCTGTCTGATCCGCTGCCTGACCTGCGGGTTGACACCGGGACGGTTGTTCAGCGCCCGATCCACAGTCCCGCGTGAAACACCCGCCCGTGCAGCAATATCCTTGATGGTAATTGCCATAATTCATTCCTTCCCGTCCCATGGGACCGTCGTTACGTGCACGAGCACATCTTTAAAGACATTGTACAACATACACAGGCGGTTGTCAAGGGAGGAGACAGAAAAAAGCTGATACGCTGCAGGACGCCGGAAAACAAACAAAGAGGGAGGCCGGCAGGCCTCCCTCTTTGTTTATATTTCGTTGCGGTTTTCCAGTGCCTTAAAGAGCGTTACCTCGTCGGCGTATTCGAGATTACCGCCGACTGGCAGTCCAAACGCCAGTCGTGTGACCTTGACGCCAAGAGGCTTTATCAGTTTGGAAAGGTACATCGCTGTCGCCTCGCCTTCGATGGTAGGATTCGTCGCCATGATGACCTCCCGGACGGCGCCGTCATTCAGCCGGGAGAGAAGTTCCCGGATTTTCAGGCTGTCCGGGCCGATGCCGTCCATCGGAGAAACCAGCCCGTGCAGGACATGGTACAACCCGTTGTATTCGTGGACACGTTCAAAAGCAGTGACGTCTTTGGGCGATTCGACGACACAGATGGTCGTGCGGTCGCGCGTATTGCTGTCGCAGATGGGGCAGACGTCTTTATCGGTAAAATTCTGACAGACTGCGCAATAATGCAGCGACTCGTGCGCGTCGGTGACAGCGCTAGCAAAAGCTTCCGCCTCTTCCTTGGATAGCGATAGCACATAATAGGCAAGACGCTGGGCCGTTTTTATGCCGATCCCCGGCAAACGTGCAAACTGCTCCGTCAGACGGAGCAGGGGCAATGCAGTATAATCGGCCATATTAGAACAACCCCGGAATGTTCAGCCCGCCGGTAACCTTCTCCATCTCGGCAGCTGAGGTTTCATCAATATTACGCAGCACCTCGTTGACAGCCGAGATAATGAGATCCTGAAGCATCTCGATATCGTCGGGATCGACGACCTCAGGTTTGAGCTGCAGGGCAGTCAGCTCTCGTTTGCCGTTCATCGTTACAGCAACTGCTCCGCCGCCGACTGTTGTGGAGTATTCACGGGCTTCCAGCTCCTGCTGGACCTGGGCCATATTCTCCTGCATTTTTTGGGCCTGTTTAATCATGCTGTTCATATTGGAGGCACCGCCTCCAAAGCCTTGTGGTAATCTTGCTTTCATATTCGTGAGCTCCTTTGCATGTAACATATCGTGAAACCGGATGTGGAAACCGGTTTGTGCGCTTCCCTTACGGCTCAGGACACAGTGGTATCGACACCAAGCTCGTTAGCGCGCTGTATCAGCTTGTCCAACGACGACGGTGCATCCGCCGTTTGCTTGGGTTTAGTTTTTATCCGGATAAAATAGTCCCGGCCGGTGTGAATACGCAACGCTTCTTTTAGATTCTTTGAGAAATTTTCCTGCCGGATCAGGCTGGAAGCGATGACGGAATTAGTTGCATCGATAAATACGGTGTTTTCAAATTCAAACGCCGTAGAGTTCTGCAGGACGCCGCTCATTGCTTTATCCAGCTCCCCTAGTGTTTGCAGCACCTCCGCCCAGCAGGGAAGCGGCGTCAACTTCGCGGGATCGATTTGCGTGTGTGCCCGCGCTTTTGGCGTTGGAACTTGGTTGCTGTCGGAAATGGAGGAAGGAGGAGCGGGGGTTTTTGCGGAAGAAGGGGAAGCCTTGGGTACCCGCCCGCTACGGACGACACGTTCCAACTCCTCGATACGGGATAGCAGTGCACTTTGGGAAGTGTCAAGCGAAGGGTTGCATAGCCGTACCATGCACATTTCCAGTTCTATTCGTTTTCCCATTGTCCGCCCCAAGCGGTCAAGACATTCTTGCAGTACCGTTAGCGTATGCAGGATCAGCGGCATGGGTGTGGACCTAGCTGCTGTCTGCATCTGTTGAAGCTCATCCGGCAGGCAGGTGACAAGTTCAGTGCCGTCCGGCAGGGACTTCATCATCATCAGGTTACGGAAGTGCCCGATCAGTTCTTCGCAAAGGCGGGTGAGATCCTTGCTCATCCCGTACAAGTTGTCGATAATGGTGAGAGCTTTGGCGCAGTCACAGGCGAGGATAGCATCCGCCAACTCGAATAGGTAGTCCCGTCCGGCGATACCGCAGACAGTACTGATTTCGTCGACACCCACGTTTTCCGAGACAGCCGCACACTGATCCAGGATTGACAGCGCGTCACGCATACCGCCGTCTGCCAGCTTGGCGATGAGCGCCGCGCCGCTCTCCGATAGGGCAATCCCTTCCTGTGACGAGACATAGGTAAGGCGCTGTGAGATGTCCTCAGAGCGGATGCGGCGAAAATCATAACGTTGGCAGCGGGAGAGGATGGTAGAAGGGACTTTATGCACCTCCGTTGTAGCCAAAATAAATTTGACATGTGGAGGCGGCTCCTCCATGATTTTCAGCAGGGCGTTGAAAGCACCGGGACTGAGCATATGCGTCTCGTCGATGATATAGACGCGGAAGCGACAGACAGCAGGCGTATACAGCGCCTCCTCGCGCAGCTCGCGAATATTGTCTACACCATTGTTGCTGGCAGCATCGATTTCCACCACGTCTAAGATAGAACCATCTTCGATTCCCTTGCAGACCTCGCACTCCAGACAGGGGTTCCCATCGACAGGGTGCAGACAGTTGACCGCTTTGGCCAGTATTTTGGCGCAGGTAGTCTTGCCCGTCCCGCGCGATCCAGTGAAGAGGTAGGCGTGCGCGGTGCTTTGTGACGCGATCTGGTTTTTCAGCGTCTGTGTGATATGAGGTTGGGAAATGACGTCTTCAAAAGTTTTGGGCCGCCATTTACGGTATAATGCCATATACATGTTGGTTGACCGGACCTTTCCGGGCATACCGCCCAGGCATGGGGTAGAAAAAAGCAGCACCCACTCTATAATCTCACATACAGACATACAGACGTAACTGCGGCACACAACGCATAACGCTTAATGCTGCTCGGTTCCCCGCCTGACATGGTTCACGAAGCCTTGTTGCACAGGGCCCGTATGTCTGTATGTCGGACTACACAATCGTGCTGCCTTTCCAATGATATCATCTATTATACGATAAATCTGCAGGAATTGCAAGCCCTTAGAAGAAGTCGTTTGTTGTGTCGAAGGACAGGAAAGTCCAGGAAGATACGGACTTGACTTTTCTGTCAAATATGGTATGATGAACATGACAGGACCTCCCGCACCTCTCCGCACTGTAAAGTGCGCGACGTGTCCCATGGGAGGGCAATTTTTTATAGGGGGGATAGGCGTGCAGGTCAAACAGCCGGTTACCTTCGAGCAGCAGCTTCAGATCCTGCAGGAGAAAGGTTTTACTGTCGAGGATGAAAAACGATGCTTGGACTTTCTGCGCAGCGTTAACTACTACCGCCTGAAGACATATTTGACCACATTCCGCGATTCGGATGGTATCTGCCGGCAAGGCGTTTCCATTGATCGTATCGCGCGGATTTATGAATTTGACCGCCGTATGAGAGGGCTTTTATTCTCCGTTGTTGAGGAAATCGAGTTATATCTGCGCTTGCAGCTTGCCTACTATCATGCTCACCGCTACGGTCCACTTGGGTATATGGAGGCGGAGAATTTCGGACAGGGGCATAACCATACGCGGTTCCTCGGGAAAGTCCGTGCTTGTATTAGTAGCAATGAGAAGTCTCTGATTGTGGAGCATCATAAGCGCAAATACGAGGGAAAGTTCCCATTGTGGGTCATAGTGGAGTTCTTTTCCCTTGGGATGTTGTCTTGTTTTTACGCCGACATGCTGCTACAGGACAAAAAGACGCTTGCTGTACGACTGTTCCGTTCCACACCAAGGCATGTCGACAGCTGGCTCAAGTGTCTGACCGAGTTACGCAATCGTTGTGCGCATTATTCACGTCTGTATGACTGGCGATTTGTCTCTGTCCCGCGCTTGCCGGACGATATAGACGTTACACAGACAGGGCGACTGTTCGAGCAGGTTTTTATGCTGGGACGGCTGTACCCGGATGATCAAAAGTGGGATGAAACGGTTGTGCCTGCGTTGGACGCACTGCTCGGAACATTCCGCAATGATATTAAGTTGTCTCATATTGGTTTCCCTGACGATTGGAAGGAGCTGTTGCTACATAGCTTTTCAGGCCGCCGTTTAACCATGCAGGAGCTGCTGGGAACGGATAGAGAGGAATAAACAACGGAACGTCCTGCCGGCAATGCCGCCAGGACGTTCTACTATCGCTTACTGTTTCTTTACTTCGATATAGTTGACCATGCAGCCTCCATGCTTAAAGTACAAGCGTAAAACTTGCTCGCCGCTTTCGAGCATTACACTATCAATCGAAAGATTCATCCATTCTCCGCAGGGGGCGGTAATAGGAACGTATACGACACCCGATATGTTTTTGCCATCCATTTCGATCATTAGACATCCGCCTTTTTCTTGTGGGCAAAGACGTACAATGATGTCGTAAAGTCCTTCCTCAGTGACATTGACGGTGTATTCATACCAGTCACCATCGGACACGGTGTCAAGAACATACGCCGATGACATGTCGGTAGACGGTATGATCGGTACCGGTTCCTCGCGGTGCAGCTTGGCGGCGTTGCCACAGCATTCCGTATGGTAGGACACGCCTTCGCCGCCCCTGTCGAAGTTGACGGCGGGCAGACGGCAGGGCAGGGAGGCGGGCGGAAGGATGAAGGGGTGCTGCGCATCCTCCTCTTCCGATGCAGAACCAACCGGTTCGACGTACGTCACCTGGGGCGGCTGAGAGAAGGCATAAGTACGCGTTGTGTCCATTTTGCAAGAGACGTCGAATCGCAGTTCTGAGCCGGTTGAGAACTTAAACTGGAACATCATGGAAAACATATCGACGTAATAACCTTCCCTGGCATCCTGATATTCGGAGAGAGTATTCAGCCTAGGAAGCTTCCTTCTGCCGACGTTCACTTCTTTCGGCGCGTGGACAACATGGCAGATCGCTTCATAGACCGAGGGGACGAACTGCTTGTTACTTTGCTGGATCGCTATCCTGATAAATGCGGGGTCACTGTAGTCACACTGGACGGTGGTCTGCGTAAATTCCCCATCCTCAAAGCGATGGGAGCAGCCATCGTCCTGATACATGGTAAAGGAGGAGATGCCCTCAGGATAGATGTCGAAAGTTACCGGATCCCAGGGCTTTTCGGAAGTGCGATTCATCTGCGGCGCCATCGGGATAATTGCGCCCATTTTGACAAAAAGCGGGATGCGGTTTTGCGGCGCGTACACAACGTATTCCTGCCCGCCTTCGTAGACGCAGCCGTAATCGTAGTCCAGCCAGCGTCCTTTCGGGAAATAGACCTTGACGGCTGTCAGGTTTTCCCACAGGACGGGCGCGACCATCAGCTCGCTGCCAAAGAGATACTGGTATTTGAGGTTGACGACATTCGGATCGTTCTGGTAGTCGAATACAAGCGGACGCATCAGCGGTGCACCGGTCTTATGGGTGCGGTAAGCATAGGAATAAATGTAGGGCATCAGGCGGTAGCGCAGTTTTAGGTAACGACGGCAACTTTCCAGTACGAGGCTGCCGTACATATAAGGGGAGGAAGGTCCAACATGGTGCGAACGGGCAATGGGGGAGAAGGCGGCGAATTGCATCCAGCGTTCGAACAGTAGTGCTTGGGCGAGGGTATCGTTTTTGTAGCGTTGCCCATGCTCAACAAGGGAATTATTGTACGTCTTGGAGATGAATCCGCCTGCATCAGATGTCCAGCCAGGTAAGCCGGACATGACAGTGTTTAGCGCTTCCGGGCAGTGCGCTTGAAAGGTTTCATAGGTCGAGTAAACGTCCCCGGACCAGACGGTGGCGCCATATTTCTGAATACCCGCTGTACCCGTCCGCGTAAGGATGAAAGGACGGGTATCCGGGTCATAATCGCGGAACATCTCATAGTATAGTTTTGTGTTGAGCAGGGAAAAGGGATTGTGTACCTTAGCTTTCGGGCCATCGTAGTAAACAGTATTGTCCGGATCCCCTTCCGGTTCCGTCAGATCCAGCCACCAGCTTCGGACACCTTCATCATACAGGTGCTTGATTTGCGGCCAAATCCAATCGCGCATGCCGGGATGGGAGAAGTCCATCAGCTCGCCACCGTAGTGACCACAAGTGATTGTGTTGCCGTTTGTATCCTTTGCCAGAACGCCGGCTTTGAGTGCGCTTTGAAAGTTTGAGCTGTCCTTGCGGATCATCGGTCCCGAGTTGGAGACCATGAACTGGATACCTTCCTTGCGGTATTTGGTGATCTTTTCCGGGCTCTGTCCCTTCCAGCGATCCGCCCACTGGAAATTGTGGAAATTCTGCGGCCAGTCATAGTCGAAGACGATACAGTCAAGCGGGAGATCACAGCGCTTAAACTGATCGATGACGTCTTCGGTTTCCTCCCAGTCATGAAAGGTACATTTGCACTGAATGTAACCGTAAGCCCACAGTGGCAGCATGGACGGGCGGCCGGTAATTGAGGTGTAGCGGTCAAGGATGTGGGAAAAATCCGGCCCGTACATGAAGTAGTACAAAAGCTCGCCGCCCTGTGCGGTGAAATAGTAGTAGTCGTCCGATTTTTTCCCCATGTCGAATTTCATCCGGTAGCTGTTGTCGGCAAAGATGCCATAACCGCCTGCCGCACATCCAGTCGACAAAAAGAAGGTGATGGGGTAATCTGCGGTAACGCAGCCGTCAGTGATGGTTTGGCCGGTAATCATGTCGCGCGAGGATCCACGACGGTCGAGGTTGCCGCCAAAGGCGTCGTTGTCCTCACCCAGCCCATAGAAATGCTCGTTTTTTGCAAGCTCCATATGAACACAGAATCCACCCATGTCGTCAAAGCCCATACCGTACAGCTCGTATTCCTGTGTAATCAACGTTTTGTCGTCGGCGGTATAAAAAGCGAGACGCAGCTTTTTCTTATAGGCGCGGACGCATAGCCTGTCCGTCACTAGGGCGAAATAGTCGCCGCAATCCTCTATGCGGTATGGCGGGCAGGGAAAGCATTCCTCCGACACAGCGTAGGATGCATCCTTGATAAAAACGCCATCTTGGCATGCCCACACGCGGATAGTATCGTCGAAGCAGACATCAAGACGGATTTGGGCTGCCGTGTTTGTGCGGACAAGTGCGCCCTGCAGAGTGTGCTCCATTGAAACAGCGTTGAGCTGATTGAGATAGGTTCGTTCCATTTCCTCTGTCTCCTTTTCTTCCGAATAACCTGGGATACGATGATGCGCTTGCAATCATGCTATACAACCATTATAATAAAATTATCAAAGCTTTACTATACATAAAACTGCGAAGAAATGGTATGATTTTGCGCATGTAGGTGAGGAGGCGGCGACGATGAGTCAGTGGAAGGAAGAAACGCACGATTATCATCATGACTTCGAGCTGCGGGTGCACAATAACCGTGAAAACGCCTTTTGTTTCAGTGAAATTCTCCAGCCTCACTATCACCGCGAATTCGAGTTGATTATACTGCGCAGCGGCAGATGTATTTTCCGGATTGGCGAAAGCGAGATTGATACGAAAGAGGGCGATATCGTGATTGCCAATCCCATGCAGCTCCACAGTGGATATTCGGTGGAGGAATCGTTGGTGGATTATGTGGCTGTCGTTATCGGGCCGGATGTTTTTCTTGGCAACGCCTCCGATGAAGTTGGCAATGAGGAGGTTATGCCGTTTCTGACCGGTCAGCATATGTTGCCCAACGTCATCCGCCCCTCTGAGGAGGCGTATCCCGTTGTGACGAGCGTATTGAGCCAGATTTTGCGGGAACATCAAGACAGATGTTCGGGTTATCGGCTTAAAATTAGAGGACTTTTATATCTGTTACTGGTGCAAGTGATGCGCTATTATGACGTGTCACCCCCAGAGGGGAAGCAGGTATATGTCCGTGTAGCGCAATACGCTCGTTTTTCTGAGCTTTTCGCTTATCTGGAGAAACATTGTGCGGAGAAAATCTCATTGGAGGAAGCGGCTCGTCTGACCGGACTCAGTCCAGACTATTTCTGCCGCGCTTTTAAGAAGCTGTGTGGATGCACTTTCATCACCTATTATAATCGTTTGAAAATCGAGAAAGCGGAACAGCTTTTGCGGACGACGGATATGACCATCAGCGAGGTCTCGGATTATTTAAGTTTCTCATCTGTCAATTACTTTGGAAAACTCTTCAAAAAGCACAAAAATTACTCCCCATCCGCTTGTAGAAAAACATATATCGACTAAATTATACAAAAAACAAAATTTTTATTGACATTGGATCCTGGATTTGCTATAATAAATAAGCGCTTTAGTGGATATGTTATTCAAGGATGCAATAGTGTCTTTGTTTACCACTGGTAGGTTCTATCAGTGGAAAAATGAGCCATTAGCTCAGCTGGCAGAGCATTTGACTTTTAATCAAAGGGTCCGGAGTTCGAATCTCCGATGGCTCACCAAAGCAGATTTGAAAAAGGTTGATACACCATCAGGTGTATCAACCTTTTTCATATTACAGTAAAAAAAGAGGTCTTTTCTTATCAAGGACGATGTTGTGTCGGCGTTTCAGATGAAATGCTGACACAACTTTTAAGCGTGCATGACGAGATGCCCAGAAGAGCGGCCATACTGCGATATAGAAATATAGATGAGCAGGGCCGTTAAGGAGAGTGTGTCCAAGGGAATATAATGATTTTGTACCATTTGCCATGTTTGGATCACATAGTGATTTTTGCATTTTAATGTTCTGCCAGAAAAAATAAGATTAGTATGAGCCACGAAATTCCGAGGGTGAAACCATTTCTTGTTTTTTAAAAACGGCGCAGAAATAGCTGTTGTCCTTATAGCCTACGGCTTTGCCGACGTCAGAAATGGACAGCTTTTTTTCAATTAATAGCTTTTTCGCTTCCTGGATCCGTTTTCTGGCTAGGTATTCAAACGGACGCATATTCAAACATTCGCGGAATACCTTGCACAGATGCTGCGGAGTAACATGGACCAGGGAGGCCAGCTGATCCAGAGTAATGTCGCTCGCATAATGTTCATCCAGGTATTCCAGAATCGGGCGTATCAGCCGGTTCTGCTGGTATCGGTAGCCGGTGTGACGATTTTTTGCACACAGAAAAAGCTCAATCAGGAAGTTATAGAGAAATCCGGAGCAGATATAGCCGCAATCCGCGTCGTTCGCTTTCAGAGTCGTATAAATCCGATGGAAAAGGGCGAGCAACATGTCAGGTTCCGCGATATTCAGTACACGATAGGTATCGAGGTCTAATTTACCCAGCGTTGCTGAAATGTTTTCACCGTTAAAGGTGATCCAGCAAGTTTCCCATGGCGAAGAGTCTGGATAATATTCATGTGGAAGATGTGGCGGAAGGTAAAAAAACGTGTTTTTTTCGATTGTATATTGAGCGCCATGTATTTTCAGGGTACCGCTCCCTCGCGTACAGAACAGGATCTGGTGTACGCCATAACCTTCCGGACGTACCACGGGGCATTGATGGCGGTGAGAGCCGATGCCGCATACGTACAAAGGTAGGCCGAATTCCTGATTCAACAGCGGGTAAATAAGGAAACTCATGTAATCACCTGGTTTGATTCATATTTTTCGATTGATCATATCATATTACGAGCATAGCTGTCAATAGTAGCTGTGTATATATGAATAAAACATTCAGATTTTTACAGTTTGATTTCTATTGGATTCCTGTAACATTTTTTCTGTTATTGATACAGGCAAAGAATCTCCACCTTACAATACAGTTTCCTACCCATATTTCCAACAAACATGGAGAGGGAATGCCGATCTTGCGCCAGCATATACCGAACAAGTTCATGCTCGAGACTACGCTACTCCCTGATGATTAGCCCCATCAGCCGAGCCAGATCACAAGCTTGCAGATGTGTGACAATCGCCCCCCGCAAATCCTCAAGTGATACGGAAATTCCTTCCATGTCGCAAGAAGTGAAGTCCTGTCCTTTCAGGGAGGTACGGAAAAACTCCGCTTCCCGTAGGTTACAGTCCTGGAATGATAAGAGCTTTGTTTTACATTCCATAAAGCTGACATTCCTTAGGTCACAGCCTAAAAGCTCTGTGTTTTTGAGCGATGCCGCTGCTAAATTGGCATACCGCAAAACGCAGTTAGAGAATAGGGCTTCTTCCAGTTTGGCATCGATCAGGCTAACACCGGTTGCCTTGCAGCCGTAAAATTCCACGCGCTGCAGCAAACTGTTGCTGAAATCACAATTAGAAAGGTCACATTTTTCAAACACCACGTCGGACAGGTATGCGTTAGGCAGCGCACAAGTATCCAACCGGCAGCCGGTAAAACGGCATTGCCTGACTTCCAGCCGGGAAAGTTCTGCGTGGGATAAGGTACACCCTTGAAAGTGGTAAAACTGTAAAGGCTCGTCTAAGACGCAAGCAGAAAGGGAGAGCTGCTGTAAATCAAAGTCCTCCTGCAGATTACCGGGTATCTGAGGTGTCATCCGTTTCATGAAATTCCTTCTTTCCAGTATTGATTGCCGTTTGTGGCTAAAGTAGGGGGGGCACGATACCTATCATAGCATGGATGAGGTTATCCTGCAAGAATACCCGGTCTGTAGAGTGGAGAGTGGATACAGCAAAGCGCCCCATACAGTCTTGTACGGGGCGCTGGTCTTGTTATTTGACTTTGACAAGACGAAGATTGTCAAAGAGAATATAGGTGTCGCCGGTTGTGGTCACGTTACGAATGGAAAATTCCATGGTGTTAACATATGCGTTGGCTGCGGGTTCACCCTCTTCGAAATAGCAACTGCCATGTGCGTTGGTCGCCACGTTTTTCAGCGGCAAGTACAGCGTCTTCCATTGACCGGGGATAAGGTAATTGGTTTGGTAACTGTCGTCCGTTTCAATATAGCCGACCCAATCCGCCTTGTAGCCCATCCGGATGTAGATGGAACCAAGTTGAGCAGGGATAAAGGCGTCGACGGCGAGGTAGTCATAATCGCTAATCTGTACGTTGTTTTCGATGGAAAGACCGAAGTCCTGCCAGCCATATGCGTTTTGCAGGTTCACTGGCATTTTGATGCTTTTGTCGCCATGGGTGGAGGTGCCGGTTTCCAGCGACGCTTCGCCTACAACTTGATTGCCGCCTCCTACATAGACCGTTCCTTCGGACTCGAAATCGGAAATGAGCGCCTCGCGTTCGATATTTTCCGACCGGCAGGGATACAAAGGGCCAAAGGGAAGTCCCTGGATGGAGGTTGTCCCCCAACTGTTTGCAAAGGATTGAAATACGTTCCAAACCTGTGGAACTTGCGGGCCGACGTCAAAGGCCTTGCCGTACCCCAAGTTCCATACTATCGCGTGTCGGATACCTGCAGCCGTCATTTTGTCAAAACAATATTGCATGTAGTTACCGGCTTGCGCGTCGTTTGCATAGCTCCGATCGATACCGAATTCTTCAATCATCAGCGGTTTGCCAAAAGCAGCCCAGCGATCGACATAATCGTCTAGATCTTCCCATACGGAACCCATTTCCGGTTTAAACTGGTCGTTTTCATCGAAATAGTTACTCATAGGGTTGGCATAATTGATAGGATAGATATGAATGGTTGCGTAATCGATGTAGGAGCTGTTGAACAGCACGTCGGTATAATATTGCTGTGAGCCGGCCGGTAACGTCAGCCCCCAGTTTTCCACGTCATCGGATGTAATAGTGAACTTGAAGCCGTCATGGTCGATGATATGCAAAAGCCCTCCCGTTTGGATGAGTGCATAGGGCGCTTTTTCCTTTAATCGCTTAGCGATGTGTAGGATGGCATTGGTAACGTCCTTGGCATTACGGGAGGCGTTTTCGCCGCCTGACCAGTCGTTCAGTTCACCGCCGAAGGGTACGGGCTCGCCGAGGATGGCGTAGGAAAATACCGTCGGATCATTGCAGTACTTCTTTCCGGTAAAAGTGTTGGTGCGCTGTGTAATGAAGTCAACAACCTCGTCCCAATAGACAAAAGAAGCGGGATCGTAGCTGTCGACACGTGGGCTGCGTTCGTAAAAATACTTGCGGAAAGTGGAGAGATCCAACAGGACTTTCATCCCCAACTTCTCGGCTGTGGAAATGATAAAGTCGGTTTGCACCCAATTACTTTCCATTTTCCAGCTTTCTGACGATGCGGAAAGACCGTCGCTGTACTGCCTGGACACCATATCGCAGACGCGTATGACGTTGAATCCGGCGCGTTTGGCATCCAACATGATGTTTTCGATAAACTCGTAAGATGCGTTGGAATGTGAATAGTTGGTGAAGCCGATGGATACAAATTCCTCGTCCCCCAGCTTCATTTGCCCGTCTTCGACAGTGACCCAACCGTTTTGGGTTCCGGTGTAGGTGATGGGCTGGCCGTCGGCAAACATGCTGTTATAGGAAAAGTCAGGATTGGTTTGCGGTGTGAACGCTGCAGCCGAACTCAAAGCGACTATGCCGGTTACAGTAGCTGTCAGTAGGGACAGTAACTTTTTCATAAAATTCCCCTCTCTTTGATTTCTTGATTTTCAACTTTTTCAGACTGGGAAGGAAAAGCCGTCCAACTCTCTTTTCTTTCCCTTAATATAGACGATCGCCTATGAATCAATCGTAGCATTAATTTTTGAATTTATTTGGAATTATATGGAAATAATTATTAATATTTTCTTTTTCAAGAATAGGATTCTTTTCCTGTGTAGTACGGAAGGGGTCAAGGTCTTTCTCCCTCCTTTGGTATCTTGATTCCACAGAGGGGAATTAGTGAAATATCCAAATAAAAAAGGAACAGTCTACCTAACTGTTCCTTTTCAATTTATCGACGGGAACTCCTCGAGGGATATGTAGCGTTGGGGCTGCTTCGCAGTACGCCGCGTGGCGGAGTGTGCGAATCATAGATCGTCGCGAATTTCAGGGAGAAGATATCGCACACAGTAAAGCTATTATCGTCAGGGTTTTGGAGCGTGACGAAATTGGAGCCGGCAGCGTAAAGGATCCCGGACTTGATTTGGAGATTGCTGGTACCAATCAAGAATTCGCAAACGGTGTAATAGCCAATGGCACGTCTCAGAACGTCACCAAAGGATTCAAAATATAGTTCTTCTTGTGCTTCTTCGACCCCGTTCATCATATGCGGTGCCATGATACTGTCCAGTTCATCTGGTGGTGTCGCCATCTTTGTCACCTCCTTTCATGTTTCCAGGTAGGCAGGGGTGGGGTTATAGAAACAATGGTCGCCCACCCTGGTTACAAATTCTCCCACGTTGCTGGGGAAATTCTGCCGGCATGTAGGAGAAAATGGGTTGAAAAACCATAGCGCTTCTCCAAGATTAAAAATTCGGTTTCCTGCAATTGCCCATTGTGCAATTTCCCAATGAATTTCTTCCGCGCCCATATTGTAGATATTCTGGGGATTGTACCTTCCTCCTTCCGTTTCCGACGCGCAAACGAACTGGCCGGGCTGCAATATGATGGCGCGAATGCTACCCTGTCCGACACGCGCATATTCCCCATAAGGCGTTTGTACCCGGTTCATGACAACGCAGGCTACCGCCTTCATGCCATTGTCTCCTTCGCCTCCTGCTTCACAGCGTATCAGCCTTGCAAGCAGTTCCAAATCAGTCAGCGGCATGTATATCCCTCCCGTTTAGCAGTATATGAGCATCTGAAAGAAAAAATGAATCAGCAGGATGAAAGGAAAAGACCAGGACTCCTACTAAAGAAGTCCTAGCCTTAGGTTACTGTTTGAGGGGAAAAGCAAGGGGAGCGCGTTTACACAAGAAAATGAAGGCAAAAAGGCCGCAGAGAAATCTGCGGCCTTTGTAAATGACTTATTCAGCGTCGTAAAGCTTGGCAAGTTTCTGCAGGTGTGCATATTTCTTGGATGCGTTCGCCGCCGCTTTGTCAAAGAGCTCCTGTGCTCTTTCCGGATTCTGACGGGCCAATGAACTGTAACGGACTTCGTTCATAATGAACTCTTTGTAATCCGCAGTAGGAGCCTTAGAATCCATTTGGAACGGGTTCTTGCCTTCCAGCGCCAGTCTTGGGTCAAAACGGAAAGTATGCCAGTAACCAGCTTCAACGGCACGTTTTTCCTCAGTCTGCGCCAGAGTCATGCCGCCTTTGATACCGTGGTTGATACAAGGCGCATAAGCGATAATGATGGAAGGTCCATGATAGCTCTCCGCCTCAACAAAAGCTTTCAAGCACTGGTTGTAGTCAGCACCCATTGCAACCTGGGCGACGTAAACGTAACCGTAGCTCATTGCAATCTGAGCCAGATCTTTCTTCTTGACTTCCTTGCCGGCCGCAGCGAACTGTGCGATAGCGCCGGTCGGGGTGGACTTGGACGCCTGTCCGCCGGTGTTGGAGTAAACCTCGGTGTCAAATACAAGGATGTTGACGTCCTCACCTGAAGCGATGACATGATCCAAGCCGCCGAAGCCGATATCGTAAGCCCAGCCGTCGCCGCCGAGGATCCAGACGGATTTCTTCTTCAAAAAGTCCTTGTCGGCCAGAATGGCTTTTGCCTTGTCGCAGCCGCAGGCTTCCAGCACGGCAACCAGTTTGTCTGTTGCAATTGCGTTGAGAGAACCGTTATCGACTGTGGACAGGTATTCCTCGCAGGCAGCCTTGACGTCGTCTTTTGTAGTGGTCTTGGACAGATCCAGAACTTTCTCGATGACACGGTTCCGCAGTGTGGCCTGCGCCAAATACATACCGTATCCGTACTCGGCGTTGTCCTCAAACAGGGAATTCGCCCAAGACGGACCCTTGCCGTCCTTGTTAACGGTGTAAGGTGTCGACGGAGCGGAGCCGCCCCAGATGGAGGAGCATCCGGTAGCGTTGGAGATGTACATTCTGTCGCCGTACAGCTGAGTGGCCAGCTTAGCGTAAGGTGTCTCACCACAGCCTGCGCAGGCGCCGGAGAATTCCAGCAACGGCTGCTTGAACTGGCTACCCTTGACGGTGGTTTCCTTAAATTTAGCAGCAACCTCGGGTTTAGCCGGGAGCCCAAATCCATATGCAAAGTTATTCTGCTGGTCAAGCTGGGTATCCAGACGCTTCATCACAAGCGCCTTCTCGCCCTTCTTGCCGGGGCATACGTTTGCACAAGAACCGCAGCCGGTACAGTCGAGGACGGAGACCGTCATACCGAAATAGTGGCCCGGCATACCGGTCATAGGAACCATCTTCATGCCTTCCGGAGCGTTCTTCGCTTCTTCCTCGGTCATGACCGCCGGACGGATAACTGCGTGCGGGCAAACATAGGAGCAGAAATTACACTGGATACAATTGTCAGGCATCCAGCACGGAACGTCGACCGCAATACCGCGCTTCTCGAAAGCAGCAAGACCCTGTGGAAAAGTACCGTCGGTACGATCTTTGGTTGCAAAAGTAGAGACGGGCAGGGTGTCGCCCTTCTGCGCATTGATCGGAATCAGCACCTCGTTGACGAAATCGACAACGTCCTGCCGATCACCGGTTGCCGCCGCAACTGTATGGGTATCGGGAGCGTCCGCCCAGGAAGCCGGGATGGTGATCTCCTTGATACCGGAAACGCCGCGTTCGATCGCCTGATGGTTCATCGAGACAATCTTCTCGCCTTTCTTGCTGTAGGAAGCGGTGGCAGCGTCCTTCATGTATTTAACAGCGTCGTCGATCGGAATGATGTTCGCGAGCTTGAAGAACGCGGACTGGAGGATGGTGTTGATACGACCACCGAGTCCGATCTCACGAGCGATGTCCACGCCGTCAATGGTGTAGAACTTGATGTTGTTCTTTGCCATGTAACGCTTTACGTGTCCGGGAACATGCTTCTCAATGCCATCCATATCCCAGCTGCAGTTGAGCAGGAAAGTACCGCCCGGCTTAATCTCGGACACCATGTCGTACTTGTCGATATAGGAGGGGTTATGGCAGGCCACAAAGTCAGCTTTGTCGATGAAGTAGGTGGACTTAATAGGTGTCTTGCCAAAACGCAGGTGGGAAATTGTGATACCGCCGGACTTTTTGGAGTCATAGGCAAAATAGGCCTGCGCATACATATCGGTATGGTCACCGATGATTTTGATGGAGTTTTTGTTCGCACCAACGGTTCCGTCCGCGCCCAGCCCCCAGAACTTACAGTTGGTGGTACCGGCCGGCGTGGTGTCGATGTTCTCTTCCGCAAGCGACAGATGGGTAACGTCATCGTTAATACCGATGGTGAAGACTTTTTTCTTGGTGTTGTCGTATACCGCCTTAATCTGTGCCGGCGTGGTATTTTTGGAACCAAGTCCATATCTGCCGGTATAAACCGGGACGGACGCGAACTTGGAATCCTTCAGCGCCGCGACGACGTCCAGGTAAAGAGGCTCGCCCTGAGAGCCAGGCTCTTTAGTGCGGTCGAGGACACTGATCTGTTTGACACTGTCTGGAAGGGCGTTTATCAAATGCTGCGCCGAGAACGGGCGATACAGACGAACTTTGACAAGGCCGTATTTGCCGCCATTCGCGTTGAGGTAGTCGATCGTCTCCTCGATGGTGTCGCAAACGGAACCCATCGCTACGATGACATGCTCTGCGTCGGCAGCACCATAGTAGTTGAAGAGTTTGTAGTCAGTGCCAATCTTCGCATTGACCTGGTTCATGTAATCCTCAACAATGCCGGGGATAGCGTTGTAATAAGGATTGCAGGCCTCGCGTGCCTGGAAGAATATGTCAGGGTTCTGCGCGGTACCTCTGAGTACCGGATGCTCCGGGTTCAGAGCGCGTTTCCGGAACGCTTCAACAGCGTCCATGTCCACCATGTCCTTCAGATCCTCGTAGTCCCACATCTCGATCTTCTGGATCTCATGAGAAGTACGGAAGCCGTCGAAAAAGTGCAGGAAGGGGACACGACCTTTGATGGTGGAGAGGTGAGCGACAGCACCCAGGTCCATGACTTCCTGTACGTTGCTGGAACACAGCATAGCAAATCCGGTCTGACGGCAGGCGTACACGTCGGAATGATCGCCGAAAATGGAAAGCGCATGACTGGCAAGCGCACGGGCGGACACATGAATGACACACGGGAGCAGTTCGCCCGCGATTTTGTACATGTTGGGGATCATCAGCAAAAGACCCTGCGATGCGGTGTAGGTGGTCGTCAACGCACCGGCGGCCAGGGAACCGTGTACCGTACCAGCCGCACCGGCCTCGGACTGCATCTCAACAACCTTGACAGGATGGCCAAATATATTTGTTTTGCCATCTGCCGACCACTTATCCGTCACTTCTGCCATTACGGAAGAAGGCGTGATAGGGTAAATCGCAGCAAGGTCGGTAAATGCGTAGGACACATGAGCAGCAGCGTTGTTGCCGTCCATGGTTTTCATTTTTCTTGCCATTTAGATTTCCTCCTACTTTTCTTTTAAACGTGAAAAATCCGCCGCCTGGGTAAAATCCGGGCAGCAGGCATGCTGCACGGATTGATTGCGAACAGCATGTATGTAAGGAAATTCACGTCTAAGGGCTTGGATATATTCTAACACTTTTTCAATAGTCTGTAAAGTGTCCGCAGGGAAAAAGTTTCGATGCGCAGGGCGGAAAAGTGGGGGACGGTTGACAAGATTTCATTTTCCATGTATCATATAATTGTGATATTGTATGGTTTTTTATATCCGTACAGTAAATTTAACATCAAAGAGGCAGGGAATAACATTGTTGGATCCCGACGGTGGTAATATCACCTGGATTGTCATTTGTTTATGTATCGCGATCGTTCTGCTTGGGGTTTTTGTATTTTGTGAATCAGCGATTGTGGAGTTAAACGATGCAAAAGTTCGTAAATGGGCTCAGGAGGGGAACAGGAAGGCGAAGAAGCTGTTGAAGCTGATCGATCGGCCGAATGTTTTTCTCATGGCGGTATCCATGTGCAAATTGACGATATCCGCTTTTGTCTGCGTGATGAGCGCCTGTGCGTTTGCCAAACCGCTGGTCGGATGGATGGCGTCGTTTATCGGAAGCCGCGGTTTGCGCTGGGCAATTGCTGTCGTGCTGCTGGTGGTTCTTACTGTTGCGGTATTGACGGTGCTTACGGATATTCTACCGCGTAAGTTGGCGTCCTGTGCAAGCGAGAAGATAGCGCTGAGTTGCGTCGGTCCAGTACGCGCTTTCCTCACGTTGCTGCGTCCATTTGTCGCTGTCAATACTGGTATCTCGCATGCATTCTCCAAGATGCTGGGCGCGCCTACCGAGGCGCCGGACGGCAACGTCACACAGGAAGAGATCCTGATGATGGTAGACGCCGGCAATGAGAACGGCGTGATTGAGGAGAGCGAGAAGGAGATGATCAACAACATCATCGAATTCGGCGATCTGACGGCGTCCGACGTGATGACACACCGTACGGACGTTACCGCAGTGGATATTGATGCAAAAATCAGTGACATTGTATACCTAGCTATTAATAAAGGCTTTTCGAGAATCCCAGTCTATCAAAACGACGTGGATAATATCATTGGCGTGATGTACGTAAAAGATTTGCTTTGCTTAGTGGGCTGCACCTCTACGGATACTTTTCTCATCAAGGATTTCTTGCGGGACGTGCTGTATGTGCCGGAAAGTAACAGCTGTCAGGAACTGTTTGACGAGTTTACGGCGAAAAAGGTGCAGATGGCGGTTGTCGTAGACGAGTACGGCGGGACGGCAGGCATTGTCACGATGGAAGACTTGTTGGAAGCCATTGTCGGCAATATCCAGGATGAGTATGACGATGAGCAGGAAGAATTTTCTCAGGTTGCCGTAAACACTTATGTCATTGACGGATCGGCGGATACGGATGACGTTGCGGAACTTTTAGGTATCACACTTCCGGAGGACGCCGATTATGATACCATCGGCGGATTCCTGATGGATCTGATCGGGCGTATTCCCACGCAGGAGGAAACGCCTTCCATCACCTACCAGAACGTGGAGTTTTCCGTACTTTCCGTTGAAGAACGCAGAATTGCTTCCGTCCGTGCGGTGGTAACCCCGCTTCCAGAGGAAGAGGATGAGGAGCAGGATGAGGAAAAGCCGCGCCAGAAGGAGCCCAAGGAAAAAGAGAAGGAAATGAAAAGCGGAAGAGAATAGTTGCGTCTTACGGGTGAATTTGTTATATGATTGAAAAGCCCGCTCATGGATCAAAGCGATCGATGGGCGGGCTTTTTTATCTGTCAGAATGGCATTATTGGCCAAGCAGGTCCACAGGGACACGGCAGCTGCGTCTCCATATGCCACATTTCCAACTTACGCGCAACTGACCTCTGCGATTGATATAAAGGCTGGCACAGCGACTGCGTCCAGCGGCGTCGGTAAAAAATATGGCAGTAGGGCCGTTCGGATTTGGGAGTAACGTACCCTCTTTTAGCAGGCGAGCAACTTCGCAAAGGACTTTCTTTTTCATCCGCGATCCTCCATTGCGCCTTCTTGTAGAATTTGTTTGGCACGCTCCAGCAGCAGGGGCTGGATGTCCGGATAAGTCCAGGCGCCAGGCGGGGTTTTAGACAGCACGACCTGCGCCATCTCGAAGACGTCCGGTGGCTGGAGTGCGGTCCCCTTAGGGATAGTGGCGTAACAGAGTAAACCGAAACTTTCGGACGTATCAGACGTCGTATCTTGTATATCATGTACGTTAGACTTGTTCGGTATATCATGGGCATTGTGCGCGCTATATGCGTGACGCACGTCATCTGTCGTCCCGCCGTCCTGTACTGAATAGGCGCAAAGCGGCATCAGGAAATTAGCTTGCGCACAGGTCTCCTCATAAAGCTCACGACGGGCGGTTGTCAGGATAGCTTCACCAGGTTCGCGATGGCCGCCGGGAAACTCGTAAGTATCACGCTGCCTGTGCCGGCAGAATACCCATTTGTCTCCGCATCGCGTGGCGATAACAGCATAACGGTAGAGCCCGTCGGGGACGCTGTCATAGAAACGTACCGTTTTCATATTAATTGCCCTCCTGTTTCGATATCGTATGGGTTCCCATGATAGCATAACCAGCACGCACTGTCAACCAATGACAAAATTAGGAGAAGATGCTTGACAAAGCAATCAACTGTGTATATAATATAAATACAGTTAGGTACAGTGGAGGGAGATGATAGCTTGAATCTTGTGATATCCAGTAACTCGGCGGTACCGCTGTATGAGCAAATTGAAACGCAGTTGAAAGGCGAAATTTTGTCCGGGCGGCTCGCACAGGGGCAGGCACTCCCTTCGATCCGCCATTTGGCTTCGCAGCTTCGGGTAAGCATTATCACTGCCAAGCGCGCCTACGACGATCTGGAGAAGGAGGGCTTTATTCGCACCATTCAGGGCAAGGGGACCTTTGTCTCTGTAGAAAGCGTGGAGCGGATGAAAGAGCTTTTTCTGTCCCAGCTAGAGGAGAAACTGTTTGAATGGATTGGGCAGGCGCGTGAAGCCGGACTGAGCCGGGATGAGTTTATCAATATTGTCGACGCCTTGTGGGAGGAATCGGAATGAATGCGATCGAAATGAGAGGTTTGGAAAAAAGTTACCATCACGGCAGCTTTTGCTTATCCATACCGCAGTTTACAGTAAAAGAAGGGTACATCACCGGTTTTGTCGGTGAGAATGGGGCTGGAAAAACAACGCTTATGAAACTGGTGATGAACATGCTCTTTCCTGACAAAGGAGAGGTGCGTGTGCTGGGGCTGGACAGCCGGTCTCAGTCAGACAAAATCAAGCAGGCGATTGGATACCTAGGCGAGCATATGGGATACCAGGAACAGGCCCGTGCGCGAGACATCAAGACGATGCTGGCACAGTTTTACCCTCATTGGGACGATGGGCTTTACCGGCGTTTTATCGACCGCTTCGGTATTGATACGTCCAAGGTGTTTAAGGATCTTTCGGCCGGCCAGCGCAAGCAGTTTGCATTGACAATGGCGCTGTCCCATCATCCAAGGCTCATATTGTTGGATGAACCGACAGCAAATCTGGATCCATTGGTGCGTCAGGATTTCCTGGATGTCCTGTCTGGACTGATGGAGCAAGAGGGGGTGACCGTCTTTTTCTCAACGCATATCACCTCCGACCTGGACAAAATAGCCGACTACGTGGCGTTTCTCCACGCAGGACAGCTGTTGATGAACGAGGAAAAGGATGCGATGCTGGAACGCCACCGTATGGTACGGGGCGGACGGGACCTTTTGTGTGAGGAAGTCCGGCAATACCTGATCGGGCTTGAGGAGAACGAGTTTGGCTTTTCCGCCCTGACGGCACGCCCCGAGCAGGTTTATGTACTGCTGGGGGATGAGGCAGTTTATGATTCACCTACGCTGGAAGAGGTTTTCCTGGCATATACACGAAAGGGACAGAAAGGGGATTTACAATGAGTGCCGTACTGAAGCTGATGAAAGTAGATTTGATCAAACTGATGAATCTCAAACGGTATATGGTGATTTTCCTGCTTGCGCCGGTGGTACTGACGTTTTTCGGTCCGCAGATGTTGCCGTTAGGCTATGTGATCAGCGTATATGGGTTGATTTATGGACAGAGCGCTTACGATGAGCAAAGCCGTGCGGGGTATTTTTACGGTACCATACCCGTGTCGCGGGGGCAGGTAGTTTTGTCGCGGTATCTGTACTCCGTTGTCGTGATCGTTGGGATCAGCCTGCTGGAGCTGATAATCATACCGTTATCGATCCGTTTGATGAACAACGGCGTTGCTCTGCAAACGATGACGCAAGCGCTGGTATCCTCCATCCTGCTCAGCGTGGTATTTGTCAGTGTAACGGTGCCGATTGTTCTGATGCTGGGCGTAACAAAATCCCGCTTCGTCATATTCGGTATCTATTTCGTCCTGATATTCATCGCGCAAGGGCTGATGTTTCTGCCACAGCAACTGTCTCCGTTGTTCGCTTCTGCGTTGAAAAGCCCGCTCGTGCTGACCGTTGCATCCTTGCTGCTGCTTTTCCTGTCCTACCTTGTCTGCGACTCCCTATATAAGAAGAAAGAGTATACAGACTAAGCGGCCGCTGATGAATTGCTCGCGGTTTGGGCAGATTTGACACCCTCCACGTATCTGTCAACCTGCCTTTGCACAATGGAGAAGCAGGCGGGTCCTGTTTCTAGAATGACCTTGTGAAAATCGACGCTGCTGAAGGCGTCCCCGAGTGTTGCTTTTGTATTGTCATACAGATCTTGGAAGTAAAAACCGTTGAGGTAGTATTGCAGGTAATTTGCAGGGGTTTCAGCAATCAAATCATACTGTTCGTCAATGGTTTCCTGGGGCAGAGCGTCTCCAAACAATTCCCTGAGCTTTGTCGTAAATTCGTCCCGTGTCATTCCTTCGTAATGGATGTTTATGTCCAAGATAGCGATCCAAGCAGCGGTGATTTCCTGGTTCAGCTGTAGGTATTCCAGTAGGGACTTGTCGCTGACGCTGGCGTACTTGAAGCTGTTCCATTCCACATAAGTTGCCCAGCCCTCCGAGTAACCGCTGGGGCCGGTCATATAACGGAAAGCCGGCAGATTCAGCGACTGAAAGTAACAGTTTTGGTACATATGTCCCGGATACCCTTCATGTGCAAGGGTAGGGAAGATGCTCTGGTCAAAGTCGCCGTTGATATAGATTGCTTCCGGCGCGTCCTTTTGCTTGTCGATTTTGGAACTGAGGTAGGCGGCTGGGGAAAAATTGGCTGACATGGATTGAGGCACCTGGACGATTTTGTAGTTGGGCGCGTCGAGAGCGGGAAAGTCTTGTTGCATAGCTTGATACAAGTAGTCCAGATTCTCTTTGGCTGTATCTAGCGAAGTATAAACGGCGCCAGAAAAATCAGTGGTCTGTAATAGTTCGGGATACTCGCTGAACAACTGATAAACCCGGATGGTGCGGTTGGAAATTTTCTTTCCTAGGTACTCCTTGATCTCCTCTATGCTGTCGTCAATGCCGGTGTACTGCTTGACAAGCGCCTCGTAGTATGCTTTACCATTGGGGCGATCGCAGAGACCGCTGTCGCTTGACTGTACCGTAATCCCCTCCAGGGCTTTTCCAAGACTTGCATAGGCGGGTACGAAACGCTCTAAAGTTAAGGTACGGTTTTTCTCCTTGGCGGCGTTTTTTTCTTCATCGGTCAGAAAAGACGCCGCATCGATTTTGGCATTCATCGACTCTACAAGGAAACTGTTGTCGGCGCTGGAGAAGGTTTCGCATTGTTCGATAACTTTGTCCATGATGGCTTGGCTCATACCCGTTTTGCTGTTTTGGCGGTCTTTCTCCATGTCTGCGTATTTCAAAAAGGTTTCCTCGCTGCTTTCAAGGATATGGAAATAAGACTCCAGATCTGTTTTGTCATTCACGTTAAATTCGTTGAGCAACATAGGAAGCTGGGCTTGGAACCCGATGAAACTGCCCAGATAGGAATTATCCAGTTCAAAGAAGTCTGCTGTCAGTAGGCTGCGTTCCAGCGCATCCTTGAGTAGGTCGTAGTCCAGCTGTTGGCTTTCACTCAGCGAGTCGTAGCGGAAGCCTTTCAGCATAGAGAGCAGGCGTCGCGTTTCCTGAGCGCTCTGTTGATAGTCGCTTTGGGTATAATAGGGCAATGCTAGCACATCTTTTTCAATACCAAACGCAGTCTCATCTTCGAATAGAAAATTGATGTTGAAATCCGATGAGCTGACTAGCCGCGCGGGAAGTCCGGCGATAAAAGAATCGAAGCGCTGGCTGTCGTCCCCGGAGGGGAAGCATCCGCTCAAAGAGGCCGTGATGGCCACTGTCAGGAGGAGTGCGGTGAAGCGTTTTAATTTTTTCATATCAAATCCCGTCCCTTATTCATCAATGGTAAGTTTGCCTCTGGATCCAGCAGTCTGTGATCATTATAACGGATTGTATGGGCAAAGGCAACGGGAAAAGCAGGGGAGTGATGAAAAAAGCTGTAGGAGATGCTGTTTGGGGTAAGAGAAAGGCGGATTTTGAAATGATCAAAAAAATTGAAAAAAGGTATTGACAATTGAAATATGACGTAGTATAATATAATACGTCGCAAGTCTGAAAGTTGCAGATACGGCCCGCTAGCTCAGTTGGTTAGAGCGCTAGCCTGTCACGCTAGAGGTCGACGGTTCGAGCCCGTTGTGGGTCGCCATTTTTTGAAAAATCAGATACGCCTCTGTAGCTCAGTCGGTAGAGCAGAGGACTGAAAATCCTCGTGTCGATGGTTCGA
>CAMMMX010000014.1 GCA_946498095.1 uncultured Clostridia bacterium
CTTACAAGGGTGAAGTGGGAAAGATTGCTCCTTAATCTGCTGAACCGGAACTTCTGTGCGGAAAAGCCAAACCAGAAATGGGTGGACCGACGTAACCGAGTTCAGTTTGTTTGGAAAGAAGATGTATCTCTCGCCTATTTTGGATTTGCACAACAGTTATCTGGTCAGCCATACCATCTCTGACCGACCGGTATTGGGCATGGTAACTTCCATGTTGGAGAAGGGATTTGAGACTATACCAGATGGAACAGGGTTCATTCTCCATTCTGATCAAGGCTGGCAGTATCAGCACAAGAAATACCAGCGTATGCTCAGGAGGAAAGGAATCCGGCAGAGTATGAGCCGGAAGGGAAACTGTCTGGACAATGCCGTCATGGAGAATTTCTGTGGCTTACTTAAAAGTGAACTGCTATACCTGCAAAAATTCGAATCTCTGGAACACTTCAAACAGGAACTGGTGGACTATTTGGATTACTACAATAACCGCAGAATCAAGACAAAGTTAAAGGGCTTGCCGCCCGCCATTCACTGACAACAAGCCCTTTCAGTTGTTTAAACTATTTTCTCTCAAAATATTGTCTAACTTTTCCGGGTCACTTCAAAAGCTTCACCCGTTTTTATTGTTTTTACATATCGAAAAGTATGTAAGCTACGATGACAGATTCAGGCATGTCCACAAAGACGTCATGATAGAGTATGCTGACGCCTTATCAACTGGAAATTACCTATGAACCAAATACAGAAAATGAAGCATATCTCCATTGTAAGATTGCGTAATAAATTCGTCTTCTTTATGCATACCAAGACGTTCAGCTACTTTGATAGAGGCAAGATTATCTGCCTGAATGATGGAAGATACCTTATCCTTAGGTTTTCCTTCCCTTGATTTTTCTCATATGAGGTTTCAGAGAAGGAATCAAACAATGTGAAATGAAATAAACGGATAAGGAAACATACTGCGTAAAGTTCCTTTGTTTGCAAGGTATTTGTAGACTTTATTGATAATCTATAACCTCTGTTCAAATGTCAGAATTGATTGAAATGCAAATCCCGATTTATCGCTCTGTCAGATAGATGATATCATTCAGTCTATCTACAGGGTAACACGCAAGGGGGTCAGAACACAATGTTCTGACCCTTGAACAAATACTTCGTTACGCACTACGGCTGAGTAGAACCAGCTTCTTTTTTATCCATATGGCATGTACGGACCATCATTTCCTATTAATACCCTGCGTCTTTCAGTAGGCTGGAAAGAACGCGCAGCCGTTCGCCGATTAGCTCTCCATCGTTTGAAAGCGCCTGCGCAAACAACTGGATATCCTCATCCAGCATCGGGTTGTCGGTGCATATCTCCACGTTCATTGCGTCGCCTTGCAGGCCGATACGATCGATTTGCGGGTGGTCTGGGTCATATAGTTTGGGAAAACGATAGGCCTCCTGAAAGTAGAGATAACTGCGCAGAGTTAGGATAGCGAGATCCAGGACGCGGTGCATCGGCAGCTCCTCCGACTGGCGGGACCATTTTTCCCCGGTGTGGCGCCATACCTTAGCGGAAATGTCGACTTTACCGCGATCATTCCATTGCGCCAAGCCCAGCGAAAGCCCTTTGGAATCCGAATGATAGGCGTTGCGCCCATCGATATTCTCATAGTTTTCCGTTACAATGACCGGCTTGTGTTTCAAGGTAGTCGGAATTTTCAATATAAAAAGCTCCTCTCAATCAGTAAATTACTAATTTACTAATTGCATATTAGCAGATTTTTATTGGTAAGTCAAGTCGTCATGTCAGAAAAGGAAAATGGGTGGAGGGGGAGAGCCGTTTCAGCGGGGAAGCGCGGTAGATTTTTTTGTAGGAATATGCTATAATAAAACGAATTGATACGATTACTCCTGTGGATGTGCGGAAGCGTCTGTTGCACCGCGTTTTTTCATGAATCAGGACTTTAACGGATAGAATAGGTGATTGTATATATGAGTAATAACCAGGAGCAAAATGCAAGGCCTGTACGCAGGCGAAGGACAGCCGTTCTGACAGGGGTGCCGTCTCTGGAACTCAAGGGAACGGTGCTGTTTCCCGGCATGTCGCTTACGCTGAATGTGTCCGGTAAGCAGGATTACGATACCATATTAGCAGCGGTTGAGCAGGATTACACCGTTTTCGTTTCGGCCATTTTCCCTTTGGACAATGATTTAATGAACTTTGTCCCTGCCCAGACCGGCGTGATAGCCGAGATTAAGCATATGATCAAAACAGGCGAATATACGATGCGTATTCTTGTTGAGGGAAAACGAAAGGCGCTTGCCGTCAAACGCTATGCGACCGGTGAAATCAGTTATGCCGATATCAAGCCGGCACGTAAAATCCAGCCTACATTTACAGGGGAGGAATACGAGGCGTTGATGCGGGCCGCGAAAGAGGCGTATGTCGAATATTGCAGCTTGTTGCCCAAGGCATCTAAGGAGTTAGTTGCTGCGGTTGAATATATCACCGATGTAGACGCTCTTTTCCTGCGTATGGTGACCACCCTCCCGCTGACCGTGCAAACGATGCAGTATCTGCTGGAAATTGAAGAAAATCCGGCTGAAAAGTTACACGAAATGGCATTGGTTCTCCATCAGGAGTCGGAAATTATACGCATCGAGCAGGACATCAATGAGGAAGTCAGGGAAAGCTTTGATCAAAATAACCGGATGAATTTTTTGCGTGAGCAAATGCATGCGATTGCCAAGGAGTTGGGAGAAGAAGACGGAACGGAGGAAGTCACCTCTTATTTGGATCGGATTATGCAATTGCATATGGCGCAGGAGAGCAAGGAAAAGCTAAAGCGCGAGGCGGAGCGTTTGATGCGGCTGCCAGGCTCCTCCCAAGAGGCGGCGCTGATCCGCACTTACCTGGACGAATGCCTCGCACTGCCTTGGAATGACAGTACGCGCGACCGTCTGGATGTGGCTAAAGCGAAAAAAGTTCTCGACCACGATCATTATGGGATGGACAAGGTGAAGGAACGGATTTTGGAGATCCTTTCCGTCAAGCAGCTATCCCATGAGGCGAAGGGCCAGATTATCTGTCTGGTCGGTCCGCCCGGCGTAGGAAAGACATCGATCGGCCGCTCCATTGCACGTGCTCTGGGACGTAAATATGTCCGCATTTCATTGGGCGGCGTAAGGGATGAATCCGATATCCGCGGGCACCGTAAGACCTACCTTGGTGCCATGCCGGGACGGATTATGAATGCGATGAAGTTAGCGCAGTCCAACAATCCCTTGATGCTGTTAGATGAAATCGACAAGATGGCAAGCGATTTTCGTGGGGATCCTGCGGCTGCGATGCTGGAGGTGCTCGATAGCGAACAGAATGCTGAATTTCGGGATCATTATATTGAAATCCCGTTTGATTTGTCCAATGTCCTTTTCGTGACGACGGCGAATAGCCTCGACGGTATCCCCTATCCACTGCTGGATCGTATGGAAATCATCGAGCTGCCTTCCTACACGCGGGAAGAAAAGTTCCAGATTGCCAAACGCCATCTGATCCCGAAGCAGCTGGAGAAAAACGGGCTGAAAGCGTCGCAGATGCATATCAGTGCCGAGGCGCTGTATGGGATGATTGACGGGTATACGCGCGAGGCAGGGGTCCGCCAAATCGAGAGGATTATCGCGCGGGTCTGCCGGAAAGCGGCGAAGGGGATTGTTTCCGGCGAATGGGACAAATTAAGCGTAACGCCGAAAAAACTAGAAGGACTTTTGGGGACGCGGAAGTTCCATCCCGACATGTTGGAAAAGACAGATCAGGTTGGGGTGGTCAACGGCCTTGCATGGACCTCGGTTGGAGGCGAGATGATGCAGATTGAGGTTGCGGTGTTAGATGGCAGCGGAAAGTTAGAGCTGACCGGTAGCCTCGGGGATGTTATGAAGGAATCGGCGAAGGCCGCCGTTACCTATTGCCGGAGTATAGCAAAGGAATACAGTATCCCTACGGATTTTTACGCGAAAAAGGATATTCATATCCATGTGCCGGAGGGGGCTGTGCCGAAGGACGGTCCCTCCGCCGGTGTGACGTTGACGACAGCGCTGATTTCCGCATTATCCGGGATACCGGTGCGCCATGACGTTGCTATGACGGGAGAGGTGACGCTGCGCGGCCGCGTCCTGCCGATTGGAGGGTTGCGCGAAAAAACGATGGCGGCTTACCGCAACGGCATCGGGACGGTTATCATTCCAAAAGCGAACCAGCCAGATTTGGACGAGGTGGAACCGGTAGTGAAGGAGCACGTTTCTTTCGTCGTTGCCGACCATGTTCAGACCGTACTGGATCATGCGTTGAGCCGTGGAGAAACCAGAGGATCATAGGAGGCCGCCAAAATGGGACTTCATTTTAACCAGGCGCAATTTAGCGCATCCTACGGGCTTTTTAAGCAGATTCCGCCACAGGATCGTTTGGAAATCGCGTTTTCCGGGCGGTCGAATGTAGGAAAGTCTTCCCTTATCAATAAGGTGCTTGGGCGTAAATCACTGGCGCGAGTCAGTGCGGTTCCAGGAAAAACGGTGACGCTTAATTTTTATACATTGGGGAACCTTCATCTGGTCGACCTTCCGGGCTATGGTTACGCCAAGCGTGCGCGCTCCGAAAAAGAACGCTGGGCTGGGCTGATAGAAGGTTATCTGGGGAGTGAACGGGACATTGGTTTGGTGTTTCAGCTGATCGACATGCGTCATCCTCCTACCAACGACGATCTGATGATGATTGGATTTCTGGTAGAGACGCAGCTCCCTTTTGTGGTGGTGCTGACCAAGTCGGACAAGCTCAATCGTACACAGCGTAACGAGCGGATGCAGGCGCTTATGGACGAACTGCCGTATGCCGATCAAATTACGGTCATTCCCTTTTCATCGCAGACAGGTGAGGGGGTCGAGGCGGTGCGTGATATTTTGGAGGAATTGTCTCAAGAGTATGAAAACAACCGGACGGAGGATGCCGATTGAGCGGTATGCGTAGATGGAATGGGGCGGTAGGTCGGAAGGCCTGTGCCCTGCCGGAATAGGAGGAAGAAGATGTTTGTATCGGACAGTTTAAACGTAAACGCCCAAGGCCATTTAACCGTGGGCGGCGCTGATGCGGTAACGCTTGCGCAGGAGTATGGAACACCCTTGTATGTGATGGATGAAATGGGGATCCGGGAGAACTGCCGCCAGTTTAAGGCGTCTATTGACCGCTATTACGGCAGGGGTCTGGTATGCTATGCGAGCAAGGCGTTTTGCTGCAAGGAAATGTACCGGATTATCAAGAGCGAGGGGCTGGGAATCGACGTTGTGTCCGGAGGAGAGTTGTATACCGCGCAGGGCGTGGCTTTTCCGGCGGACCGTATCGTTTTTCATGGCAACAACAAAACGCGTCAGGAGCTTGAGATGGCTCTGGATTACGGTGTAACCAGGATTGTTGTCGACAATTTGGATGAGCTTGCGGCGCTGAACCAGCTGGCAGGGGAGCGAGGCGTCAAAGCGGGGATCATGTTCCGTATCAAACCTGGAATCGACGCGCACACGCATAGCTTTATTCAGACAGGGCAGATCGACAGTAAGTTTGGGCTGGCGCTGGAAACCGGGGAAGCGATGGAAGCGGTGCGCGAGGCGATCAAGCTGCAGCATATTGAACTGGTTGGACTACATTGTCACATCGGATCGCAGATATTCGATATTGCGCCGTTTGAACTGGCCGCGCAGGTGATGATAGATTTCCTGTACCGGATTCAGTCCGAGCTTGGCTACACCGTGAAAGAGCTGAATCTTGGCGGCGGTTTTGGCGTAAAGTATTTGTCCACCGACGAACCTGCTCCTTACGACGCTTATATGGAACGCGTCTCAGCTGTGGTACGCAGTCAATGCGCGCGTTTGGGCATGGCGGAGCCCTTCGTTCTTATAGAGCCGGGCAGGGCGATTGCGGCTCCGACCGGCGTGACGCTGTATACGGTCGGCAATCGGAAGGATATCCCCGGTGTACGCAGTTATCTGGCTATTGACGGTGGCATGGGGGATAACCCGCGTTATGCGTTGTACCAGTCAGCTTATGAGATCGTCGCTGCTGCTCATCCGCTAGGAGAGAAGACACAGCAGGTTACCGTTGCAGGAAAGTGCTGCGAAAGCGGGGATCTCATTGGCGAGGGAATGGCATTGCAGCCTGTGCAGCCGGGAGATATCGTCGCGGTATTGGCTACCGGCGCCTACAACTATTCCATGTCGTCCAATTACAACCGTATTCCGCGCCCGGCAGTCGTGATGGTGCGCGACGGTCAAGCACGGATTGCTGTTGAGCGGGAGTCGTATGAGGACGTTGTACGTAATGATAGGTGATTTGCTGCATTTCGGCAAAAAACGCTCAGGAAAGCGTGTATCATAATAAGGATAGAAAGCCATACGACCGAACGCCTGTTTTCAAGTGTGGTCATGGAAAACAAGTCGTTGCGGAAAGCGAAGCCGTTTGACACCGACGGCGTCGCTTTCTTTCACCATACAACCGAAGCGGTGCACGTTGTTTTGCATGGCACATATGAACAGGCGAGGATCGCTGACTTGTTACAAAATGAAAAGGGGGATTGTCATGACCGCTGCACGTTTTTTTGATGGGCTTCACGGTAAGCGGATCGGGTTCGTCGGCGTCGGTGTAAGCCACCGCCGACTGATAGAGATGTTTTTGGAGAAAGGGTTGCAGGTCCTGGTCTGCGATAAAAAAAGCGAGCAGGAACTTGGAGAGGCCTATGAGACGCTTTCGTCCAAGGGGGCGCATTTTAGTTTGGGGGAAGAATACCTGAGCGGCCTCGAAAGCTGCGACGTCATCTTCCGTACACCCGGGATGTACTTCTATCTGCCGGTGTTGACACGTCTACGCGAGATGGGGAAGGTTGTCACTTCGGAGATGGAGGTGTTTTTCGATCTGTGTCCCTGTAAGAAATACGCTGTGACCGGTTCGGACGGAAAAACAACGACGACGACGCTGATCAGCGAATTTTTCAAGGCGGCGGGCAGGACCGTCCATTTGGGAGGCAATATCGGCCGTGCGTTGCTACCTGAGGTGGAGCGGATGTCCCCGGATGATATTGCGGTGGTGGAGCTTTCCAGTTTCCAGTTGATTTCGATGCGTACCTCACCCGACGTTGCGGTAGTGACGAATGTTGCGCCTAATCATCTGGACGTGCACAAGGACATGGAAGAGTATATCGCTGCCAAAGAGAACCTGATCCGCCATCAAAACGCTTTTTCGCGTACCGTGCTGAATATTGACAACGAAATAACTCGGGAAATGGGAAAGTTGGTTCGCGGCGTCAGTGCCGGTTTCTCCCGGTGCCGGGTGCCGGACAACGGCGCGTATCTTGCGCCTGACGGAATGCTGTGCTATAACAGCTTTGGCAGTGTGACGCAGATTCTACACAAGGACGAAATCCGACTGCCCGGTATTCATAATGTTGAGAATTATCTTGCCGCTATTACAGCGACGTGGGGAGAGGTTCCGTTGGAGGCGGTGCGAGCTGTCGCGCGTCAGTTCGGCGGGGTCGAGCATCGGATCGAGTTTGTGCGGGAGCTTGACGGGGTACGCTGGTATAACGACTCGATTGCCACTAGCCCGACGCGTACCATTGCGGGTCTGAACTCTTTTGATCAGAAACTGATCGTCATTGCCGGCGGTTACGATAAAAAAATTCCATTTGAGCCGTTGGCACCGAAGATTTTGGAAAAGGTGAAAGTGCTAATCTTGACGGGATTGACCGCCGATAAAATCGAAAGGGCTGTCACGCAGTGCGATGGCTACGCACAGAGCGGGCTGCGTATTCTCCGCGCACAGTCGATGGAGGATGCCGTGCAAATCGCATACGAGCAGTCGCAAAGCGGCGACATTGTGTCTCTGTCGCCTGCTTGTGCAAGCTTTGACTGCTATCCGAACTTTGAGGCGCGCGGGCGTCACTTTAAGGCGCTGGTACAGGCGTTGGTAAGCAAAGAGAGCTGAGGGTGAAAATCGGTATGAATTTGGAAATGGTATTGCGCAGTCTTTGTAATTGCGCCGGCATTGCCGGGGAAGAAGACAGTGCGTCTCGCTGTGCATGCGGGCTGTTGCAGGAATATTTTCCAAACGCCCAACTGGACGCTTTTGGAAACGTCATTGCAGTGCAGGAGGGGGCGGCAGACAAGCCGATCCTGCTGCTGAATGCCCACATCGATCAAATCGGTTTTGTAGTGACGCATGTCGGTGAGGACGGCTTTGTCAAAATTGCGAGTGTTGGCGGGAATGACCGGCGTTTGATGATGGCACAGCAGCTGCGGATTTTCGGCCGGGAGGAGTTGGTAGGCGTGGTGGCTTCTAAGCCGCCGCACCTGCAGTTGCCACAGGAACACGGCAAAGCACCTGATTTCGCCGATTTATGGGTGGATACAGGTTTAAGCAGCGGGGAGGTATGCCGTCTTTTGGAGCCGGGTGATCGTGCGGTTCTTTGCTCTTGTTTTGAAAAGCTGCTGGGCAGTCGTGTCAGCTCCTCGGCGCTGGATGATCGGGCTGGTGTTGCGGCAGTGCTGTACGCGCTGGAGCTGCTCAAAGGGAGAAGGCTGCCGGTACGTTTGGCCGTGCTGCTGTCTGCACAGGAGGAGGTTGGAGGTAGCGGCGCGAAGATAGGCGCTTATGGGATACAGCCCGACTATGCACTGGTCGCGGACGTCAGCTTCGCTTACCACAGTGGCTGCGATAGACATCGGTGTGGTGAGTTGGGCAAGGGACCAATGATCGGCATCGCCCCGACGCTCGATCGCGGGATGAGCCATACACTATGTGAGACAGCGCGCTTGGAAGGCATACCTTTCCAGACGGAAGTGATGAATGGCCTTACCTCCACGGACGCCGATGATATTGCCGTTTGCCGGTCCGGGACGAGAGTCTGCACTGTTTCCATTCCCATGCGGTATATGCATACGCCGGTGGAATGCATTGATTTACAGGATGTGGAAGCGTCTGGGCGTCTGATGGCGGCCTATGCACGAAAATTGGGGGAAGGAGGTTGTGACAAATGCGGGAACTGATTTGGGAGCTTTGTAAGCTGCCCGGCGTCTCGGGGGACGAAGGCAGGGTTCGGGCATGGATTATCAACCAGATTGAAGGACATTGTACTTGGAAAGTGGATCCGCTGGGAAACCTGATTGCCTATAAAACGGGACGAAACCGGGCTAAGAACCGGGTTATGCTCAGCGCGCATATGGATGAGGTAGGCTTTATCATTACCGATATTGCCGAAGACGGACGTCTTCGTTTTGCCCCTGTAGGCGGAATTGATCCACGCGTCGTACTAGGGAGGCGCGTTTATGTTGGAGAAAAAGCACTGCCGGGCGTGATTGCAGCGAAACCGGTGCATCAGCTGACGAAGGAACAGAAAAGCGAGATACCTAAAATCGAAGATATGCGGATCGATATCGGTGCGGACAGCGCTGAGCAGGCAAGGGAGCATGTTCAGGCAGGGGACTGCGCGGTCTTTCACAGCGATAGTACTGCTTTTGGAGATGGCTTTCTGGTTTCCAAGGCGCTGGATGACCGTGCTGGCTGCGCGCTGCTGATCGATCTCATTCGATCGCCGCTTGCCTATGACGCTGTTTTTGTCTTTTCGGTGCAGGAGGAGGTGGGAACTCGCGGGGCGAAGGTGTACCCTTACCATGTCCAGCCGGATATGGCTGTCGTTGTCGAAACCACGACGGCGGCTGATATTGCGGGCGTAACGGGAGCAGACCGCGTTTGTGAGCTGGGTAAGGGACCGGTTGTGTCTTATATGGACCGTGGTGCCATCTATGACAGGCAACTGTACCGGCTGGCTTTCGACACAGCGGCCGAACATGGAATTCCCTGCCAAACCAAAACGATGGTAGCCGGTGGAAACGATGCGTCAAGCGTGCATAGCGCGGTCGGCGGCGTGCGAACCCTTGCTATTTCCATGCCCTGCCGGTATCTGCATTCTCCTTCCTGTGTGCTGCAAGAGTCGGATATTCAAAATACACGGCTGCTTTTGGAAAAAATGCTTGAAAAAATGGCGGTCTTGTGATACGGTATATAGGGCATCCAGAGGAAATCCTGCGGAATGTTGTTACGGATCCTTTTGGGGCAAAGGTGAAGGCATTGGCGCAGGTGTATGGCGGTGATGATCGCTTTTGCCGTTTTTATCAAATAGATGGGGCGTTTGCTGCTCTTTATGACAACGCCCTTATTCTAACGGCGCCTCCGCAGGATAGCGAAGAATTGGCGGCGTTCTGTTCTGTTTGTGGTGTGAATCGGGTTTCAGCGCCACGAGGGGAAGAAAGGACGTTACCGGGATGGTACGTTTTGCCCAGTCATATGATGGCTTATACAACAGATACAGGCGCTTTATGCATGCGGATGGATGAAAGTCCGGCGTTGGATAGCGTCTATCAGGTGTTGTTTGCGTCCTTTTTGCTGCCCCAGGCAAAGGATGCGTACCAGATGTGGTACGCGGAGGCGTCTCATCGTGTCCGGCACGGGATAGGTAAGGCTTATTTGTTGGATGGCGCCTGTACGGCGTATGTATCCTGCCGGGTGGACGGCGTGGCTTATCTGGCTCAACTGGCCACCCTTCCGCAAGAAAGAGGAAGAGGTCTTGCCGGAACGTTGCTGCGGCATGTCGTGGCGAGGGAGACGTCTTCCGGACGTGAGCTGTGGGTACAATGTACAGATGGAATGCGACCGTTTTATCAGGCGCGCGGATTCAGACGGGTTTGTGACGCGGCGGAATATTTCCTCGTCTCCCGCGCCGAAGGGTTGCCCATTGGAGACAAGAGAAATGAGGAAAGGAGAGTCGGCCTTGACGGGTGAATTCTTTACGATAGAGGAAAGGCTTGCGCAGATCGCTAGAGTCGCGGAGGATAAATGCCAGCCATTTTTCCAGCGTACGGATGAAATAGCGCGGTACAATACAGAAAAGGTAATGGCCGCATTTGCCAGGCAGCGTGTCAGTGAAGCACATTTTGTTGGCTCCACGGGCTATGGGTACGGCGATCGTGGACGAGAGGTGCTGGACGCGGTCTTTGCGCAGATCGTTGGTGCGGAGGACGCCTTGGTTCGCCATAATTTTGTTTCGGGGACACATGCGTTGTCCGTTACACTGTTCGGCGTGCTGCGTATGGGCGATACGTTGCTGTCTGCGACTGGTAGGCCCTATGACACGATGGAGGAAGTCATTGGGCTTCGAGGGGAAGGAAACGGATCCCTCAAGGACTTTGGTATCCATTACAAGCAGGTGGATCTGGACGAAAAAGGAAAGGTCAACCTGAGGGGAATCGAGGCGGCCTGTAAAGACGTCAAGATGGTTTATATCCAACGGTCGAGAGGCTATTCTTTGCGTCCATCCATTTCGGTTTCTGAAATTGCAAAAATAGCGAAGACCGTCCATCAAGCAAATCCGGACGCTGTTGTGATGGTGGACAACTGTTACGGCGAATTTGTCGAGGAAAAGGAGCCGACCGACGTGGGAGCAGATTTGATCGTCGGCTCGCTGATCAAAAATCCAGGCGGAGGAATTGCGAAAACCGGCGGCTACATTGCCGGACGGCAGGATCTCGTGGCGCAGTGTGCGTACCGCCTGACCTGTATCGGAATGGGCAAAGAGGTCGGCTGTACATTAGCGCAAAGCCGTGAAATGTTCATGGGGCTGTTTTTTGCGCCTACCGTGGTCGCCAGCGCGGTGAAGACATCCTTGTTTGCAACATCGTTGTTCCAGGAACTGGGCTACGAAGTCTTTCCGTCGCTGAAGGAACCACGTACCGACATCATTACCGCCATCAAGCTGGGGACGCCGGAGAATTTGATTGCGTTCTGTCAGGGAATTCAGCAGGGTTCCCCCGTTGATTCTTTCGTTATGCCCGAACCCTGGGATATGCCGGGATATGCGAGCCAGGTTATCATGGCGGCAGGAACCTTTACCTCCGGTGCGTCAATTGAGCTTTCGGCGGATGCACCTTTGCGTCCACCTTATGCAGTTTGGCTCCAAGGGGGGCTGACATATCCGTCCGGCCGCCTGGGAGTGCTATTGGCCGCACAGAATATGTTGAAAAACCTATAAAACCATTGGAAAGGCCGTACGGACAGTTTAGCCCTTATAAAGATGGCGAAACGTTTCGCATTGCGACACCGTTTGAAAGGCGTGTCCGTTGCCATCAATACTGATAGTAAACAGGAGAGATTGTATGACACACAGAGAACGCGCATTGACTGCATTGACCTTAGGGCAGCCCGATTATGTCCCCACCTTTGAGCTGGAGTACCAGTTGGCCTCGCAGATGTTTGGAAAGGAATTTCTGTACGAAGGGGATCTTGAGAACTTAAGCCCGAAGGAGACGGAACGCGCTATCAAGGAAAACGCTGAGTACTTAATTCAGGTTTATTCTGAGATGGAGCATTCCATTATTCCCATCCATTACCTGTCAGAGGAGCATATGCTTCAGACGGCGAAGTATATTCGTCAAATGACCAACGATGAGTTCCTGTTGACGGCACACGGCGATGGAACTTTTGCCATACCAGATGGCGACGGGTTGGTCAAGATGGTCTATTGGCTGTATGATGAACCGGAGGAAGGCCGCGAGCAGGCGCGGAAAAACTGCGATTATGCGCTCGAGCGGAATAAACGCTTGATTGACGGCGGTATTGAAAGTCTGATTCTCTGTTCGGACTACTGCTTCAATAGCGGTCCATTCCTTTCGCCGGATATGTTTGCCGAATTTATTCAGCCCTACCTTTATGAGATTTGCCAGGATATCCGCAAGCAGGGCGGTTATGCAATCAAGCACACCGACGGCAACATCATGCCCATCCTCGATATGCTGGTGGAGTGCGGTCCGCACGCGCTGCATTCGTTGGATCCGATGGCCGGTGTGGACATCAAGGAAGTTAAGGAAAAGGTCGGCGACAAGCTTGCCTTATGCGGCAATGTCCACTGCGCACACCTGCAGACCGGTACAGATGAGGAAGTCCTCGAAAGTTGCCGTTATGCAATGGAGCATGGCAAGCCGGGCGGCGGATTCATCTTCTGCACCAGCAACATCCCTTTCCGCGGGATGCCGGTTGAGCGCTACGAGATGGTACTGGATTTCTGGAAGAAAAACCGGGCGTATTGATTGCGTTTGGGGTGAATGATGGAAACAGCCGGAAGGAGTATTCTCTCCTTTCGGCTGTTTTGCAGCTTACATACTGCATGGGATGGAAGAAATATCCATAAAAAACGATACGGTGCGGAGGGAAAAATCCGCATCAGGAAGGGACGAAACTGAGGTGACGGACAGAAGTAAAAGGTTTCGTTCAAACGAAGCAGTTCCAGACAAGACTTTTTTGTATGTCTGCCGGGAATTTTCGAAGGAAAGTTTTGTCGTGCATATATGTGTGGAAAGATGAAAAGAGGCCGCCGGTATGTCATACAATCTTAAAAACGTTCACAGCGTGCGGTTGAAGTTGTCTGGAATCCATGTTATAATGAAAAAAACACTTCGGATTGACTCGATGCTGTTTCCCTGCGCGGGATGCCGCCGTCCCGGCGGCTTGTGCGCCCAAAGTTGGGAGACGCTTTTTTTATTCCAGATCTTTTTGAAAGCGCGATAAAATTTTGGCTTTGCGCCATACTACGCTATAGGCTCAAAACCATAGAGGTAGAAAACGGAAAGGTGAAATGAATGACGGCAGACAACCAGCAGAAGACGCCGGGCGCGAAGAAGCCCCGGGCGAAAAAAGGTTACGGCAACCATAGCATTACCTCTCTCAAAGGGGCAGACCGCGTACGGAAACGTCCGGCAGTCATCTTTGGATCGGATGGGTTGGACGGCTGCCAGCATGCTATTTTTGAGATCCTTTCTAACGCCATTGATGAGGCGAGGGAAGGATACGGCAACAAAATCATCCTGACGGTTTACCAGGATCACAGCATTGAGGTCGAGGACTTTGGGCGCGGTATGCCGGTCGATTACAACGAGGCGGAGGGAAAATACAACTGGGAGCTTTTGTTCTGCGAGATGTACGCCGGCGGCAAGTACAACACAAATGAGGGCGAAAACTACGAGTTTTCCCTTGGACTCAACGGCCTTGGATTGTGCGCGACGCAGTACGCGTCGGAGTATATGGACGCTGAGATTTACGCCGACGGAATGCGCTATACCCTCCATTTCGAAAAGGGAGAAAATGTCGGTGGGCTACACAAGGAGCCGGCGAAGCGCCGTCAAACCGGATCCCGCGTGCGCTGGCGGCCGGATCTCGACGTCTTTACCGATATCGATGTTCCGCGGGAATATTTTGAGGAGACTTTGAAACGGCAGGCAGTAGTCAACGCGGGGCTTCTGTTCGTTTTTCGCTATCAGACACAAGAAGGGTTCGACGAGCAGGAATTTCGGTATGAGAACGGTATTACCGACTATGTCAACGAGATCGTCGGCGAGGACGCGATGACTTCCACGCAGTTTTGGCAGACACAGCGCTCCGGCCGGGATCGCGAGGATAAGCCGGAATACAAGGTGCGGCTTTCCGTGGCGCTGGCTTTTTCCAACCGTGTGAAACGGGTGGAATACTATCATAATTCAAGTTTCCTAGAATACGGTGGTTCACCGGATAAGGCAGTGCGTCAGGCTTTTGTCTCCCAGATTGACAGCTACCTGAAGCAAAATGGCAAATACCTCAAAGGAGAAAGCAAGCTGACCTATGCGGACGTCGAGGAATGCCTTGTGCTGGTATCGTCATCCTTTTCCACCCAAACCTCCTACGAAAATCAGACCAAAAAGGCGATCAACAATAAATTTATCTACGAGGCAATGACCGATTTCCTAAAGCATCAGTTGGAGATCTACTTTATAGAGAACCCGATTGAAGCGGGGAAGATTGCCGAACAGATCCTGATTAACAAGCGTAGCCGTGAAAATGCGGAAAAGACGCGACTGAATATTAAAAAGAAGCTGGCCGGTTCCATCGACATGCTGAATCGGATCGACAAGTTTGTCGACTGCCGCAGCAAAGACGTCAGTAAGCGCGAGATCTACATTGTCGAGGGCGATTCGGCGTTGGGCGCCTGTAAGATGGGGCGTGACGCCGAGTTTCAGGCGATTATACCGGTGCGCGGCAAAATCCTCAATTGCCTCCATGCAGAATATGATAAAATTTTTAAAAGTGAAATTGTTACCAATATCATTAAGATTCTTGGTTGCGGAGTAGAGGTTAAAACCAAGGCGAACAGGGAGCTTGCGTCGTTCGATCTGGACGCGTTGCGCTGGAATAAGATTGTTATCTGTACCGACGCGGACGTTGACGGATTTCATATTCGGACGCTAATCCTGACGATGCTTTACCGCCTTACTCCAACGCTGATCGACCAGGGATATGTCTATATCGCCGAGTCGCCGCTGTTTGAGATTACCTCCAAGGATATGACTTACTTTGCATACACCGAAAAAGAGAAGGACGATATCCTCGAGAAGCTCGGTAACCAGAAGTATACCCTGCAGCGTTCCAAGGGACTGGGTGAAAACGAACCGGACATGATGTGGCTGACCACGATGAACCCCCAGACGCGTCGCCTGATTCGGGTGACCAAAGCGGAAGCGCAGCAGACAGCGCGGGTGTTCGATATGTTGCTTGGCGACGATTTGCAGGGACGCAAGGATCATATTTCGGAATTTGGTTACCTGTACCTGGATATGGCGGATATCAGTTAATGCTTGCAATGGCTTTATTTTCGTTGTAGACGGCGCGCCGTTCAGTAAGACGCGTCCAAGCTGGAAGAAGCGTAGAAACCGGGAAATCTCCCGGCATATAGAAATATCGGCTGTCCGCATTGCGGGCGGCTTGTCAAAGGAACGTGTTTATGGCAAGAACGTCAAAGAAAAAGCAAACCCAGCCGGACAAGCCTTCCGGCGAAAAGGCCTATATTGAGAACGCGGGGCTGGTTATAGAGGAAAAGATCGTCGATACGCTGGAGAAGAACTTCATGCCTTACGCGATGAGCGTCATTATTTCCCGTGCACTGCCTGAGATTGACGGCTTTAAGCCCTCCCACCGCAAGTTGCTTTATACCATGTATCAGATGAACTTGCTGGGGCAGACGCGGACCAAATCTGCCAACGTCGTGGGGCAGACCATGCGTCTGAACCCTCACGGAGAGGGCGCGATTTACGAGACAATGGTACGTATGGCGCGCGGCAACGAAGCGCTTCTCCATCCTTACGTCGATTCCAAGGGGAACTTCGGTAAAGCGTATTCGCGGGACATGGCTTACGCCGCGTCCCGTTATACGGAGGTCAAGCTGGATGCCTTTGCGGCAGAGCTGTTTAAGGATATCGACAAGGATACCGTCGATTTTGTGCCCAACTATGACAATACGACCAAAGAGCCTGTACTGCTGCCCACCACTTTCCCCGCGGTTCTGGTCAATTCCAACTTTGGTCTTGCGGTGTCAATGGCCAGCTCGGTTTGCCCCTTTAATCTCAAAGAGGTCTGTGACACCACCATCGCACTGATCAAGAATCCGGATCACAATGCGTTGGAAACGCTCAAGGGGCCGGATTTTCCTGGCGGCGGGTATATTCTTTACGATGAGAAGGAGCTTGACAAGATTTACCGTACGGGTCGTGGCAGCGTCACTGTACGTGCCAGGTACCAGTATGATAAGGAAAACAACTGTATTGAAATTACGGAGATCCCTTATTCGACTACGATCGAGGCCATCATGGACAAGATCGCCGAACTGGTCAAGGGTGGACGTGTCCGAGAGATTTCCTATATGCGGGATGAAACGGATCTGAACGGATTGAAAATTGCGCTGGATCTCAAACGAGGTACCGATCCGGACAAGTTGATGCAGAAGCTGTACAAAATCACGCCGCTGCAAGATAACTATTCTTGTAACTTCAATATCCTGATTGCGGGGATGCCGCGCGTCATGGGGGTATATGAAATTGTCCAGGAGTGGACGGCGTTCCGCAGCGAATGTGTGCGCAGGCGCGTTTATTTTGACCTGCAGAAAAAGAAAGAGCGCTTACATCTCCTGCAGGGGTTACAGCGGATCCTTCTCGATATCGACAAGGCGGTAAAAATTGTCCGTGAGACGCAGGAGGAACGCGATGTTGTCCCCAATTTGATGATCGGCTTCGGTATCGACGAGGTACAGGCAGAGTATGTGGCGGAAATCAAGCTGCGCCACCTCAACCGTGAGTATATCCTGAAGCGTACAGGCGAGATCGAGCAGCTACAAAAAGATATAGATGAGATGGAAGGGATCCTGGACGATCCTGGAAAAATAAAGGCGATTATTGTTTCCGAACTGAAAGAGGTTGGCGAAAAGTTTGGAAAACCGCGGAAATCCTTATTCTATTATGCGGACGAGGATGAAAGTGGAGAGGAAGAAGATGAGATTGCGGATTACCCTGTTCACCTTTTTGTGACACAGGAGGGTTATTTCAAAAAGATCACCCCGCAGTCGCTGAGAATGAGTTCGGAACAAAAGCTGAAAGAGGGAGACATACTCCGTGTGCAATATGACGTTTCGAACAAATGGGAGATCCTCTGTTTTACCGACCAACAGCAGGTATACAAAGCGCGTGTGAGTGATTTCGACGAGTGTAAGGCCAGCACGATGGGGGATTATCTACCTGCCAAGCTAGGCTTTGACGAGGGCGAGCAGCTTTTGCAGACGTTGGTTTTCCAGAAGTATGAAGGGAACGTCGTGTATTTCTTTGAAAATGGAAAGGCGGCACGGGTGCCGTTAAAATCCTTTGAAACCAAAACAAAGCGGAGAAAGCTATCAGGTGCGTATACGGTAAAATCCAGGCCGGTGGGGATCTATTTGGAAGGAGAAGCGGGCGATTACGTCATGCGCTCCACAGATGGGCGTATGCTGATTGTTTACAGCGGCGATATTTCTGTCAAGCAGGCGAGGGACACTATTGGGGTCAACGTCATGAGTCTGAAAAAGAATCAAACGCTGTCGCAGGCGTATCCTCTGACGCAGGAGGCAAGGGAAAAAATACTGGATATCCGTCGTTACCGTCCCAAGACGTTGCCGTCGCCTGGCGCGCTGCTGCGCGAAACCGACGATTTTACACAGCTGTCCTTGTAAAAGCAGTCAGGGAACACGAGAGCATCCGCGTTGCCTCTCAGGCCGATGTGAGGCATGGTAAAATGGGGCGGTGCGCGCTTATGCAGATGTTTCTTTCAGGAAAGTTTGATTTCAACGCCTGGTTGAGGTGGGGACATATTATTTTTAATCAACAGTTGCTTGTCAGCACAGGCCCGGTATGCTATACTGAAAGCAGTTCAAATAAAAGCTGTAGGAAAAACTGGGCTTTACCTGGAAAGGAGTTTTATTATGGAGTACAAAGTTGATCCAGAGTTCGAAAAGGAAATCGAATCTTATTGTGCCTTGCCTATCAAATTCGATCATTTTGTTGATATGCCGGAATTGTCTGATGGTGTGGTTTCTCTTTCCTGTACGTTGACCAAGATGACAACGCCGGGGATTCCTGGACTGCCCAAGGTGCCGGGCTATTATTTCAATATATCTACCTGCAACGACGGGGTTTGCATCGGCGATATTAACTTGCGTACCGGTTACAATGAAGAATTATATTATTCCGGCAACACTGGCTACCGTATTTATGAGCCATATCGCGGACATGGTTATGCCGTTCGAGCCTGCCGTTTGCTCAAGCCTATATTAAAGGCTCACAATATGGAGAAGATACTGATTACAAACGCCCATGATAACCATGCCTCCGTTCGAGTATGTGAAAAATTAGGCGCAAAGTTTTTACGAACGGTGCGTGTGCCGCAGTGGCATGTGCTGTTTCGAGAAAACGGGCGTGATTTTCAAAATATTTTTGAATGGAGCATGGATGAAGTGGCTTTGCCATAAATCATATTGGAGCATCAAATTGATTGTCAGCGTTGCCTATCTTTTTCATATCCACATGCTCAATGGTTTGCGGCCCATTTTTCAAAGAGTGGGGACTCCTATCGGACAGTCAATTTGTTCGGGCGGTATCATATGGACTGTTATCCTAGAAAGTGGAAAGTTGCTCATCATCAGGCAGTGGAGGGTAAAAAATAAAAGGGCGGATATTTCCGCCCTTTTTGACGCTGAAGGTTTTAGCAAACGCGGTTCGGTGAGTAGGATGTAAAGCAAAAACCGAACGATAAAACTGCCAGCGTGATAGTATTGTACGCGGTAAGACCTTGGATATGCATAACGGGAGGAAGAAAAATTTTTCGCGTAGCATTAGGAGCGATCAGAAAATATAGACAATATAAATTTATATCGTATCGGCGGCGAAAGGGCTTGACAGGAGCGAAAGGATATGGTACGATAGAAATACCTCTGAAGAGGTCTATTTTTTTGCGTTCCATTTTCATGATTTACGCAAAAAAGGACAGTCCGGAGGGAGGCAGAAGCGCAGACGCGGTTTCCGGTGAGCGGATGCCGTGGGGTCTGCAGTTAAAATATGGAGGTGCCGATATGAGAGTGAAAATTACACTTGCGTGTACGGAATGCAAACAGCGTAATTACAGTACGATGAAAAACAAGAAGAACGATCCCGATCGTCTTGAAATGAATAAATACTGTAAGTTCTGCAGAAAGCATACGCTCCACAAGGAAACAAAGTAACGAAGGAGTGATTCAGGTGGCGGACAAGAAAGCTCCCATTGAAAAAAACTCCGCGGTGAAAAAGCCGAAGAAAAAATTTACTCACAGCGTGAAAAAGTTCTTTCGTGAAAGCAAAAGCGAATTTAAAAAGATTGTGTGGCCTACTAGGAAGCAGGTTATCAACAATACCGGAGTCGTGCTTGTGATGCTGATTGTCAGCAGCGTGTGTATTTCTGGCTTTGATTTCCTGTTGTCCCGCTTGCTCAGTCTCGTGCTTGGCGAGTAGCGTGTGCAGTCGCCCAGTGTTTCGCACAGAGCAGTTTATTTGCTGAAAGCAGTCTTGGAGGAAAGTCCATGTCAGAAACACCAAAATGGTATGTTGCCCATACGTATTCCGGGTATGAGAATAAGGTTGCCCAAAATATCGAGAAGGTTGTGGAAAACCGCAACCTGCGCGATTTGATCGCAGAGGTGCGGGTGCCGACGGAAACCGTTGTCGAAGTGAAGGACTCGAAGAAGAAGGAAGTTGAGAGGAAGATTTTCCCCGGCTATGTTCTTGTGAAGATGATCATGAACGACGACTCCTGGTACGTGGTGCGCAACACCAGGGGAGTGACCGGGTTTGTCGGACCTGCGTCCAAGCCGGTTCCATTGACCGATGAGGAGGTCGCCGCGCTGGGGGTCGAATCCAAAAAGGTTGAGGTGGACTTTGCCGTCGGGGACAACGTAAAAATCGTCAGCGGACCGCTGGAGGGCTTCACCGGTATCGTAGACGAAATTGATTTGGAGAACAACAGCGTCAAGGTACGCGTGTCCATGTTTGGTCGCGAGACACCTGCGTCGCTGGAGCTTATCCAAGTGGAAAAATTGAACGAATTCTAACACGGAAAAACAAATGCGTCCCGTTTTCCCTTGAGGGTGGCGGCAAGCTTTTTGTTTTTGGTGCCGGACGCATGTTGCTGCGGACGGTACGGTGGGAGGGGCGAAATCATTCTTGCCCCGGTTTTACCACGAATTTTTGGAGGTGCAAAAAATGGCTCAAAAGGTAGTTGGCTTTATCAAGCTCCAGATCCCTGCTGGAAAAGCTACTCCGGCGCCGCCGGTTGGCCCTGCATTAGGTCAGCACGGTGTCAATATCATGGCATTTACAAAGGAATTCAACGAGCGTACGAAAAACGACGTTGGTTTGATCATTCCTGTCGTCATCACAGTTTACGCAGATCGTTCCTTTACTTTTGTCACCAAGACTCCGCCTGCAGCGGTCCTGATCAAGAAAGCTTGCGGGATTGAAAGCGGTTCGGGTGTGCCGAACAAGACGAAGGTTGCCAAGATGACCAAGGAGCAGGTGAAAAAGATCGCTGAACAGAAAATGCCTGATTTAAACGCGGCAAACGTAGAAGCTGCCATGAGCATGATCGCTGGTACAGCGCGGTCAATGGGCATTGAAGTTGTTGATTAGTAACCCGCTGGTGGGAGGAAAAATCCGTTATTAACCACTCATGAGGGAGGAAATAGTAGTAATGAAACATGGAAAGAAGTATGTTGACAGCACAAAGCTCGTTGACAAGAATAAACTGTACGAATCAAATGAAGCACTTGCGCTGGCCTGCCAGTGCGCCAAGGCTAAGTTTGACGAGACAATCGAAGCCCATATCCGCCTTGGAGTTGACTCCCGCCATGCAGACCAGCAGGTCCGCGGCGCGGTGGTTCTGCCCAACGGTACGGGCAAGAAGGTTCGCGTACTTGTTTTCGCAAAGGGCGACAATGTAAAGCTGGCGGAAGAAGCTGGCGCTGAGTATGTCGGTGCAGAGGAATACGTTGCGAAAATCCAGAACGAAGGTTTCATGGATTTTGACGTCGTCATCGCTACTCCGGACATGATGGGCGTTGTCGGCCGTCTTGGTAAGGTTCTCGGCCCGCGTGGCTTGATGCCTAACCCTAAGGCTGGTACCGTTACCCCTGATGTGGCTCGTGCGGTCACCGATGCGAAGGCCGGTAAGATTGAGTACCGTCTGGATAAAACCAATATTATTCACTGCCCGATCGGCAAAGCTTCTTTTGGTGCTGAAAAGCTGGAAGAAAACTTCAACGTCCTTTTGGAAGCAATCGCGAAGGCGAAACCGGCTGCAGCCAAAGGACAATACATCAAATCCTGTGTCGTTGCCTCGACTATGGGCGTTGGCGTCAAGGTGAATACTGTTCGCTTTGGTGTGTAAATGACATAGGGGCTTGACAGCCTTATATGTGTTGTGTTATATTAAAATAGCTGTCGGTTCTGAAGACAGCAGGTGCGGACGATACGTCCGCTGAAACGAGCAAAAGGCTTTTGTTCCGCCTGCCGAGGAAGACGCGTTGTACATCGAGATTTAACGGCGTTTTACGCCTGTGTGGATGGAATGCGCCCTTTCCCGTGCGATGCGGGGAAGGGCGTTTGTGTTTGTATTAATTTGCAGGGTGGTGAAAATCATGCCAAGTGAGAAAGTATTGCTGCAGAAACAGCAGTTTGTCGCCGAGCTGTCTGAGAAGCTGAAGAACGCTCCTGCCGGTGTTCTAGTCGATTATAAAGGCATTACGGTGGCGGACGATACCAAGCTGCGTAAGGAACTGCGTGAGGCCAACGTCGAATATATGGTCGTCAAAAATACGATGCTGCGCTTTGCCGCAAAGAACGCTGGACTCGACGAAATGACAGGCGTGCTGGAGGGTACGACAGCTCTTGCGGTCAGCCATGACGATCCGATGGCGGCTGCTAGAATCCTGGTCAAATATGCGGAATCGGTGAAAGACGGGTTCCATGTTAAGACCGGCTTTATGGACGGAAAGGTGATCGATGTCGATACCGTTACCGCAATCGCGAAGATTCCTTCCAAAGAGGTTCTCGTTTCCCAAATGCTCAGCAGCTTGAATGCGCCGATCGCGAACCTCGCGGTCGTCCTGAACCAGATTGCAGAGAAAAATGCGGAATCTGCCGAGTAAGTAATCGGCGAATGAAAATAACTATTATTGGAGGTAAATCAAAATGGCTTCTGAGAAAATTTTGAAGATGATCGAAGATGTAAAAGCCCTTACCGTTTTGGAGCTTAATGAGCTGGTTAAGGCTCTGGAAGAGGAATTCGGCGTGTCTGCTGCCGCTGTCGCGGTTGCTGCTGCTCCGGCTGCCGGCGCTGCCGCTGCTGAGGAGAAGACTGAGTTTGACGTTATCCTGGCTGACATGGGCGCGAACAAGATGGCCGTTATCAAGGCTGTCAAGGAGATTACCGGCCTTGGCCTGAAAGAGTCCAAGGAGCTGGTTGAAGGCGCTCCGAAGCCTGTTAAGGAAGGCGCTTCCAAAGCTGAGGCTGACGAAATCAAGGCGAAGCTGGAAGAGGCTGGCGCTAAGGTTGAACTCAAGTAATTTTATCTCTTTTTTCAAAGCCCTCGGATATTACCGGGGGCTTTGTGTTTTATAGGCCTTTATTTCAAAAAAGGAGGCAAGCTCGTTTGAGCTTGATAATGCAGAGTAAATTTGTTATACTAATTGGAGATATGTCCCTTTAATTTCGGAATAGAGGCAGTGTCCCGGATATCTGTTATCAAATGCGTTTTGAGAGCTTGTAGAGGGGGAGACGGTGAATCATGGGAGTCGCGTGGAAGGAAATGAAAAAAATGCTGCCATGGTTTATAGTTTTTAACGGTATAACCGTTTTGATCATTTACCTTTTTAGCGGGTGGCGTTGGGCGTTGTTATGGGGAATGTTGCTGGGAAACATATATTCTGTTTTCAATTTTCTTTTGCTGGGGATAGCGGTCGACAAAGCGGTGCATAAGCGTCCAAGCAGAGCACAGGCCTATATGGTGACGATGTTCCTTTTGCGCTATCTATTAACTGCCGTATTGATCACTGTCTCGCTTGTGACAGATTTGTTCCATCCCGCTGCGGTCATCATTCCAATTTTTTTCCCAAAACTTGCCTTGACACTGCAGGGGATTTTCGCGAAAAAACGAAAGGAGGATGGACGTGGAGGGGCCTAAAATTATCTTTACGATTCCCATTTTCGGCGGACTGCCTATTACGGAGACGGTCGTCCTATCCTGGTTCATCATCGCCTTGGTATTCGTGCTTTGCCGCGTGTTGACCTACCGGATGAAGAAGATTCCGTCACGGCGGCAGGCGGTTGCAGAAAAGCTGGTTGAATTGGTGGAGAAGCTGGTGCGTAATACGATGGGAGAAAAGTTTATGCGTTTTTCTCCGTTTATTGCGTCGTTGTTTGCGTTTTCCCTATTCGGCAGCCTTATCAGCCTGCTGGGTCTGAGGCCCGTCACAGCTGATCTGAATACGACCATGAGTTGGGCGCTGCTGACCTTTATTCTGATCCAGGTAGAGCGGTTGAAAGCCAAAAAGTTGAAAGGTTATTTGAAAAGCTTTGTCGAGCCGGTTCCTTTTATGCTTCCGCTGAATATCATCAGCGAGCTGTCCACGCCGGTGTCGATGGGATTTAGACATTTTGGGAATATTGCCGGGGGCATGGTCATTACGTCGCTGCTTTACGGTGCGCTGGCGTCGCTCAGTTCTATGCTGTTTCTACCGGTGCCGCTTTTGCAGGTGGGGATTCCAGCGATACTATCGATTTATTTCGACCTCTTTACCGGATTTTTACAGGCGTTTATTTTCTGCATGTTAACAATGGTTTTTGTCTCCTCGGCTGCCGACTGATGTGAAGGGAAAAACTTTACAAAGAAAGGAAGTATTCAATATGGAAAGAGCAATCATTTTGGCGGCTTCCGCCATTGGTGCGGGCCTGGCGATGATCGCCGGCGTCGGACCGGGTATCGGACAGGGATATGCGGCGGGTAAGGCGGCAGAGGCGGTTGGACGTCAGCCCGAAGCCTCGTCGGATATCACAAGGACGATGCTGCTTGGCTGTGCGGTCGCCGAGTCGACCGGTATTTATGGCTTAGTCGTCGCACTGCTTTTGTTGTTTGCGAATCCGCTGGTTGGCAAACTGTAAGCCGTCGGGGTGCGGAGACCCCGCCGAAGGAGGACAAAATGGAGTTCATCACCATTGATCCGACGACAATCGTCGCCCAGCTGCTTAATCTGTTGATCCTGTTCCTGATCATTCGATATTTCCTTTTCAAGCCGGTCAAAAAGATACTTGACGACCGCAAAGCGGAAGTCGAGTCCGCTTATGAACAGGCGGAAAAGGCCCGAGCGGACGCGCAGCGTCTGGAAGAGGAATATGAGGGCAAAATGGCGCAGGCCAAGAGCGAGGCAGCGGAAATTATGAAGTCGGCTACCAAGCGGGCGGCGCTGCGTTCGGAGGAAATTTTGCATGACGCGCAAACGCAGGCAGGGAATCTGCTGGAAAAAGCGAACGCCCAGATTGATAGTGAAAAGAAAAAGGCCGTCAATGAAGCGAAGGATCAGATCGCATCGATTGCCCTGCTGGCGGCGACTAAGGTCGTCGGGCGGGACATGACCGCGGCGGATCACGAAAAGCTTATTGAGGATTTCATCGATAGTGATATCAGATAAAGCGCGGGCCATGTGCCGTCTGGCGGTTCCTTTCAGGACAAAAATATGGCAGGATTGGACATCTATCACGTACGATATCTATGGTGTAGATGAAAATCGTATGGATGACCTATCTCCACAATCATGCGCAGCGAAGGAGGCGGTACAATGGTCGAGAATATCTATGCGCAGGCGTTGTTCGAACTGGCGAGGGAGGAAAAGATATCCGATCGTGTTGTGCAGGAGATGAAGACGGTGGAGAGCCTCTTTGCGGAAAACCAGGACTATGTACGGCTGCTGGCTAACCCGGCGATACCTGTCCGGGATAGGGTGGAGACGCTGCGCGCCGCCTTTGATGGCAGGCTACATCCGACTGTTACGCATTTTCTCATGCTGCTGACGGAAAAGGGTCGTATCTCCCATTTCAGCGGGATTGTCCGCGCCTTTGTCCGGCTGTACAACGACGCCTGCGGTATCGCCGACGTCACCGCAGTGACCGCCGTCGCGCTGTCGCCGCAGCTGGCAGAGCGACTGCGAGAGAAAGCGCAACGGCTTACCGGTAAGACGGTGCGGCTGAAAAACGTCGTCGACCCGTCGATGCTGGGCGGCGTGATTCTGCGCTGGGACGATACGCAGGTGGACGCTAGCGTCAAACGCAGGCTTCAGGATCTGCGCCGCCAAATCGGCCAGACAGTGATCGGAAGCGAATCCTGAAGGAGGAGCGGAAGGAGAATGAACAGGTTTCACGACGTCGAGTGCGCCGTGGGATAGGAGGTATTGATGGATTTACGTCCAGACGAGATAACCAGTATCATCAAAGAACAAATCCGTAACTACGCGTCAGACTTAAAGCTTGACGACGTGGGTACAGTGGTCACCGTTGGTGACGGCATTACGACAATCCATGGGCTGGAAAAATGTATGCTCAGTGAGCTGCTGGAATTTGCCGATGGAACGCCAGCGATGGCACTCAACTTAGAGCGCGAATTTGTTGGCGCGGTGCTGCTGGGTGGGGAAAAGAACATCAAGGAAGGCGATACTGTCCGACGTAGTGGAAAGGTACTGTCGGTTCCGGTCGGTGAAGCGCTTTTAGGCCGAGTCGTCAACGCGCTGGGACAGCCGATCGATGGCAAAGGCCCGGTGCTGACCGAAGAGGTTCGTCCGGTTGAAAGCGAAGCGCCAGGCATCATTACGCGCCAGTCAGTCAACCGGCCGCTCCAGACCGGCATCAAAGCGATCGATTCGATGATCCCTATCGGCCGGGGCCAGCGGGAGCTGATCATCGGCGACCGCCAGACCGGTAAGACGGCGATCGCACTGGATACGATCATCAATCAGAAGGGCAAGGACGTTATCTGCATCTATGTGGCGATTGGACAAAAGCAGTCCACCGTCGCCAACGTGGTGGATACCCTTACCAGGAACGGTGCGATGGAGTATACCATCGTCGTCGCCGCGACGGCGTCGGAGCAGGCGCCACTGCAGTATATCGCTCCTTATGCCGGTTGTGCGATGGGCGAATTCTTTATGAACAAGGGGCGGGACGTACTGTGCGTGTATGACGATCTGTCCAAACATGCGGTGGCTTACCGTGCGCTATCGCTACTGCTGAAGCGTCCCCCTGGACGGGAAGCCTATCCCGGCGACGTGTTCTACCTTCATTCCCGTCTGCTGGAACGCGCGGCCAACCTTAGCGCGGAATACGGCGGCGGTTCCCTGACGGCGCTGCCGCTGATCGAGACGCAGGCAAGCGACGTGTCAGCCTACATCCCGACCAATGTGATTTCCATTACCGACGGACAGATCTTCTTGGAAACGGAGCTGTTCTTCGCCGGCGTGCGTCCGGCCGTCAATCCAGGCATTTCAGTGTCCCGCGTCGGCGGCAACGCCCAGATCAAGGCGATGAAAAAGGTGTCCGGCCCGCTGAAGCTGATGTACTCGCAGTACCGTGAGCTGCAGGCATTCTCCCAGTTCGGCTCCGATTTGGACAAGGACACCAAGGAGCGCCTTGCACAGGGCGAGCGGGTTGTCGAAGTGCTCAAGCAAGGGCAGAACAGTCCGGTACGGGTCGAGCATCAGGTGATGATCATCTACGCTGTGGTAAACGGCTATCTCAAAGAGATCGACGTACAGGACATTCCGGAATTTGAACGCGAGTTGTACGATTACGTGGATATGTCTTATCCCGAGGTTGTCGGCGCCATACGGGATACTGGCGAGTTGAGCAAGCAGACCGAGGATGCTCTTTCTCAGGCGCTGCGGGAATTTATCGGTAAATTTTTGTCTGCAAGGTAGGGGACGGAAAGCGAGGAGGATGCGGCATGGCAGGCGCCAATATGAAGGATATTAAGCGCCGAATCAAAAGCGTGGGCAGCACGACACAGATCACCAATGCGATGCAGCTGGTCGCGTCGTCCAAGCTGCGCAAGGCGAAGGAGCGTGTCGAGCGCTACCGTCCGTTTTTTGAAAAGCTGTACCAGACGATGGCGGAAGTCGCGCAGGAGAACACCGACGGTATGTCGGTCTACACCAGGCGGAGGAAGATCAAAGCAACGCTGCAAATTGTCATCGCTGGAGACCGCGGTCTGGCCGGAGGATACAATGCGAACATTTTAAAACGCGCGCAGGCCGACTCCGAGGGCAGAAACGTCCGCGTGTTGGCCATTGGTAAAAAGGCTGTGGAATATTACCAGAAACGCGCATACCCCATCGTGGCGCAGTATCAGGGCGTCGGAGAGGAGCTGAGCATCAGCGAGACAACTGAAATTGGCGAGAAAATCGTTGCGTTGTACCGCAGCGGCGAAATCGACGAGGCAATCGTCTATTACACCGGCTTCGTCTCCCCGCTGCAGCAGGAGCCGTCCAGCCTAACGCTACTGCCGCTTGACCTGTTGGGTGTTAAGCCACAGGGACGAAGGACGCTGACCGAATATGATCCATCGCCCCAAGCGGTGTTTGACAGCCTGGTGCCGACTTTCATCACCGGTACGGTTTACGGTGCGATCGTCGAATCATTCGTGTCAGAGCAGGCGGCGCGCCGGACGGCGATGGAGTCAGCGACAGACAACGCGCAGGAGATGATTGACGGTTTGCAGCTTCAGTTCAACCGCGCGCGCCAGGGCGCGATTACGCAGGAGCTGACCGAAATCGTCGCAGGCGCGCAGGCGCTGGGCTAAACTGGAGGAAGGGGCGTTACAAGTTTGGAAAATCAGAATGTTGGAACGGTTGTGCAGATCATCGGCCCGGTGCTGGATATCCGCTTCCCTGCCGGAAAGCTGCCGAATCTGCTCAATGCAGTGACAATAGCGTATGGGGACAAGGTGCTGACTGTGGAGGTGGCGCAGCATATCGGCGACGATATCGTACGCTGTATCTCGATGAGCTCGACCGATGGCCTGATCCGCGGCCTCGAGGCTGTCGATACGGGCAGTCCGATCAAGGTGCCGGTGGGCAAGGCGACGCTGGGGCGCATCTTCAACCTGCTGGGCGAGCCAGTGGACCAGAAGCCCGCCCCCGACGTGCAGGAGCATTGGGCGATCCACCGTCCGGCCCCGACGTATGAGGAGCAGGAGGCACAGGTTGAGGTGCTGGAAACTGGTATCAAGGTCGTCGACCTCATTGCGCCTTACCTCAAGGGCGGCAAGATCGGGTTGTTCGGCGGTGCGGGCGTCGGCAAGACGGTGCTCATCCAGGAGCTGATCAACAACGTCGCCAAGCAGCACGGCGGCATCTCGGTCTTTACCGGCGTCGGCGAGCGTACCCGTGAAGGCAACGACCTGTACAACGAAATGATCGAATCGGGCGTCATCGACAAGACGGTGCTGGTCTACGGACAGATGAACGAGCCGCCGGGCGCGCGTATGCGCGTCGGCCTGTCGGGGTTGACGATGGCGGAATACTTCCGTGACCAGGAGGGGCAGGACGTACTGCTCTTCATCGACAACATCTTTCGCTTCACCCAAGCAGGCTCCGAGGTGTCGGCACTGCTAGGGCGTATGCCCTCCGCCGTCGGCTATCAGCCGACGCTGGCGACCGAGATGGGCGCGCTGCAGGAACGCATCACCTCTACCAAGAAGGGATCCATCACATCGGTTCAAGCGGTGTACGTCCCCGCAGACGACCTGACTGACCCCGCCCCGGCGACGACCTTCGCGCATCTGGATGCGACGACGGTGCTGTCCCGTCAAATTTCCGCCCTCGGTATTTATCCGGCGGTCGACCCGCTGGAGTCCAGTTCCCGCATCCTGACGCCGGAAATCGTCGGGCTGGAGCATTATGAGACGGCGCGCGCGGTACAATCGATCTTACAGCGTTACAAGGAATTGCAGGACATTATCGCCATTATGGGGATGGACGAGCTCAGCGATGAGGACAAGCTGATTGTCTCCCGCGCGCGTAAAGTGCAGCGTTTCCTTTCGCAGCCCTTCTCTGTCGCCGAGCAGTTTACTGGCAAAGAGGGCAAATACGTCCCGCTGAAGGAGACAATCCGCGGCTTTCAGGAGATCATAGAAGGCAAACATGACGACTTGCCTGAGTCGGCGTTTTTGTTCGTGGGCACGATTGACGAGGCCGTCGAGAAAGCGAAGCAGGGCGAGACGGTCTGAGAGGCGCTTCCCGGGATGGGCGGCGCGCGGTGTGAATGTCATATGCAATGGAAGGAGTCAGGTCGATGTCCACATTTTTCTTATCGGTTGTCACTCCGGACGGCATTTTCTTTGAAGGGCAGGTACGGCGAGTCGTCGTGCGTACCCGTACCGGCGACGTCGGGATCATGGCGGGACATATCAGCTATGTCGCGGCGCTGGGGATCGGCAAGTTGCGGATTACCTTGGACGGTGGTGTTCGCGTGGCGGCGGTTGCAGATGGCGTGCTGAAGGTGTCGAAGGAAAAGACCGTCATTCTGGCGCAGACCTGCGAATGGGCGGATGAGATCGATGTCGAGCGGGCTAGGCGCGCGGAGGAGATGGCACGGCAGCGTCTGCAAACGCTGCAAAGCGGCAAGGAGTTCGAGCGGGCGGAGCTGAAGCTGAGGCGCGCCCTGAATCGTTTGAGCATCGCAGAAAAGGAATGAGAAACCTGCTGGTGCGTCTTTTGTCCGTCACTCTTTGGTACGAACGATCCAGTGAAATCGGTTGACAGAAACGTTTGTCTCCCCTTTATCTGGAAGCCAGTTTCGCTGCTAGGTAATATCTGTTTCCTCTCTTACTGAAAGGATCAAAAACGTCCGTGAACGGTGCCGGTTCACGGACGTTTTTCCAAATATGACAGGATTGTCATTCACGCCTGGCTGATATCGTGTATAATAGGAACGAATAGGCCTTCATGCAGGCGTCGTATACGGCGTCCACTTGAAGGTGTACACAAAAAGGAAGGTGTATATACAATGGCTCGCATACTGATTGCCGAGGACGATCAGACGATCGCGCTCGGACTCGAATATTCGCTGAAACAGGAAGGCTTTTCCGTTACTGTTTGCAGTGACGTCGCGCAGGCCTTGGAGGCGCTTGCACAGCCCTATGATCTTTTGCTGCTTGACCTCTCCCTGCCTGATGGCAGCGGATACGAAATTTGTAAGGCCTGTCGCCAAAAAGGAGACACGCCGCTCATTTTCCTTACCGCTTGCGACGATGAGGTCAACGTCGTCATGGGGTTGGATATGGGGGCGGATGACTACATTACAAAGCCTTTTCGTATCCGCGAATTGACGTCACGCATCCGAACGGTGTTACGCCGTTATAGCAAATCGTCGGACGCGCCTGCAGTGCTGGAAGCAGGCGATATCAGTGTCCAGCCGGCACAGGCGAAGGTGTTCAAAAACGGACAGGAAATCCTGCTGACGGTGCTGGAGTATCGCCTTTTGCTGACGCTGTTGCACCATAAGGGGAAAGTCCTGTCCCGCGGGCAGCTGTTGGAAGGGATCTGGGACATTGCCGGGGATTTTGTCAACGACAACACGCTGACGGTGTATATCAAACGTCTGCGGGAAAAAATCGAGGACGATCCGCAGAATCCGGCTTGTATCAAAACAGTGCGTGGGTTGGGGTATAAAATTGACGGCTGAGCAGAAGCCGGCTAGGGTGAATGGGGTTTATGGTGATGCGTTTTTTTCGGAACAGGGAGATCAAATGGCTGACATTATTGCTGGTTGCTATTTCCGCAGGGGGGACGACGGCAGGCTTTCTGATGCTGTCCAGAGAGGCAGGCATGCTGGTACTTTTCGTCAGCGGCGCGCTGACGCTGATTTTTCTTGCTTTTACTGTTGCACGATATGTTGAAATCAGCCGTCTGGCCGCTTATCTGCGTAAAGTCAGTCGTCGGGACTATACGCTGGATATCCGCGATAACCGGGAAGGAGAGCTGAGTATTCTCAAAAGCGAGATTTACAAGGTCACAGTCATGCTCAGCCAGCAGTCCGAGCAGCTGAAAAAGGACAAACTATGGCTGTCCGATTGCTTGTCAGACATTTCACACCAGCTCAAAACGCCGCTTACGTCGATGTTTGTCATGACGGATCTGCTGAAGGACGAAAACTTACCTGCAGACAAGCGAAAAGAATTCTCCGATAAGCTCAACCAGCAGCTTGAACGGCTGCAGTGGCTGCTGACGTCGCTGCTCAAGCTGTCACGCTTGGATTCTGGTACGGTTACTTTCAGGAAGGAACAGATAAGCGCAAAGAAGCTGGTTCAGAAGTCTGCCGAAGGCCTGATGATCCCGTTGGAACTACGGGATCAAACGATGCGGGTATCCGGGCCGGATATGGCTTTGCAGTGTGACAGTAGATGGACATCGGAAGCGCTTGTCAACATCCTGAAAAACTGTATCGAGCACACGCCAAACGGTGGCGAGATTCGGATTCGTCTCGAGGACAACCCCTTGTTTTCCAGCGTGACGGTATCGGACAACGGAGAGGGAATTGACAGGAAGGATTTGCCCTACATTTTCAATCGCTTCTATAAGGGCAGGAACGCTTCGCCAGACAGTATCGGAATAGGTTTAAACATGGCCAGGACAATTATCGAAGCACAGGGAGGAAGCATCGAGGTACAAAGCCGGAAGGGAGAGGGGACGCGGTTTCTCATCCGTCTATATAAGGCTGTCGTATAATTCGTTTTTGTTTCGCTCAAAGTGACGAAACTGTCATAAAAAAAGTCACTCCAGCGTCATTTTCCATGGATAGAATAAGCTATGGAAAAGGGGTGTGATGATGCGTAACAAACAACGGACGCGGATGGGAAAGCTTTTTTACGTTCTGCTGTGGAGCGTCTTTCTATGCCTGTCACTCGTGTTGGGATGGATTGTGTTCCAGAAAATCGGCACAGCGATGCATAACAGCAACAACGAATGGAATCTCATCTTGATCAATAAGGATCACAAAATGCCAGTTTATTACAAGCCGGACATGGTGCGGGTAACAGAAACCCAGCAGTATGTCGACAAACGGATTGCCGGGGAACTGACTCGTATGTTGGATGACGCACGTAAGGACGGTATTTCCCTTGCTGTACTACAGGGATATCGAAGTCCTTTACGTTCCGATCAGCTATACAATGATCGCGTCGAGGAGTTGACGTCACAGGGGATGACAAAGAAACAGGCCCGACAAGAGGCGTCGCTTTGGGTTGCCATGCCCTATGAAAGCGAGCACAATGCGGGAATTGCGGTAGATATTGTCACCCATGCCTACTATAATGGAACTTGGGATGCCTTGGAAGCGTCGGGGACTTTGGACGTTCAGCCGGAATTCGTCTGGCTGCAGGAGCATGCGGCTGAATACGGCTTTATCTTGCGCTATCCGGAGGATAAGACGGAGATTACCAAGACAGGTTATGAACCGTGGCATTACCGCTATGTTGGCAAGGAACATGCACAGTATATGGTTCGCAACGGGCTTTGCCTGGAAGAATACCTGGCGCAGCTTTCAAGCTCCTTGTAAGTGTTTCCAGGAAAGGCTGCTTTGTGGAAAAGCATGGAAAAGGCAAGTCAGCTTTTGTTATTAAGACCATTCAAAAAAGAAAGGTGAGGAAGAGCCCATGGAGATACTCAGGGTAGAGAACCTGTCCAAGATATATGGCAAAGGGGAAACCGAGGTACGCGCGCTGGACAACGTATCCTTCAGCGTGCAGAACGGGGAGTTTGTGGCGATTATTGGCCCGTCTGGTTCGGGCAAGTCGACATTGTTGCACATTCTCGGCGGTGTAGACCGCCCGTCGTCGGGAAAAGTATTTATCGACGGTACAGATGTCTATTCCCTTTCAGAGACGCAGCTTGCGGTATTCCGCCGCCGTCAAATCGGGCTGATTTACCAGTTTTACAATCTGATCCCGGTGCTTAACGTGGAGGAGAATATTACCTTGCCGTTACTGCTGGATGAAAGAAAGGTCGACCGTGGACAGCTCGACGAAATCCTCTCCACCTTACGACTGAAGGATCGGCTGCGCCACCTGCCCAACCAGTTGTCCGGTGGACAGCAGCAGCGCGTTTCGATTGGCCGGGCGTTGATCAATAATCCGGCGCTTGTCTTGGCGGATGAACCTACAGGCAATCTTGACAGTAAAAATTCTGCCGAGATCGTAGATCTGCTCAAGGCGTCCAACAAAAAATACCACCAGACACTACTCATCATCACCCACGATGAACGGATTGCTTTACAGGCCGACCGTGTCATCTCGATTGAGGACGGGCGGATTGCCAAGGACGAGGTCATCCGTCCGCACGGTCAGGAGGGTGCGAAATGAATATCGTCCAAAAGTTGACCATACGCAACCTAAAAATGAATAAAAGACGGACTATCGTTACCATTATTGGCGTGCTGATTTCTACCGCGATGATTGTCGCCGTCTCCAGCTTTGCTTTTTCGGTATATGACTTTATCGTGCGCAATGAGACATATAGCGCGGGAAGCTGGCATAACCGTTTCAACGGTGTCGAATACGAAAAGACGCCGATACTGGAAGACTATAGCGGTATCAAGGATTATGCCTTTAGCCGCGGAGACGGCTATGCGTTCCTCGACGACGGGAAAAATATGTATAAGCCTTACCTGTACGTGGAGGAGTTTGATCAGAAAGCGTTTGAGATGTACCCCATCCATCTTGTGGAGGGCCGGCTGCCCCAGAACAGTAGTGAGCTCGTGATATCTGACCATGTTATCAGTAACGGACGGGTTGCGTACAAGGTAGGGGATACACTGACGCTACAGCTAGGAAAACGGATGCTGGATTCAGGGGAAGAGCTGAATCAGATGAATCCTCTGCAGACAGATGAAGAGGGAACAACTGTGTATGAGAAACTCGTTCCAGATCATACGAGAACCTTTACCATAGTAGGTATTATCGAACGTCCTGGGACGGAGAATTATTCGGCACCCGGCTACAGTGCTTTTACCGTTTTAGATCCTGCGTCCCTGACACCTCAGAGCAAAGTGGATGTTTCTGTGCAGCTGACCAATACAAAGGATTTCTTTACACGAATGGGCAAACTTGCACAGGATCTTGGCATGGAGACAGAAAGTTACGGGGCGGAAGTCGTTTATGGCGGTCGTGGTCAGGGAGAGGAAATAATCTACGATGGGATGCAAAACATGAGCGTCCTGCGTTATTATGGCCTGACCGCTACCAATGGGGAAAAAACGACGCTGATCGGCATTAGCGCCATCCTGATGCTGCTAATCATGACTGGATCGGTGTCCTTTATCTATAACTCCTTTGCCATTTCGATGGCAGAACGTTCCAAGCAGCTGGGCATGCTGGCATCGGTAGGCGCGACGCGGCGGCAGAAGCGCAGCTCTGTTGTGTTCGAAGCCGTGCTGATCTCCTGCATCGGGATACCGCTTGGGATCATTTGCGGTATTGTTGGGATTGGGATTACCGTTGCATGTACAGGGTCGATGCTGCAGCAGGTTTTCGGGTTCCCAGTCCCGTTTAAGCTGGTGGTCTCTTTCTGGGCGATACTTGCTGCGATACTCGTCTCGGCATTGACGGTTGCCCTTTCCATTTACGTACCGTCTAAACGTGCGGCACGGATTACGCCGATAGAGGCGATTCGGATGACTGGCGACGTCAAGCTGAAGGCCAAGACTGTCCGCACGATGAAGCTAACACGGAAGATTTTCGGCTTTGAAGGTGAGCTGGCGTTGAAGAACCTCAAGCGTAACAGCCGGCGATACCGTACGACAGTGTTTTCTATTGTTATCAGCATTCTGCTGTATCTGAGTGTTTCCAGTTTTGCCGGGTATACGGTTACCGCTTCTGAGGAATATACAGCCCGCCCCAATTATGAAATGCGGGTGTATGCATACGGTTCGCAGGGAGATAACGTAGGGGATGAGTTATTTGAAGATATCCAGGAGCTGGAAGGGATCGAGCAGATATCTCTCATCACCACTCGGTCTGGTTTTCTGGCAGTGCCTGAAGAAAAGCTTAGCAGTGAGGTACCAAGAGAGAAGATAGAGGAAAACTTCTACACAGAATCGTTGAAGGAAGAGATAATACCGGGCTGTTTGAATTATCCGACCAATCTTATTCGCCTCAACAGAGAAGAATTTGAGCGGTACGTAGCGCAAATAGGCGAGGATATGTCCAAATATACCGACAAGCAGCATCCGGCAGCAATTCTCGTCAACCGTGGCAAGTACTATGATGGTAACGGTAAGGCACACAATGTCAAGCTGTTGGATCCGTCGCTTCAGGGGGAGTTGTCCTTTGCCTTAGAGGACCATACAGGAGAGCTGGTGGTGCAGGAGGCCAAGCTGTCGATAGGGGCGATGACCGATCAGATCCCGATGGGTTCGTTTGCGGACGGCGTAGGATACCTCAACTGTATCCTGCTGGACGAAGTCTATGATGCGATGATGCCTAGCGATATAGAAAATTACGTCAGCGGAAGGTCTCAGGAAATCTTTATTAAAACCCAGACGCCGGATCAGCTGGAAGAAAAGATAAACGATATGCTGGATACAAGTTCCTACCATGGAGGGGTATACAATTATGAAAAGGACATCCGGCAGCAGGAACAACTGCGGATTGTTGTCTTCGTTTTCGTATACGGTTTTATCATCTTGATTTCCGCTATCTGTATTGCGAATATTTTCAATACCCTTACCACCGGCATGGCGATGCGGGAAAAAGAACTTGCGATGCTACGGTCAGTGGGGATGACGCCGAAGTCGTTCTGGCGCATGATTCGTTTTGAAAGCCTCTTTTACGGTATCAAAGCGCTACTATACGGCTTACCGCTGAGTTTACTGATCAATGTTCTCATCTATAGACAAATGGTGGGCTCCCAGGACATTCACTTTACGATCCCCTGGCTAAGCATTGTTACCGTCGTCGTGGTGATTTTCCTGGTGCTTTTCCTGACTATGTGGCTTGCCTGCGGGAAGTTGCGTAGGAAAAATATCATTGACGCATTGAGGCAGGACAGCATTTGAGAAACCTTGTCAAGTGGCAGTCCGGCTGCCGAACGCCGATGGTTTGGCAGATTAGGATTCCTGCCAATATCAGCTAGTCATGCCGCCATGCGGGATTTTGTAACAGATACGCTGTGGGAACTTATCGTTCCCGCGGACGCGGCATTGACATAGATGCCTTTTCTCTTACCAGGCTGGGCCCCTGCTGCAAAGGATTGCAGTAGGGGCCTTTGCTTTTTTATCTATCATAACCGGTTTCCTTGACAATTTAGTGTGTTTGTGTTATCCTGAATAAAAATATCTGAAGCAGGATAGGGAGAAGCGCACGCTTGCATGAGAGCCTGACAGGGCTTCCCACTAGAGAGGGGATGCAGCGGCTTTTGCGTAAGAGGATCCCACGACGGGTGTGTTGAGAGCGGAGCGGAAGTTGCGACAGAACGCTTTCATGGTGATGTCGGTATAACCGTGCAGGTGGCGTTTTATCAAAGGTATGTGCCGTGGGCTGCCAGACATTCCAGTCGTATTACGGGTATCGTTTCCGTCTTCACAGGGCAAGCGCTCCGGTGGGGGCGTTTTTTTGATTCCATACGATTGCGCATAGGACGGAATAAGGTAAGTTTTCTATTCCGGCCCCAACGGCTTTGGCGTTACAGTGGATGGAATTTGGTTACAATAAAATAGGGAGGCTTTCTTATGAGAGAGGAAACAAAATGCTTACATGCAGGCTATACGCCTAAAAACGGCGAACCGAGAGTTTTGCCAATCTACCAGAGTACGACCTATAAATATGATTCTACCGACCATGTAGGACAACTGTTTGATTTGGCGGTAGACGGACACATGTATTCGCGTATTTCCAATCCCACGGTGGCAGCGGTGGAGGAAAAAATCGCAGCACTGGAGGGAGGCGTCGGTGCGCTGTGCACGACGTCCGGAATGTCGGCCACATTGCTTGCGATCCTGAATATCTGTTCGGCAGGCGACAGCTTTATCAGCACGTCGACGATTTATGGGGGTACCGTCAACCTGTTTGCGGTGACACTGAAAAGACTGGGAATTGAATGCGTGTTTGTCGACGCGGAGGCTTCTGAGGAAGAAATCCAGAAAGCGTTTCGCCCCAATACCCGTCTGGTTTTCGGAGAAACCATCGCGAATCCGGCCATTGCGGTGCTAGATATCGAGAAGTTTGCACGTATCGCGCATCAAAACGGCGTGCCGCTGATTGTCGACAATACCTTTGCAACGCCGATTCTTTGCCGTCCGTTTGAATTCGGCGCCGACATCGTTGTGCACTCCACCTCGAAGTATCTGGAAGGACATGCAGTGCAGATAGGCGGCGCTATCGTTGACAGTGGCAATTTTGTCTGGACACAGGAGAAATTTCCAGAGCTTGCCACGCCGGATGAGTCCTATCACGGTGTGGTCTATACTCGCGATTTCGGCAAGGCGGCGTATGTAACCAAAGCACGTGTGCAGCTGATGCGAGATTTCGGTGCTTATCCAAGTGCACAAGCGGCATGGCTTCTTAATTTGGGGATAGAAACGCTTGCCGTGCGTATGGAACGGCATTGTGCCAATGCGGACAAAGTCGCGCGGTTCTTTGCCGCGTCAGATAAGGTGGAAGCGGTACACTATCCCTCGCTGGAGAACGACATCTACCACGAGCGGGCGAAAAAATATCTGCCCAAAGGTGCGAGCGGGGTTATTTCAGTCGATATCAAGGGAGGCCGGGACAATGCTGTGATCTTCATGGACAGCCTGAAGCTGGCTACCAACGAGGTACATGTTGCGGATATACGGACCTGTGTTCTTCATCCGGCCAGTGCGACTCACCGGCAGTTGAACGATGAGCAGTTGAAAGCGGCGGGGATTCATCCGGGAATGATCCGCTTTTCCGTTGGAATTGAAAATGTTGACGACATCATCGAGGATGTTGCACAGGCGCTTGCGCAGATTAAAGACGAATAAAAGGGATGGAAAGAACGTTCCGTCTAGGTATGACGGGGAGTGATTTTTACAGCGTTATGCCGCTTTTGGGCCAAGAGGATCGACAGCGGCATAGCGGGAGAAAAAAATGTATGAAAATTTCTAAAAGGTCTGGAAATACGGGACAAAATCTGCTATAATAGCATCATAATGAGAAGGATCATGGAATCTTGCAGGAAAATTCGTTTCCTGCGGGCTTTTTCTGTGTCTTTTTCTAAAATCTATTGGAGGTCGAAATTCAGTGAGTAAAAAATATGTATATTTGTTCTCAGAAGGTAACGGCTCCATGCGGGAACTTCTCGGCGGTAAGGGCGCGAACCTGGCCGAAATGACCAGACTGGGTCTTCCTGTTCCGCAGGGCTTTACCATTTCTACCGAGGCCTGCACGCAGTATTATGAGGACGGCAAGAAAATCAATGATGAGATCCAGGCGGAGATTATGGAATATATCGGAAAGATGGAGGAGATCACCGGCAAGAAGTTCGGCGATATGGAAAATCCACTTCTCGTTTCCGTACGTTCCGGTGCGAGAGCATCCATGCCCGGTATGATGGATACCATCCTGAACCTCGGTCTGAACGAGCAGGTTGTCGAGGTATTGGCAAAGAAGTCCGGCAATCCAAGATGGGCGTATGACTGCTACAGAAGATTTATCCAGATGTACTCCGACGTCGTTATGGAAGTCGGCAAAAAGTACTTTGAAGAACTTATCGATAAGATGAAAGCTGAGAAGGGCGTTACCCAGGACGTCGAGCTGACAGCTGACGATTTAAAGGAACTGGCGAATCAGTTTAAAGCTGAGTACAAGGCGAAAATCGGCGAGGATTTCCCTTCGGATCCGAAGGAACAGTTGATGGGCGCTGTCAAAGCGGTGTTCCGTTCTTGGGACAACCCCAGAGCGAACGTTTACCGTCGTGACAATGACATTCCTTATTCTTGGGGTACTGCAGTCAACGTTCAGATGATGGCGTTCGGCAATATGGGTGATACCTCCGGCACGGGCGTTGCGTTTACCAGAAACCCCGCGACTGGCGAGAAGAAACTGATGGGTGAGTTCCTGATGAACGCACAGGGCGAAGACGTTGTTGCTGGTGTTCGTACACCTCAGAAAATTGATCAGCTGAAGGAAATCATGCCTGAGGTATATGACGAATTTGTCGCGATTTGCAACAAGCTTGAGGATCATTACCGCGATATGCAGGATATGGAGTTCACTATCGAGGATAAGAAGCTTTATATGCTCCAGACCAGAAACGGCAAGAGAACCGCGAAGGCTGCTCTGAAGATTGCCTGCGACTTGGTTGACGAAGGGATGATTACCGAGGAAAAAGCTGTCTCTATGATCGATCCCAGAAACCTCGACACGCTTCTCCATCCGCAGTTTGACGCGGAAGCTGTCAAAAAGGCTACCGTGATCGGTAAAGGTTTGGCTGCCGCTCCCGGCGCTGCTTGCGGTAAAATCGTATTTACAGCGGAAGACGCTAAAAATCAGGCTGAGAAGGGCGAGAAAGTTGTCCTGGTTCGTCTGGAAACCTCTCCGGAGGATATTGAGGGTATGAAGGCTGCACAGGGTATCCTGACGGTTCGCGGCGGTATGACCTCTCATGCGGCTGTTGTTGCTCGTGGTATGGGTTCCTGCTGCGTATCCGGTTGCTCGGAAATCGTTATGGACGAGGAGAACAAGGTCTTCAAGCTCGGCGGGAAAGAGTATCATGAGGGCGATGTCATCTCCTTTGACGGCAGCACCGGTAATATCTACGACGGCGCTATCCCCACAGTGGAGGCAACTATCGCTGGCGAATTTGGCAGAATCATGGCGTGGGCCGACAAGTATAGAGTGCTGAAGGTAAGAACCAACGCTGATACCCCGGCTGACGCTAAGAAAGCACGTGAGTTGGGCGCTGAGGGTATTGGTCTTTGCCGTACCGAGCATATGTTCTTTGAAGGCGACAGAATCGACGCGTTCCGCGAGATGATCTGTTCCGACACGGTTGAGGAGAGAGAAGCTGCTCTGGCGAAGATCCTCCCGGTTCAGCAGAAGGATTTCGAGGAGCTGTACGAGGCGCTGGAGGGCAACCCGGTTACCATCCGTTTCCTGGACCCGCCGCTGCATGAGTTTGTCCCCACTACGGAGGAGGACATCAAGAAGCTGGCTGACGCACAGGGCAAAACGGTTGCAGATATTAAGGCGATCATTGATTCGCTGCATGAGTTCAATCCGATGATGGGGCATCGTGGCTGCCGTTTGACAGTTACCTATCCGGAGATTGCAAAGATGCAGACTTCTGCTGTTATCCGTGCTGCGATTAATGTGAAGAAAGCGCATCCAGACTGGACCATTAAGCCAGAAATTATGATTCCGCTGGTTGGCGAGGTCAAGGAACTGAAGTTCGTCAAGAATATTGTGGTGGAAACCGCTGATGCCGAGATTGCTGCTGCGGGTATCGAAATGCCATATGAGGTTGGTACCATGATCGAGATTCCGAGAGCTGCTCTGACGGCCGACGAAATCGCGAAAGAAGCGGAATTCTTCTGCTTTGGTACGAACGATCTGACCCAGATGACGTTTGGCTTTAGTCGTGACGATGCTGGTAAGTTCCTGAACGCTTACTACGACGCTAAGATTTTCGAGAACGATCCCTTTGCGAAGCTCGATCAGGTTGGTGTTGGCAAGCTGATGGAAATGGCTGTGAAGCTTGGCAAAACGACCCGTCCAGATCTCCATGTGGGTATCTGCGGCGAGCACGGCGGTGATCCGTCCTCCGTGGAGTTCTGCCATAAGCTGGGCCTCAACTATGTATCCTGCTCTCCGTTCCGCGTTCCGATTGCCCGTCTGGCTGCTGCACAGGCTGCTATCAAAAGCAGGGAGGACTAATCTGTACTTTCATTTCAGATAGGTTTTGACCAAACTGAAGCGTACAGAAAATCGACAGCGCAGTATCTCCGTGCAAGGCAATAGGAGAACTTGACTGTTGAAGTTTTCATCTAATTGAAACATAAACAGGCATATTACCTTTTACGGTAATATGCCTGTTTTTTGATCTCTCAAAGATAAGAAAATGCGTATTTAGGTATCAAGTTCAGACCTTACCGGAAAACTGATGCAATCAAACATACTTGTAACGTGCCGGCAGGATCCCCTCATAATCCGGCAGAATTTTTGGACTATGTGCTCAAGATCGGCTGTTTCATGGTGTCAAAATCGGAGGATGATTTACCATCTTGACAAGCGAAAAGTTCTGCATCAAATTGTGTTCTACCAGCCCTGAGAAAACATAGATACCGGCGAAAAAATCCGGGTAACGCTGCGCAATTGCCCATGTCACGGACGCGCCATTCTAAGTTCCAAAAGCGTAGATGTGTTGCGGGTCAATTGGGAATAAGCTTATCAAATGGGAAAGCTGCTTAATGATGGTTATCTTTTCAAGATAACTGCCCATTGCTAACCCTCTTGCGTAAAAATTCGCTAAAATAAATTGCCCGACCGGATTGCTGCGTCCCAATGTAAGGTGTCGTACCCAATCTCGTGAAACAGTATAATCTTCTCCATGGTCGAGGGCAAATCGCGTTTGAGAATGATAAAGAGATTACGCAGGATCACTTTAACGCCCCGCGCTGCTTCTTAACATCCAAAGGAATAATCTCAATTCCAAGTTGCCATGTCATTTTGCACAGATTACGTGTATCAAAGAGAATATAGATCAAAACTAATTTTCTTGTTGACAAAAGAAAAGTTATGTGATAAATATTATAAAAAGAATAAAAATATGAAATGATGGGAAGTGATATCTGATGGAATTGCAGCGGTGTTTTTGAAGATATGTAAATAATATGCACGCGACGCAAAGTTTTCTGATTTCATCGAATTTGTAAGCGCCACAAGCCACAGTGTGTAACCGTGCTGTTGTGTTGCTTTTTTGGTTGATACGAGTAAAATCAATTATGGAATAAAGAGTAGGCTGGATAGAAGGAGAGTTAATATGAAGAGTAGAAGGAAAAGGTTTTAATATGATAGTATAAAATTCCTGTATAAGTATATTGGAATATATCGAAGAACCCCTCTCATGTAAACTCATGAATTTGAGTCTTGGATTGTGCATGCCTATGGAACGTACACGTCTCCAAAACATGTGTGAACGTCTTGTCAAGCGTGGTTGTGTTATAGTTGCTGCTTAATTATCTTATCCGGCTGCTTTTGAGCCGGTCATTAGCCTTGTATTACATGACAGTTGTATACATACGGATGCTCTATTATTTGGTATAAACAGTCCGATTAACGTATGTGCAAAGGGAAATACGCAGCGAATTTCTTGGAACCATGACGAACCGTCATACATACCAAGGACGATATCCTTTATTGAAGCGGCTGTTGATTGTACAGTAATTGCGATTACAGTTTTTCCAATGGAATATAAAAACTGGCAATCGGGGATTTATGGAGGAAAAATTGTATTGACAGAAGAGAGATTTGAAAGGTTGCGTACCGTTTTGGAAAGAGAACTGTCGTTGCCGGTTTTCAATCAGAACAGTGATAAAGATATGGAGACAGTAGTTCAAAGAATTATAGATTTTTTTTGAATATTGGAAAGGCGGCGGGGATATGCGTCATGTCAAAAATAATCGTGCTGAAAAAAGATATGGTATATTTTCCAATATCCATTATGCACTCAAAAACATCTGGCATTGGGATAAAAGGTTTTATTTATTTTTTATCCCTAGCATACCACTCAATATTCTTTTACCCCTGGCGGCGATTTACTTTCAGAAATTGGTGATTGATCTCATTGAAGCGAAACAAAACGTACAAATTGTTATTCTAACCATTACCGTATATTTCGCTGCTTTGTTGCTCATCAGTTTATTCGAGAAATTCTGTGAGGATCGGCTGAATCTGAGACAATACAATATATCTACAATTTATCAGCATAAAATCATTGAAAAGCATTTGCGGACAGACTATGCCAACACGGACAACCCAGAAATGAATGTGAAGTATACGCTGGCAATGAATGATGCCAGCTCAGGGGATTGTTCTGCAGAATTTATATGGGTATCCCTGTTGAATTTTTTCGTCAACTTATTGGGAATGTTTACGTACGGGGGAATTATTGTATCGCTTTCTCCGCTTATTTTACTGCTATTGCTCCTGTCCAGTGTGACGATATATTTTATCGGTCGTTGGCAACGTAACTATACAGAAAAACATAAGGAAGAGTGGACGAGTGTTGACAGAAAAATTGCGTATCTCTCAGGGTTTTCATCCAAATTTGAGTATGCCAAGGATATTCGTGTATATGGGATGCTGGGGTGGCTCAACAGTTTGCTGCGCGGTTTCCAGGAGGAACGCTTTCAGTGGATAAAAAAGATATCATTCCGTTCACTGCTAGGCGCTATATTAAACGCGGTTTTAATGTTGCTTCGAGATGGAGTCGCATATGCTGTGCTAGTGTTTATGTTTTTTCGCAATGAGATCGGAGTAGGCGATTTTGTATTTCTTTTTTCGGCGATTACTGGTTTTTCAGCATGGCTTTCCGGTGTCGTTGGATATGTGAATGAAATCGTCGGACGAAGCGTCAAAATTTCTTATTACCGCGATTATTTTGATATCAGTGATCACTATAATCACGGAGATGGCTGTGCACTTCCCAACGAGGACGAACTTCCGCCGGAGATAGAATTCAAGCATGTCTCCTATCAATATCCGTCATCTGACAAAAATACGCTGACAGATTTTAGTCTGCGTATCCGAAAAGGAGAGAAAATCGCGATTGTTGGAGCGAATGGTGCTGGCAAAACGACGCTTGTTAAGCTATTATGCGGATTCTATTTTCCGTCGCAGGGGGATATCACTGTCAATGGAAAAAGCGTAAGCGCATATAACATCGAAGATTACTATATGTTGTTTTCCGCCGTTTTTCAGGATATGTATTTACTTCCAGTACCGATAGTAGATTTTATTGCTTCTAGCGAAAAGGATGAGATGAATCGTCGGCGTGTACTGGATGTGCTGGATGCCGCTGGGTTATCCCAGAAAATAGAGTCATTACCAGCTGGAATTGACACCCGGCTCATGAAAGGTACATTTGAAGATGGAATTGACCTGTCAGGTGGTGAAAAGCAAAAGCTTATGCTTGCGCGTGCTCTTTATAAAGATGCGCCGATCATTGTGCTGGACGAACCGACAGCTGCGCTTGATCCCATTGCGGAAAATGAGCTGTATCTGAAGTACAATGAGTTAACCCAAAATAAAACCTCTATATACATATCACATCGGCTTGCATCAACCAGATTTTGTACACGTATTGTTTATTTGGAGAACGGAAAAATTGCGGAAATTGGCTCGCATGAAGAATTAATGGCCTTAAACGGGAAGTATGCCCATATGTTTGAACTGCAGAGTCGTTACTACAAGGAGGCGGTTCATCGTGAATAAGCGTAGAGAACATGCAAACATACGGGCCATTCGGCTTTGGCACTCACTTTGTCCACTATATTTCCCATTGATGATCTTAAAATGCTTTTTTGGGTGTTTTTCTCCTTATTTTAATATTTATATGTCGGCTGAAATTATTAATGTAATATCTCGTTCTAGAAATATCAACAATATAGTTTTATTGATCGTAGTAACTATATTTGGAAATCTGTTTATTTCTGTTATGGGCTCATTACTGGATCGTGCATACCATCATAAAACTATGCAACTTGACCAGCGGGAAAAGGTATTATTTAATGATAAAGTGCTGTCGCTGGATTATAGTGATCTGGAGAATACGAAGGTGCGGCAGTTACGCCGCAAAATCGATGAATCCGGGAATATGGCGTGTGGAAAAGAAATTCTGCTGGCGAGTTTGGATGCAATTACTTTTAGTATCGTGGATATTTGTTTATCGGTCTATTTGTTTGCGGAGATGTTTTTCTTGATGGCGCGGGCGGAATTCAGTTGGCCCATTGTGCTGTTTTGTGCTGTTATGATTGTTCTTGTTGTATTGAATATATGGATGAATTTCTACACAAGAGACAAGGTAGCGGCATTATCCAATGATATCTCCGATGTTCTAATAGAAGAAAATAGAATTGACGACTCGATAGATTGCTATAATATGGGGAAGGATGTCCGCTTGTACAGGCAGGACAAGTTAATCATGCGTATCCGTGATTACTCTTTTGATTTGCATAAGAGAGCTTATGAGAAATTATACACAAAGAAATACAAAATTGAAGCGCCAGCAAGCATCCTGTCCTATTGTCTTCAGGCGACCATTTATATTTTTGTCAGCTTGTATGCACTGAAAGAGATCTTTCAAATCGGAAGCCTGGTAAAATATATTGGATTTACGCAGAGACTGTTCAATGCAGTGATCCGTTTATTTACAGAATGTGGCCGATTGAAATACAATACGCCTTTTATTGAAGATTATCTTTCGTTTTTGGATATTCCGGAGCTTATGCAGCAGGGAACATTGAAAATTGGCAGTGAAACATTAAAGGGAATAAAGGCGTTTGAAATTGAATTTCGCAATGTTTCTTTCCAATATCCCGGCAGTGATTCATACGTATTGAAAAATGTATCGTTGACGATTCATTCCGGAGCACGGATGGCAATCGTCGGCATGAACGGAAGTGGAAAAACTACCTTTATAAAATTGCTTTGTCGATTATATGATCCCACGGAAGGACAGATTTTGCTCAACGGTATAGATTGCAGAGAATATGATTATCAAGATTACATGTCCATGTTATCTGTAGTGTTTCAGGATTTTCATTTATTTTCATTTTCGCTGGCACAAAATGTTGCGGTTTCAGAGGAATACGAGAAAATGAAAGTGGAGCGTTGTTTGCGTATGGCGGGATTTTCAGATAGGTTGTCTTCCCTACCAAACGGAATAGAAACGCCGCTTTATCAGGACTTCGATGAAGAAGGTGTAGAGATCTCTGGTGGGGAAGCACAAAAAATTGCTCTTGCACGTGCATTGTATAAGAATGCGCCGCTCATTATTTTGGACGAACCTACCGCAGCGCTTGATCCTATTGCAGAATTTGAAATATATGAGCACTTCAACCAAATGATACAAGATAAAACGGCAATCTATATTAGTCATCGTCTATCGTCGTGCCGGTTCTGCGACGAAATCGCAGTGTTCGATGCAGGAAAGATTGTACAGAAAGGAAGCCATGATACGTTGCTTACGGAGAAGACAGGAAAATATTATGAGCTGTGGCAGGCGCAAGCGCAATATTATGTTTAAACAGCCATACAGCATGCTTGAGGAACAATGAGAAAAAGACATAGCTTTTTTGCGCGTTTTTCAGCGAAAAGCTATCATAGTAGGTGTATGGACATCAAAATATTGCTGATATAGCAGATAGAATCATATTTTATCATCATCACTGAAATACCTTTGCAATCTATAGCGCAATTTGTTCAGAGGCGGATGATACAGAATTGTCCATGGCTGATCATCTCTTACGTAAATTCAAAATGGATTCATGCCGGGTAAGATTTTGGCTTTCCTCAAAGGGACCATCGAAACCGAGTAATACGCTTGCTGTTAATGATGGAGCGCAACAGCCAGTTCCCGATCTTGGTGCATGACAAAGCAGAAGTATTTATAGAGAGGATGCTGATAACATCGATGACGTTCCAATGTCTTCAGATGATACGATTGCGACAAATCCGCTTTCTCTGATTGGATGAGGAAACCCCTGGGCATGATTAAAGAGAAAGCCGCAGGGTATCCGATTATTCGGATCATCCTGCGGTTTTGCCATTTGACGGTACGGAGGGTGAGCCATATAGCAAAATAAAACGGAAAGTATAAATTTGCTTATCGTCTCACACAAGCTGTTTCAATTCTTGTATCGCTCTGAAAAAGCTGTCTGCATAAGATGCGCTTCTTTCAAATTCAAATCGAGGGACGAGACGTCGTCTAACACGGGTAACGGGAAAAAAGTATCCGGTTCCTCTAAAGTATCGTAGACGGGGATTGGCTGCGTTTGATAGGCCGGTTGCGGACGGCTGTTTTCAAAGATGCGGGACATCTCGTCATGGCAAAACGCGCGTAGGCGGTTGACTTCTGCTCCCCTAGGAACGTTTTGATCTGGCATGACTGGCGGCAGTATGGTGAGCGCTAAATCCGGCTTACGGCGGAACAGGCGTCGGACACCGGTAATTTCATGGTATGTGATTACAAACGGCAGAATAGGGACGTTGCAATCATAGGCAAAACTGAACGCACCTTTTTCAAAAGGACGGATTCCGTCGTGGTATGGCTCTAACGATCCTTCTGGAAACAGATGTACGACGTCCCCGCCTGTCAGCAGCTCTTTGACCTTTTGGGCAAAGGAGAGAAAAGCAGCTCCTGTCTCCGGGATAGGGAAACCGCCAAGTACTTTGACGAGCTTGCGGATCACAGGGATCTCCAGATTGGATTTTAATGTAGGATAGTGGATGAGGCGTTTATGTAATGCACAGCCGATCATTGCACAGTCCAGCATATTGACATGGTTACAGATGGAGACCATTCCGCCCTGAACCATGTGGAGATTCTCCTTCCCCCGCAACCGCAGGCCGAAAAAGAAACGGATATGTATGCTTAAAACGATAATCGCAAAACGGCGGAAAACACGGCTGAACAAGCGAAATCCGCGGCTGTGCTGCATAAAGGAGTAGGTATCGTCGATAGGGAGCGGGATACGGTGTTTATTCGTTTGCATGTTTTGATGACGACTCATGGTGCATTTCCTCGATGGCCAGCCGGAACATCTCCTCAATTTGGCTGACACAGGTATCAATGTTGTAGTTTTTTCCACGTTCGCTGTATACATGTTCCATCTCGGATCGTTCCTGTGGGTGCTCGATCCAGTAGTCAATTTTGTCCGCCAAGTCGACGCTGTTTCCGCTTTCGAAAAGGCTGCGCTGATCTAACGCGAACTGCGGCGTTGCCGACTTGGGGCTATTGGAGATGATGGGGACTAAGCCGCTACTGAAGGCTTCTATACAGGAAATTGCCTCGATTTCTGCATCGGCGGCGTGGACATACAGATCGGAGGAAGCAATTAGATCCATGAGCTGCTGCTTGTTGTAGAAGCCGATCTGGATGGGATTGTGCAGATCTGCACTGAGACGGCGGTACTTGTTCAGGTTTGGTCCCTTTCCAGCGAGTACCAGCTGGATGTCCGCCGCGTGGCGGGAGCGTTTGACCGCGTCTATGAGCACGTCCTGCCGCTTTTCGTTGGAGAGCCTGCCGATCATCAGGATGACGAATTTACCCTGTAGCTGCGGCGGCTTGGGTAGCTTTCGATAAACGAAATCGCCGTCCACGCCGTTGGAAATAACGTGCAGCTGTGCGGTGTAGCCGTGTTCTCGTAGTTGCGAGGCGATAAAATTACTGGGGCAGTGGATATGGGTAAAGGAATTATAAAAATGGTCGCGCAGAAAATGGTAAATCGCGTTGTTGATGTAGTTTGATCGTCCCATTTTTAGCGTATAAGTAATATTTTCCGGTTGCATATGAAAGGCTGCTGTATGCGGAACCTTTTGTTCCTGCGCGATTTTCAACCCCTTCATAGAAAGGAAAAGAGGAAGCAAGAAATGAACGACATCCGCCCAAGCGATCGCCTCTTCCAGTGTTGCTCGCTCGGGACGGGCAAACGCCATCCCCTGGTTTTTGACGATCTGGTTGGCGATTGGTGGTAAAGGGATTTCCTTGACCGCATATTTATCTTCTCCCTGTGCACCGGTGCTGACAACCCGAACTTCATTCCCATGACGCTTGAGTACCTCTGCGAAACGCTTAGCGGATATCGTAGTGCCGTTATTCGCATTATCGAACTGATCGATGATAAGAAGAATTTTCATCAATGATTCCCAAACCTTTCTTGTGCCATGTCTGTTGGCTGGTGGAGTATAAGGAAGGCGCGATCCTCACCATTTTATCACAGTTGATCGCAAATAATGTCTATATTATAATCCGAAAATGTGGCTAATATATAGATATTTCAGGGATTTTATCGAGATTTGAGTATATGATAGGGAAAGCGAGAATGACAATCGATTCACAAGCTTCACATGGTCAGCAAAAAAAGCCGGGATGTTCCTTTTGAGCTATCCCGGCGTTTGGAGGTCAAACGCTTGAATCGTCAGCGCCTGTAGGAGACCAGGTTCCCTGGGAGTATTTCGGATCGAGCATATCACTGATACCGGCTAAGAGCATCAGGATTCCTTGGACACGGTGCGGCTGAATCACGTATGAACCCCGTTCATTTTCGTCCTCCCGAATGAGATCGGCCGCTATCAACGGCTTCATATGATGGTAGACCTGCCCGGTGGAGTTGTAGCCACACTCTTCCACCAACTGTGCGACGGTCATTGGCTTTCGCAAAATGGCAAGCAGAATGTTGAGGCGGTCATTGCTGCCGATGCATTGCAGTACCTTTTCGGCGGTACGGTTCTCAATGAGTCTCAGCAACTCCTGCACATCGATCTGGTTGGAGATCCAGTTGGACTGGCGGCCGCCTGATGCAAACACACCCAAATAGGTAATTTGCCCTAACAGGTGCTTTTCGTCCGTACTACGGCAAAGCTCCTCCATCAGCTCACGTAAACGAGGATCAGGATGCATATGCCGCATAGGATGAATCCCATTCGGGTAGGGTGCATCCTCCGTTGGAGGAACATTGTCGGTTGGAAGCGTATCCGCTTTTTCACGAATGTTGAGCTTGTTGGTCAACGCCATAACTTGATCGCTCAATTGATGCAGTTCATTGTGTAGGGTATCCAATTCTTTACCGAAATCTCTTTCCATAAAAATTCCGCCTTTCATCGTTTATACGTAATTACGTAATTACATTATACAGTAATTTTCAGGATTCGTCAATATGAAATGCAGGAGATTTTTTCCTAAACGGGACAATCGTTGCATATACTGATAACGGCTGGGAGAGCTTGAGCAGAGTGAAACTAGGATAAAGTTCCTAATGATGTTTTAAAATCCATTCTTCTTGTCTGAAGCGGGAATACGCCTTGACTTTTATAGCAGGATGTCATATAATGAAGTAAGCCAAGGCTAACATTGGCGTTTTTTATCGCCCTGATGTTAGATAAAACTAACGAAAAACTGGTAACCAGAATCGATGATAATAGGACAGAAGGGCTGTTGCTTTTGCCGTCTACCATGGCGTTGAATAGCAGGTTGCCTGTACTGGAAGGGAAGGATTGCCGTGACCAAACGGTTAAAGGATTTAGGGAAAAATAAAACAGGAATAGTCACGGCGATCAACTGTAGCGGGGCGTCCAAACGCCGATTGATTGATATGGGGATTACTCCCGGCGTCGAGGTCAAGGTTGTCCGTGTAGCCCCTTTGGGGGATCCAATACAGATTTCGCTGCGCGGTTATGAACTTTCTCTCCGCCGCTCGGATGCCAAGGATATTTTAGTAGAGATATAGGGAAGGGAGCAGGGGAGAGGAAAACCGCTGCTGAGGCCGTGCGCTGTGTTAGGCATAGGGTACGGTCGGATAGAACCGGAAAGGACTGACCGATTAACATGCCATTCAAGTTTGCTCTGGTTGGGAACCCTAATTGCGGGAAAACGACATTATTCAACGAACTGACAGGCAGCAAACAATACGTCGGTAACTGGCCCGGCGTTACTGTTGACAAAAAAATCGGATATACCCGGGAAGGAGGCCATGAGGTCGCAGATTTACCGGGAATTTACTCACTGTCGCCCTATTCAATGGAAGAGATTATTACCCGGGACTATATCATCCAGTCAAAACCGGACGTCATTTTAAACATCGTAGACGGTACCAATATCGAACGTAATCTTTATCTGACACTTCAAGTGATGGAGTTGGGGCGGCCGGTGGTGCTTGTCGTCAATATGCTGGATGAAATCGAAGCTCGAGGCGACAAATTTGATTGGGAGCGGATGGGTGCCATACTTGGCGCACAAGTTTTGCCGGTATCTGCGCGGAAGGGGACGAATTTAAAAAAACTGATTCCCGTATTGGAGCGTGCAGCGAAGGAGAAACGTAAGCCGAATCTTCCGGTGTATGATCATGCGACGCAAAATGCGTTGCACGAAATTTTAGTCCTTCTGTCCGGACGCTTTTCTCAGGAGGAGAGCATTCATTTTTATGCAGCCAAGCTGATCGAGGGTGATTCGCACGTTCTAAAAAAGCTGTCGCTGAATGACGCGGAACGAAAAGAACTAACGGCGATCATTGCCAGATATGAGGCGACGGCGAAGCTGGGAGACCGTGAGACAATGATGGCGGATGCACGGTACAAATATATTTCCACAGTCATTGCCAAAACAGTGGAAAGAAATCCTGCGCGAAAGCGTTCTGTATCCGAGTATATCGATATGGTAGTGACCAACCGGGTTTTGGCAATCCCGATTTTCCTGCTTATTATATTCTGTATGTTTGCGCTCACCTTTGGTACGGTAGGCGCAACGATACAGGGATGGCTGGAGTACCTGTTCAATGATCTGATCGGCGTATGGGTACATGATGCACTGGTAAGCGCCAACGCCCCGCAGTGGACCTTTTCCTTACTGATCGACGCAATTATCGGCGGCGTTGGGGGGGTACTTGTCTTTCTGCCGCAGATAACGCTGTTGTTCCTGTGTCTCTCTTTTTTGGAAGACAGCGGTTATATGGCCCGCGCAGCGTTTATCATGGATACTTTTATGCGAAAAATCGGCCTGTCTGGAAAGTCATTTATCCCAATGTTGATGGGGTTCGGTTGCACGACGCCCGCTGTTATGGCCGCGCGGACGCTGGAAAACGAGCGTGATCGGCGGCTGACGATCCTGCTGACACCGTTCATGTCCTGTGGAGCGCGGCTGCCCATTTACGCGGTCTTTGCCGGCGCTTTTTTCGGTAAAATGGCTGGAATCGTTATTTTTTCTATGTACGTACTGGGACTGGTCATCGCCATTGTGTGTGGATTTGTGTTGAAAAAGACCTTGTTTCGGGATAATAATGCCGGCTTTATTATGGAATTGCCGCCTTACCGTCTGCCATCGATGCAAACCATTCTCATACATACTTGGGAAAAATGTAAAGGCTTTCTCATCAAGGCCGGAACCATTATTTTTTCGATGACAGTGGTGATCTGGTTCCTGCAGCATTTTTCTTTGACGATGCAGTACGTCACCGACTCGGGACAGAGCATTATCGGAAGCCTGGGACGGCTGCTTGCACCGGTGTTTGCGCCTCTGGGCTTTGGACAGTGGGAGGCTTCGGTGTCCTTGCTGACGGGCCTAGTAGCAAAGGAAGCAGTCGTTTCCACGATGGGAATCCTTTATGGTGTAGGGGATGCTGCCGGTTCCCTTAGCGCTATTTTACCGCAGGTATTCACACCGGCGTCGGCGCTGTCATTTATGATATTTTGCTTGCTTTATACGCCCTGTATCTCTGCGATTACGTCTATCCGACGGGAGATGAACAGTGGCAAATGGACCATGGCGTCTATCGGGCTTCAGTTGGGGATTGCTTATACCGTTTCGCTGACTGTTTATCAGATAGCGCGGCTTTTTCTGTGACGCAAGCAATGAAGAAGTGAGGAATCGAATGGATGTTGTTGTGATTGTCATCTGTGCCGTGTTGATTGCGGTTGCTTTGGCGCTGTTCGGGCGGCATATTTATAAAATGATTAAGGGAAAGGCCTGCAGCGACTGCCTTGGCTGTGAAGCCTGTCCGAGCAAGACATTGTGTAGTCAGGAGAAAAAGAAACGTTTCAAACAGAAATAAGCTTTGCAGGAATAAAATACGGCTGAGATATTCTTCTCAGCCGTATTTTGGTACCTATACCTGAGCGTTTACCTGCGTGAATCAGGATAAGCTCAAACTTTTTGAATGAGTTTCTTCAAATACTGTGTCTTAACCCAGTGATGTTCAGCAGCACCGCCTTCGTGTCCTGCATTTTTATATAGATAGATGCATTTGGGCGACGTAATCCGGTTATAGGTGGCGCAGAACATCTTTGCCGGACAGATCTGGTCTTGCATACCGGCGCTTGCCAAAACATCGGCTGTGATGCGGGAAGCTAGGTTGATTGTGTCAAAATAAGATACTGTGTGATAAACCGTAGAGCGTTCATCCGGATGAGCGTCAATAAAGTCGGTCAAGGCGCTGAACATGCCGTGACGGCCTTCGATACGCCCGACGATATCACTGCTGCTCGGAACGTCACACAGACAATGTGTGACACGTTTGTCCAGGCCAGCCATCATAACGGCAAGTCCGCCGCCTTGGCTGCCGCCGTGGACGATGACCTGACGGGGATCGGCGCAGAGAAGAGTCAGGATGGCATCAATAGCGCGGATACAATCAAGCGCCACCCAGCGCAGATAGTATTCATGGGGATCCAGGATCCCGTATTGAATCAGATTTTTGCCCGACGAATACTGAAATTTATTTTCGCTTTTACCGCCTTGTCCGCGGATATCGATGGAAATTACCGCGTAGCCGAGCTCCGCCCAACCGACAAAATCGGAAAACTGTCCACAGTTGCCGCCGAAACCATGGTAGTGGCAGAGAACAGGAAATTTTCCTTCCGATTGTATGGGGGTCAGGAGGATCCCGGTAATCCGTGATCCGTCGCAGCCCTTGAAAGCGATGTGATAGGTATCCACTTGTGGGGAAGGAGAGGGCGCAGGTGTCTTTTCCAATTCCAGCGGACGCATGCCGGAAAGAGCGAAGCTTTCCTGCCAAAAGGTATCGAAGTCGTCCGGCCGTTCCGGACAGGGGAGATAGCGACGGTAATCCTCCAGTGCTTGTATAAAAAACTCCATCAGGGATCGTCTTCCTTTCCATCTGGCTAGATATTATAACGGTTGATACAAGGATGAACGTTTAGATTTGATCAGCGACCGCAAGGACAATAGCTGCGACTTTTGCCGCCGCTATCTTTTCAAAGGTCTCGAAGCTCATTTCGCCTTCCTCGTCCGCTTTGTCCGATAAGCAGCGTACAACGAGGAAGGGGACGCCGTTACGGTAGCAACAGTGTCCGATAGCGGCGCTTTCCATGTCCACAGCATAAGGGTGGAATTCGGAGACGATCTCGTCCTTGAGCTGCGAGCTGGATACAAACATTTCGCCGGACACGACACGTCCGACATAATAGGTCTCGCGCTTTTCCTGACAGACTTTGACTGCTGCCGAGACAAGCAAAGGATCCGCTTCAAAGCAGCTGTGGTGAGGCGGGTAGTTATCCAGGAATGGGGGCTTGAGATCATGGTGCATCACGTCGGACGAAACAACAATGTCGCAAACCTTCGTTTCTTCCGCGATTCCTCCTGCAACGCCGGTGTTGATGACATAGTCGGCATCGAAGAGGTCAATCAAAAGCTGTGTGCAAACAGCTGCATTGACCTTTCCAATACCGCAACAGACACTGACGATACGCTTGTCTGCTTGTGGAAAACTGTTGATGTAAAACTCGTACTGCGCGGCAGTATGAGTTTCCGCTTTTGGCAGCGCTTCGCGCAGATCCTTGAGTTCCGACGGCATAGCGCCGATGATTCCGATGGTTTTCATAGGGCTTCAGTCCTTTCTTGAGATTACAACTTCCGAGAGGGTGGGCTTACAACATAGGTGAAGATATTGAATCTGCAGCATGATACGGCAGGGGATAGGCTACGCTTTGTAAGCGTTACACAGTTTACGGGCAAGCATTTGAGTGGTGTGCAATGCTTCCAGATCCTTGCCAGTGGGGATGCAATCGGTGTGCATAGAAGCGGCACTGCCGAGAAAGCGTGCGCCCAGCTGCCGGAAAATGAGCGCGGCGGTATGAGCTGCGAGCTCGATCGATTTCGAACTGCCGCCTGCAGCAGCGAGAAAAACGCCCAGACGACGAGTAACAAGTGGGTTCTTGTAATAGACCTGAAACCGGCTGCATAAAGACAGTAGAGGACCCGATAGCTGATCATAATAGATTGGCGAGGCTAGGACGATATTGTCCGACGTTTCGATATCCGCGTAAAGCTCCATCATACCGTCATTCACACAGCAACGGGGATGGGTGAGGCAATAACGGCAGTCGGCGCAGGGCTGGATGGTAGTATGGCAGGCGTCTATCAGGCGAATATCACCGGTCAACTCTTGACGGAATGCGCGGACAAGCGCCATGGTGTCGCCATTTGCGTGTGGGGATCCATATAGGATAATCGTCCGCATATTACCGATAGACGCATTCACGCGCCGCGTCGGCGAAGGCCTGGATCAGATGGGGATCCGCATCGAAGAAATGGTCGGACGGAGACAGAATAAAGCCGCCGCCTTCTCCGGCTTCTTCGAAGCAGCGAAGAACCTCACGTCGAGTGTCCTCAGCTGTGCAGCCGCTGAAAAAGTGGAACTGGTCGAAGCCACCAATCAGGCAAACTTTATCGCCCACGCGCCGTTTCGCTTCCCACAGGACAGCGTCTCCACCCATGCCGACGGGGGTAAGCGTTTCGATAGCGTCTACCCCCATGGAGACGATGTTTTCCAGAATCGGCATCATGCCACCACAGGTGTGATAGACGATCTTCTGTCCACAGTCATGCGCCGCTTGGACAATTTGCGCGTCATAAGGAGCGACGAAATCATCGAAAATAGTGGGAGAAATCACCGTGGATGAAGCGTCGCCGCCGCCCAGTTCATGAAGATCAAATTTGCTTCCTTCGAGGGAGCGGACGTAGGTGAGTTTCCTTTGCATCAGGATTTGCAAAAAGGCATGGACCCATTCCGGATCGTCGTAGGTTTCCAGAATCAGCGGCTCAATCCCGAAGAGACAGGCAGCGTCCTGCCAACAGCCCGGCTGGCCGTAGATGTCGGCGCAGACGATAGTACCGCGAATCAATGCATCTGGATGCGCATCATAGAAGGCGTTCTGCTTCTCAACCTCACAGTGAGGAGCGGGCATATAAGCCGCTAGTATCTCAATGTCGCTTTTCTCTTTGATCAGATGCTCGGTGACCCAAGCGGTATAATGATTCGACGTTACCGACATCGTCAATGTTTTTTTGGGCGTAATAACACGAAAACGTGTCAACGTGCCATTTTTGTCAGGGTGCTCGGTCTTTTCGATCCGCCAGTTGGCCAGTTGATCGGGGGTGTAGGCAACAAAATTAGGCCATTCAATGGGATCTAGGCCGAAAGTGTCGAAAAATTCCCGGTTATTGATTCCATCCATGTATTTCTGCAAGAAATATGGCATCAGATGATGGGTAGTCGCCGGAAGATGATCAGGCTGTTTTCTTGATAGCGCTGCTAACATACGTTCTTTGGAAGTCATACCGTTTCCCTCCATGAATCTTGTTTATTTGCCAGAAGGCACTTGCCCCAGACGGATCATTTCGTCAATGGGGTGTTTGGCGCGAAGTCGCAGCGCCTCGTCCAGGACGATTTCGGCGCCGCCCTCACCGGTCAGGCATTGATACACGTCCATCAGTGTAGTCAAGCGCATATTCGCACACATCAATTGCTTGCTCAGCAGATAGAAACGTTTGTCCGGTCGCTGAATACGGAGATAGTCTACGATGCTTTTTTCTGTGCCGATAATGCAGTCCTCACCGCATTCCAGCGCGTAATGGATGATACCGGACGTCGAACCGATATAATCAGCGTAACGAAGAATTTCCGGGGGCAGCTCAGGATGCATCAGCACCTTGGCGTTCGGGTAGGCTTTCTTCATCTCCTCACAGTCTTGTACGGAAACAGAGGCATGTACTGGACACATGCCGTCCCACAGGATGATATTCTTGTCCTTGATCTGGGATTTGATATAGGAGCCGAGATTGCGGTCAGGTATAAAAAGGATATTCTGTGCATCAAGACGGCTGACGATCTGTAACGCGCTGGAGGAGGTTACGCAAACATCGCAAACTGCCTTGAGTTGCGTCGTAGTGTTGATATAGGCCACAATTTTGTGATCCGGATGCTGCGCGCGATAGGCGACAACCTGCTCAGGCGCGATCTGCTCCGCCATCGGACAGGTGGCCTGTGGGTGAGAGAGGATAACCTTTTTATCGGGGGAAAGGATCTTCACAGTGTCCGCCATGAAGCGGACGCCGCACATGATAACGGTTGCCTGGGGAAGCTTGGATGCAGCAACGGACAGCTGGAAGGAGTCGCCTGTTTCGTCGGCAATTTCAAGGATTTCCGGCGCCTGGTAGCTGTGTGCCAGGATACCTATGTCTTTTTCTTTTTTCAACTTCAGGATCTTATCCTGCAAATCTTTCATCATATCATTTTCATTCCTTCATTAAATTGATTCGGACTATCATACCCTGCTGTTCCGGCCTGCTGCAAGAGAACCTTTCTGTACAGGAGGAAAGGTGTGGCATGAAAGCGTTTCACGGCTGGCCTGTGCCATCGCGAGGATATTGGCGGCCGGCACATTAGGCAGAATTTCTTCATGACTGGGGGAGATAACGATGTTCGGTCCCAAAATTCCCCTCACCCGGTGAACCTCCCGCTTGATTTCCTCCGGTGTGGCGTTGACAAAAAAGGACTGTGCATCAATACCGCCGACGAAAGCAAGATTATCCTTAAACTGCTTCAGATGGTCTGCCGACATACCGGCGGCCTGTGCTTGGATCGGGTGAATGATATCTGCGCCGGCGTCAATCAGATCAGGGATAATACGATGGATGGAGCCGCAGGAATGCAGCATAATTTTTTTACCGTATTTCTTTCCCACTGCGATTAAACGTTTCATAGACGGAAGAATAAACTTTCGAAAAAGTTCCGGAGAAACGAATAAGTCAAGCTGTGTGCCAAAATCGTTTCCGAAAAACATAACGTCAGCCCGATTCCCCAAGCCTTGAAAAAAGAGGTCGTTTGCCTCGACAAAAAAGTCGACGACGCGTTCTGTGAGGGCTTCCACGAGCGCCGGGTTTTCATACATCTTGATAAAGTAATTCTCCATCCCCAGAAAATCGCTGACAATATGAAAAAAACAGGCCCACATTCCAGTGAATACCATTTTATCCTGATGTTTGTCAATTTCCGCGTATACATCCGTAAAATCAAGGTATTTAGCCTGGGGCCAGGGGTATTTATCGAGTTCATCAGGCGTTTCAGCCGGGGCAAAGCAGCCTTCGGCACTGAGGGTAAAACGGCCCTCCATTCCCCAAGCCGTATTGAACATAGGCGCGCCTTCAGGATGGCGGTAGCCGCTGTCTGCAACGATCCACCTGCAATCGTCTTGTAAGTAGTCGAATATGGCTTCACGGGTGGGGGGAACACCAAACGCGCTGGCGAATAACGGGATCGTTGCGTCGTTGGGGTGTCCTGTCCACATTGCGCCTTCGCCGTTACCACGGCGGTTAAAAATTGCCGATACTTTTTCTCTCGAAGTCATGAAAAGTCCCCTTTTCCCTCTTGATGGCTATCCTACCGACTATTATACCTTCTTTTCCAGGTGCCCGCAAGCCTTTTTCCTTGTCGGAGGCCTACTATGTGAAAAAATAGAGGGCTGATGCGTGGTTTAGTAATCCTATCCATCCTATCTTGACGCCCCGTCATATATTTTGCTTGATAAAAAGAACGTTTACGGTTATAATTTGTAAAGGGAAGATAAAAGCACGGAAGAAAGAAAAGGTGGGAACAGTATGACCAGAATCGGAATTTTAACAAGCGGCGGCGACTGCCCGGGCTTGAATGCAACCATCCGCGGGGTAGCGAAGGCGGTTTACCGCAATGTCAAGGATGCGCAGATCATTGGCATCGTGGATGGGTATCACGGTCTTATCCATGGGGAATACCATGCGATGCAGCCGTCTGATTTTTCGGGGATTCTGACTCGCGGCGGCACGATTCTCGGCACATCCCGCCAGCCGTATAAGCTGATGCGGGTGATCGGCGAGGATAATGTCGATAAGGTCCGGAATATGAAAGAGAATTACCGCAAGATGAAGCTGGACTGCCTTCTGACACTAGGAGGAAACGGGACGCATAAGACCGCAAACTTGCTGTCGGAAGAGGGACTAAACGTGATTGGATTACCGAAAACGATCGATAATGATATCTACGGTACCGACGTCACATTCGGTTTCCATACCGCCGTTGACATTGCGACCGAGGTGATCGACCGGTTGCATACAACTGCCTGCAGCCATAAACGGGTGATGGTTGTTGAAATTATGGGCAATAAGGCCGGCTGGCTGACGTTATATGCCGGGATTGCTGGCGGGGCCGACTGTATCGTGATTCCTGAAATTCCTTTTGACATCAAAAAGCTATGCCAGGGGATCGAAGAACGGATGGACGGAGGAAAGGCCTTCTCGATTGTCGCTGTGGCAGAGGGGGCAATGACCAAGCAGGAAGCGAAGCTGAAAAAGAAGGAGCGCGCGCGGCTGCGCGTAGAACAGGGAATCACCACATTGACCGAAACGATCGCGAAGCAGATTGGCGAGGCGACCGGGATAGAAACTCGCACAGTTGTGCCGGGACATATCCTGCGTGGCGGTAGCCCGTCGTCCTATGACCGGATTTTGGCGACGCAGTTCGGTGTCTACGCTGCACAGCTGATTGATCAAAAGATGTTTGGCGTTTCCGTAGCCATGGAAAACGGTATTGTGACAGCGCATCCGTTATCTGAGGTGGCGGGTGTATCCAAGCTGGTGCCGCCGGACCATCAGATGATTACGGTAGCTAAGGATATTGGAATCTGTTTCGGAGATTGATTCGTCATAAAAATGGATAACGCCTCCTGAGGTATATCCCAGGAGGCGGGAAAGGGAGTGGCTCCTGTTTGTCAAAAGAGATGATGGCGGATGACCGGGTCAGGCGTAATCCGTTCCTGACATTCCTGCGTTTTTTTCTTTATGTACTGATGATCGTGCTCACCCTGTGTGCAGGTGGATGGGCGGCGCTTCTTACATACGCGAACCAAAACGGCTCCTTACCTTCGTTTTACGGGTACAGCATATTTGTCTCAGATGAAGACGCAGGGACGCTTCCTGCGCGAACGGTAGCTATTTTGGACGGGAATCATCTGGAGAATCTACAGATCGGGGATGATATCGTTTATCGTACGCGCGATACGACGGAACAGGAGCACCCGTATACAGCAGCTACAGTCCAAGCTATGTTGCAGTCGGGAGATCCGCCGCAGCTTTTTGTCGACCAAGGCAATGGCCTGGAACAAGGCCGTATTTCCCTATTGCAGTCGCAGGTAGTTGGAAAGATTGTTTACAAAGACGCTGCCTGGGGTGCGGTACTGCTTTGGCTGCAAACGCCCGCTGGAATTTGTACAGCGTTGTTTACGCCCTTGGTCTTGTTGCTTTTATTCGAGGTTTTACGTTACAGCCTGTGTTACCGGAAACGTCTGAAGCAAATGGGGGAAGAGTCGGATGCTACAGATATGGACACAGTAGAGGAAGGTTTGGCTGATGAGGAAGGGGCGGAGGATTCCGCCGCAGAGGCCAGGAAAACCGTTTCAACATCAAATGAGGAGGGGAGCGTCAGGGGGTCTCCCTGTTCCGCTGACGCTCAAGAAGCACCGGAGGACGCCAAAAGAGCGGAAGAGTCGGGGGTGGTTCAATTGGCGCAGGAGGCAGAACAGCATACAAACGACGATGAAGTTCTACAGGCTGCATTAGCGAGCAGGATGGAGAACGAAATGGAGGGGGATCCCATGGAGGTGGATAGGAAAACAGAAAAAACAGAACCTGCCCCCTCTGTTGAGGTGTTGTCTGCTGTGAAATCAGAACAAAGCGATGCTCCGGACAAAGACTTCCAGCTGGATGCATTGATAAAAAAGTATGAGAACTATCAAAAGATTCGGACAGAGATCGATGATTTATTACGATTTTTTGATAAAGCTGCCGAAACACAGGACACGTCAAAGGATCAGAGTGATGAGGGAAAAACGCCCACAAAATAATGAGTGGGCTTGAGAGTATTGTGAAAGATTGCTGCTAGGAAAAGAGCCCATTACCGGAGTCTTCCAGGTAATGGGCTCTTTGATCGGTGTCTCAAATGTTTGAAACGGAAATTCTCTTTAGGGAAGGAACAGCAGGGACAGATAACCGGCTGCAAAAGACAGGGCGGTAACAAGAGCGGTATAGATGACGATCACCTTGCTTTTTAAAACTCTTCCGAGCAGGATCACACCCGGTACCGAGATGGCCATGGTTGACCAAGTGAATGTCAGGGCGACAGCGGGGGAGATATCCTGCAACAACGTAATAATAGGCGCTACAGAAAAGATATCGGAATGAACGGGGATACCGACGAAAGCTGCTAAGGTAACGGAAAGTACACCGTTGTCGTTTACCAACTTGACGATGGAATTCACTGGAAGGAAAGCCATAATTGCCGAAGAAAGGACAACACCGAGAACGATATAAAGCCAGGACTTGCGGAACACGTCCCAAGTATTCCAAAGCGATTCTCGCAGCCGCTGTCCCAATGTGTGTGGGTGTTCTGTATGGTGATGGTGGTGATCGTTATGTTCATATTCTTTTATTTGATGATCCAGTTTCAGGCATGACAGCACAAGTGAACTCGTAATGACGATGACCAGGGAGCAGACTGCGTAAATAAGCGTAAACTGCAATCCCGTTAAAGAGGAGAGGGAAATGAGCGCGGTGAGGTTTATCATAGAGGCGGAAGTATAGAAGCATAGACACACCGGCATCGGGACTCCCATGGCTGCGATTCCCATCAGCACCGGGATGACGCTACAACTGCAAAAAGGGGATAACATCCCGATGACAATCGCCAGAGCGTAACCCCAGACGCTTTTCAATGAGGCGAGCTTATGCCGCAAACGGTCCATATGAATGAAGCTTTCCAGAAAAAAAACAACCGTCATTACGACCACAAGCAAAAGGAAAATATTGACCGTATCAACGATGATATGTCCGATGAATTCGTCCCAAGGGTCGGAAATGCCGATGCCAGCAATCAGCTTTTCAATCCATTCGCCGAAAAAGCCGTGGTTGTGTCCTGCGTGGAGATGTGTTTCCATACCAATACCTTGTACCCTTCCTTAACATATTGCAGGCCTAAAAAAGAATTTGGACGGAAAGCAACGGCTTCCCGTCCAAATTGCCTGATGGCCGGCAGATGCCTATCATCCAGTTGTTTATTTTGAAATACATGCGAGGGTATCCCGCGCGATCAAAAGTTCTTCGTTGGTCGGGATGATCCATACGTCTACCTTAGAGTCGGGAGAAGAGATGCGTCCTATCTGATGGTTGTATTTCTCGTTGGCCGTTTCGTCAAACTTCAGACCAAGGAAGTCCATATCGGAGCAGACATTTTTGCGCATAATAGAGGCGTTCTCGCCGATGCCGCCTGTGAATACCACCGCGTCCAGGCCGTTCATCGCAGCTGCGTAGGAACCGATGTATTTTTTGACCTGGTAGTGCATCAAATCCAGCGCATACTGGGCGCGCGCCTCGCCCTTTTCCGCTGCGGCAACTAAGTCGCGATGATCGCTGGTGAACCCTGAAATTCCCAAGAAGCCGGACGTCTTGTTGAGTACATCGCTCATCTGCTTGGGAGACAGGTTTTCCTTTTCGGACAGATATAGAACCACGGAGGGATCCACACTACCGCTACGGGTACCCATCAACAGCCCATCCAACGGAGTAAAGCCCATCGAAGTGTCAACCGATTTACCGCCGTTGACCGCACAGATGGAGGAGCCATTGCCCAGATGACAGGTAACAATTTTCAGTTGGGACAGATCCCGCCCGGTTACCTGTGCGTATTTCTGGCTGACAAAGCGGTGCGAAGTACCATGGAAACCGTAACGGCGAATGTGATATTTTTCGTAGTATTCGAATGGAACGCCGAACAGGAACGCCTTTTGTGGCATGGTCTGATGGAACGCGGTGTCGAATACGACGACCTGTGGGACGTTCTTGTCCAGGACTCTCTGGCAAGCGCGGATGGCCTGGATATGAGCCGGATTATGTAGTGGTGCAAGCTCAGACAGCCCTTCTATTTTCGCAATGACGTCTTCGTTTACCAGCGTTGACTCAGCGAACAGCTCCGCTCCCTGTACGATTCGGTGCCCCACTGCGGAAATCTCATTCATGCTTTCAATGACAGACGCTTCGGATTTCGTCATCGCCTCGACAACTTTTTCGAATGCCTGTACATGTGTCGGGAAATTGCAGTCCTGCTTCAGCTCCCTGCCGTCAAAAGTCTTATGCGAGATTTTCCCGCCCTTTGTTCCGATACGTTCGCAATTTCCTTTGGCAATGACACTCTCGTTCTCCATGTCGATCAATTGGTATTTCAGAGACGAGCTGCCTGCGTTGATGACCAGTATTTGCAAACTCAAACACCCCTAAATAATGGCAGGCGGACAACAACGCAAGACCGGCGCAACATTTATGCGCCGGTTTCGCCTACAGCCGACTGCTTGACATTCTAATCTACTATCTTATATTATTACAATATACGTAAAAATTCAAGCCCCCGTCTTTAAAAATCAGTACTTTGTACATACTGACCAAGAAATCGGGGAGCCTATCGATGTGATTGTGTCAAAGCAAGGGGAGGCGCGCGTTTGAAGGTTTGTGGGATTATCGCGGAATACAATCCGTTTCATAATGGCCACGCTTACCATTTAGAAAAGGTGCGGGAAAAAGGGGCGACGCATATCGTCGCGGTGATGAGCCCGAATTTTGTTCAGCGTGGAGACGTCGCCCTATTTTCCAAATTTACCCGTGCGACAGCTGCATTATCCGGCGGGGTGGATTTGGTGATCGAGTTGCCGGTGACCTTTGCCGTATCCAGTGCCGAACGCTTCGCGCGGGCTGGCGTCTGGCTGCTGCATGCCCTGGGATGTGTAGACATGCTGGATTTTGGAAGCGAAAGTGGCTCGATTGACGCGCTTCGTGCCGCAGCCCATGCGGCAGTCGACGGGAATCATCCGGCCGTTCAGGCACAGCTGAAAAAGGGAATGAGCTACCCCACGGCTGTGGCTATGGCTGCGCGGGAGGCTGCCGGCCGCAATGGCGACGAAGTGTTTGACCTACTTTCTTCCCCAAACAATCTGCTTGGGATCACATATCTGAAAGCGCTGGAGGAATTTCACAGTCCGATCCAGCCGTCCACAACGCAGCGTTTTGCCGTCGCCCATGACAGTATGCAGCGCGGTGGAGACTATGCGAGCGCTTCTTATATCCGCGGCCTGCTGTCCTGCGGAGACCCTGACGTGCTAGACTTGTGTACGCCCCCACAAGCGGCCCAATTATATCGGAAGGACTATCAGCAGGGAAAATACGCCAGTATGTCGGCGCTAGAGGATATGGTGCTGTATCGCCTGCGATCGATGCAGGTGAAGGAGATGGCGAAGCTCCCAGATGTGTCGGAAGGGCTTGAGAACCGTCTGTATCGGGCGGTACGACAAACGACAAGCTACGAGGATTTATTGCGGTTGGTCAAGACCAAGCGGTACACCTTGGCGAGGATTCGGCGTATCCTGATTTCGGCGTTACTGACGGTCAACAAGAACCGACTGCTCGCTTTTCCGCCGTATGTTCGGATCCTGGGGAGTAACCAGAAGGGGTTAGAAATTTTGGCTCGGATGAAAACGACTTGCTTGCTGCCGGTGGATTTTTCGTTGTCGAGACTGGGACAGGAAAGCGAAAAAACTCGGGAGTGCGTTGAGATGGAAAGTCGTGCCACCGATATCTTTGAGTTGGCTTGCGCGGTTCGCGGCGAATGTGGCAGCGATTACACGGCGAAGCCGATTATCTTGTCTTAGCAAAAGGCTTGTATTCGTGGACGAAGGCTGCTCAGGTAAGCTTGATTGGACATTCTGTAAAATGGCCTGATCGCTTATGATGGGAAGGTCAAAATTGTGGTGATCCTTGTACGAATTGTGTTAGCATTGCACTTGCGGAAATGCTATGATAAAGATGTTTCTCCATATAACCCGACGGGCTGCACAAGATAGGTTGTGGCGCTAGGGTGCGGAAAACGAAGGGCCTTTTTCACTCGGAAATCTCGCCCTTTTGCTATATCATAATTCCGGAAAGGATGATACGCATGACGGAAACCTTTGCCCTGACGCCGCGTTACCCTCATTTGCTGCACGGCGCCGATTACAATCCCGACCAATGGCTCGACCGCCCGGATATCCTGGAAAAGGACATTCAGCTGATGCGCAAGGCGGGCATCAATTGCGTCTCGCTAGGAATCTTTTCCTGGGCCAAGCTGGAGCCGGCGGAAGGCGAGTACCATTTTGAATGGATGGATCGCATTATCGAGACGCTTTATGAGAATGGGATCTATACAGTTCTAGCGACGCCGAGCGGTGCGAAACCGGCTTGGATGGCGCAGAAGTACCCTGAAATCCGCCGTGTAGACCGTCACGGTATGAGGGAACATCAGGGGGGACGGCATAATCATTGTTATACCTCTCCGATTTACCGGGAGAAGGTGTGTCAAATAGACACTCTGCTGGCGCAGCGCTACGCTTCCCACCCTGCGGTGATCCTGTGGCACCTGTCCAATGAGTTTGGCGGAGAATGCTACTGCGACCTTTGCGTCGAAGCCTTTCGGAATTGGCTTGCGGAACGTTACGGTACGTTAGACGCCCTCAACCACGCCTGGTGGGCCGATTTCTGGAGCCATACCTATACTGATTGGTCTCAGATAGAGCCGCCTTATGTAAATGGGGAGACCAACGTCCATGGATTGAACCTGGACTGGAAGCGATTTGTTTCTGATCGTACGCGTGACTTTGTCCGTATGGAGAGGGACTGTGTAAAGGCCGTCAACCCCGATATTCCCGTAACGATCAATATGATGGAGGACTTCTATTACGGATTGAATTATTTTGATTTCCGTGATGTGGTCGACGTCGTATCCTGGGATTCCTACCCACATTGGCATGAAGGTGCCGACGAGATCCTGCCCGCGCATCAGACAGCGATCATCCACGATCTGATGCGTTCACTTAAAGATCAGCCCTTCCTTCTGATGGAGAACACGCCTTCCACCACCAACTGGGCGGCGGTCAGCCGGGTGCGCAAGCCTAGGATGCTGATGCTGTCGTCCGTGCAGGCGCTGGCGCATGGTTCCGATTCCGTTCAGTACTTCCAATGGCGTGCCAGCCGAGGTTCCTGTGAGAAATTCCATAGCGCTGTTGTGGGACATGACGGGACGGATGCTTCCCGGACGTTCCAAGAGGTCTCCCAGGTGGGAAAAATGTTGCAGGATGCCGATATGCTGTACCCCACACAGATACGCGCACAGGCTTGTGTGCTTTTCGATTGGGAAAATATGTGGGCGATTGACAACTCAAAGGGTCCCCGTAACGCAGGGATGTATTACCGTGATACGGTAAGGGAACATCACCGTGCGTTATGGCGGCAAGGGATTGCCTGCGATATTAAGGATAGCGTTACGTTTGAGCCGGACCGGTACAAGCTGGTTATCGCGCCGATGCTTTACATGCTGCGTGGTGGGATCGAGGACAAACTGCGCAAGTTTGTGGAAGGCGGAGGAACGCTTGTAACAACCTATTTCAGCGCTGTCGTCAACGAAACGGATCTTTGCTTTGAAGGAACTGTCCCCCACGCGCTTTGCGACGTAATGGGGATTGTCCAGGATGAAATTGACGCGTTGTATGACGGCATGTCCAACGGTATCCGTGTGACAGACAGCGACGGGCTCGCACTGCGTCAGTCGTATCGTTCGACGCAGCTGTGCGCGTTGATCCATACCACGACAGCAAAAACAATCGGTGTATATGAAACGGACTTTTATGCAGGCAGTCCAGCTTTCACTGTCAACCATTACGGTGCCGGACAGGCGTATTTCCTAGCGACACGACCACAGGAGGATTTTTATACCGATTTTTATACCGCGATTGCCGAAAAGCTCGGACTGGAACGTGCTCTTCATGCACCGCTACCGGACGGTGTTGTAGCCGGAAAACGTTGTGGCGAAAATGGCGATCAGTTTCTTTTCTTGCAAAACTATACCTATGAAGCGCAGGAGATTCCGCTGGATGGAGGATATATCGATTTGATTACAGAGCAGCCATATAGCGATCGTATCTCTTTGCCGCCACTCGGCAGTGCGATCCTACGGCCGGCTTCGTCTGCGAACCGGTAACGCCATGAGCAAATCTGATTAAGAGGGAACTTGAGGTGTCCCGGATAAGAAAAGGCTTTTAGGTAAAGTTGTGAAAGCCTCCACACTCCACTTTGGAAGCTTTCATAACGTTCTAAAAAAGGAAAAACGGTAAGTTGTTATGATGCAATAATTGTCCTCTTTTGGGTACAATATCCTTGTATCTGTGACGGTATGCCTGAGCACATCTGTCACGGGTACAAGGATTTTTATTTTTTGAGAAGGGTGCGTATGACAAACATGAAAAAAATAGCGGTATTGTTTGTTGCAGTCTGCGCGATGGCTGCCATGATGGCTGGCTGTGGCGATGACAAGGGCAATAGCACGACAACTTCCAGCGGAACAAATACGACTTCCAGTTCGCTGGGCTCTGATATCAACTCCGCGGTCAGCGGTATTGAGTCAGGGGTCGAATCTACGGTCAGCGGTGTAGAATCCGGTATCGGTTCGGCAGTCAGCGGAGTGGAATCGGGGCTCGAGAACCTGACTTCCTCCAAATAGCACACAAGAAAACGCATTGCCCAAGGTGAGTAAGCTGGGGCGGTGCGTTTTCTGCTGATCCGGATAGATGAAAAAAGATTGGCTTATGCGATACCTTGCAGCGGACAGATAAATATCCGCCAGCGAAGACGGCGGATTTGCAGATACGTCTGTAAGCATCTGTGACTAGAGGCGTCTGCAGGCGTTTTTTCCAACCTGACACCTGTGAGGGAATTGTGACTTGCTACCCATAAACGAGTCTATATATAACAAGAAGTGCAGCCGGCTGGTTAGGCCGGCTGCTGAAGAAGGTAAAGGTATAAAATTTAGGGATTGGCAACTCTCCTCCTGCGTAAAGGGGATAAACGCAGGCTACTGCTGATTGCCTTTGCAGTATGGTTATAGTATAAAGGGTGTATGTGAGATTCACTTGAAGGATATAAGAAAATATTATCACAGATTTTCACATACCCCATTTCCGCCTCAATATCATTCCGATAGGTTGGCGGCCTTCATTTTGGTTGTCTGGCGCTGAGCCATAACCAAATCGTAGTAAACGCCTTTATTGCGCATCAATTCGTCATGATGACCTATCTCGCTGAGCCGCCCCTTGTGCAGGACGATGAGCCTGTCGGCGTTGCTTAATGTCGATAGGCGGTGAGCGATGGCGATGGTAGTTCGGCCCTTGATGAGTCGATCCAGCGCGTCCTGGATTTGCTTTTCCGTCTGGGTATCCAACGAAGCTGTAGCTTCGTCCAGGATCAGAATTTTCGGATTGTGCAGGATCGCCCGCGCAATGGCCACACGCTGCCGTTCGCCACCGGAAAGAGAATAGCCCCGATCCCCAACACGGGTATTATAGCCGTCCGGTAGCTGGACAATGAAGTCGTGGGCATTGGCAATCTTCGCCGCCTGAATGATCTCCTCAAATGACGCTTCGGGCTTTGCGTACCGGATATTGTCGTAGACGCTGCCGTCGAACAGAAAGGTTTCCTGCAGCACAACACCGACCTGACTACGTAGCGAATGCTGAGAAATATCGCGAATGTCCACGCCATCGATTAAAATACGACCTTGCGTGGGATCGTACAGGCGCATGATAAGGTTGATCATGGTACTCTTGCCAACGCCGGAATGTCCGACAATACCGACCATTTCTCCAGCCTTGATTTCACAGGAGATCTCCTTCAGAACAGGCTTATACGCTTTGTAGCCGAAAGATACATTTTCAAATCGGATATCGCCTTTGATGTCGATGCTGACGGCATCTTCCTTGTCTTGGATTTCGCTTTGCTCGTCCAGGACCTCCAGCACACGGCTGGCGCTGACAGAAGCTTCCGAAAGCATACGCGGCAGTTGTATGACCCACCAGAGCGGGCCGTATATCATGCCGATATAGGTGGTGTACTGGATAAGCTCTCCTAACTGCATTTGGCGCCCCAACACCATCTCGCCGCCAAATGCAAGGACAAAGAACTGTCCAATCGTCATGATAAAACCGATTAAGGGGACGGAGAGGTACCAAATACGCTCGGCACGGGTGACGGAATTGGCCCATTTCAACGACGCGTCGGTATACTTACTGATTTCCTGCTGCTCATTACCAAAGGATTTGACCACGCGAATACCGTTAAGAATGTCGTGTAGCAATGTGCTGGTATTGCGCCGATTACGCCAGACATTTCCGTAGCGTACGTCCAGGACGTAGTCCAGTTTATAGGTCAGGTAAGCCACTAGGGGCAGAGGCATCAGGACAAAAAGAGCCAGACGGGGGTCGGTCACAATCAGAATGATGGACAATAGCAGGATGGAAAAGGCGCGGATAATACAATCCCGTCCGTTGTTCGTCAGGAAATCCTGCACGGTCGTTGTATCGGAAGAGACCCGTTGAATCAACTCGCCTGCCGTTTTTTTGGAGATCGAGGACAAGGAGAGCTGCTGTGCCTTGGCAAAAACATCCTGGCGTAAATCGCGGGACAGTCCTGTTGCAACGCGGAAGCTGGCGCGGAATTTAAAGAAATCCAGCAGCCAAGTGATCAGCAGCAAGGCAAGCATCAGCCCGCATAGCAGCAGAAAAGGGGGCAGATCGCCGTTTTGCGGGACAATATAATCGTCGATAATCAAACGTTTTATATAGGGCAAAATGATAGCGATAAGCTCCGTAAAAAAGGTAAAGACGATCGCAGCGACAAAATATTTGATATAGGGCTTGCAACGTTTGAGCAGCTTAGAAAATACCGTCCCCTTGTTCGCACAGTATAGGCATTCCTTCGAGCCGTAAAGAGGAAGTCCGCATTTGGGGCAGACCGGCTCGTCCTCACCGTTGTCTTCAATCAGCGTTCCAGAAGTATGGTAGTAATCCAGCAGTTTGGCGACTTCTGCATACCGGATGAAGTATTTCTGTGTGAATGCACATAGCTCTACAAATTCTCCGCCGATTTTACCACAGAGCATCGAACTGCCGATCATTTGCTCGCAAACGTACTCTTCAATATCGTCAAGGGAATAGGTGCGCTGAAGAGTACCGTTTTCATATATGTAGATATGACTGTGCGTGACCGCGAAGCAACCGTCTAGATTTTCACTGTGATCGTTGATATCAAAGGGCAGCGAAAACACCAGATCGGCGGCAACATCGGGTTCCAGGCAGTCAGGAATTTTTATTTTCAGATTCATGTGCGGAACCTTGCCTTTCCGGTCCACCGCCGTATGAAAACGGCGGGGCCTAGTCGTAAAAGCAGAGCCGTCGCGGGACGGCTATACAAAGAGCTCTACCTTGGATAGGCTTTTTTTATCCAGCGCATTCACATCGGGGATATAATAGCGGTTGCCATCGACGTCCAGTATGCTGAGCATCTTTTTGCTGATCATCCGAAAGTTCGAAAACCAGTCGTTGATACAAATGGTCTTACGCCCCGAGGTGGTGTCCGCGTCCACAAAGAGGTACCCCATCCGGTTATCCTTTATCGAGTGGATGCGTGTGACAGTCGGTGCATAGTATTTGAAGCGCAGCCAGCGATCGACCAACTCGAACTGTTCCTTGCTCAGCTCACGGATGTCTTTGATGACACCGATCTCCCGAAATTCGGTTTCATCAATTTTATAGGATACGCTGACAAAGGTATCGTCCGAATAAAACGGGATTAGCCGGGTCAGGCTAACTTTATGGTAGGTTTTACCTTCAAAATCCAACGTTAAAAAGCCGCTGTCCTCCTGCGTAAAATGTAGAGCGCTACAATCAAGCAGGCGCAGTATGTCGGCCTCCACCGGAGCAGCTTTCTCCGGGAAGCGATCGTTTTGCGTCATAAAATAGCCTCCTTTATTCGCCGCCAACGCTAATTTGTTTCAGCGCCTCGGCCTGAAGCTTATACAGATCAAAATATTTTCCTTTTTGTTTGATAAGAGAGTCATGTGTTCCCATCTCGCAGACCTCGCCGTTTTCGATGACGCACAACATATCCGCGTCGCGCAGTGTGGACAAGCGGTGCGCGATGGAAATAATCGTCCGCCCTTGCTTGATGTTGTCCAGCGAAGCTTGAATCTTGCGTTCGGTCTGGGTATCCATGGAGGCCGTCGCCTCGTCAAGGATAAGGATCGAGGGCTTCTGAATGATTGCGCGAGCGATGGAGATACGTTGACGTTCGCCGCCGGAAAGGCTTGTCGCACCGGCGCCGATTTTGGTGTCATATGCGTCGGGCAGTTTCATAATGAAGTCATGCGCATGGGCCGCCTTCGCCGCTTCGATGACCTCTTCCATGGTTGCGTCGGGACGTGCGTAACGGATATTGTCCGCTACGGAACCGATGAACAAGTAGGTTTCCTGCGAAACGATACCGATGTTTCGGCGCAGCGTATCAAACGATAGCTCCTTCAGAGGATAGCCGTCAATCAGAATTTCGCCGCTGGTCACGTCATAGAGGCGGGAGATAAGGTTGATAATCGTTGATTTCCCTGCGCCGGTTTTACCGACAATACCAAACATCTGTCCGGCCTGCACTTCCAGGGAAACATTTTTAATGATCGGCCGCCCTGCTTCATATTCAAAGCGGACATCTCTCAGTTCAATATGCCCCTTCAGTTCATGTGGGCGGGCTGGATTTGGAGATTCGCGGACAGTCGGGGTGGCGTCCATGATTTCGAACATACGGGAGGCAGCGTCGACACAGCGTGCCCAGCGGTCGCCAATCCACATGAAGAATTCCACCGGCTCGTACGCCATATCCGCATAGGAAATCAAGGCACTGAGCGCGCCAAAGAGCAGATGGCCGCGAATGACAAACCATGCGCCGACACAGAACAGCAGGATACTTGCGATTCGGTAGATAGCGAACAACGCGGGAAAAACGTTGGACATCCGGGTGTTCATGTCGACGTCGACCTTATACAGATCATTGTTGCGATCCTTGTAACGTGCGATTTCCTGATCTTCCCTGGCGAAAGCCTTGACGACGCGCTGCCCGTTCATAGCATCGGAAAGCACCGTATTAGTTTGGCGGAAGGCGATATGGTGTTTCCGGTGAAATTTACGCTGGATTACGCTGAAACGGGAATCCAGGTAGGCAATGAGGAGAAAAGCTGCGAAGATAATAATGGTCAAAGGAACGCTGATGTACATCATGATGAGAATCAGGCCAATGAGTTTAACGATATTCGTCAGGGCATAGGGAACGATATCTGTAAAAAAGTTATAGATATTCATGGCGTCGTTGTCGATACGCGCCATCAGGGAACCGGTCTGTTTACTGGTGAAGAAGGACAGGGAAAGACGCTGCATAGAGGAAAAGATACCGGTACGAATGCGGTGGATGACTCTGGGGGTGACTTTGGCGGTAATCAGGCCGTAAATGACGCGCATGACAATACTGGCTATGTTTACCGCTACCATCATGAGGACAATTTGCAGAATCTTACCGTAATATTTTCCGCTCTCGTTGAGCACCTCGTCATAAAAAACCTTTGTGCCGAAATAAGGCGCAATCAAGCTGAACGCCGTGCTTGCGGCAATACAAATCAGGATCAAGGTAGCCTCTACCTTGAATTGCGAGAACATTTTCAGCAGTCGGGTAAAGGTGGTGCTTCGGTCAATACAGTTGAGGCATACTTTACGGTTAGGATTTAGATAACGTTCCCCGCAGATGGGACAATGCGTCTGCTGCTCATCCAGTGAAGCGTCGTCAATGGGATCGCCGTTTTTTAATTTGACGGCACGTTCACAAAACTTTTCAAATTTTTCACCGAACCCCAGCGAAAACTTGGCGATACATTCCTCATGGCCGTCTTCATATTCGGCGATCAGGCGCGCCGTATAGGTATGCCGATCGACATATAGCCGTTTCAAGTCAGACAAAGGTATGTATTGGTATCCGGATACGTCAAAGTCCGATATGACGGTACGGCGCGGTTTTCGGAAACCGCCACGGACTTTATCGTATTTTTCGTACCCGCTGATCAAATGAAGCGTTTCGCTGTCGACGGTGATATAGACATCAAAATAGCTGTCCTCTCCGTCAAGATCCGCTTTGACACAATATAAAAGACGGTCGGTGATGACGCCTCTTTTGGTCAATGCAGCTTCGACAGGATCGGGCAGCTTGTCGAAATATTTCAATGAGATACCCCCTTCTTGCTGTTGTGCCCATTCTCTCTCTGATGTATGTCGCAGATACGTGTTGGAAACGGATGGAATCGTTTTCGGACAGGATACCTATTTCTTTTATATAACGGTATAGCATGCTTCTTTCCTATCCCCAACACAGTTCCGTTGCATCATCTAGACCTCGGCGGATATCCCGTGACCATCGGGACGTCCGTCATCCAGCTTTGTTCCTTTTCTGTATTGTACTTCATTCCCACTTGTTCGTCAATAGGATACGAAAATTTAGTGCAAAATTCAATAAAATAAAAGGATTTCTCTTATGATATGTAACGATAATATCTTATAAAGATAAGAAAAAGACGTATAAAGTCTTATGAAAAACTTTGTACGTCTTAGAGTATTGTAAAAACAATTATTCCTTGACTGCTCCTTGCACCATACCGTTATAAATATGTTTCTGCAACAGAAGAAAGATGAGGAGAGTGGGGATCACGACAATCATAACGCCTGCGCAAATGACCTCCCATTGTGCGCCGTATGGGCCTTTAAATTTAAATAGTGCCGTTGACACCATGTAGAGTTCCGTCTTGGGCATATAGAGAAAAGGCGTGTAGAAATCATTATAAATGCCCACTCCTTTGATAATAACAACCGTTGCAATAGCAGGTTTGAGCAGCGGTAAGATAATACGCCAGAAGATAGTGAAATAGCTGGCACCGTCTATAATCCCTGATTCATCAAGCGATCGGGGAATGTTTTCCAGAAACTGCAAGAAAATGTACACCGAAATAATATCAGTGCCAATAAAAAGGACAAGGCCAGCCAGTCGCGTATTGTAGATCCCCATAGCGTTAATGATCTGGAATGTGGCTACCTGTGTGGTAATGGAGGGAACCAACGTAGCGAACAAGAACAAGTTTTTCACCAGCCGGTTAAATTTAAAATGAAACCGGCTTAAGACATATGCTGTCATCGTACCGGTCAGAACTGCTCCAATACAGGACAACACAAGTAAAATAATGGTGTTAAAAAAGCCTAGGAGCATTTTCCCTTCGGTGAAAGCACGGATATAGTTGCTGAAATTCAAGAAATTTTCCGGCAGCGTAAACGGAGCAGTCGCATTAAATTCGTCTGTGGTTTTGAAAGAGCCGAAGAAAACGACGACCAAGGGGACGATTGCAACCAAAGCTCCTATGATAAGGGTTGTGTACTTGAGAACCCCTAAAAGAATTTTTTTGGCATGCATGGCAAGCAGATACTCCTTTCTGGAATTTAAGGACACAGTCAGTCGCGATCTTTGAAAATCAGATTCTGAATTGCGGTGACAACCAGGACCAGAATCAGCAAAACGACGGCCATGGCAGACGCGAGCCCCACTTTATCATATTTGAACGCGGTATCGATGGTTTTGATAACAAATGTCGAGCTGCCATTCCCACCGCCCGTCATGATATAAGGAATCTCAAATACACTTAAAGCCCCTTTAACAGCTAAAATCATGTTCAACACCAGAATACTTTTGATACTGGGCAAAATGATATAGCGAAACTGTTGCCATCTAGAAGCACCGTCCAGGGAGCTTGCCTCATAAATGTCATCGGATATCGACTGGATTGCTCCCAAAAACATAATCAGGTTAAATCCCATATAACGCCAGATCGACGTCGCTGCTAGTGAATAGTTGACGATATCGGGATTGCCAAGCCATAATTGCGTATATTCTCCAAGGCCGCATAATTTCAATAAGGTGTCAAGGGTTCCGTCGGGCTGAAAAAAGTATTGGAAAATGAACGCAATGGCAACGCCGTTTATCAAATAGGGAAAAAACAAAGCACCTTTAAAGAAGTTTTTCAGCCTTGTTTTAAAACTGAGGATCGTGGCAAAATAAAGCGCTAAGGCTAACTGCAGATAAGAGGCGACCAAATAATAAATGGAAACCAGGAAAACGCTAAAGTATTCCGGCCGGGAGAAAACAGTGACATAGTTTTTTAAGCCGACAAGTTCTTTTGTCAGGCTGGTGCCGTTCCAGTCTGTAAACGAGTAATAAAACATGTTTAGAACAGGCAAATATGACAATAAGAAAAGCAGCAGCAGTGGAACAGCCAAAAACACAATAGAAACAAGAATTTTTTGATGTTTAAAAGATAAAGCGGAAACAGCGAAGCGTTTCCTCCGCGGTGTAGCATACTCCGGCACAGTCAATCCTCCATTCTAGTTACAATTATGTAGCGGCTGTACGAACAAAGCCGTACAGCCAGCCAATATAGGGTTATTCACCCATCACGTCCTTGATACCCTGTGCCCAACGTTTGTTGATGTCATTCATGATATCGTCGTAGCTTTCATTTGTATTTCCTAAAGCGGACTCAACAATACGCTTGGCGACAGCTCCTGTGCTGTCGATTCCCACTTCCGAGGCTTTGTCAATTTTACTGAACATTCCTTCAATTTCCTTTGCAGCGGGCTGTTCGGTAAGAATTTCAACACCGGTAGCCTCAAAGGATTTTAAGTCTTCTGGAAAGGGCGTGCCCTTCACAGCGTTGATACCGCCACAGAAATCACTGTAACCGGATTTTTCAATAAACCAATCAAGATAAGCACGCGCCGATTTTTTATTTTTACTGTGCTTGTTGATTGCCATATAGTAGTCTTGTCCCGCGAGAGAGTATTGTTTCCCGTCAAGTGTGTAGGGAAAGGGCATAAACTGAATATCGTCAGGAGTGTCACTCAGCGCTTTGATTTGAGTAATAGCCCAAGAACCTAAGGGAAGAACGCCGATTTCACCGTCTGCCATCATTTGCTTTGACTTTTCCCAATCAGAAGTAATCGGATCTTTTTCTACCAATTGGGCCTTTACGGTATCGTAAAGCATCTTATAGGCGATATAATACGGTTTGCCAGGAGAGAATGGCGATGAGTCGCTTACCATTTTATCCTTATAATTAGCATCGCCCGAAATTGAATAAATCATACTAGCCCATCCGTTGAGCGGCCATTCAGCGGCGTAGTTGGTATAATAGGGAACCGCCGAGGTATTGTTTTTGATTTTCTGGAGTGCTTGCATGAATTCCTCAGGTGTTTTTGGCAAAGATGTAACGCCGGCTTCATGAAATACTTTTTTGTTGTATACGATGCCATTGACTGACGCGTAGGTTGGTAAGCCATATACCTTCCCGTCATAGGTTGCGCCAACCAGATAACCGTACTTTTCAGACATTTCATCATAGTCGCCGAGCGGCTCAAAGAAGTCGGGCAGTTCGCTGATAGGAGTACCACCGGGAATTAGCAACACGTCACCGTAATCTTCTGTGGACATACGAGTTTTGACGGTACCAGCATAATCGGTGAAGGATTCGTATTTGACGGTAATGCCGGGGTATTCCTTATGGAACGCTTCATTATAATCCTTTTCAAACAAACTAGAAACAACATCCGTACGGTTCGTCAGCACGGTTATAGTCGCTTTTAAATCTGTACCCTCGCCGGTTTCTTCGTTTGCGCCACAGGATACAAGTGCGGAAGAGAGCAAAACCGATGCGAGTACAACTGCAAATGGTTTTTTCATAGAAAACCTCCTGTACTTGAAGTAGAAATCTATGCTTAATGGTCAACACTAACGATATAGTTTGGATTTATTTGTGATTTTATTCGCAGTGAACATATTTAACAAATTTTCCCTTTTAATAACATGTAACTGAAGATAAAATATGCATTGTAGGAGAAAGCACAGTTATTAGAGACATCCGTTTGAAGCAGCAAGGAGATGAATTTTACTAAAACGATGCCCATAACTGCTTTTATGATACGATTACTATGTAGTAAAAGCACAACAAATCGACGAAATAAGAGAAGAAATTTGCATAAAAAGTAGAAAAAAGTAGAAACTCGAAAAAGGGGATTGACAGAGAGGGTGGAGGAGTGTTATGA
>CAMMMX010000015.1 GCA_946498095.1 uncultured Clostridia bacterium
CTCCGCCCCGGAGAGGAAACCATCTGGTACTACGCCCATGAGCAGGACAAGGTAAGGCGTCTCTGCAATGATATGACGGAACTGCTGGAGAAGAAACTGGCGAGGTATCTCAATGAGCACTGAAAACATCGTTCATGAAAAGCGCTATCGGGACTGGCGGGCGCCGTACGATATTCTGTTTACGCCGGAGAACCGCCTCCCCCCACAGGACGAGCAGTTTCCGCTGACGGACGGATATTCCATCCGCTCCAAAGCCTACATCTATGACGGCGATCTACATCTCTGTGGCAGCAAGAGCGAATTGCTGGACAAGGAGGGCAAGGTGCGGTATACTTGGCGTAATTTGGACACGGATGGCGACTTCTGCTCCTTGTTTCGCCACCGCAACGGGAAGCACTACCTGATCTTCCGCACCGAACTGTATGGATACAGTGCCCTGGAAGTGGAGAGCGGACAGGAGATGCACTATGTTCCAGCCTGCGTCTACCCGGAGGAGGGACAGAAGACCGAGGAGGTGTTCATTTGGACCAGCGCCGACTACGCCCCCGGCTCTGACTTGCTGGCTGTCACCGGCTGTATCTGGGCCTGCCCGTACTCCACCATTGTGCTGGACTTTTCCAACCCACTCCAGCCCTAGCCCCCAGAGCGTTGGCTGGATCTGCGGCACATCGTTGACCCGGACGATACCCAGGTCGATGACATTGAGTTCGTCCGCTGGGCGGATGGTGCGCTGGCCCTCCGGGGCAGCGATGCGGAGGACGGCCAGTGGAAAGAAGTCCGGATGTCGTCGGTACAGTTGCAAGCTGAACTGTAAACAAAGGAAAGAAGGTGGCAACATGGAGAAAAAAGATTTTCCAAAGGGATCCAAGCCTCGTGAAATCTTCGTCTATACCTGCGAGCGAATCGCGGAGCCGCTAATCCCGCTGGGCTACAAATACCGCAAGAGCAAAAACGACATCTACAAAAAAGACGGCATCTTTGTGTTCTCGTTTAATTTTTCGCCCTCCATCCGCTTTGGCTCCACCACCTTTACCGCCACATTCCATGTGAGTTCCCCGGTGATTGCCCGGTGGCGCAGCGAGCAGGAGGGGCATGAGGAGACTTATGACGGCATCGTGGGCACCTCCATCGCCCGGCTGACCCACCGGTATAATGATTTCCCCGCTACGAGGTGCCCACCCTGCTGGAGCGGGAACGCTCCAGCCAGGAGATTTCCGGGTAGATCCCGGACTATGCACTGCCGTTTTTCGCCCGGTTTTCTGATTTGGAAACTCTGCTGGACGATGTGGAGGGGGAAGGCTTTTATCCCCACCGGAAAGGCTTCGATTCGCCAAAGCACAACCAAGAAGTCATCCAGTTCTTCCGGGAGTATCTCCAGAAGCAGTGATATAATGGGGCGATGAATCGGAATTTGGAGGGGCATATATTGAATAATACAATGTGGAATGAAATATTTAAAGCATTTTATAGGAACGAGTGTGACGGGAATATACCTCTAGTTCGCTGGCGAACCAAAGACTTAGGAACTGGTTTTATCGGTAAATGGGATGGAACATGGACACATTTTGGATGTGAACCAAGAAATTGGGAATATATCGACTATTTGCAGATCGAGTTGACCGAGCAAAACAGGGAGTTTGTATTACAAGAAATCAAGAGAATCCATGTTCCTGGAACAATCTCAAAAGGAACTGTAACGATATATGGGTACAGACAGGATGTAGACTATATCATTTATTAATATTCTGTCAGTAGATAATTCCATTTGAAACTTTCCCCTTGACAACGGCAAATTCCACAGTAAGCGCAGAAAGGAGGCGGCCTCTATGTCGACTTGGAGCGGAATCAGACACAAACTGGAGCAGGACTACCTGTGCCCGGTACTCCGTAGGCGCATCCAGTATTTTGCCACCAGCTACAGCAAAAGCGCCGACCATGAGGGTCAGGCTGCCATCCGCATGGATGGTATTGAGGTGCTGCGGAGCAACTATTACATCTACTTTGAGAACGTGTGGACGAAGTTTCATCAGCTGCGATCCACAACGCTGAAAGATTGTGACTCCGCAAAAGAGGCCATCGACCGGGCTCATGCCTATGCGCTGGAGCAGGGCAGCTTTGACCAAAAGGTGTTCTATAAGGCGTTTGGTATCTTTGACAACCAGAGCATCGGGAAAAGCCTTGTCAGCGAGAATCCCCTTGTCCGCATCTTTGCCCTCCTGGATCGCAGGCTGGGAAAGCGCCGCCTGCTGGCTTTGGAGGAATCTATGGAACAGGAGTTTGACTGGGTGCGGGCCTTCTATGTGATCCGGATGCAGGCCGAAGGGCTAATTGAAAAAGAAAAACATTCAGGAGGAACCACCATGTCACAGATCGCATCCTTTTATCTTCTCAAAGACGGCCGGCGGCAGGAACTGTCCGACGGCGACTGCTCTGCGGATGTATATATGGCTATTTGGGACTACTGCGAGAGCGAGCTGGATCTGGATGTCCGTTTTCCTGCGCCCCAGACGGAGGAAACCCTGGACTGCGCTCTGCTGGAGGGAGAGCTGGCAGAGAAACTGCTGGCGGCGCTGAAGGGGCATGATCTCCCGGAGTTGGCCACCGAAATTGCCTCGGACTGGGGCCTGCCCGCCGAGGCAGTACAAAGCGGGTTGGAAACCCTTCTCTCCCATTTGGAACTGACGCAGGGCGGCGGTGCCCTGCTGTATGAGATGATATGACGGGGCCGGACCCCAGGAATACGGAAAGGGACGTTATGATCGAGATCAAAGGAAAATACAACGAAGCAAAAATCTTTACCGATGTGGTGGACAGCGCCTCCATCGCACAGGTGCAGGAGCTTTGCAATCAGGAATTCACGACAGGAAGCCGAATCCGGCTGATGCCTGACATCCATGCCGGCAAGGGCTGTACCATAGGCACCACCATGACTATCACCGACAAGGTGGTGCCTAACCTGGTGGGGGTGGACATCGGCTGCGGCATGGAGACCACCCGTATTCGAAAAACACGGCTGGAACTTCAAAAGCTCGACAAGCTGATCTATGAGAAAATCCCTTCTGGTTTCTCCATCCGAGAGAAGGCCCACCGATATCTCAGTCAGATCGACCTGTCGGAGCTGTGCTGCGCAAAACATGTCGATCTGCTTCGGGCAGAAAAGAGCATCGGAACCTTGGGCGGCGGCAACCACTTCATCGAGGTGGACAAGGACGATGAAGGGAACATCTATATTGTCGTCCACTCTGGCAGCCGCCATTTGGGGGTGGAGGTGGCCAGTTATTATCAGGAGGCTGGGTACAAAGTCCTCAACCGCACCGATGACGCTTCCGTTGAAGCGCTGATTGCCCAGATGAAAGCGGAAGGCCGGGAGAAGGAAATTCAAAAGGAACTCAAAAGGCTTAAAAATGTCAAGCAGACCAACATTCCCAAGGCGCTGGCTTATGTATCCGGGGAACTGTTTGAGCAGTATATTCACGATATGAAAATCGTTCAGCACTTTGCCATGCTCAACCGGCAGGCCATGATGGACGAAATCGTCAAGGGCATGAAGCTCCATGTGGAGGAGCAGTTCACCACCATCCACAACTACATCGACACTGAAGCCATGATTCTGCGGAAAGGGGCGGTGTCCGCCAAGGCGGGCGAGCAGCTGCTCATCCCCATCAATATGCGGGACGGGAGCCTGCTCTGTGTCGGCAAGGGCAACGAGGATTGGAACTGCTCGGCCCCCCACGGGGCAGGGCGGCTCATGAGCCGGGCGGATGCCAAGCAGTCTTTTACCGTATCTGAGTTTAAGAAACAGATGGCGGATATTTATACCACCTCGGTGAGCAAGGCCACCCTGGACGAGTGTCCCATGGCCTACAAGGGAGTGCAGGACATTTTGGACAACATCGGTCCAACAGCGGATGTTGTAAAGATCATCCGTCCCATCTACAACTTCAAGGCTGGAGATGAGGACTGATGTACCCAGACGAAAGAAAGTTCTTGGAAGATGAGAGAGGAGTTTACCATCGACGGCCGCCGCTTTTCCAACATGGCCGGGTTCTACCAAGAGGTGGAACGGGTGTTTACCTGCGGTTTAGACTGGAAGATCGGGCGGAACCTGAACGCCTTCAACGATATTCTCCGAGGCGGTTTTGGGCGGTATGTGTATGGACAGCCCATCCACATCCAGTGGCTGTCCTATGAAAAAAGCGTCCGTAATCTCAGGAAAGAGACGATGGACACCATTGTGGAAATCATTTTGGATACAGACCATTCCGGGCACGACTGTACCCTGGAATGGCTTTGACCGAACAGGAGGCATTATTATGGGACTTGACATCTACGCCGGGACGCTGACCCGGTACTATTCTCACAACTGGAAAACTACTGTTCAGCAGTGGGCGGAGGAAAACGGCTATACCTTTCAAAAAATTACCCCGGATGGGGAAGCTGCCAATGACGGGGAGGAAATGTCCCCGGCTGAAGTCCAGGCTGCGGTAGAGAACTGGCGGGATCAGATTCTGAGCGCCATTTCTCAGCCGGGGCAGCCACCCTACACGCCCTGGCCGGAGGACAACGAAAAACCCTACTATACCGACAAGCCGGATTGGGATGCCTTGGGCGCTATGCTGCTGGTGGCCGCCTGCCATACATACGGGGAGCCGGTGCCCCCCACTGTGGAGAAGGACTGGAATTTCGGAGAGCATCCTCTGGTCGCCCGACTTGGATCGGATGAGGAGCGGGTGTGGTCCCTGTTCCGCGGGGCCACCTGGTGGATTCCCCTCGCCGACAGCTTTCTGTTTCAAGCTCCCCTGCCTACGGGAGATCAGGCAATGATCGCCACCCTGGGCGGACTTCGTAAGGAACTGGAGAGACTCAACGGAATGACCTGGCAGGCCGATGAGGATACCATCCTTGACTGGGCAGACACCGAGGGATACCCGGTAGACGGAACCGTAGGCCCGGATGGGCAATACGGCAAGGCGGACATCCCGGAGCATACCGAATATGATACCCAGTCCCTGGCCAAGGTTGCCTTCTCCATGTTCTGGCAAGCCATGCGGTTTGCGGAGGAACGGCAGGTGCCTATCCTGCTGGACTTTTGACTGAGATGACGTCCAAAGGAGCGTTGCCCATCATGTTGGCCTGACCATTTCAAAAAGCAAAACAAATATTTTGAAATGGCAAAGCCCGGAACATCTGTTGTTTTACCATGCCGCCGGTGGTGCTTAAAGTGGTCTGATAATTTGGAATTTGAAAGGTTATGTGAAAGCAATGGATAACTGGTTTACAATAGATAGAATAGATGAAAATACTTACATTATCAGTGAATACCGCCACTGGGAAGAAACGCACTGCTATTTGTTCCCTTCCTATGGATCGCAGAAAATCCCGCATCAATTCATTCTCCATTTGCAAACGTTTGATTTCATACGCCTGCTCCGCTACAATATCTCTGGGTACGGCATCTTTTCTGGGTCTTCCTTTAGGTTGTGGCATGATGCCTGCTGCTTCTTTCCTTTGCTTGCGGCGTTTTCGTTTTAGCAGTTCTTTCACCACATACTTATCTTTGAAGCCAAAGTGTTCCGCTACTTTCCTCTGACTTTTTCCTACCCGGAGCATCCTTTCGATCTCTGGTAAAAACTCCTGTATGTGCGTGTAATTTCTCTTACTCATAGCAATCCCCCTGATGTACTTCTATTTTCCTACATCAGGGGGCTTTTGTCTATTGTCCGCTTTTTCTGAGGCGGTTCAGAACTTGTTTCTTCGGAGGGTGTTAATTTGTGTAAGGGTATACTCATTTTGTCTCGTTAATTCCAAATTCTATCAGCAGATTGTGATACCGTTCCATTTCCCGCTGCGCTAAGGGAAACGCAGTATTGTACAAACATTGATCCATGACATCTGCATCTTTCAATCATTCGTCATGTGGTTCGTGAATGTGTTTTTTATCACTATGTCTTGAAATAGCGGTAGTAGCTATTTTAATTTCGTCCTCACTGTGTAACCTCATTGTTTTCAATATCGTTTCTGCTTGTTCTGCACCTTTTGCAGCATGATTATCACCGGTGTCACCCGGACATATAAAATATATCATGAAGCATTCCGCTTTTTTACCATCACTTTTTCTCTTCTCCAGAAATTTGATGAAGCGCCTTCCGGAACTGGAAGGTAAACAAAACCGCGGTAAACGTCACAGCGAGGAAATCAGCCACCGGCTCCGCCAGGTAGACCGCCGTGGTCTTATCCGAAGGAAGCAACAGCGGAAGCAGATAGATCAGCGGGATGAGCAGGATAAACTTCCGCATGACAGCTACCACAATAGAGGCTCGGGCGTTTCCAAGTGCAGTAAAAGTCATCTGACAGGACACTTGGATACCGAACAGCAACAAGCAGGCCATGTAAATACGCAGTGCCGTCTTGGTAAATTCCAGCAGCTCGGGCGAGTTGGTAAACATCGCTGCGAAGCCCTGGGGAAATAGCATGACGAATAACCAAAGCAGCACAGAATAGCAAAGGCTGGACTTCAAAAGAAGTTTGTAGGCTGCTTTTACTCGCTCCGGATTACGCGCACCATAGTTGTAGCTGATAATCGGCTGCGCGCCCTGTCCCAGGCCCTGCAAGGGTAACATGGCAAACTGCATAACGCTTGTTAGGATCGTCATAGCGCCTACGGCGATATCCCCGCCATACCGCAGCAAGGAGGAGTTGAAGCAAACGGAAATCACGCTCTCACTTGCCTGCATAATGAAGGTGGACAGACCAAGCGCTAAGCTTGGCAGGACAATATCCGCTTTCAAAGCCAAATTACGCTTACGGATTTTCAATCGTGTCTTTTTCCCAAACAGGAACGCCAGCACCCAGGCACAGGACATCGCCTGCGAAAGGATGGTCGCCAGCGCTGCACCCTTCACCCCCATGCCAAAGCCGAAAATAAAGATGGGGTCAAGAATGATATTGGCCACCGCGCCAATCAAAACGGACAGCATACCAGTCCTGGCAAAGCCCTGAGCGGTAATAAATGCATTCATCCCCAGCGTCATCTGAACGAAAATGGTACCAATCGCATAGATATTCATGTATTGGACGCCATATTCGATGGTCTTGTTACTGGCGCCAAATGCCATCAGGAATTCCCTATTCCAAATGAGCAGGACCGCTGTCAGGAGCACCGAAATGATGATTTGGATAACAAAACAGTTCCCCAGCGTTTTTTCAGCGGAGTCGTTGTCACCCTTCCCCATAAAGATAGATGCCCTGGGCGCGCCGCCGAAACCGGCAAATGCGGCAAATGCCGTTACAATCATGATCAAGGGCATACATACCCCTACCCCGGTCAGAGCAGCCACCCCTACCTCAGGTATATGCCCGATATAAATACGGTCTACAATGTTGTAAAGCATATTGATAATCTGCGCAGTTACAGTAGGAAGCGCCAGCTTCAACAAAAGCCTTCCTACCGGTTCCCTGCCCAAAAAATCCTTGTCCTGGTTCATCGGATCTCTCCTCTTTCCGCTTCTATTTTTGTGTTTTCTGCAATCCGTTGGTTAAATTGGGCGAACAGCTCCCGTTCCTCTTCTGAAAATCCTTGAAACACTTGATTTCGGAATTTAATCTGGATTTGTTCTATTTCCTGCGTAATCGGCGCCGCCGCTTCGGTGAGAGACAGGTGGATTTTTCTACGGTCCTCCGTATCTTGCCGCCGCTTCAGCAGCGATTTCTGGATAAGCGCCTCCACCGCCTGCGACACATTGCCCTTAGACAGCATCCGTAGCTCAACGATATCCCCCGCGGTATCCCGGCTCGGATTGTTGTACAGAAAACTGATAATGGTTGCTTCAATCAAGGTCAACCGGTATTCTCCGCAGATGTCCTTCAGCATGGATTCATGCAGCTTAATGATCCGTCGAATATTGGTCAACAAATCTATTGCCCGACACATGTTAAATCCCCTTTCAAAAATAATAAACTTACAGTTTTTTTTAAAACCGTTTCTTATTAAACTATTTTACCCTTATCTTCCTTTTTGTCAAGAGGAAAATCCCCGAACCCAAACATAAATGATTTACAAAAACATGATTTCTTTCTTCTTTACTTGTTTTTTCTCAATTTATTTGTTATGATTATATATTATTCGTTTTTATCATTTGATTTGTTTTCATATATGAATATTTGGAGGCTTTTTCGTGAAGGTAACCCGATTACTCCTTCTCTGTCTTCTGCCATCCCTGCTCGTCCCCTGCGGCGCATCGAATCTACCAGCGGTGCCCGTACCTGTTTCCACTGCCTTAGATGCACAGGACAAGAATGCTCTCCAGCAGCCTTTGGAAGAACTACTCTCCCCTCCCTATACTATCGACCGTCTCCGTGACGCCTTATGCAGTTACATCAACGCCTTACGCTGGTACGGCCCTTCTATTTCCGAGTTTTATGATCAAATAGAAGGCACCGAAACACAGGTTGTGATTTTGCAGAATACCTCTAGTGATGGACAGTCCTATGACTATACCCTCCGCTTTGCCGATCAAGTTCCCCGTATGTATTTCGACGTCCATTTAGACCAAGCGCAGCAAATCTGGCTTGATCTTCATGGTCCTGACGATTCGCTATGGGGAAAAAGGAGATCGGATGCTTTGGCATCACCATAGAATCCCCACACCAGCCGAATCCAGTCCGATTCGACGGCATGGAGGAACGGCTGGCGGCCATTCAAACAATACTGAGCGCCTACCTGGGAGACCTTTCATTTAAATATCCTGATAATGCGGCTTACCATGGGACGTTTACCGCCCATATTTCTCCGTTTGGTGCACTGAGCAGCTATACGGACGTCATTGTGGAGCGTCCTGACGGGATGATTGAGGTCTTCCAGTTTCTCTTTGCAGGGCACGACTTGGGCTACGTTTATCCCAGTACGGTTTTCCCTTCGTGTACACCTCGGAAGAGCTCACCGTCAGCCCAAACAAGCCGGATTGGCAAAACCGCAATATTACCCACTTCCTGCGCTTGATGAATGACGCCGTCAAAACGTTCAACGTCACGCTACCATAGTGGCGCGCCGGCTCCTTTGGGAGCGGGGTCCGTATGGTTACAAATTTTTGACTTTCAATGGGAAGGATATTTTTTATGAAACGTCTGCTGCTTATTCTTCTTTAGAGGGCGTTGTCGAACGGAAGCTATCAAACAGGTCATCCATAAACAATTTCGCCGCAGCGGACAGGTATTTGTCCTGTGTCCGGTAAAGATAAGTATCCCTCGTGTATGTGCCAGGTAAAAGGCGTAACAATCTCACTTGGCTGGAAAACTGCCCTTGCCAGGACACCGATGGTACAAAGGAGATGCCCAAACCCATTTCCACATATTTTCGCGCACAGTAGGGATCGTCGCACTGGATCGAGATATCAGGTGCAAAACCGTTTTCTCGGCAGATAGCGGTAGTGATTCTGTACATGCTGTTTTCTGGCGTCGTCGAAATAAAACGTTCTCCCCGCAGCGTGGCCGCGTTGACAGACTCCTGTTCCGCCAATGGATGGCAAGCGGCGACGGCGAGAAGGATTTCCTCTGAAAGTAGCAGTGTACGTGATAAGGTCCCGGTATTTGGTGGACTGTCGGATACAATCAGATCGAAGGCATCGCAGCCTGAAACCGGGGTATGGCTGATGGCAAAGGAGACACCGGGGTTTTCTGCTTTGAAGCGAGAAATTGCCTGGGTGACAATCCGGCGGTTTGTCTGAACCATCAACCGTATTTCCCCGCACATCTGACCCGACAGATCTTGTATCAGCTCCCTGCCCCCATCGAGAGCGTCAAGAGCCTGTTGAACCACCTGAAAGTACAATCGGCCCTTTTCGTTCAGCCGAACCCGGTTGGCCTTGCGTTCGAATAGTACTGTCCCCAATTCCATCTCAAGCTTATGGATACTTTGCGACACTGCCGAGGGAGGAACCATGTATTGTGCTGCCGTACGAGAAAAATTTTCGGTAAGTGCAGCGCTTTTAAAATAGCGTAGTTGTAAAAGTTCCATGCGGCATCTTCCTTTCCAATTCGTTCTCTACTTCTAGCATAACAGAAGCTAGTATATAATACAACATACAGCAACCCTATGATATCATATGTTTTACATGATAATTATAACATGGTAAACTATAAGCAAAGGGGGAAGATGGATGGGAGAATGCTTTGAGGCGTTAATGGTCGTGAGTTTCGGCGTGTCCTGGCCGGTATCAATTGTCAAATCCTATACGGCGAGGACGGCAAAGGGAAAAAGTCTTTGTTTCCTGGTCATGATTTTTTTGGGATACGCTTGCGGTATTCTATCTAAATTGGTGCAGGAGACGATTACCTATGTTCTCGTGTTTTATATACTAAATTTCTTAATGGTAGCTGCCGATCTCGCGCTGTATTTCCGAAATAAGCGGCTAGATCGTGGGGATATGACAGGGAGGGGAAAAACGCATGAAAATACTTAAAGGCATTTCATACAGTGAAAATTCCCAGGCATGTCAGCTGGATCTCCATTTACCGGAGGAGAAGAGCTTTCCTGTATTCATTTACTTTCATGGCGGAGGGCTTGAGGGTGGTTCCCGGGAAGACTGTGGCGTATTTGCCCGGTATCTAACTAAAAAAGGAATTGCTGTAGTCAGCGCGGACTACAGGCTGTACCCTTCGGCACGGTACCCAGATTTTATTTGCGACGCTGCAGCGGCTGTCGCCTGGACGGAGAAACATCTCCCTACATATGGCGGCAACGGCAGGTTGTATGTCGGCGGCAGTTCGGCGGGGGCCTACCTATCTATGATGTTGTGCTTTGACAAACGCTTTCTAGCTGTCCATCAGATAGATTCCGACGCCATTAGCGGGTACGTCTTTGACGCTGGCCAACCGACGGCTCACTTTAATGTGCTACGGGAACGGGGATTCGATACGCGCCGAATTATTGTTGACCCGAGTGCTCCGCTGTACCATGTCAATCGCAACAGTTTTGCACCCATGCTGATCCTTGTCGCGGATAACGACATGTTCGGACGGTATGAACAGAATAGGCTGCTTCTGTCGGCGATCCGGCATTTTGACAGCGCCTGTGCGGTGGAGTTCAGGACAATGGAAAATTGCGAACACTGCTCCTATATAGGACAGCAGCATGGGCAGGTCAGTATCTTCGGGGAAATAATCGAGACCTTTATCCGGAACGCCGAGCAAAGACACCTGTCATAAGGAGGACGCCCGATAGACAGAAACGGGATACCGGATATATCCAGTATCCCGTTTTCTTTCCGTTACCAGCGTCCCTTCTCTATGGACATCCACGTCTTGCACACGCCTATTCCAATATAGCGCAAAACTGCTTTTCGTCCTATTGGGATTTAGCGCCATACCTGCTACGCTATATTGGCGCTACTGTAAGGAGTGCAGGAACTCCTCCATCCTTTCTTCCGAGACACCTTCTCCAATAAATGCATAGTAAACATCGTTATGGATCAAGGCTGCAGTGATCCTTTCCTCATCCCAATCCGTACGGTAAAGCACCGCCTCAACGCCGAGCGTTTCCAATGTGCAAGTTTTTGCCCCCGTCTTTCCCCCCGTGGCATCCAGCCCATCGCCAGCCAAAATCGTATTTTCAGAAGCATGCGTCGTAAAAAGAGTTATGCTGCAACTGATATGCCCTCCGCCGTCCGGCATGACTACACACCGTGGATACCACAGATCGATCCGTTCAATTTCCTTTCCCTTTCCCAGACGTCTCCCCTTCGGATCCTTTTCCTGATAGGGCACCCACGGCCGGTAGTACACCGCGTCGCTGGTATACCAGGAAGACGAAAGGAAAGGGATACCCGTTATTCCCTCCGCTTGTGTCAACGTAACATCCAGCCGCGTCTTCGGTGCGTCATCGCGAATGTCAAGAAGCTTGACATTGCTCTCCAACACTATCTCATTGCTTCCGTTACCAAATAGTATGGTAGCCATCCATGTGTCACGAAGCGGACCCATACCCAGCGCTGTCAGGGAGCCTGCCAAGAGAAGTAGCGCCGCAGCAATCCAAACAATGTGTTTCCATCTGCGCATATGTATATGAGCCCGTCGTTTCGTCATTTCCGGATCATCCATATCGATCGCTTTGATCAGGATGTCCTCATCAACATGTCCCAATAAATCCAGAAACTCTTCCCTCCTTGAGTCTTTCATATCAATACGCCTTCTTTCTCCAAATACTTCTTCAGTTGTTTCCTGGCTCGGTACAGCCTGGTCGACACATTACTTTTTGTCAGCGCAAATGTTGCTGCCAGCTGCGGTATGGACTCCATCAACACATACCGGCGGACAAACATCAGCTGTGTCGCGTTGTCCAGCGTTCTCAACCATCTGTTGATCAGTTCCACCGTTTGTTGTTGGTCGAAGTGCTGAGACGGATCCTGCGTGGACGGTAAACATTCGTCTACCTCCGATAGTAAAAGTTCCATCTCCTGATGCCTCTTCTGACGGGTATTGAACCTGAGCCGGTTGATGGAAATGCACCGCACCAGTTTGCAGACAAAGGCCTTCAGGTTGGCCGGACGCTGCGGCGGAACGCTTTCCCATACTTTTAGATAGGTATCATTGACACATTCCTGCATATCCTGGCGATTGAAAAGGATGTTATAAGAAACCTGCCTGCAAAGTCCGCCATATCTGCCGTCCAGTTGCCGGATCGCGTCTTCCGAACGCTGGATAAACATTTCTACAATTTCTGAATCTTCCATGGTATCACATCCCCGACTTTGTTTGAGATCTCATCAATACAGTCAACAAAAGACGCTGTCGAGCACATTTTCCCCCGTCTTTATGTAAAATAACAGAATATCGGCAGGAATCTCCTATGCGCATAGGAGACTCCTGCCGATGAAAAAAGACTTCCCTTTTTCTTTGCTAGATTGTCAGCCTGGATTGCTGTTAGCCATCCTGTGTAAAATCCTGTCTGCGACGACGGCAGGCAGCGATCAAAAGGTCAACAAGTACCCACCATGTCGCCAGCAGCAGGATAAAGGCGGCAAAGACAACAAAGACAAACGGACGAACCCGCTGCATCGCGGCGGTAATCCGCGCAGCTACCGCCTCCTGGAGCTCCTGCGTCCGCGCTTGGGAATACCCTTCCGCCTCACTAACGGCCTGTACTATCCTCTCCCCATACTGGTAATATCCATACGGATGGGAAGTCAACGTCGCAGCAGCCACCGCCTCGTCGATCGGTATCCTCCCCGATGCCACAGGAGGGTACTGCGTCACCAGCTCGACACTGCTTAGCTCGGGGGTTTCTTCCCAATACTGGACGTAGGGCCAGTAATCCTTGTCAAAGGCGTCAAACGACCATTTGAGTACAAATTCGGGCTGGGAAGCTGTTGTACTGAAAAAGAGCACGGACATCAGCACAACAAAGACCAGGTACCATATGAGGTGACGGCTCAGGTAGCCGGTATCAAAAAAACGGAAAAAATTTGCAAAACATCTGCGGAGTTTCATCGACGAACCTCTAAATCAATTACTTTTTGTATATAAATTCGTAAAATAAACTAACTGTTTTTATTTGCATATCAGTGAGCACCGTAGGATACCGCTATCCTTGATAAAATGCCCTATCTGAAGCAAAAACAGGGCAGGAAGCCCTGCCCCATCATTGCAGTTGCGCAAGGTATTTGGCCACCGTATCCTTAAACTCCTGCGTACGGTTGGTATCACGGATTGTCGCAGGACAGTTTTTCCACATAAAGTCGCCGTGCTGCTTGACGGCGTCAATCGTCAGGTCATATGCATCGATCAGGTAGGCTGTCAGCTTTGCAGCGTTCTGGAAGGTCTTTTCAAAGTCGTTGCCCGGATTGACACACAGCTCGACGCCGATGCCATTCATGTTTCCGCCCGGCAGCGTCTGCTGATCTCCCGCATGCCAAGCCACCTCGTTGTCAGGGACGTGATGGTAAATCTCATGGTCATCGACGGTGTAATGCCAAGACGTATAGTCCTCCGACACATTATTAAGAAAGTTAGCGTGATTTGCCGCATCCGCACCAACATCCTGGTTGTCCGTTTCATGGATGACGATATACATGATTTTACGCTGTTTCCCCGGCCGACCCTTTTTCCCTTCCGGAATGAGGGACGTATAGACCGGCACGTCGAACACCTGATCGGGGAAAACGCTTTCCTCTGTGACCTCGGACATCTCCGGCCAGTCAATGCTCTCGTCCACCTTCACTGTACTGGTGGAGGGGGCCGAGAAAGACGTCGTTTCGTCAGCCTCCTCGCTGGACGTGTTCCCTTGTACCGGTAACGCTTCTCCCTGATTAAGCAGCTTGACACCTAGCGTCACACCGCCCGCCGCTACGGCAACCACAAGCAGCGAAACCAGCACAGTCACAGCAATCATTTTCCGGCGGCGCTTTTTCCTCCGCCGGATTGCATTACGTGTATTCCTGTATTGTGCCATTGTTCTCATATCCCTTTCTATTTCAAATCAATATAGTCTCTCTTCCGACTTGAGGACGCCCCCATATTCGGACTCCTTGCCGCTTCTTTCTGCATCCTTGCTCTATGCCGCCGAACCATGAAATCCGCCTTATTTCTCGTACAAAGCCAGCTTAAGCAGGTTGAACAGGGAAAGAAACAGATCACAGATCGCGGCGGTACAATTGAACAAAAGCCCCAGTTTCAGGGCGTCCAGCACCGCGGCTTTGGACAGCCATGACGGAAAAGCGATCAGCGGCAGGTCCACAGCGCCAAGGACGGCGAAAAGCAGCGCCGCCAGAAACAGGATGAACACATACTTGCCGTCGGCCAAAAGTTCACGTAACCCGCTCTTATACAGCTTCTGCATACGAACTGCTTTCTCCTTGTCGGTATAATTTCTGTCGATCACCGCCCATACTTTGTCCGTTGAGGCGAACAGGAAGGTGACGATGGTCGTCGCAAGCCCGAGCACAACGCCGGTAAACGTAATGAGAAACTCGTCCGACACCAAAAGCTGCTCTCCCGCAGCCGCTAAAAAACAGGACGCCGCTGCGCCCAGCGCAAACAAAAAGACAACCAGAAGGGCGCTTTTATATTTACGCTTCATCTCTGCCGCCCTCCTGCTTCAGAATGGTTTCCACACTATCCAGCGCCTGAAGGATATCTTCCCTGCCTGCACCGTCTGCACGCTCCATCCTCCGCACCGATACCTTCCTGACATTATCCTCGCTACGATACGTTTTCTGCCCCGCTCCCCTGCGCAGGACTGTCACCTTCCATTCGCCCCCGCCACCACTGGCATATTCCATGGCGTCCTTTAACGCTTTGTTTTCCTGACTGATACCGGTGAGCTTCCCTTTTGGGTTTTCCAAACGGATGGTAGCTCGCGTATTGTTATACGTTTTGGCAATGTCGCGCAGCATTTCATTGGTATCGTTATAGCCGCCGAACAGATTTGGGGCATTGAGCGTCAGGGTCAACTGGCAAACGCCTCTTGACTCGCCAACAATATCCCAAAAACCTTCCGCGTCGGTAATCCCTTCAAACAGGACGTCGAAACCGTAGGGCGCAAAGCTACGCTCCAGGCAAGCAGACAGCCTTCCTCTTGATGCCGAAAGGGAAGGAAAGACCGTCGTTTTTACCTCCAACAGTACAATTTGCCGTTTTTGATCAAAAACGGCGTTGATATAGGGGTAATCCGGTTCGTCAATACTTTCAATTCCAGATTCGCTCTCCTGATAACGCGTTTGATGCGTCTCCATACTGAATTTACACACGACAACATCCGGGGAGAGCTTTTGTTCAAAGACCAGAAGATACCGCTTGTCCGCAATCCTCCATGCGAGCTTCCTTTCCCTCTCCAATGCGGTGAAAAACGCTGACTGGGCCGCGGCACGTTTTTCCTTCACCATATCGAAAAACGAGAGCTGCTCTCTCTGAACGACAAAATACCGGTATGCTCCAAAGGTTTGCTCGGTTTTCATACGATCCCCTCCCAAGATGTCGAAACATTGCACCTGATAAAAGTATAGCTCAGATCCAAGTAGGAATCAACATTTTTCCAGAAATTTATTAGCTTTGCCCGAATCCTAACAAAGACTGTCTATTTCCATATTATTCTTAGTATTCTAAGTAATTTACAAAATTATCATATCCTATTCCCTCTGTACGTGGTATAATAACAGTACACAATTATGCTCCTTTTTGCGCTGACTCACCCTTTTTTCTCTTATAACAACATCCGAATTTTTACAAAGTATATTCTTAGATTTGGAAGAAAAGTTAATTCTGAATGAAAAGGGCAGCATATTTTCCTTAAGCACACCATCTTACCGGGAGGGGACCGCATGTGGAACTGATAGACAAACTAAAAATACTCGCCGACTCCGCCAAGTATGACGTCGCCTGCACCTCCAGCGGATCCGACCGCGCAGCGTCGTCTGGACAGGTGGGCAGCGCCGTCGGCTGCGGGATCTGCCATAGCTTCGCGGCGGACGGGCGCTGTATCTCGCTGCTAAAGGTCCTGATGACCAACTGCTGCGCCTATGACTGCAAGTACTGCGTCAACCGCCGCTCCAACGACGTGCCCCGCGCTACCTTTACCCCGCGCGAGCTCGCCGACCTGACCATAAGCTTCTACCGCCGCAACTATATCGAAGGGCTTTTCCTCTCCAGCGGCATCCTGAAAAACCCCGACTACACCAGCGAGCAAATGATCCGCTGCCTGGAGCTTTTGCGCGGCGAGTACCGCTTTAACGGCTATATCCACGTCAAGGCGCTCCCCGGCGCCGACCCGCGGCTGACCGAACGGCTGGGACTTCTGGCCGACCGCATGAGCGTCAACCTGGAACTGCCGTCCCAGCAATCATTGGAGAAGCTTGCACCTGACAAGTCCAAGACGTCTCTGCTGGGGCCGATGCGCTACATCCGCGACCGCATCACCGAAAACAGCACCGATATCGTACGTTACCGCCATGCGCCCTCCTTCGCCCCCGCCGGGCAGTCCACCCAGATGATCATCGGCGCGACCCCTGACACCGACTACCAGATCCTCAACCTTAGCGCGGCGCTGTACAAAAAATACCGCCTGCGCAGGGTTTTCTACTCCGCCTACATGCCGGTGTCCGACAACCCGCTGCTACCCGCCGTCGACACAAAGCCCCCGCTGATGCGCGAGCACCGTCTCTACCAGGCTGACTGGCTTTTACGCTTTTACGGTTTCGAGGCGCGCGAGCTTTTGGACGAGGCCCATCCCAACTTCAACCCCTACGTCGATCCCAAGTGCAACTGGGCCTTAAATCACATGGATATGTTTCCCATCGAGGTCAACCACGCGCCGAGGGAGGAGCTTCTGCGCGTGCCCGGAATCGGCGTACGCAGCGCTGACCGCATCCTGGTTGCACGCACGTCGTCGCGGCTGGACTTTGCAGGGCTGAAAAAAATCGGCGTTGTCTTGAAACGCGCGCAGTACTTCATCACTTGCGGCGGCAAAATGGCGCAGGGGCTCAAAATCAATCAGGACAGCGTGCTGCGCGCGATGGTCTCGGACCGCTGCAAGGAAGCTCTGCCTACCCCATACGAGCAGATGTCGCTTTTCCCCGACCCGACACTGATTACTACGGAGGATGTGAGAAAATGCCTGACCGGACAGATGTAGTCTATGAATACGACGGTTCCTTCGAGGGACTGATGTGCTGTGTCTTTGAAAGCTTCCTGCGTCATGAAACGCCCTGCGACGTTTACAACGCGTATTCCGGGACGGCACAGGCCACCCTCTACCCCGTGCGATCGATCGAAACCGACCCCGAGAAGGCGCGGCGGGTGATGACGGCTATCCCGCGCAAGGTGTCGCCCGCCGCGGAGGACGCCGTACGCGGCGCTTTTCTCAGCGACCAGCCCGGCATCGAGGCCGAGATCATTCGCTTTGTCAAGCTGGGCTTCCGCTACGGCGCACGAGTGATGACCCTTTTGACCGACGACACCGTCCGTACAGTGACCAAAGCGTCGGGACGGGTGGGGACGGAATCCCACCTCTTCAAAGGTTTCCTCCGCTTCTCCGAATATGGGCGGGTGCTCGCCGCCATCATCGAGCCGAAATGCCGAATCCTGCCCTACCTTGTCGATCACTTCACCTCCCGTTACCCGGAGGAGGCCTTCCTGATCTATGACAAGACACACCGGGAGGCGCTAGTCTACCGTCCTTACGAGGCGGTGATCGTCCCGCTGCAGGAGCTTACCCTTCCCACGCCCGGCAAAGACGAGCAGCAGTACCGCCACATGTGGAAGACGTTTTACGATACCATCGCCGTCGAGGGGCGCACCAACCCGCGCTGCCGGATGAACCACATGCCAAAGTGGATGTGGAAGCACCTGACGGAGCTCAACGGCGAGGGTGGCACCGTCGCGGGGGCCGGGAAAGCCCTCGCCGCAGCCCCATCGCCGTCTTTGCCGGATGAGGAGCGGCTATTGCCGTAGAAGGCTTGCCCACTTGATATGCTTTGGCAAACGAACACGCCCCCCTCCAAACAAAAACAGCCGCGACGGACACATGCCCGTTGCGGCTTTACTTTTTGCGCGGATAAGGTCTTTTTTCGTTGGTCAGGCCAAGCAGGTAATCGGTGCTCGTGCCGTATAGTTCTGCCAGCTTGATCAGCAGATTCACAGGGATTTTGCGTTTGCCTGTTTCATAATTGCTATAAATTCGCTGATCGATTCCGAGGATGTTTCCCACATCGGTCTGACTCAGATCCGCATCTTCCCTGCAATCAAGCAATCTTGGAAAATGGCACAACGCATATCCCCTCCTATCTGCTTTATTATAAAACACCATAAATAGGTAATCTTGACATTACTATCATTTAATAGTAAGATAGGGAATGTATATACAATTTTTTCTAAAAGATAAAGGCACTACCTAATTTCCAGGCCACTGAAACAATTCATTAGGTGATACGTTTAAGATTTTTGCAATCCCATCAATTTCAATATCTGTAACTGCTCGTTTCCCTCGCTCAATTCTGGAAATCGAACCACGACATATATAAATTCCTAAGAGCTCTAGACGTTCAGACAAAAGTTGTTGGCTGAGCTTTGCTTGTTGTCTTGCTTCTTTGATGTTCGCACCAATAATATTCATTTCTGGTAACGATTTTACCTTTTTCATAGCTCAACCTCCTTTGTCCTAAGAATGAGACAGATTTAGTATATACCGAATTTTGCAATTTCTTGTCCTGTCAGTAGGACAAAATAAAATAATTGGAGGTCCGCAACATGCAAATTTTATCCGACGCTATCGCTCGCCGCCTGCGCACCCTATGCGAGCAAAACCACATCACGCCCTTCCAGCTCTCCAAGCGCTCAGGCGTGCCCAACTCGACCATCCACCACCTTTTGCACCTGGAAAGCAACACCCGCATCCAAACGCTTGACCGGCTTTGCGCCGCGCTGGGCATCACGCTGGCGGACTTTTTTGACGCCGACAGCTTCGGCGCGCAGCGGCACGGAAAGGAGGGGCGCGAATGAAAACCGCCCGCATCACGCTTGTACCGGGCCGTCCCGAAACGGAGCGCCTGCTCAACGAGTACCTTTACCGCTGCCTGCTCTCCTGCGACTACGCCTGCCATGGGGATCCGCGCGTCCGCGCCCTGCTGGACGACGCCTTTGACCATACTGCCCGCCTGATCCACGCCCTTTTGCTCCTGGCACAGCAATACCGCGCCCCGGTACAGGTCGTCTTTTGCTTGCCCCGCTTCTCTTTTACCATGGCGGTAAGCATCCGCAACCGCCCGCATCAGCCACAGCCCGATCCGGACATTCTGCGCACCCGGATGTCGGCGCTGCTCCCGCTCTGCCACCGGTTCCGCCTGGATGTGGACGAACGCCGCAACATCCGTTTCAGCGCTCGTTACACGCTGCTGGAAGTGCAGGGGCCTAAGAATACCGCAAAGCAAGAATAAACGCGCAGAAAAAAGCGGGCGCAAGGGATCCATCACCTCCTTTGCGTCCGCCTTTTTACTTGTTGAGGAATACAAACCGTCTCATTCCGCGGCGTATTCAAAGCTTGCCATGCGCCCCCGCTCATCAAAAATTAATTTCTCATCGCGGTAAAAGCGGATCCGTGCCGGGCAAAGCGGACGTTCCCGCACTGTACGCGACATCTCCCCGCCCTTGGGGGCGCGCAACGCATGTCCCGCGCCGCCTTCTTCCACGCAGACTGACAAATAGTCCTTGCCCTGCCGCAGCAGGACACTGTGCGGATCCATCCGCATAATTCGTCCGCCGCGGTAAGTGGCAAAACGGATCTGTTCCCCGCCGTCCTGCACCACGGCGATACATCCCGGCAGGTGGACAGGCCCCAGCGGGACGTCGGCCGCCGCCACCGTGACGCTGCGCCCCCTTCCCAGGCCGCCGCATTGCGCCCAGACGTAAGAACGGGGGAAGGATCTTCCCAATCTTTTTCTATATAGCCCTCTCCTTTGTCAAAAACGTAGTCCTCGCCGTTTACCCGGACATGCCCGTCTACGGTATGCCAAAGGCTGCGGATGCCGTGGTTGCACTGTAAAAAGGGGACAAAACGAAGCGGTCCCATAATATCGCCGTGCAAGGGCGTCATCGGCCCGTAGCGCAGAGTTCCGGTACAGGAAAGGCCGTCCGTTTGCAGGGACAACTTTGCTCCCCGCGCTGTAAAGACGCTCTCCCCCACTTTGATTCCTAGACCGCTACGGCGTACATGGAAATCGGATAGGGGATATTCGCATTGGTGCGCGCCCCGATCCGTCAATACCTGGAGAAAGGCGCTCCCGCGCCCCGACGCGTCCAGCTGGATCCCTGGGATAAATGCCAGCATCCGCCCGTTTTGGACATGCTTGAAGTACCACCCCTCAAAATACCGCTTTTTTTTCAAATACCCTTGGAATTCGGTCATCTGGCCCGCTCCTCCTTTCTCTGTGGATCTGCCGTTTTAGGGCTGGACGTGCCCCGCGGGATTTTTCCTTGCCAGCGGATGCCCTTCATCGCCGGGTTGCCGATGAGATTGCCTCGGTAGTCGAAACGGGAGCCGTGGCAAGGGCAGTCCCAGGTTTTTTCGTCGGGGTTCCAGCTCAGCTCGCAGCCCAGGTGCGGGCATTTGACGGTGACCAGGAAGACCTCCCCGTTTTCGTCGCGGTAGGCGCCGAGCTTCTCCCCCGCATAGCGTACCACGCCCCCGTGCCCCTTGGGGATGTCGTCCAACCGTGCCGAAGCGGATCCGAAATAGCCCTTGGACAGTCCTTTCACGCTCTTGACGCCGTCGACCGCCAGCGCCGGTATACTGGCAGCCGGACGGAACCGGTGCGGGGAAAAGGCGTCCGCCCAGGGCATCCTGTGACCTGTAAGGCGGTCGCTCAGCAGCATTGCCGCCACCATGGAACCGGTCATTCCCCATTTGTGAAAGCCGGTGGCGACGTACAGCCCCGGCGCGGCGGGCGAATAACGTCCGATAAAGGGAACGCTGTCCTGCGGCATGCAGTCCTGCGCCGACCAGCGGCGGACTTCCCGGCTCAGCGGGAAATAGCGGTTTGCGGCCCGCGACAGGGCGCGGTAATGCCCGCCCGTGCGGTTTTCACCGGTACGGTGCCCCGCGCCGCCCAGCAAGAGGCATCCCTCGGCGTTGCGGAAGGAAAGCCCTTGCGGGTTTGCGTCGAGGTACATGCCGTCAAGATGCGGCGCCCTGTCCAGCGCGAGGACGTAGGAACGTTCCTGATGCATCCGGAGGAAGAAGTAGCCGGGCGCATTAATGAAAGGGTAATGTGTCGCAACCACAATACGATCCGCCCGTACCCGGGCCAGCGGTGTAACGGCAGTATGCCCCAATACGTCGGTGACAGGGGTCTGCTCGTAGATTTCCAGTCCCTGCGCAATATGACGTAGGAACTTTAATGGGTGGAATTGCCCCTGACGCTCGAAACGAAGCGCCGCCTTGACAGGGAACGGCAGCGCCGTCTTTCGTGTCAGCGACGCGGCAAAGTGGAGCTGCTCCAGCGCGCGCTGTTCTTTTGCCAGCCGATCGACGCCGTCCAGTGCGTAGACATAGCTGGGCAGATCCTCCCAGCCGCAATCGATGTTCTGCTCCCTCACCAGGCCGCGGTATCGCTCGATGGCGGCCTGGTTGGCGCTGAGATAGCTCTGGGCCGTCTCTTGCCCCGATAGCGTCAGCAGCGTGTCATAGCACAGGCCGTGCTGACTGGTGACCTTTGCTGTCGTATTGCCGGTAACGCCCCCGCCGATGCGTTCCGCCTCCAGCACGACGCAGCGTGCCCCCTGCTGTGTCAGCAGATAGGCCGTCAACACGCCCGCCATTCCTCCGCCGATCACGGCCACGTCGACGCGCAGGTTCTTCCGCAGCGCTTCCCGCGGCTGTATCGAGCAAGTCGCATGCCAAAGAGATTCCATATCCGAAGACCATCCTTTCCCCTCCCAGACGCCAGAACCTATCTAAAATTGGTCGTCTGGGAGTCCGGACGCGACCGCTACTTGTCCATCTGCCGCGCCGTTTGTATCAGGTCTATTGTTTGCTGTCACACAAAAAATATTGCATCCTTTTCAAATTTTTCTTACGCCCTTACAATCGACTGTGCTTTTCTCCTGTATCGGGTGGATGGAGAAGATGGAAAAAGTTTTACAAAGCCGTCACTTCTCGCCCACTTTCCCGCCGTACAGTCGACGGGAATCCGCACAATTTCTTGTCCCGCAAGCTTTTCCACATTTTCCACAAAAGGCTGTTGAAAACGTCTAGGAACGCCCATCTAATCGAATCCAAATCGTATAACACCGCTTTATCATCAAGGATTGTATAGCTTTTGCCGTTTACAGATTGTATAAGCTTTGTAAAATTATCTTATTGTAAATGTCAATCACCTTTTTTTCACAAAATCGGACTATTTTCCACATCTATGCGTGGAAAAAGTCAAAAGCTTCCTTCCCCTTCATTGAAATACGGCACCATAGGTGGTATAATGGGACATGCGGCCAAGTTCCGCCCTTTTCCCAATGTGGAAAAAGGAATCAACAAATGAATGGCGGTACTGTTATGATAAAAAATTATCTCAATGAAACCGATTTCACAAGCTATGAGGACATGAAGGAGAACTTGCGGATCACCTGTCCGGATGACTTCAACTTCGCTTTCGATGTCATGGACCGCTGGGCAAATGAACAGCCTGCCAAACGCGCCATGATCTGGTGCGACGACCACGGTACACGGATCGATTACTCCTTTTCCGACCTCAAGCGCTTAACCGACAAGACCGCCAACGCCCTTGTATCGCTCGGCATTGCCCGCGGCGACGTGGTCATGTTTATGCTTAAGCAGCGTGTCGAAGCCTGGACCTGCATGCTGGCGATGCACAAAATCGGCGCCATCTGCATCCCGGCGACACACCAGCTGACGAAAAAGGATATCGAATACCGTTGTAACGCCGCTGGCGTCAAGATGGTGATTACCGTCGATGATCCCGAGCTGGTAGCTTATGTGCAGGAATCTCTACCCCAATGCCCGTCGGTGAAGACCTACGCCGTTGTCGGCCGCAGTATTCCGGATGGCGCTGTCGACCTGCGTTCCAGCATTGAAAAAGCGTCGGAAGCTTTCCAGCGCCCGCAAGGGGACGACCGCAATCGCGCATCCGATCCCATGCTGATCTATTTCTCGTCCGGCACCACGGGGATGCCCAAAATGGTGCTGCACAATTATACCTATCCCCTCGCACATATTGTCACCGCACATTTTTGGCATCAGGTAAAGGACGGCGATATCTCCCTAACGATGTCCGATTCCGGTTGGGGTAAATTTGCCTGGGGTAAGCTTTACGGACAATGGTTTTGTGGTGCAACCGTCGTGGCCTACGATTCCGAACGGTTCCACCCTGTGAAGCTGCTGGAATTGATGCAGGAGCTGCAAATCAATGTCTTCTGTGCACCGCCGACGATTTACCGTTTTCTGATTAAGGAAGATATGGCGAAATACAATTTCTCGTCTTTACGGCACGCATCGGTAGCGGGCGAACCGCTCAATCCCGAGGTCGTCTACCAGTTTGAGAAGTTTACAGGCGTTGCCCCCGCCGAAGCTTACGGTCAGACCGAAACAACCGTACTGGTAGGTAATTTTAAGGGGATGCCGATCAAGGTCGGTTCTGTTGGAAAACCTTCGCCGCTGTACAATGTCGACATTGTGGACGAAAACGGAAAGACCTGTCCGCCGCGTGAGGTCGGTTCCATCGTTATCCGCGGTGTATACGACCACCATCCCATCGGGCTTTTCTGCGAATACTACCGCGACAGCCAGGCGACGGAAGACGCCTGCAAGGGGAATATGTACAACACTGGGGACACCGCCTGGTATGATGAGGACGGCTACATCTGGTTCGAAGGACGTAACGACGACGTAATCAAATGCTCCGGCTACCGGATCGGGCCGTACGAGGTGGAAAGCGCCGTGCTGACCCATCCTGCGGCTCTGGAATGCGCCGTCACCGCAGTGCCTCATCCCACCCGCGGCCAGGTCGTCAAGGCAACGATTGTCCTGGTCAAGGGTGTGGAGCCGTCGGAAGCGCTGAAGAAAGAAATTCAGGAGCATGTCAAACATATTACCGCGCCATACAAGTATCCCCGCGTGATTGAATTTGTAGATGAGCTGCCAAAGACGATCAGCGGTAAGATCCGGCGTGTGGAAATCCGGGAGCATGATAAAAAGAAGCAGTAACTGCGACAAGAGCCCCGATCCACCAAACGGAAAGGCGCATCGGATTCCCAATTTCCTTGCTCAGAAAGGGGAAAGAGAATTGTACCTGTTTGATGCCCGGCTGGACGGCTGGGCTGGCTGGGGAAAAGTCTTTCAAAACGCCAGCGTGTTTGACGGTCTGGTACAGGAAGCGTTGCGCCGTTCTGGGCTGCCTGAGGAATCCGCTCAACCGCTTCCTCCTGGTACCAACGCTGTCTTCCGCGCTGGGGACGCTGTAGTCAAGTTGTTTGCGCCGCTCGAAAGTGGGATCGACAGTGCCTGCGATTTTGAATGCGAACTCCAAACGCTTTTATGCGCTCAGTCGAAAGGGATCCGCTGCCCACGTCTGCTTGGGCACGGTTGTATCGAGGACCGTTACCGTTTTTTCTACATCGTAACGGAATACCTCCCTTTCCCTCACGCGGGTCGGCTGCTGCCCGGGCTTTCCCCGGCACAGCGCCGCATCTTCGCCGCTCATCTTTACGATGACCTCTCCCGGCTGCACCATACACAGGGCGGCGACGCTCTCGTTTGGCTAGCTTCAGCGAAACAGAACTCGCGATGGGATCGAATGCCACCCGCCCTCCGAAAGCAGCGGATCCTGCTTCTCGACGCCCTTTCATCTACCGTCACTGCCCGTTCCTGTGTCCTTGTCCATGGCGACGCAACAGGTGAAAACGTCCTAGCGGGGCAGGACAGCGGCGGTCTTTTTCCCATCCTCATTGACTTTGCCGACAGCGGCTTCGCCCCACCCTTTTACGAGCTGCCTCCTGTCTTGTTTGATCTATTTCGTTTCGATCCGGTTGCGGGCGGCACCTTCCTTTCCCTTTACGCGGAGGACTACGGTATCTCCACAGAAATCGTAATACAGGAACTGACAGCCGCTTTTTTGGCGCATGATTTCTCCCCTGACTACCTGCACGCTGTTGCGCTACATGCCTCCCTTCCGGGGAATGCGTCGCTCCGCGCCTATACCAAAGCAATCAGGGATTATGTCACGTATGCTCTATCGATTTGATACATTCACATTTCTATAGTAACAACAGAAGGAGGACAGCCTAGGCTGTCCTCCTTCTGTTTCGTAACAGTTATATGTGGGAGCTGTTAGAAGCTGATCTTACCGGCAGCTGTAGGGCACCGGTGTTTTCCTTGGGAAATATTTTATACAATTCGTATTTCCCATCTATATGGATACAATTTGTGATATGCGCCATTTATGGTTTTGATATTCCAGCCGAAATTCCGTCTGTGCAATCTCGGTCACGCCATCCTTGGTCAATGACATCTCCGCATAAACGTAGGCAGTATCATCCAGCACATGGGATTCCTTTATCTGTGCGTTCAGATCGATTTGCTCGCCGGAAGTGACCTGGGCAAGCCGGTAAATCGGCAGACAGGAAAAGTAAACGGCATGATCCTCTAATGAAAAAGTGCTTTTCTGCGGCAAATTGGCACTTTCATACTCGGCGAGAAATCCAGGGGTGAAACACGCACGGTAGGAGTCGAGATCGTCCTGATTGACAGCCTGCGTCAAGTCCTTTACTGTCTTTTCAGGCGAATTACCTATACATCCTGTAAACAGCAAGCAAAATATAACTATCAGTACAAATCCTGTAACGAACAGCAACAACCGTTTCATTTTCGACTCCCCCCTTCCTTTTGATTACAATTTCATTATAACAGCAATAAATGAATGGTTGGAGAAAGTTTTTGTATAAAACGCTAAAGAATATGATAATACTTTGTGTAAGCTGTAACACCGGAGCATCACTGAGACTCCTCTACCTCCATATGGACGAAGTCGACACCTATCCCCGGCGCGCCGGAAATACAGGCCCAACAGGACATTCTGCCTTGTTTTTACTTCCTGTGTACAGACACCCTCCCCTCTCTGAAATTGTGTGTGTTTTGTGATGGCAAGGGGGATTCCTCGGCCGGTTAGCGCTTTACAGCTGCTGCTCCATCACAATGCAGCTATACGTCTCTCCAGATACGTTATTTCCGAAAACAGAACAGATTTCTTCAAAACCGATCGTTTGCCAAAAAACTCGTGACGCTGTGTCACCGCTGTCCACACACAGTTGCAGCGATGGAATGCCATAGAGCGTAGCTGCAAAGATAAAGCGGGATAAAATTGCGCTGCCGATTCCCTGCCGGCGTAACGCTGCGTCCACCATAAAATAACCGATCCAGAGGACACCTCTCTGAGGGTAACCAAGCGTCAAATCAGCAAGGGCACAGAGCCGGTGCTGCCGGTAGAATCCAAGAAAACATTTACGCGGCGCCTCTCCTTCCATATCAGCTTCACCGGAAAGCGGGCCGATCAAATCGGTCGGCATACTGTCGGGATTTTGTTGGAGCAGAGCATAAACATCGGGATATTGCGCTGGAGTGAGCTCCAGAATTTCAATGCCGGGAAGCTCATGCCGCAAAAGATGCACGAGAAGCTGCATATCACTGTCCTTCTTTACAGTATAAATTCCATTTATTAACAACAAATATTATAGACGATGTGGAATGAAAAGTCAACAAAAAAACGAAAAGAGAAATCCAAATTGGATTTCTCTTTTCATTCAAACAGATAGGAATCGTTCACTTGAGAATATTCGCCAGAAACGCCTTTGCCTTTTCACTGCGCGGACTGCCGAAAACTTCCTGCGGCGTTCCCTGCTCCTCAATAACGCCATCTGCCATGAAAATGACTTTATCGGCAACACCGCGGGCAAACTCCATTTCATGTGTGACAACAATCATAGTCCGGTCGGAAGACTTCAGTTCTCGTATGACACGCAGCACCTCGCCGGTCAACTCCGGGTCAAGCGCCGATGTAGGCTCATCAAAGCACAATACATCCGGACCTAGTGCCAGTGCCCTTGCGATAGCAACTCTCTGCTGCTGTCCACCTGACAGTTCGCAGGGATAGCTGTCCATCTTTTCCCCCAACCCGACACGCTTCAATAGCTCGCTCCCCAGCGCCGCAATGTCCTCCCTGCTTTTTCTTTCCTGCGCCGGCAGCTTCTTGTTGAGCAATTCCACCGCCAGTGTGATGTTCTTGCGTACGCTATACTGCGGAAACAGGTTGAACTGCTGAAAGACCAAACCGAAGTGCAGCCGCTTGCGCCGTATATCGCTTTCTGACGCTTTTTTGCGTTCGGATGCATCAAACAGTACGTCCCCGTTTAAAACGATCCGACCTCTGTCCGGCGTCTCCAAAAAGTTCAGGCAACGCAAAAGGGTTGTTTTTCCACTGCCTGAAGAACCGATAATGGCCAGGACTTCCCCCTTTTCCAGAGTAAAATCCACACCTTTGAGAACCTCGGTCCTGCCAAAGCGTTTTTCAATCTCTTCGACCTGTAAAAATGCCATACCTCAACCTCTGTAATAATCCAATTTACGCTCAATAAAGCCAAACAGCAGCGTCAGTGCGCCGACAAACACAAGGTAAAAGAGCCCCGCATAAAACAGCGGCCATATGATAGCCTTGGACATCAGCTGTTCCGCCACCTTAATGATCTCAATGACGCTAATCACGCGTGCCAACGCGGTATCCTTCACCAGCGTAATGACCTCGTTGCTCATCGGCGGAATAATCCGTTTGACCACCTGCATCAGCACGACCTTAAAAAAAATCTCACGCTTGGTCATCCCCAGCACCTGTCCAGCCTCATACTGCCCGCGCGGGATACCCTCGATGCCGCCGCGGTAAATTTCCGAAAAATAGCAGGCGTAATTGATCACAAAAGCGACAACGGCAGCGGTAAAGCGTCCTTCCGACGTGGGAGCGAAGATATGCGCATCGAAAACCATACCGGGGACGTAAAACACCAGAAAAAGCTGCAACATGAGTGGGACTCCGCGGATAACCCAAACAAACGTTCGTATCAGATACCGCAGCGGCCGCCATCTCGACATAGAGCCGAAAGCGATCACAAGCCCCAGAGGCAGCGCAAAAACGAGTGTTAGGGCAAATAATTTCAGTGTAACCTCAAACCCCTGCAGGAGTTGAAGCGTAACATCCACAAAGCTCATGGCTTCCTCCGTAAACTGTACTTTCCCTATAACAGCGCACGTCCCAGGGAAAAGGCTCTGCCAGGACGCGCCTGCGCCAGGATCATTATTCGTCGAAATCTGTAATGAGCTTGCTGCCCAATCCGTACTTGTCGGCCAATTTCTGCAGGGAACCGTCGGCGGCCATCTCCTCCATCGCGCCATTGACCTTCTCTGTCAAGTCGCTGCCCTTCTTAAATCCGATGGAATACACTTCGGACGGCAGCTCAATTGCGTCGACAATCGCCAGCGACTCGTAGTCTCCGCTTCCGACAACCTGTTTTGCCAGCAGGATATCCATGACGGAGAAATCCACCGTTCCGGCCATCAATTCGGTCAGCGTTTCCATTTGAGCGGTTTTCGGTACATATTTGCTGTCGTCCCCAATCGCTTCCTTGGCGAAGGATTCTCCTGCGGATCCTGCTTCCGCCGATCCCAGTTTGCCTTTCAAGTCGTCCTGCGTTTGATACTGATCGAGATTTTCCTTCCTTACAACAATACATTGCTGGTTGATCATATAGGCGTGTGAAAAATCCACTTTGTCGCTGCGCTGTATCCCGTCTTCATCCGCAACATTGGAAGTAAAGCCGTTCCAAATACAATCGATGGCGCCAGAATCAAGCTCTACATACTTGTTCCCCCACTCAACCAACTGAAACTCGGCGGTCATACCCAGCTTTTCAGCGACAGCGCGGGCGAATTCAGTTTCAAAGCCTGTCCATTCGCCGTTTTCATCCTTGTAGTTCATCGGCTCCCATTCGGTAACGCCGCAAACAATCTTTTCCCCTGTCGCGCCGTCGCCGCTATTGCTGTTCCCTCCACTGCCACAGGAGGACAAAAGGCAGGACGCCATCGCTATCGCAAGGATAGACGTGAAAAGTCTCTTTTTCATAAATAGATTTCCTTTCTATCTGCCGGCTTTTCCTCTACATCCGAAGCAAAGAAAAGCCCGTTTTTTCTTTTTCTTACAGCAATTCAATGGCGCAAGAAAAAGCGCGGCTTTTTGCCGCTTATCACTTTAGTATAATAGCATAATGAAGCAGTTCTGTCAAGCCCTCCCCCGTCCTTATTCTGTATTAGCTTAAAAAGGCTTCGCAAGTATTTAAATCCATTTTTTCTATTCAAACACAAATGAATCTATAGGAAAACCGGGGAAATATTTCCCCGGTCTTTTTTTTACAGACGCCCTTCGCAAACGCGGCGCAGGAGCCCATGGTAATAGATGTAATTTTCCAGCGGGACATCGTGCGGCACTGCATGATCGACGTGTGGGATGTACCCTCCTTTTTCGATCAGCGCAGGGACCTTCCCCAAAACTTCTGCGTCGATCTCGCGTTTTCCCATCGCCAGCACACGTTTGTCGATACCGCCGAACAGTCCGAGTGTTGGATAAGCCTGACGCAGCTTTAACAAATCGTTTCCCGCTGCAATCTCACAGGGGGATACTGCATCGACACCTGTTTCAATCCATTCCGGTATTAATTTGCCAGGATAGCCATCACAGTCGACAAAAACGTATTGAACGCCGTTATCCTTCAGGAAACGGATCAAGCGTCGGTAATGTGGCGCCATAAAGCGGCGGAACATGTCCGGAGAAATCATCGGTGCACCCTTATATGCCATATCCTCCTTTAGTTCTACCATATCGATGCCAATGGCGGAAATTTCGCAGCCGCGTAACGTTTCAATAACAAAGTCGGCAATAAAGGAAAACATTTCCTCCACAAGACTGGGATCGTCATAGAACATCATACAGAGATTTTCAAATCCTACCCAGTCGCGCGCCGTCCAAAACAGGAAAGGGATCGCCATATGGATCGGTGCACGGCAAGCGGCAAGACTTTTTGCACGACATTGAAAATTCTTGGCATAGCGGTAGTCCGCCGCAACATAACGCTTTTTTATCACCAGGAAATCTTCCCGCGTCTCGACAGCAAACTTCAGCCAGGTGCGGGTAACGAACCCAGGGTTTTCATCGCTGACGAAATCCTTTCGTATTGCCCCCAGGTTATCCCGCCAGATTTTGTACCCACCCCCCTCGGACAAGATCTCTTCCTCAAAGGCCGGTACCATCCCAAAATTGATGGGCACGCCGACACCGTAGCAGTCCAGATCAAAAAAATCCTGCGGGCTTACCCCTTCCGGATAGCCCTGCTTGAGCCATTCCCGCATCGTCGCCCCCCGGATCGGCCATTCCACCAGTGGAACACGATCGACGCTTTGAAATCCCAGCGTACGTGTCAAACGCTCCCGCGCGCTCATCGGTTGAACCATTTTTTCCATGTCCCCACAACTCCCTTTTCTCTAAGATCCCAATATATAGCTTTTTTCTAAAACAAAGGAAACTTCCTCCCCTTTTCGTGCTACAACTACAACACGGTCAGGCAACACTTTGCCGTAAAGCTCCAATATCTCCCCCAGATGCGCCTCGCTGGAAAAAGTCATCCGCGCCGTAAAATTTTCAGGCCAGGCATCTTCCAAAGCTCTCCAGTAAAAGTCATAGGCAATGGCGGGATAAATCCCGTTATTTACATGCCCATTGGCGTCAATATCGCTGTAAACAATTTTTCGCTTTCCCAAAAAGTCCATCTCTGGGGGAATCTCTATCCGGCGTAGCGCCTCTATGGCTACCGTTTTTTCCGGCAATTTTGGCAAGGAATAGGGAAACTGGGACGGACGGTAAATTCTATGCGTTTGCGGATGAACAAGCACCCAGGCTGTTTCGCTCTCGAATGCCGTCCTTCCATCGGAATCCACTACCTCAAAACGGCGAAGAAAGTGTGCGCCGCGTGTCCCCGCTTCCCAGGTGCTGACCTGCAGCGCTTCTTTAGCTTTTGGGCGGCGATGTACCACGATGCCCACCGCAGAAATTAAAAAGACCATTCCCTGTTCCCATAAAAACTCATGTGACAGCTGGAATTGATTATAATCAATTCCAGCTGTTTCTGCAAGATATTCCATCATTGCCGACAGCTTTAAATTTTTATGAACATCACATTCATAAAATGACGTTTGAACCGATCTTGTAAATATGGGATGTTGCTTTTGCTCTGCCAAATCCATATCCTTTCCTCCGAATACCAAAGGAGGACGCCCATACCGGTTCTCCTGCCGGCGGACTGTCCCCCCTACATTTTTCTTCTTTATTCTGTTTCCTGCCCCAATGCGGACAACAGCGTACAGATCCGCTTGAGGTCATCTTCGTCATAGTATTCCAAGGTAATAACGCCCTTTCCGCTCTTTTTGCCCCCAGAGGGCTTGACCGCTACCTTCCGTGAGATTGCCTCCTGCAGCGCAAGTGCAAGCTGCGCACAATAGGGATTCTTCGGAAAGGCACCGTCCTGCGAAGACGTTTGCTGTCCACTCTGTTCCTCTTTTTGTCCTATCCGCTCAATATCGCGTACCGTCAACTCACCCGCCGCAGCTTTCCGCGCAGTCTGCAAGCGCAATACGTCGTCACGAATGGACAAAATAGCCCGTGCATGTCCAGCGGACAGTTCCTGTTCCTCCACCAGCTGACGAATATCCTCCGGTAACGCGAGCAGTCGTAACGCGTTCGCAACGGCACTGCGGGACTTCCCCACCGTCCGGGCGACCTCTTCCTGCGTCATGGAGAAGCCCTCTATCAGTTTCTGGTACCCCGCCGCTTCCTCCATGGGGTTGAGATTCTCCCTTTGCAGGTTTTCAATCAGTGCAATCTGCATCACCTGCGCATCACTCAGCTGCCGTATCACCACCGGCACCTTATCCAGGCCAGCCATGCGCGCGGCACGCCACCGCCGCTCTCCGGCAACGATCCGGTAGGTTCCGGCAGATGTCTCCGTCACCAAAATAGGCTGAATAACGCCGTAGGCCTTGATGGAGTCAGCCAGCTGTGACAAAGCATCGTCGTCGAATGATTTACGCGGCTGCTCTTTATTCGGTTCCAACTGCGACACCCGAACAAACTGCGCCGGACTGTCCAGCTGCTGGGTTGTATTATCCGCAAACAGCGCGTCTAGGCCTTTGCCTAAGCCGCCCTTTCCGGTTCTCGCCATAGCTTTCCGTTCCTTCCTTACTCTAAATCTTTTCTAATCCCCTAACGCTTGTCCTTCTCCATCGCTTTTTCCGCGTGGCGGTCGATGAGTTCCTGTGCAAGCTCTTTATAAGACGCCGTCCCCTTAGAGGAAGGGTCATAGTAAAGCACCGGCTTACCGAAACTTGGCGCTTCCGATAAACGCACATTGCGCGGAATAACGGCTTTGAATACCTGTCCCGGGAAAAATTTCTTGACCTCTCCTGTGACTTGTAGTGTCAAGTTCAGGCGCCCATCGTACATAGTCAGCAGCACGCCTTCCAATTCCAGATCGGGGTTATACAGGCGTTTCACCTGCCGCACCGTAGCGATCAATTGGGAAAGGCCCTCCAGCGCGTAGTACTCGCATTGAATCGGCACAAGGACGCTGTCGCTGGCGGTCAGCGCGTTCAATGTCAGCAAGCCCAAAGAAGGCGGGCAATCAATCAAGACATAGTCATATTCGTCGCGAATCGCTATGAACCCCTGCTTCAACCGCTTGACGCGGTTTTCCATTTCTACCAGCTCGATTTCTGCTCCTGCAAGCTCAATATTGGAGGGGATCAGATCACAATTTTTACAAACCTCGCGACGTAAAATTTCCCGTGCATCTCCTTCACCGATCAGTAGATCATATACCGACCGATCCAGCCCTTTTTTGTTTACGCCGAAACCGCTTGTTGTGTTTCCTTGCGGATCAAGGTCAATCAGCAACACCTTTTTTCCTAACGCGCCCAGGCATGCGGCAAGATTGACCGTTGTCGTGGTCTTTCCGACGCCACCCTTTTGATTGACAACGGACATTACCCTGGCCCGCTTACTGTTTTCTTTTGCTTCCAACGTTTCGGCACCTCTCTGCATCTCATTTTTCGCCGTTTTTCAAAAACAGAATGCGTATTCTATATTTTTTAGTATAGCATAAAAAACCTTCTGATGCAAAACTTTTTGCCGCAGGAATGTTTCACGTGAAACATTCCTGCGGCATTTCAATGTTGCATAAAAAGTAAAGATTATTCAAAACTGTAAAACTTTCTTTATTTATTTCGTTATTCCGTAAGCTCTTTATAAGGAATAACCCCCTTTTCTGCTTTTTTGTCCGCCTCATTTTCTTTAAATGGAAAAAAAGATGCGTATCCCCCTATTATTTTAGTAGATTCACAAAATCATAATTTTATTTAATCGCTATCAGCTTTATAATAAAAGGTACCCGAAATTAACTAATTGTTTCACGTGAAACAAATCGCCGTCCAGATAAGGAGAACCTTATCTGGACGGCGCCACAGGAATGTCAAAAACTCCAATTGTCCTTATCGTTAAACTGCTCCCGACTTCACCTGTACCGTAGAAGCCGACTGTATGACGGTCTGTTCCGGAACTTGTTCTCTCCGTGCGCTGCTGATGGGAATACGCACCACATACTCGATATAGTCATCATTTTCACTTTTCTTTGTATCCGCCGGTATGCCTGCACAGCGCATCGTTTGAATCGCCTTATTAATGGTATTGACAAACAAACGTACATCTCTGACGAGAGCCACACGCCGATAAGGACGAACTATCTCCTCGTGCGTCTCCAACAAAGACGTCACCAATTCTTCGGTATCGCTGACGTTCATCTCCTGGCTATGGATACGTTCAATCGCGTACATGCGCTGCTCCTCTTCAGGCAGTCGCAACAGTTCTCTCGCATGCCGCTCTGTCAAGCCATATTGGGTAATCAGCGCCTGCTCACGCTCACTGAGACGTAGCAATCGAAGCTTATTTGCAATCGTAGACTGTGCCTTTCCCAACTTAAGAGCAGCATCCTCCTGCGTCATACCGTAATATTCGATCAGACGACGAATCGCTGCCGCTTCTTCAAAAAACGTCAGTTGACTGCGCTGAATATTTTCAATCAAAGCCATAATGGCCGAGCTGCGTTCGTTGGCATCCATAATAATACAGGGGACATTTGGTATTCCTGCCAGCTTGGTTGCCCGCAAACGCCGCTCACCAGAAATCAGCTCATAACCATCTTCGACACGCCGCACCGTCAACGGTTGCAGCAATCCGTTCTGTTGAATGCTTTCACTCAACTCCGCAAGCTTTTCCTCATCAAACTGTGTCCTCGGCTGGCGTGGATTGGGAACAATCCGTTCACAGTCAATTAGTACGACCTTTGCTATGGCTTTTTCCTTTCCGTTTTTTCCAAACATATTTCATCCATCCTTTATTTTCTGCACCGGTCGGCCTAAAAACCCGGCACACCGATCCTGCGCTTGTGGTTTTTTCTTCCATAAATCCACTATAACACAGATGATTCCACGCCGCTAGCTAAAACTTTCGACAGCGTTCAACCGGATAGATGACAAATTCTGAAAAAGCACCGTTTTTACAACGGCTTCTTGTTTATTTTCCCACTATTTCGCGGGTATTTTGTTGAAACATGCGACGTTTTCCGTACAACAATGACCGTCCTACTCCCCGCGGAGGGCAAAACATCATTTTCCACCGTTTCTACTTCCCCACCCAACAGCTTAATTGCAGGCAGCGCTGCATCAAGCTCCTGCTCTGCGCCAGGTCCCTTCATCGCTGCAAACACACCACCTACACGGACGTAAGGAAGACAATATTCCGCCAATACATTCAGCTCAGCGACGGCACGCGCCGTCGCGACATCGTAGCATTCACGGTATTCATTCCTATGCGCAGCCTCCTCCGCACGCGCATGGACGAGTTGGACCTGAATCCCTAAGGCATCATGTACAGCTTGGAGGAAAGTCAACCGTTTCTTGAGGCTGTCCAGCTGCGTCAGAGCAATGTCCGGCCGAACAATTTTAATCGGCATAGACGGAAACCCCGCCCCACAGCCAACGTCTATAAAACTTCCGCCTTCAGGAATGCTGACATGTCGAAGAAGTAACAGACTGTCGAGAAAATGTTTCTCCGCAATTTCAAATGGCTGTGTAATCGCCGTAAGGTTCATTTTATTATTCCATTCCACCAAAAGCGATGCATAAATTGCAAAAGCCTCATACTGTTCCTGAGTAATCGAAAACCCCGCCGTTTCCAGCAACGCGTGGAAATCCTCCTTACCGATCCACATAGCCAAACTCCTTTCTATTGTTTCACGTGAAACAATGTACTAACGCTGCTGATCCAGCCAAATCAACAACACGGAAACGTCCGCCGGGCTGACGCCAGAAATACGGGACGCCTGCCCAATATTCAGCGGCCGTATCCGTTCCAATTTTTCCTGCGCTTCCAGCCGCAAACCGACTATGGAACGGTAATCGGCGTCTTCGGGCAGCTTCCGCTCCTCCAAGCGCTTGACCATCTCAACTTGTGCAAGCTGTTTACGGATGTATCCCTCGTATTTTAAGCGGATTTCTACCTGCTCCTTTACCGCATATGGCAAATCGGGCCGATCCGGATCAAAGGGAGCGAGGTCAGCATAAGAAAGCTGCGGGCGACGAATTAAATCCGCAACTGTCGTTCCGGAATGTAGAGGGGCAGTCCCTTTCTCCTGTAACAACTGATTCAATTCCTGGGATGGACCAAGCGTCACTTTTTCCACGCGTGCTATTTCCTTTTCAATTTGCTCACGCTTATCCTGCAGGGCTTTAATCTGCGCCTCCTTCACCAGACCTACTTGATAGCCTCGTTCCATTAAGCGGTCGTCGGCGTTGTCCTGACGCAATAAAAGCCGGTACTCGCTCCGTGACGTCATCATACGGTATGGTTCGTTGCAGCCCTTTGTAACAAGATCATCAATCAGTGTCCCGATATAGGAGGAGGAGCGTTCCAATATCAGCGGCTCCTTCCCCTTCAACCACATGGAAGCATTGATACCCGCGACAAGCCCCTGTGCGGCAGCCTCCTCATACCCGGATGTCCCGTTAAACTGTCCTGCCCCATAAAGACCCGGAATATCTTTAAAAGCCAACGTTGGCAACAGCTGCGTCGGGTCGCAACAATCGTATTCAATGGCATAGGCACTGCGCATGACCTCAACATGTTCCAATCCTTCAATGGTACGCATAAAGGCAAGCTGAACATCTTCCGGCAAAGACGACGACATCCCTTGGACATAAAACTCATCCGTATCCAATCCCATCGGTTCCAGGAAAAGCTGATGGCGCGGTTTGTCCGCAAATCGAACAACTTTGTCCTCTATACTTGGACAATAACGAGGACCAACACCTTCTATCTTGCCGCTATACAGTGGGGAACGATGTAAATTCTTTCGGATGACCTGATGGGTCTTTTCATTGGTATAAGAAACGTAGCAACTTACTTTATTTTCCAATTCCCTCGTGGTAGAAAAAGAAAACGGCGTAATGTTTTCATCGCCGTTTTGCTCTTCCAGGCGTGAAAAATCAATACTGCGCCGATGAATACGGGCTGGCGTACCCGTCTTAAAGCGGCGCAATACAACGCCTATCTCCCGCAGAGAAGCACTCAACCCCCGCGACGGCAACACACCGTCCGGCCCCGCCGCATAGCTTTCTTCCCCGACGAACACCGTCGATTCCAAATAAGTCCCCGTTGCGACGATCACCACCCGCGCCCCGTACCGTGCTCCCAAGCGGGTTACCACGCCACAAACAGTGCCGTTCCCGTCCAGTTCTACCCTAACCACCTCGGCCTGCTTCACAGAAAGGCCTTCCGTTTTCTCCAAGACCTTTTTCATATATCCATGATACCGCACTCGGTCTGTTTGGACCCGTAACGAATGCACCGCAGGGCCTTTGCCTCGGTTGAGCATCCGTGACTGCAAGAAAGTTGCGTCCGCGGCCTTCCCCATCTCGCCGCCCAACGCGTCAATTTCCCGTACCAGATGCCCCTTTGCCGTTCCTCCTATCGACGGGTTGCACGGCAAATTGGCAATTCCATCCAGCGTCATCGTAAACAGCGCCGTCCGCAATCCTAGACGCGCACCAGCCAGCGCTGCTTCGCAACCCGCATGGCCGCCCCCTATCACAATGATGTCATATTCGCCCATCTCATACATTCTGATAAACCAGCTTTCTCCCTTGTGGGAACATTGATATTCGGATTGGATCTGAAGTTCCGCCTCAGATTCTGTCAAAGATGCTCTAGAAAAAGCCCCTTACATCTCCCCCCGGACTTTACGTCATTTTCCTGGAACCTAAACGGAAAAAGTCATAGAAAAATACGAAAAGTTCGGAAGGGTTCTTCGAGGACTTTATGCACAAAGTCCTCGAAGCAGATCGAAGCAGAGGTTGGGGCTTCGCCCCAAAACAAGTCAATGATAGACGTTCCCGCAACAGGAATGCCCTATTTGCCAACACAAAATGATGCGAAGACCTGGCTAACAACAGCATCGCTGACGACTTCGCCGGTAAGTTCAAGCAGCGCACCGACAGCGAGGTCGAGAGTGGAACAGACAGCGTCAACGGTGACTCCGTCGCGCAAGGCCCTAGCCGCATCCATAACGAAAGTAAAGGCGCGCGCCGCACAGTCACGCTGACGCTCGGATGCAAGTGGAGCTGCTCCCATTCGGATGTCGCCAAGATCAGCCGCACCCTCTATAGCATGGATCAAAGCTTCCAGGTTCCCCCCACTTTTAGCGCATAAAGACACCTGTGCGTCAAACAGCGCCGCGTCTCCGTCCGGAAGCTCCAGCACACAATCGAGATCCGTCTTATTGTAAACAGCGATGGCATGCACCCCCATCGTTTTTACCGCTCGGATTTCCTCCAAGACACGTAAATCCTCCTCGTCAAAAGGCCGGGACGCATCAAACACTGCGAGAATCAACGCTGCGCCACGCAGTCTGGAAAGGCTGCGGTCAACACCAATACGCTCGACGGCATTATCGGCGTCTCGGATTCCTGCCGTATCCGCAGCGCGCAACAGCACGTCCCCAACGCATAGGGTGCCCTCGACAACATCGCGTGTGGTTCCCGCCACATCGGTTACAATACTCTTGTCATAGCCGGCAAGCAAATTCATCAGTGTCGACTTACCGGTATTCGGTTTCCCCACGATAACGGTCGGAATCCCCTCGCGGACAGCCTCGCCAACGTCGTAGTTACGCAGCAGGCGTTGCAGACGCTGTGCGGCGTCATTCATCCGACTAAGCATTTCCTCCGCATCCATATCATCGATATCCTCATCCGGGTAATCGATAAAGGCACTTTGCTGTGCAATGATATGCAAAAGCGCGTCACGGACAGCGCAAATCTCCTGATAGGCCGCTCCCTCATAGGCCCGCAGCGCGCACTTTGCGGACAGCTCATTCTGTGCACCGATAAGCCCCATTACCGCTTCGGCCTGCGGCAGCGTCAGTTTTCCATGCAGGACGGCGCGGCGAGTAAATTCCCCCGCCTGCGCCAAACGTGCCCCTGCTTCCAGACAGGCACGCAGCAGGCGACGCGTTACCACAGCGCCACCGTGGCAGCATATCTCCGCAACATCTTCTCCCGTATAGCTTTTGGGCGCACGGTAAACCCACAGCACAGCCTCATCAAACGCTCCCTGCGCGTCTCTCACCTTCCCATATGCGCCAGTATAACCGTCCATATCCCTGACAGGCCTGTCCGACCGTGCAGGTGTAAAAACCATCGCTGCGACCGCAAGCGCATCCGAACCGGACACCCGTACGATAGAAATGCCTGCAGGAGCGCTCATACTCGTCGCTACCGCCGCAATGGTATCAACCGTATGTTCCAAGCCTCTTTCCCCCTTTCCTTGTTCCCGTTATATGGTACAATCATTTCGATAAAGGAATAACACGTATAATTTGGTAGATAACCTGCGATCCCTTCTTTTGTCGTAACAGATCTTGAATCATTCCTTAGGAATGGAAGCGAAAAAATAAAACCTGTCTTTTCGCTGCGATCACATAATCGCGTATGCCGACAGGATAGCAAAGATACACAAACAGCTTCCTCTCAAGAAAGCGTCTACCTTGGTTCTCTACAGAACACTTCCCGGATAAACTGACGTCTATCCGGGAAGCGTGAAACGGGCCGCCCCGCTTATTCGATTTCAATCTTGCCGTACAGCTCCCCGCCAATTGAGTCTTCCGGCTTCGGCTTTTTGTAATCCTTCTCAAAGGAGGTTCGAAAATCCACCGGCTTTTGTTCGCGGGGTCTACGATCCCGGCGGCCTCCTCCTTTTTTCGCCTCAGGGCGCGGCTTGGTCGACCGGATGACGACACACCGGTTCGGCTCAACACCTACCGACTTGGATTCCGTGTCTTCAAATTCCGACACCTTCGCATGTATAATGCGCCGTTCATACGGATTCATCGGCTCCAGCGTGACAGGGCGCCCCGTGCGCAAGACTGTTTTTGTGATTTTTACCGCAAGTTCCTCCAACGCCTTTTTCCGCTTTTCACGGTAATTGTTGCAGTCCAACACAACGCGGTAATATGCTTCATCACTACGATTACAGGCCAACGAAGTCAGATACTGCATCGAATCGAGTGTTTCTCCATGACGCCCGATCACAACGCCCATATGCTCCTCTGGAACAACAATATCCAGCAGACAGCTGTTTTCCTCCTCATTGCAGGTACACCGGATTTCAGCCCCGACAGCGCCAATGCCCTGCAGCATCATTTTCAGATACGCGACAGCCGCTTCGTCTTTTCTTTCCTCATAGGATACGCGAACACGTGCATCGGCCTTACCAAAGCCGAACAGTCCCTTTTTTTCCTCCTCAAGAACCTCTACCGTGACCCTTTCCTGCGGCACACCAAGCTTTTCACAGGCCAGCTGCGTCGCCTCGGCCACTGTTTTTCCGGTTTGAATCAGCTGTGTCATTAAGAGCACCCCCTAAATCAAGTCGTCGTCCGTTACCTCTACGTACTCCTCGCCGTATTTCTCCGCATCCCGCTTTCTTGCCTCAGCTAGTCGGCGACGGTTTATTTCCTTCTGAGACAGCATCTGTTCTTTGGTCAGGGTTTCCTGATCGCCGTCCTCATCTTGGACAACCTCTTCCACGACAATGGTCTTTTTCTTCTTTTTGGCCTCCTCCATCTCCTCTTGTATCTTCTGCGCCAACACCTTGGGGTTATACAACTTATTGAGCAGGAAAGCCTGCAGAATGCCGAACACATTGGATACCATCCAGTAAAAACCGACGCCGGCCGGTACGCTGAAGGCAATAAAGAAGGACATCAGCGGCATGACAATCATCATTCCTTTGGACATGCCGTTCATCTGCTGCGCCTGCACCGACAATGCGTTTTTCTTGCTGATATGCATGGAATAGAAAGACAGCGCTAAGGAGGTCAGGCCCGACAAGATCGGGATAAGGAGCAAAAGGTTAAACGCCCAGGTAGGCGTTGCGCCGAAATCGAGCCCCAAAAAATTCATATCAATGCTTTGCAATTTCCCGACGATACTGTCTCCCAGCTGGGAAAACTGCGTAGGATCCTGCTGGAAAGCCTTGAGTACGTAAAGCTCGCTCTGTCCGCTGGGCAAGGCGCTTCCCAGCACCTTTTCAGCGATCAGTTTCGCGCTTTCCAACATCTCCGAAGACATGCGCGCGATGTGGGTGAGTGGACGGTAAACAACATCAATCAAGCCAAAGAGGATCGGGAACTGGATCAAAAGCGGCAGACAGCCGCTCATGGGGTTGTATCCCTCTTCCGTATAGAGCTTGGCCATCTCTTCCTGATATTTCTGCTTATTGTTGCCGTACTTCTGTCTCAGCTTTTCCATTTTCGGCTGGAATGCCGCCATCCGTGCAGTCGATTTCTGCTGCTTGACTGCAAGCGGAAACATCAATATTTTCGTCAGCAGCGTGAACAAAATTAACGCCACGCCATAGTTGCGGACCACAAAATAAATCGCATACATGATCCAGCCAAGAGGATAACCGAATATCTGGCTGATAAAACCCATTTTTCCTCCCATTCCGCCCGAATAGCAGTAATATACCATTGCTTTTTGTATATATTAAAATAATAATACAAAACGTAATCGCTTTTCGGGCCTTTCCGCACTATCTGCGGACGTTATTTTTCTTGTCCGGCAGATGGAACAGACCGAACTTTTCGCAAACTGCCGTCGAGACATTTCCTCGCATCTATTTCAAAACAGGGAACCCCGTTTCATTTTATAAATACATACCAGTGAATACCGACTCTAAAAATGGCGGAGTACCTTCAACAAAGGATTCATTCGCAAATCAGGAACCGGATCCACACCGCCCTTGCAAAACGGCTGACAGCGCAAAAGCCGCCACACCGCTAAACTACCACCTACAATGCTTCCATACCGCTGTACGGCCTCCATCGCGTATTCCGAACAAGTAGGAAGAAAACGGCATGCCGGGGGTAACCCAGGCGAGATGTACTTTTTGTATAATTTAATAAAAAATAACAAAACGTATTTCATTGCTTTCCCGCTGCCTGACGGGTCGTCTTTCCCGGCTGAGCCATCGCAGGCGCCAGCTTATATTTGATAAAACCATATACCTTGCCTGACTTCACTTGCGCTGTAGCCGTACGCGCCACAAATACGATATCATAGCCTTGGGGCAGCAGCTCCCGCGCCTGACGGTAGGCAGCTGCCAGAACACGCCGCGCACGGTTGCGGACATGCGCCTTTCCAATTTTTTTAGAAGCGGTAAAGCCGACCCGGTTGAAGCCGTAAGGATTTTTGCGGAAATAAGCCACGGCATAGGGTGCGCTGACGTATTTTCCCTTCCCGTACAGGCGTCGAAAATCACGGTTATCGCAGATGCGATATTTTTTCCGCCCCGCCGGTGCCTGCCGACTTTGATACATCCTCGCTCCATCCTCTCCTGCGCGCGTCCCACCCGAAAAAGAACTAAAACAAAAGACCACACCGGAATGTGGCCCTTTCGCTAGAGTACATGTGTCAAGCGTCAAGCCGCCAACAGGAACCGACAAATCTCGCCCCTCCTGCTAAAAGCCGAACGCCGCCGGAAAACTCTAGTCAGACAGCTTTGCTCTTCCCTTTGCTCTTCTGCGGGCCAGCACCTTACGTCCGTTCGCAGTGGACATACGTTTACGGAAACCATGTACTTTCTGTCTGTGCAGCTTTTTAGGCTGATAGGTCCTCTTCATGAAAAAACCTCCCTTCGGTCCGGACGCCTTGGGCGCGCCGTCCGTTGTCAATTCAATCAAAAAAGCGGGCTGTGGCGCAAGCGCCTTGCTCGCTGTATCACTGGCCGGCACCGATTGCCGGTCCGCCGGACGTCCCTGTCGTATTAAATTATGAACGTATCATGACGTTCGGACAGAACCAATCCTTGCAATACCTTAGTATAGGGGATTGCGAACTGCCTGTCAACCCCCTACAGGAACGTCAAAAAAAATTTACATCTGATTTTCACACAATATTTTCCTCTATTTGCTTCTTCCCATTTGATCAAAAGAGCGGCGTTGTGTCTGTTAAGATTCCACAAGCCGCCTTGGAAAAATTCTTACTTATATAATATCCGCTACAAATATCTGTGGAATACTTGAAACTCCACATCGAATCTGATATAATTTGATAGAAACGCTTCTGTTGTGGAAACGGATTTTTCCACGTGCTTTCACCATCTTTCCCCTGTTTATTCACAACAGAATCCACAAAAGATATGAGGAGGTAAACTTTCAACAATGGAATCCTTTATGGAAGTGCTGAATCTGGTGAAAGAGTACTGTAAACAGGAAATCACCGATATCGCCTTTAATCTCTGGATTCAGCCGATCGAACCGGTTTCCTTTGAAAACGATACAGCTACGCTGTTCGTCAAAACCAAGTTTCAGAAAGAGCTTTTGCTCAACAACTACATCGCGCTGCTGGAAAAAGCTTTTCAGGCCGTGCTCGGGTTCGACGTCAAGGTGCATATTGTCACCGGCGACGACGCACCTGCCCCTAACGACGGCGAAGCCAATAAGGCTCTGTCACCTGAGGAAGTCGCCGAAGTAGCGCGGCGCAAGGAGTTGGAGAACACCATCACCGGCGGGGATTACGAATATACCTTCGATACCTTTATTGTCGGCAGTTCCAACAACTTTGCCTATGCTGCCTGCCAGGCTGTCGCCAAAAAGCAGACCGGCGCCTACAACCCGCTGTTTATCTACGGCCAATCCGGACTGGGAAAGACGCATCTGCTGATGGCAATCAGCCATGAGGTCAAAAAAAACAACCCGGATACCAATGTAATCTATGTCACGGGTGAGGCTTTTACCAACGAATTGATTTCCGCTATCGGTAAGAAAAATACCCACGACTTCCATCTGAAATACCGCCAAGCGGATATCCTATTGGTCGACGATATCCAGTTTATCGCCGGCAAGGAAAGCACACAGGAAGAGTTCTTCTACACCTTCAACGAACTGCATCAGGTAGGCAAGCAGATTGTGCTGACCTCCGACCGTCCACCCAAGGACATTAAAACTCTGGAAGACCGCCTAAGAACCCGCTTTGAATGGGGACTCCTCACCGACATTTCCACTCCTGATTTCGAAACGAGAATTGCCATTATCCGTCGAAAAGCGGAGCTTTTGGATTTGGTCATCCCCGACGAAGTGGCAGAGTTTATCGCAAATCGCTTGAAAAACAACATCCGGCAGCTGGAAGGCGCCGTCAAAAAAATCAAAGCGGCCAAGCTGCTGACCGGCACCACGCCGACCATTGCCGTCGCGCAGACGGTCATTAAGGATATTTTAAACGACAGTCAGCCGGTGCCGATCACGGTGGAACGGATCATTACCGAAGTGGGCAAAACCTATGGCGTTTCCGTATCGGACATCCGTTCTAATAAGCGGGCGGCACAAATTTCCAGCGCACGACAGATTTCGATGTATGTCGTACGGGAAATCACCCAAATGTCGCTGGCATCCATCGGAGCGGAATTTGGCGGAAAAGACCACTCTACGGTGGTTTATTCCATTGCACAGGTGGAAAAGAACATGAAAAAAGACCCCCGCTATAAAGAGGTCATTGACGATATTATAAAAAACATCCGCGATAATTAGTTTTCAACATCGATTTGTGGAAAATGTTAAAAGAAGTTTTGCTTTATTTTTCTCTTTTTAATTTTTATCCCCCTTTTTCCACCAGCTAAACAAAAATTCCCTTTCCACATATTCAACAACATTACCAACGCTGCCTGATTCCTCTGCGAAACCACCCTTTTCTTCCACATTATTCTTCACATTCCACAAACCACCTTCTACCTTTCTCCACGCTTCTTTTTCCCATTTCCACTTTTCCTAATTTTCCAAACAAATAACTGCGCTAGTATCAAATCCAACTTTCTTCGACAGCCACTGACTTTTTTCTGTTTTTCCACATCTACACGGTCCCTACTGCTACGACTATTTTTCCTTTCTATCTATTCTATTCTTTTTTATTCCTATATAGATAGGGAGAAAAATTTTTTTACTCCACTAGCTCCCTGTATATACATGCATAAATGCATATACAGGTAAGATGACTTCTCCTTATATGTTCACAGGTCGTGTTGCCTTTTCCTTCGCGTGTTTCTCTTCCACGTTTTTTGTCGCATCCGCGACAGTTCTTATATTGAGAATGGAGGTATCTGTAATGAAATTTGTCTGCGACAGGCCGTCCTTGAGCGAAGCGCTGCTGAACGTCTCTCGTGCGGTAGAGGCTAAATCAACAATTCCAGCGTTGGAGGGTGTGCTGCTTGAAGTACAGGGAAATACCCTTTCCTTAACCGGCTATAACTTGGAGATGGGAATGACGACAAAGCTTTCCGTTTCTGAGGCAGAAGAAGGACGCATTGTCATCAATGCACGCATTTTTTCCGATTTCGTCCGTCGTATGGCGGGCAATGAAGTTTGTTTTCGTGTTGACGATAAATATCTGACTACCGTAACTAGCGGCCAGACGGAATACACGGTGATGTCTATTCCGGCGCAGGAATATCCGGAGATTCCACAAGTCACCGATGGGCAGAGGCTTTCCATATCGCAGTCGCTTCTCAAAAGTATGATCGCGCAGACGATTTTCGCCGTCGCAGTCACCGATCAAAAACCGGTGCTGATGGGGGTATTATTCGACATCGGCGAGGATGGAGCCACGCTGGTCGGCGTTGATGGCTACCGTCTGGCTGTTCGCAAAGAGAAGATCGCTTGCCAGGAGCCGATGAAATTTGTCGTTCCGGCGAAGGCGCTTTCTGAGCTTTCCAAGATGCTGTCCGACGAGGACGAAAAAACCGTCTTGATGTATGTCAGCCAGAAGCATATCCTTTTCGATATTGACGGGTACCTGCTGATTACCCGTCTGCTCGAAGGTGATTTCCTGGACTACAAGACCGCCGTCCCCAAGGCGACAGCCACCCGGGTTAAGGTATCGGTGCGTGCGATGACCGATTGTGTCGAGCGCGTTTCCTTGATTATCACCGACAAATTTAAAAGCCCAGTACGCTGTACCTTTGCAAACAACACCGTCAAATTAAGCTGCGTCACTTCAATTGGTAAAGTGTATGATGAATTTCCCTGTGATATGCAGGGGGATCCGTTGGAGATCGGCTTTAACCATAAATATCTGTTGGACGCGTTGAAGAATACCGGTTGCGACGAGGTATATCTGAGCATGAATGGCGGACTGTCGCCGATGACGATTACTTCGGAAGACGCCGACTCGTTCCTCTTCCTTGTGTTGCCGATTCGGCTCAAAAATGACTGAAGGGGCGAAGAAAATGTCTGAACAGATGCAAGAGGTTGCTATTCATACCCCTTTCATCAGGCTGGACCAGTTTTTAAAATTTGCCGGCGCTACGGAAACCGGCGGCGAAGCTAAGGAACTGGTTCAGGCGGGGCAAGTGTCCGTGAATGGGCAGGTTTGTACCGCGCGGGGAAGAAAGCTGGTTCCTGGAGACGAGGTGCGCGTTGAAGGCGACGTGACTTTGTACCGCGTTTGTGGCGGCGCGCCGACGTAACGCGGATCCACATGACGGATAGAAGACGGAGCATGGGGGGCATGAAAACAAGGTGTTTGTAACAGCGCTTGAAGCGGACGGCTTCCGCAATCTGCGGGAGGCGAAGCTTTCTCCATGCTCGGAAATGAACGTCATCTGTGGCGAAAACGGGCAGGGCAAAACCAATCTTCTGGAGGCCATCTATTTCTTTACGGGGATGAAATCCTTCCGGGGTTCCGGTGTTCGCGATGCGCAGCTGCTGTGCTTTGGTGGGGACAGAGCTGCGTTGTCGTTGTGCTGTGATGATGGGCGCCGGGTCAGCTGTTGGGAAGGCCAGCTTGTGCACAAGGACGGCGGCGTCGAACGAAGGGTGTCCTGTAACGGTGTCGACCTGAAGAAGCTCGGCGCAGAAGCCTCCCCATTACGCTGTGTCGTCTTCGCCCCCTCCCACCTATCGCTGGTCAAGGATGGGCCGGAGCAGCGCAGACGGTTTTTGGATCAGGCGATCAGCCAGGTCAAGGGCGTTTATGCGGACTACCTTTCTCAGTATCAGCGTACGCTTTACCAGCGTAATGCACTGCTGAAACGCACTGGTCATGTACAGGCAGACTTACTTGATGTTTGGGATTTGCAGCTTGCGAAGGCCGGCACGGTGTTGAGCATTTTCCGTTGCGACTATGTCCGAAAGCTCTCGGCTGTAGCGCGCGATTTTTATACCGGTATCAGCGGCGGCCGGGAGGATTTTACTGTGAGCTACCGTTCCACTGTTTTTCACCGCGATATGTCGCGTGAAACCTATACCGACGAGAATATCGGGGTTTATTACGATAGTCTGCGCGCCGCAAGAGCTGATGACGTTGAACAAGGATTTACATCTGTGGGGGTGCACCGTGACGACCTGGAATGCAGCCTGGACGGGACACCGATGCGCCTGTACGCCTCGCAGGGGCAGCAGCGCAGTGCTGTGCTTGCACTGAAGCTGTCTGAGTCGCGGCTTTTTGAACAGTTATCCGGCCAGCGTCCCGTGGTACTGTTGGACGACGTGATGAGTGAGCTGGATGTCAAACGGCAGGATTATGTCCTCAACAGCCTGGGGGGGATCCAGGTGTTTGTCACCTGCTGCGATCCGTCCAGTATTCTCAGGTTGAAGAAAGGCGCGGTGTACGAAGTATCGGCCGGGTGTGTGCGCGCGCTGGACGTATAAGTATGGAACGTTTTTTTACGAGAGAGACGTTTTCTGGATAGGAAACGCTAGGGTCGACATGTGTGCGCCGCCGGAATTTAGGCAACGGCAGTCCAGGTAAAGGAGGAGAAGGGTTGTACCTGCATCTTGGGATGGAGACAGTCGTCTCCGCTTCAGATATTGTTGGGATCTTTGATATCGAAAACACTTCCATCGGGAAAGGAACCAAGGAGTTCCTTGCCACGGCAGAAAAAAACGGGCGGGTCGTGAATGTATCGTACGAGCTTCCCAAGTCCTTTATCGTCTGCGCGGGGAAAAAAAGGAGCGACGAGGTGGTCTATATTTCCCAGATATCGGCCGCCACGCTGAAAAAGCGTCTATCCTTTATCGATAGCCTTAGCGTTTGACGCTAGATGAATCTATCAAAATTGCGGTCGTCCGGCATAGCCGAGCGAAAGGATAACAGCCGTTTACGGAAAAGCGCCCAAAAGGCGTTGGTCCAGCACATGGCGATAGGAAATGTCCCGCCAGGAGGTAGGACAAAAAAGGGATCCTTCCCCCGGCGTGGCCGGATATGGGGAATGGAAAGGAAAGGGCAAGATTTATGAGTGAGCAAAGCTTTCACGAACCAGTCGAAATGACAGCAGTACCTGTTTCAGGGGAGTATGGCGCTGAACAGATACAAGTGCTGGAAGGCTTAGAAGCGGTACGGAAACGGCCGGGCATGTACATTGGCTCGACGGGTCAGAAGGGCCTACATCATCTGGTATACGAGATTGTGGACAATGCTATCGATGAGGCGTTGGCTGGGTTCTGCAGTGAAATTCGCGTCGAGCTTCTGCCAGGCGAGGTCGTGCGGGTGAGCGATAACGGACGTGGCATCCCCACCGGCGTTCACGAAAAGGAAGGAATTTCGGCGGCGACGATCGTTTTTACCGTCCTGCACGCAGGCGGTAAATTCGGCGGCGGCGGATATAAGGTATCCGGCGGTCTGCACGGTGTGGGCGCATCGGTTGTCAACGCGCTGAGCGAGTGGCTGGAAGTCGAAGTGTATGACGGAAAACAGATCCACTTCCAGCGTTTTGAACGGGGCAATTACAGCGATCCGATGACCGTCACCGGTGAGACGGATCGCACAGGCACCGTTGTCACTTTTAAGGCCGACCCGGAAATTTTTTCCGAGACCGAATATGATTACGAGATCCTTCTGGGCAGGTTACGCGAGCAGGCTTTCCTGAACGCAGGCGTGAAGATTGTCTTTTCCGACTCCCGCGACCCGTCAGATCCGAAGGAAGAGACGCTGCATTATACTGGAGGTATCCGCAGTTTCGTCACCCATATCCACACGCGTAAGCAGCTGGAGGTACTGCATGAAGATGTGATCTACCTCGCCGGCGTTTCGGGTGATGCGACAGTCGAAATCGCTATGCAATACAATGAGAGTTATAACGAGGTAATCCTTTCTTTCGCCAATAATATTCATACGGTAGAGGGAGGAACCCATGAGACAGGGTTCAAGAATGCTTTGACCCGTGTCTTTAACGATTACTGCAAGAAATTCAACCTCATCAAGGAAGCGGATAAAAAGCTGATGGGTGAAGACGTCCGTGAAGGACTGACGGCTGTCATCAGCATTAAGCTCCCAGAGTGCGAGTTTGAGGGCCAGACAAAAGGTAAGCTGGGTAACCCGGAGGTACGTCCCATTGTGGAGAACCTGGTTAACGAAAAGCTGATGACCTATTTTGAAGAAAATCCGGCAGTTGCTCGTAATATCATCGATAAGTCGATCAATGCACAGCGTGCGCGGGAAGCGGCGCGGCGTGCGCGGGAATTGACCCGGCGTAAGTCGGCGCTGGAGTCGGCTTCTCTGCCGGGCAAACTTGCCGACTGCTCGGAACGGAATGTTGAGTTTACCGAAGTATACATCGTCGAGGGCGATTCCGCGGGTGGTAGCGCTAAGGCAGGACGGGACCGGCGTTTCCAGGCGATCCTTCCGCTGTGGGGCAAGATGCTCAACGTGGAAAAGGCGCGTCTGGACAAAGTATATGGGAACGAGAAGCTGATGCCGGTGGTTACGGCGCTTGGATGCGGTATCGGTGATGAAATTGATCTATCCAAGTTGCGGTATGGTAAATGTATTGTTATGGCGGATGCTGACGTCGACGGTTCCCATATCCGTACCCTGCTGCTGACGTTCTTTTTCCGTTTTATGCGGCCTTTGATTGAGCAGGGACACGTCTATCTTGCGCAGCCGCCTCTTTATAAGCTGACACGAGGAAAAAAAGAGGTTCGATACGCTTATACGGATGCCGAACGTGATATGTACCTGAAAGAATTGCAGGGAGAGTCCGGAGCCAAGGTGGAAATCCAGCGGTATAAAGGCTTGGGTGAGATGGATCCCGAACAGCTGTGGGAGACGACGATGAACCCGGAAAACCGTATCCTGATTAAGGTGGAGCTGGAGGACGCCGCACGTGCTGACGAAATTTTCACCATACTGATGGGAGACAAGGTTGGACCACGTCGTGACTTCATTGAACGTAATGCGAAGTATGTCCAGAATCTTGACATTTAAGCGGTGCAGGCTGAGCCTGCACCCAGATCGCGTACAAACATGAGAGGAAAATGAGGCGTTGCTGTACGCGTCGGAAACAGGTACGGAAGGAAAAGATGTTCTGTACAGGCTGAACTTGTAGCTTGTAAAGAGACACAAACAGCATGAAAATTGATGGAGGATGGCAGGCTTGTTTGCCTTGCTGCATGAAATGAAGGTGATTGAAATGATGGAAGAAAAGGACCGCGACCCGCTGCTGGAGGAATCATCCCAAAATGAAGATGATATAGCCTGCGAAGGTACATCCGATAAGGATAAAGCAAATGATTGGGAAGGTCCTCCCCGCCCTGACCTGTTCGATCCGGAATCGCCCGAGATTCCGGAGGAGCCGTTGCCGGAAGGCGCCGATTTTCAGGTCTATTACCGATTGACTGCGGAGGACAGCAAGCGTGCTTTCGCTTCTTACCAGCGTCGGAAAGTGATGCCCCGCTATTACGTATATACGGCGATACTAGGCGTCATTGCCATCTGTTACGGGATTGATATCTTCCGTTCATCAGACCGTAATTTCGCTATATTTATGATTGTCATTTGTCTAGCGGTGATTCTGTCGCTTTGGACGAACGTCCTGACGGTGCGTAAGAAGCTTTATACGGCCCTTGATCTGGCCAGTGACGATCCTTTCCGTGCCGTTGTCTATCCCGACAAGCTTTCGATCCAGCTGCGCAGGGAGGTAAACGGCTCAGTCAATGATCCGACCTTCATCTCACCCGCGTTCGACAAGTTATGGGTGATTCCAGATACGGAGTTATTCGTTCTTGTATATGAGAAAAGGAACCTTTTCGTTATCCCCCATAAGGCAATGACGCAGAAAGAGCAAGAGGCTTTGGACGTATTGCTTGCACAGGCAAAGGGTGGTAAAAAAAGAAACTTCCAGAAGACAGGGCAATCCGATATCAACCAAGGCTGATACGCCAAAAGTGAGGTAAAATAGATTGGACAAGGACTTGCATACAAATCTGGACGGCGCGCAATTTAACGACCAGACGAAAATCATTCCAGTGGATATCGAGAAGGAAATGCGCGAATCCTATCTCGCCTATTCCATGTCGGTCATTGTGGGGCGTGCGCTCCCCGACGTGCGTGACGGATTAAAACCGGTGCACCGCCGTATCCTGTATACGCTGTGGGAAAACGGTCTGACGCCGGATAAAGCTTACCGTAAGTGTGCTGACACCGTGGGTAGTGTGCTGGGACGTTACCATCCGCATGGAGATGCATCGGTCTACGACGCTATGGTGCGTCTGGCGCAGGATTTTTCGCTGCGTTATCCACTGGTTGACGGTCATGGCAACTTCGGTTCTATCGACGGAGACCCTCCGGCGGCTTACCGGTATACGGAGGCCAAAATGAGCAAGATCTCGATGGAGATGCTGACCGACATCGGCAAAGATACCATCGAGTATATGTCTAACTACGACGACCGCCTGAAAGAGCCGGTCATGCTCCCTTCCCGTTTTCCAAACCTTTTGGTAAACGGGTCGACAGGTATTGCCGTCGGTATGGCCACCAATATCCCGCCGCACAACCTGGGTGAGGTCATTGATGCGCTTGCCTACCTGATAGACAACCCGGATGCGGACCTTTTGGATATCATGGAGTTTATCAAAGGTCCGGACTTCCCAACTGGCGGAACTATTATGGGATATTCTGGGATACGAGCAGCTTATGGTACCGGCCGGGGCAAAATTATCCTGCGCGCCAAGGCGGAAATCGAAGAGGAAAGTAACGGCCGATTCCGTATCGTTGTACGGGAAATCCCCTACATGGTCAATAAGACGCGCCTGCTGGAGTCGATCGCCGATCTGGTCAAAGATAAGAGAGTGGACGGCATCAGCAACCTGAGGGATGAGTCCGACCGGGAGGGTATGCGTATTGTCATTGAGCTCAAACGTGACGCCAACCCGCAGGTTATTTTAAACCAGCTGTATTCCTTTACCCAGTTACAGGAGACTGTAGGGGTAATTATGCTGGCGCTGGTTCATGGAGAACCGAAGATCCTTACCCTGATGGAGATGCTGAACCATTACTTGGACTTCCAGGTGGAGGTTATCACCCGCCGTACCCAGTTCGACCTACGCAAGGCACAGGAACGCGCCCACATCCTGGAAGGCTTTAAAATTGCGTTGGACTTTATTGACGAAGTTATCGCGCTGTTGCGCGCCTCCAAATCGATCCCCGAGGGCAAGGCAGCACTGATGGAGCGCTTTGGGCTGGATGACGTCCAGGCTGACGCTATCGTCGCCATGCGTCTGGGACAGCTGACGGGGATGGAGCGTATCAAGATTGAGGAGGAACTGGCCGCGCTGTTGGAGAAAATCCGCGAGTTGGAAGGGATCCTTGCCGACGGTTCGAAAATTTTGGCCATCATCAAGGAAGAGCTTTTGCAAATCAAGGCGAAATTTAATGATGCGCGCCGGACATCGATTGAGGCCGTTAGCGGTGAGGTTGACATTGAAGATCTCATCCCGGTGGAGGATTGCGTTGTCACCTATACCCATTTTGGGTATATTAAGCGTATGCCGGCCGATACTTATAAGACCCAGCGAAGGGGTGGACGTGGTGTCAGCGGAATGAAGCAGCGCGAAGAGGACTTCGTGGAGGAGCTGTTTGTTTCGTCGACGCACGATAACGTACTCTTCATTACCAGCAAGGGCAAAATGTACAAGCTCAAATGCTATGAGATTCCTGAGGGCAGTAAAAACGGGCGTGGCATCAATATCGTCAACCTTCTGCAGCTAGAGCCGGACGAGAAAATAGCGGCAATGCTCAAGGTAAGCGATTTTGATGAGGATGCTTATCTTGTCACCGTGACCAAGCAGGGTATCATCAAGCGTACCGTGCTTACCGCATACCGGAATGTACGTAAAAACGGCTTGATCGCCATCAGCCTTTCCGAGGGCGACGAGTTGGCTTATGCCCGCATCACTCACGGCCAGAATGAACTGTTGATAGCAACACGGCTAGGTATGGCCATCCGGATCCGGGAGAAGGACATCCGTCCCCTGTCGCGCAGCGCACGCGGCGTTAAGGCGATTACGCTGAAGGAGGGGGACGAGGTCGTCGGTATGGCGCGGATACGTGAAAATGCAACGGTGCTGACTGTCACAGATAAGGGACTGGGCCGTCGTACAGCGATCGACGAGTACCGCGTCCAGAACCGTGGTGGCCTTGGATTGAAGAACTATAAAGTTAGTGAGGAAAAAGGGTATGTTTGCGGTGTCAAGGTTGTGGATGACACCGATGACATTATTCTGATTTCCACCGACGGCGTTATTATCCGTATCGTGGTCGGCGATGTGCGGGTCATGTCCCGTTATGCAATAGGGGTACGCGTCATGCGGATCATGGGCGATTCTCGAGTCGTCACATTTGCGCGGACCGAACATGACGAAGAGGCGCAGGCAGAAGCCGTCGAAGAGGTGGAAGGCGGGGATGCCGCAGATGTGTCGATGATGGAAGAGGAGAACGAGTTGCCTCAAATTATGCCGGCGGATGGTGAACCTGACGGCGTCGAATAAAGGTTGTGGAATTCCCCCCTGTCACGTGACAGGGGGGAATTTGGATCAGCGGAAATACATCTTTGCGTATGTGCAAAAACGATTTACAATGATAAGTGATATTTCATTCATAAAAAACTTGTGTTGACTTATTTTTTACATAAATTAATACGAAAAGATTTTTATTACTCATATAAAAATCGATTTTATCGCTTATATATTGACAAATAAAGTAAATTCTGATATATTAAAAACAGGAAATATTTCCATAATTATGGTTGAGTTTGGTTTCCGGAGACTAAATTCTACCAAGCAATCAAAAGGCGTCAAAAAACAGGAGGAAAAGTCAAATGAAAAACACCAAAAAGGTCGTTGCGGCTTGTACAGCGGCGTTGCTTGCACTGGGCATGAGTGTCAGTACATTCGCGTATAACCCGGATTTCGACGGCCCGCAGCCGTATAGTATAGCCGAGACTCCGGTTGCGTACACGAAAGGTTCGCTGGGAATTACCAACCAGTGTAAAGGGCGTTTAAGGAATTACACGAGTGGGAACAGCGTATATGCGGAAGCCACTTCTATGTCCTACTATGGCGTTACGACAAATATTTGTACACTGGTAACACCGGACGGCGTGCCACATCAAAGTATCCAACATAATTCGGAGCGTGCGCAGGTGACGGTGAATATAGATAATTATCCGGAGATTGTCACTTATACCGGTAATTTTCAGACTTCCTGTCCGAAATACGGGTCCTGGAGCGATTCGTTAAGCGCTAAGTTGTAATTTTTTTTGACTATTTGAATGAGTCAGGTGTCATCATACAATAAAATGAGGACCAGATGCCGTATGATAACGGCCTCCGGTCCTTTTTTGTCTTTTGCGTGTCAAGTATACCCTAGAAAGGCTTGCAACCGTTTTTTCAGCGTGCTATAATAAGCGGAAGAGCAAACAGATCCGGCGGCATGGCGCCGCTATCATGATTGAGAAAGGTGTGGAACTTAGGTTATGAGACTGTCTCCGCTTTATGAGGAGGGGAACTTTTACAAGGGAAACCTCCACTCGCACACGACTCGTTCCGACGGCAAGCTGACGCCCGATGAATCCGTTGCCGCCTTCAAGGCGCACGGTTATGACTTCCTTGCCCTGACCGAGCATAACCGTTATACCCGATTCGAACAGTACAACACAAAGGACTTCATCACCATTCAGGGGGTGGAGGGGGATGTCTATCTCAAAGACGGCCAATGGCGTGTGTATCACTTTATTTTTCTCCCCACTGGCGAACGCGGATTTACGCCAACCAAACCCATGCTCTCCCATGACGACGTGATGGATAACCCTACTCTGGATACCATGGATGACATTCAAGCTTATATTGATGATATGCGTGACAGAGGGTACATGACGATGATCAACCACCCACACTGGTCGACGTTGGAATATGACGATATTCTGCCGTTGAAAAACCTTTTCGGCGTGGAAATATTGAATTTCTGCTCCTGGTACACCGAGAACATGGGCGAATCCAATGTGCTGTGGGACGCACTGCTGCGCCGCGGCATGAAGATCTGGGGAACGGCTACCGACGACAACCACAACTGGCATCCAATCGATTCCCAGTACTGTGATTCTTTCGGTGGTTATATCCAGGTCAAAGCCAAGGAACTGTCCGAGCAGGCAATCTGCCAGGCGATCTGGGACGGAAGTTTCTACGCCTCCACTGGGCCGGAAATCTATGATTACTATGTCGAGGATGGCATCTTTCATATCAAGTGCTCGCCGGTGAAGCGTATCTGCGTCAATGGCCAGACGCGCGAGTACCAAGCTGTTATCGCCAAGGACGAGTCACAACCGGTGACAGAGTACAGCGTTAAGCTTTATGATTGGCAAACTTATGTTCGCGCCGAGTGCTTCGGTTTTGACGGACGTAAGGCGTACACAAATCCGATTTATCTCAAATAAGACGGACTTAAGTGCATGGTGGAATTTGATTCCGGTTGTCGTTTCAGGCTTGGTGAGCCTATATAAAAATTATTACCCGGACAATTGTGTCGAAGCAAAACAAAAAACAGCAGGGATTACAGGCTTCCTGCTGTTTTTTGTTTCTTGTCATATCTTTACCTTTGTTACTCCTGCCCTGCGTCGTTTTGCTCTTTTCGATCGGGACGATCAGGATACCCCCATCCATCGATGCCGGCGCGGCGCATGGCGCCGAACAACCGGTAGGTAAAGCCGTGGTCTCCCCTTTCACGCTCACGCAAAAACTCCTTCGTCTTCTGCCGCGACGTGTACCCGTCCGCCGGACAAGCGCTTTTGACGATAGGCAGTTCAAGACGTTGCGCCGTACGGCGTATCTCCTTCTCCGGCGCGAACACCAGAGGACGGATTAACGTCAGCTTCTTGCGGGATAGGTAACTTTTTGGCGAAAAACATCCCAGCCGTCCCTCGTGAAACAGGTTCATGACAAAGGTCTCCACCGCATCGTCATAATGGTGCCCCAGTGCGACTTTGTTGCAGCCTGCCGCCTTTGCTGCATCATGCAGCGCACCGCGACGCATCCGCGCGCATAGACTGCACGGGTTTGGCTCCTTACGGACGTCAAAAACAATCTCCCCGATGTTCGTCCGCTTGACCAGGTATGGGATCCCCCTATCCCGGCAGAGTGCCTCGATCGGACTATAGTCCGTCTCAATACCGCCGAACTGAGGATCCAGCGTAATGCCGACCACCTCGTAGTCGATCCCTAAAAAACGCCGCAGTTCCCATAAGCCGAGCAGCAGTACAACCGAGTCCTTGCCGCCCGATACCCCAACCGCGATGCAGTCGCCGTTCTCAATCAGACCGAACTCCGCCACTGCCTTGCGCATATATCCCAAAATCTTCTGCATTCATCTGCTCCCTTCCCCTCCCCCCGGTACGAGGAGGTGTAAGTATGCCGGGGCTTTGCCCCGGGCCCCATTTAGGAAACTTTTTTTCTAAAAAGTTTCCTAAGGACTTTCAAAAAACTTTAAGTTATTTTTATCACCACCCCCGCAAAGGGGATGATGATGAAAATCATTTAAAGTTCTTGGAGATTCTTAAGAACCTTCTTGAAAGAAGGTTCTTAAGCGGAGTCTAAGGCAGAGCATCAGGGTCCCGACGCTTCCCTCCTACCGGGAAAGGGAAGCGAACAGATGGACGGCGTCATCGGGAGTGAAGCCGCCGGGAGTGATGGCGAAGTTGCGCAGGTTTTGCCAGCGTACGCGGCAGGCGTCAAGTAGTCCGTCCGGAATGGCGATGGGGTCGAGGGCGGTATGAAGGTCGACAATACGGCAGATTTCCGGTATGGAGAAGCCCGCCGCCCGAACAAGCGCGGCCGCCTTAGCGGGCATAAATTGCTCGGCGCGTGAAAGCAGAGCGGGGAGAAAAGCCGTACAGGCCCGTCCGTGCGGAACGCCGTAGCGCTCGGTGAGTACGTAGCCTATCGGATGACAAAAGCAGGTACCGCATTGGTTGAGCACCATGCCGGCAAGAATTGACGCTTTGTATAGGTCGTCACGAACGATACTTTTTGTATAAATTTCTGGCGTGTCTTCTAGCGCGCGCAGGGCGTTGAGCAATAGTTTAACAGCGCGTTCGGCCAGCACATCGCTGATGTCCGAGGCACGGGAAGAGAAATAACCTTCGACGGCGTGGGAAAGTGCGTCTAATGCAGTCGAGATAGTAACGCTGTAAGGGACACTGTAAGTGTATTTGGCACAGCAAACAGCAAGACTTGCGTACAGAGAAGGGTGGTTGACGCTTTTCTTGATACCGGGTGCATCAGATGTCCCCTGTGTGGTTAGGACCGATGTTAGAGTGACTTCGGAGCCGGTGCCCGCCGTCGTGCCTACCAGCACGATGGGCAGCGGCGGTAGGGTCCATTTCAATGAGAACAGCGCCTCATCGGACAAATCGGGGTTTTTTGCAAACACCGCGACTGCCTTGGCTGCGTCAAGGGGCGAACCGCCGCCTATACCGATAATAAAATGGCAATCCGACTCGTAAGCGCGTTGTCCTGCTTCCCGACAGGACGAGACAAAGGGGTTCTCACCAATTCCATCGTAGATTTCCCGGGCAATTCCGGCGGATGAAAGCGCGCGAAGAACATCATCCAGTGCGCCGCTTTTTTTTGCCGACGATTTCCCTGTGACGATCATTGCCCGCCCACCGTAGGCGGCGAGGCGTGACAGAATATCGGCGTCGGTATACCAGACATCCTTTCCTGTCATACGTACGGGAAGAAAGTAGGAGAGTTCCATTTGAACATTCATTCCTTTCGCTGTGGTTGGATACGGGATATCGCGCTTCCCTGCCGGCGCAGTCGACGGTATCCGTGTATTTGTTATAAGTGGTAGTAGCGTAAAAAGCGTGCCAAGATATTCCGGCTGCGCTGGATGCTGCGGCAGACACTGGAAGGAGCCATGTGCAAATCACTGGCAATTTCCCGTATCGTCATATTCTGATAATAGTAGCGTAGCAGAATTTCCCGTTGCCGTTCGGATAGTTCTCTCTCAATCATTTCTGGCAGCACCTTTTGTATCCATTTTACCGGAAACAACTGCGTTTGTCCACTATTTGACGTATCCGCGTACGCGTTCTCCCCGACGACCGGTATGGATGGTGCGTTATCGTCCAACTGGTACAGCGCCTCAAGCGCGACGCGTTTTCTACGCATCCCACCGCTCCCTTTCTCGATAATAGCTTTCTAAATATCGTGCCGCCGCTTTCATGTCAGCATGTTCATCGTAAAGAATCCGCAGGCGGTAAAGCATTTCTTGCCGCTGCGGTAGCGGCGCGTTGGGGATGGCTGCCCGCAGTGCGCGGATGCGTCCCGCCAAAGCCATTGCAGAAAGATTGTATTCTTCCCCCAGGATGTGAAGAGATACCTCACTATCTTTGATGTCCGTAAAGTTTTTTGTCATTGACGTGTCCTCCTTTTTCATCTGTCTTGCTCTTTTATAAGGATATAAAACATATAAATCACAATAAGACATATAATTTACATATTATATCAACATAATGTGATGCTAAATGGTATACGTCTCTTACTTGATCAATTGGTAACAGATACGCTTCAAAATAGAAAAAGCTAAAAACACGATATGGTAAATTTTAAACTATATTACTACACTTATTGTGATTTCACCTTCATTTTAACACACTTATAGTGTGTTGTCAAGGTGTAGTAATCACAAATTGTGTTGACATCAAAGGACACCTATGGTATAATATCGGCAGAAACCATCGAATTAGGGAGTGAATCACATGTTTGGAACCAATCTGAAGATTCTACGGCTGAAAAACAAGCTTACCCAGGCGGAGTTGGCAGCGCAGGTAGGCGTGTCGTCCAGTACAATCGGGATGTATGAAAGCGGACGGCGGGAGCCGGATCACGCGACGCTTTTGAAGATTGCCCAAATTTTAGGTGCTAGCACCGACGATCTTCTAACGGACCATACGGGCGGCGAAAAGAAAGAGCTTCTTTCGGAGATACGGCATTTTCTCATCAACAGCGACAGCCTGATGTTCAACGGACAGCCGCTCACTGACGAGGAATTGTCCCAGGTCATCGAGGCGATGGAGCTCAGTGCAGAAATTGCGATGCGCAGATCCAAGGAAAACAGCCGCAAAGGACGGGGCTGATATCACTGTACGGTTTAACGCACACTGAGATGTGCTACAATAATACTGGCAGGTGCCGAAATGTCTAACGACAGCTATGCCGCACAACCTACTACATAAAGGACTTTCACAGTATGACGGAAATCAAAAGACTTGTAGAGCGTCTGAAGCGCACATATGAAACATCCGATCCGTTCGAGCTTTGCGAATACTTGGACATTACCCCCCTTATGGTTCCTTTGCCAGCCCGCATCCGGGGATTTTTCAACCGGATGCAAGGGTACGGCTTTATTTATATCAATGACGCCCTTCCGGAAAGAGAACGGACGATTGTTTGCGGACATGAACTGGGTCATGCGCTGTTACATACGCAGCTTAATAGTATGTTTATTTTGTCGTTTACTTACCTGGTGCAATCCAAGCTGGAGAATGAAGCGGACTATTTTTGCGCTTGTCTGCTGCTGGAGGAGGCGGACGACTACTACCGTGAATATGGTCTGACAACGCTTGCGCAGATCGCCCAGTTGACCGGTTTTGATGAACGCGTCGTCGCGCTGCGTTATGAGGAATTGGCAGAATAAGGAATGCCGGTCTTGTTATGCTGGATTGAGGTATCGTTTTTGTATTTTATGGCCAAATGAGGAAGCAAAGATGGCGCTATCTTGGTGTATGAATGTTGCCGCTTTTCACTCAGGCGTTCCGTTCTCATCTCTTTTACAAAAAAGTCCCCTACGGAAATATTTTCCGCAGGGGACAAGATGATCTTTTTAGGACAAACCAAGCATTTGTGTGTACTCCTCCAAGGTGACGTTCATCTCTTTCATCTTTTTCGCATGGTAGGGACCCACGAAGCGCCAGTGCCACGGCTCGTAATTGATACCGGTGATGTCGGTTTTGTCCTTTGGGTAACGCAGAACAAAGCCGTAGTCGACGGCGTGCTCCAAGAGCCAGTCGGACTGCTTGGTATTGGCAAAGGCTTCGTTGAGTTCGGCGTGCTGGTTGAAGAAACCAGGATTGACGATATCGGCGGCAAGGCCGGTTGCATGCTCGCTCTGGCCTGGTACGGCGATATTGCGGGCGGTTTCCGCTTCGGCTTCTTCCCTGGTCATGCCTTGGCCCATCAACGTTTTAACGCTCTGCTCAAATAGGCCGGTCTGATAGGATTTGCTACGGTATGCCGACGTGAGGAACATGGGGCAGCCGTCCGCCTCGGCCGCAGCGAACATTTCTTTCAAGTATTCGTTGGCGCGGTACTCAAATTCTTTACCATTGAAGGAATCGGCCGTTTTGACCTCATAATCGTCTGGCAGGATATGTGTCTGGTTGACTAAAATCAGTGCCCAGTCCATTTTATCCACCGTCTCCTCTCCCGGGGACGTCGCCGTTTCAGAAGATTCCGACGCTGGGGATCCGCTTGGATCCTGTGACGAACTTTGCGGATTCTCTGATGAGGAGGGCTGTGACGACGTTTCCGATTGATTTTCGCTGCTTTCCCCGCCGCTGAGAGCAAAGGAAAAGACAAGGAGCAGCACTAGTATCATTAGTATGAGGATGGGTACGAGGACATTCGCTTTTTTGCTGCCTTTTTTTCTCGGCGGACGTGCACCCGACTGTGGCCTTCTTTTCTGTGGCATTTTCAAAATCCTTTCTCGGTGAAACCTGGGCGGCCGTCGCCGCCTTTTCCGCTCCCTTTCGTCCGGGTGTTTCCAGGAAATGCAGCGGACAGTTATGGCCTGATGGATCCATTGTAGTAGCTTTCCAGGAAAATAGCAAGCGGAATCTGTCAATACACTCCTCTTTCTCCGGTTTCGCGTATCCGAGATCTGACGAGATGGCGAGGAGGAAAGCCGGTAAAATAGACCGAATCCTGCCGTTTTTTAGCGAACTTGAATTAATTTTCACAAAGCCATCAACTGATGTTAGGCAACATTTATAAACCGTTCACAGTTTTTATGAATTTCTTTGATATAATAATTTTTGCTCCTGTCCAAAGGACGGGCTTTTGCGTATTGACGCTCAAACCGGGAAAGCCCCCGGTTTTCAAGCATGATGGAGGGATTACGATGATAGAGGTACAAAACCTCACAAAACGTTACGGCGATAAGAAGGCGGTGGATAACATCTCCTTTACAGTCAATAAAGGGGAAATTCTTGGCTTTCTTGGGCCGAACGGCGCGGGCAAGTCTACCACGATGAATATCCTCACTGGTTACCTCTCCTCCACAGAGGGCGTTGCCAAAATCGGCGAGTACGATGTGCTGGAAAATCCGCTGGAGGCGAAAAAGCATATCGGTTACCTGCCGGAACATCCGCCTTTATATCTGGATATGACTGTGCGCGATTACCTCGATTTCATCTACGATTTGAAGCGCTGTAAAATCCCTCGGAAGTCCCATATCGGCGAGATTTGCCGTCTGGTTCGTATTGAGGAGGTTTATAACCGCATCATTAAGAACTTGTCCAAAGGCTATAAACAGCGTGTGGGGCTAGCACAGGCGCTGATAGGCAACCCTGAGGTGCTTATCCTGGACGAACCGACTGTCGGATTGGACCCAAAGCAGATTATTGATATCCGTAATCTGATTAAACGGCTGGGAAAAAACCATACCGTCATTTTGTCCTCGCATATTCTTCCAGAGGTACAAGCAGTATGCGACAGGGTGGTTGTTATTAATAAGGGCATCATCGTTGCTGATGATACGGCGGACAACCTCTCCCGTCAGCTGAGCACCGACCATAAGCTGGTCGTCCGGATTGAGGGGCCGGAGGCGGAAGTGCGAAAACTTTTAACGTCGGTGCCGAATATGCAGTCGGTGGTGCTGCTGGGCGAACGAGAAAAGGGTGTATTCGAGTACAGCCTCGAAGCCAAGGAGGGGAGCGATGTGCGGCGCGAGATTTTTAATCGCCTGTCCAACAGAAGCTTCCCGCTGTTGGGGATGAAGACCAGCGAAATGACGCTGGAAGACGTCTTCCTTACCCTGATCGATGACAAATCCAAAGGAGGCAAAAAATAATGGGTGCAATCATCAAACGGGAGATGTCGTCGTATTTCTCATCTCCTATTGGTTATATCTATCTAGCGGTATTTTACCTTTTCGCAGGTTTCTTCTTTTACATGACCACGCTGCAGGCCGGTTCGACCGATTTGCGCGGCGTTTTTATCAATTTGTTCAGCGTGCTGATGTTCCTGATTCCCATCCTGACGATGCGGCTGATTAGCGAAGACAAGCGGCAGAAGACGGATCAGGCGCTTTTAACTGCGCCGCTGACGTTGGGAGGGCTTGTGTTCGGCAAGTTTATCGCCGCTTTTATCATCTTTGCAATGGGCGTTGCCGTAACGTTGGTGTTCGCAGTGGTCGTTTCCTTCTTTGCGCAGCCTGATTGGGCAGTGGTGCTGAGCAATATGCTGGGGCTTTTGCTGCTGGGCGGCGCGTTGATCTCCATCGGGCTTTTTATTTCATCCTTGACGGAAAATCAGGTGATCGCGGCTATCGGCAGCTTTGCAGCGCTGATGTTCCTGTCGTTTATCGATTCGATTGCAGCTGCTATCCCGATTTCTTTCCTCAGCACCATTGTGAAGGGCTTCTCCTTTTATGAGCCGTATAATACGCTGACAATGGGTAAAATCGGCCTTTCGCCTATTTTATTCTTTATCAGTGTGGCGCTTTTATTCAATTACCTGACCATCCGCGTATTTGAGCGCCGGCGTTGGTCTTGATCGCAGCGGAGCCGTCCCGCAGAAAGCAGTCCGGCGGTTTTGCCGGACAATAAACAGGAGGCCTTTCCAATATGAATTTGAAGTTTTTGAAAAGCAGGAAACTGAAATATGGCGCTTTCGCAACGGTGATGACCGTAGTTGTCGCGGTGGTGCTGGTTCTGGTCAACGCAATTGTTATGTTTCTGTCGGACCGTCTGCCGTTGGAGCTTGATTTGACCGACGGCGGGATTTACAATGTCACTTCTAAGACGATCGACTTTCTTAAGACGCTAGACTCGGATGTCACGATTACCGTCCTCGCCGAAGAGGATGAGTTTAAGAACACCAGTATCTACCACGAGCAGGCCAATGAGATGATCCGTGATTACCAGAAGTATTCCTCCCATATCAAGGTGGAATACAAGGATCTGATCTCCAATCCGGAAATCCAGCAGGAATATTCGAAAGATAATTTTACCGCTGGGGATGTGATGGTCGAATCGGAAAAAACCGGGCGGATGCAGAAATACAGCATCAATGAAATGTTTAACTTTGACAGTACCGGTTACACTGTCGTATCCTCCAAGGTAGAACAGATCGTCACTTCAGCGATTATATCGGTTACCGACTCAAACCCCATGACGGTGACTGTGCTGACAGGCTTCGATGAGGCGGACTATACGCCCTATACCAGCTTACTCAAGGCAAACGGTTACCAGGTTGTGGAGCAGAACCTCCTGACGGAGGAGGAAATCAATCCTGATGCGGTAATCGCACTGATTCCAGCTCCCCGCCGCGATTACAGTGAAGCGGAGCTTGCCAAGCTTGATAAATTCCTGACCAACGACGATAAAATGGGTAAGACACTGATTTATTTTGCCGCTTATGATCAGGGAGATATGCCGAACCTAGATGCTTTCCTCAGTGAATGGGGCATCGAGCCGATGGACGGTATCCTTTACGAGACCGACCCCAACAACTACTACATCAACCCCCTCTTTGGCTTCTATGATGTTGTCGATGAGGAGTACGCTAAGGATATGCCAAGTAGCGATCAGCCTATTTTGCAGACAGGGGCCAAGGCCTTTAAACAGCTGTATGAGGAATCGGGCAACCGTTCCACCAGCGTGCTGCTCAATTCCAGCGAAACAGCCGTGCTCAGCCCGCTGGATGCGGATGAAAACTGGGATCCAAATTCGGCCGAAAAAGGTACTTATTGCGCAGGTATCGTGGGAACCAAGACATTGTTTGAGGGATCCACGGAGCTGAACAGCCACGTTGTCGCGCTAGGTAGTATCACGCTGGCGTCTACCGAATTTATGGAAATGCCTGCGCTGAACAACGGCGATTATGTCTTGAGCATGACCAACGCGCTGACAGGCAAGAAAAATGCGATTACCATTGTGCCGAAAAACCTGGAGGGTACCAACCTTGATGTGACTGCCGGCAACGTACAGGTCCTCAGTATCCTGTTTATCGGCGTCATACCGGGTATAGTCGTGATTCTGGGCATCGTGACTTGGATTCGCAGGAGGAACAAATGAGTAAACGGGTTAAAATGCTTATCGCCGGCGCAACAGCGCTGGTCATTCTGCTCGGCGTGCTGATGGCAGTTGTGCTGATGCTGCCAAAAGATGAGGAAGCCTCCACTTCCCTGCCCGATACGGCGGTAGCGCTATATGAGCAGAAGCTTGACGACGTCGCAAGCGTCAAGGTTAATAATACGTACGGGGAATATGAGGTTGTCCGTACCGGATCAAAAGAATGGAATATCGAGGCCTTTCAGGATCTGCCGGTCGATGCCGACCGTTTTACCTCTCTGGCAGAAACGGTCAGCGCTGTGACAGCGCTGGATACTGTAGAGACAGCGCCGGAAGATTTAGAAAAATACGGATTGCAGGATCCGGTGGCTACTGCTACTACCACTTTTAAGGATAAGGACAATACGGTGCATACCATTAAGGTGGGAAAGGAATCACCGGAAAGTGGCAAGACTTATTTTATGGTTGACGAGGATCCCACGGTTTATGTCATCGATACCAGTACGGTGAACATCCTGTCCAGCACGCGCTTTTATTATCTCGACCATACGATCGCTCCGGGTTACGATTCCTTGGAAGACTACCCGCAGGTGAAAAAATTTGATATGACCCGCAAGGACCTCGAATATCCCATCTCTCTGGTCGAAGCCAAACGCCTGACGGAGGACACTGAAACGAGTATCCCACAGTATACCGGAGAACTGGATATGGTCGAGCCGGTTGCGGCTTACGTCCGATCGGAAAAGATGGACGCCTTTACCCATAAGATATTCGGCATGAGTGCAGACGAGGCTGTAATGGCCTTTCCCACGCAGGATATGCTGGAGGATATCGGTTTGGACGATCCATACATGACTGTCAAAGTGGCGACGGCAAACGATGAATGGGAACTTATCATCGGGGATCCGATTATGTCCACCCCGCCGGAGGACGAGGAGGAATTGGAGAATTACGAAGAGTCGGTTGTGGGTTACTACGGTATGCTTAAGGGCAGGGATATCGTCTACGTCTTTTCTCCTGATTCACTGCCTTGGCTGACAATGAAAGCGGAGGATATTGCCTCTAGTCTGGTGTTGCTGCCTTATATTAAGCTGATCTCTCAGGTAAAGGTCAATGTGGAGGGCCAGCAGTATGTCTTCGACATCAAGTACAACATTGTCGACGAGGAAGAGGTGCTGGAAGCCAGCTACAACGGCAAGGTACTGGATACCCAAAATTTCCAGAATTACTACCAGCTTCTGCTTAAGGCGCCGGGAGAAGAAATTTATCTTGGCGATGAGGCGGATGTAGGCGAGCCAATAGCGTCGATTGAATATGTCTACAAGGATGGCCGGCCCAACGAAAAGGTTGAGTTTTCACCGGCTGAGGATCGTATGATGTATGTCACCGTCAACGGTGAAACATCGTTTACGTCCCGTATGACCTATCTGGAACGCTTGATTTCAGAGACTTCAAAGGTCATTAACAATGAAACGGTACAGTATAGATGGTAGTGGCCGAAAAGGATTCGGTTTTCTGAAAAACAGTCCGCTCATCCCCTTATAGAAAGGGATGGGCGGACTGTTTTTGCTTACATCTGCTCTGAGGTAAACGCATTTTTATGTGGACATATTTAACATGTTTTATAAATTCTGCGCGTGATTGATACGTATCCATTCATTTTTATATCCTCATTTGATATACATTTTACTCGATTCAGATGGTTCGAAATAGCTGTAACTGCTAAAATGAAGTTGCAATGAAAAAAGACTTATGCAAGAAAGGGAGAAAAAGATGCATAGGAGAACTACAGCAACGATTTTAGCAGCTGCTGTTATGACCAGTATGTTTGCAACTGGTGCAGCTGCGCAGGGACAGAATGGAAAAGGGGTCCTCGATTTTACGATCAACAACCCGTATGCGAGTGTCAACTGGAGCACGTTCAACCAGTATAAAGCTGACTTTCATGCGCACTCCAACGAAAGCGACGGATCTCCACAGCCAGCCGAAACAGTCGAGGAACATTATAAGAAAGGCTTTGATATTCTGGCTCTGACCGATCATAATGTCCTCAATACGACATGGAACCGCAAGGACGATCCCACTGGAAACGGGCGTACCTACCTAACAGATGAACGTCTGGCTGAAATTACAGCTGGTACCGACAGAGACGGGCGTGGTATGGTCGCTATCCCAAATTCGGATGAGCAGTCGCTTAGCGACCATCTGAATACCTTTTTCACTTCTTTCAATAATGAATCGGGTGCGACACTGGAAAGCAATATTGCCAAAACACAGGAGCTGGGCGGCATCTGCCACATCAACCATCCTGGAAGGTATACGGGTGGCAGCAATACCAGCAATAATGGTGCTGACGGCGAGGCGGCGTCCAATAATCCCGAAACAGTAAAGAAATATGTGGATTTATTTACCAAGTATAGCGCCTGTGTCGGTATGGAAATCATCAACAAGTTGGATGGGGACTCCTATTCTGACCGTATCTTGTGGGACAACATCTTAGAGCAGACTATGCCGCAAGGACGCTTTGTATGGGGATTTTCCAATGACGATACGCACTCCAATGCCGCGACAGGCCACAGCTACAACATGATGCTGATGCCATCCAACACGCCTACCAATGTGCGTGCTGCAATGGAAAACGGTACTTTCTACGCCAGTGCCAAAGTCGCCAAGAGGGAGGGCTACACAGTTACCGATTATGCAACCATCAATGATTATCAGCCTCCGGTTATTACCAATATCGAGGTGGATCAGGCAGAGGACACCATTACCATTGAAGGTGACCTGTATCACACCATTGAATGGATTGCGGATGGAGAAGTGATTGCTACCGGCAACACTATCGATTTGAATGATTATGAAGGAAAAGTAAACAGCTATGTGCGTGCACAGCTCAAGGGCGACGAAGGAATCAGCTTCACGCAGCCGTTCGGCCTTTCCGCAGTTCAAGCAGGCAGCGCGAATTTGGAAACCGACAAAGAGTTTGCAGTCAAGGAGAATGGCGATACCGTAACCTGCACAGTTTCCCTCAAGGACCTGGGCGGAGTCAATAGCTTTGATGTGTCAATGGCTTATGACAAAGATGTGTTCGAAGTGGAGCAGGTGAAATCTCTGCTGGACAATACGCTTGTTAGCCAGGACAAGAGCACAGAAGGCACCGTCCGCATGGTTATCGGAACAAGTGCAGCTGTAAGTGGTGATGCAGACGTCATGCAGGTTGTGCTCAAAATCAAAGAGGGTGCAGCTGCCGGGAATACCGCAATTACTCTTCAGAATGTCGAGACGGCTGCGACAAATGAGGATGGCACCTTTGAAGGTTCGGTAGAAGTTGACAACGGTGAATCTTCCGTAGAAGTTGTCTCTTATCGCGAGGCATCCGATATCAACGAAGACGGCGAAGTAACCCTGGCGGACCTGTCCATAGCTCTGAGCAAATATCGGAGCGAGGATGCTACCTGTGATATCGACCGCAGCGGCGTTGTGGACACAGCGGACTATGTCATCTTAACCGGGTTCATTGCTTAAGACAAGTGCTTGATAATCTGCCAGTGTGCGCAGCAATTGGGAATTGCCGGGACGATGGTAATTCCCAATTGTGCTGTATGTTTTACCATGAAAGGATGGTCTGATTGAAAAAGATAGCCTGCTTATTGACCTGCTTATGTATAACTTTAGTGGTTACCCTGCCGGTAGCTGCAAAGGAGTCCACTGTTTCCCTGCCACAGGAAAGCATTACTCTTGAGGAGAAAGCGACCAGTATTGAAATGGCGGTCGATATTACGCCAGAAAATCAATACGCCGGAATTGAAATTGCTGTCTCCTGTCCGGAAAGCGTGGCTGTTACCGCCTCATCCAGTACATCTGGCAGTATGTCGGCGTCTCCCGTACTTGCCGATGGCCTGTATTGGACCAGTTTTTTTGAGTCTTCCAATAAACTTACTGGTACGATGAAGATTACGTTGCAGCTGTCTTGCCCGGAGACGTGGGAGGGAGATATTGTCATCGAGGAGGTTCATGTGCTTACCAAGGATGGAGCAGGTGTTTCTACGGAAAAACTGAAACCTTCACAGACTATCCATGTTAGCCGAGAGGGTGCAAACCTTCCCTCCAGTAGCCAAACATCCGAAAATGCTGGCAATACGGAAGATAGTTCGGCGAACAGTGGTGGAGATGTCCCACAGACAGGTGCCCCCGTCTGGCAACTTACCCTGATCGGTGCTGGACTGCTTTCCGTAGTTATTATAATAGTTATTGAGATAAGTCGCCGTAAGAGATCGCATGCCGCTAAGTAAAAGGATGCAACATGGAGAAAGTTTCATTGAACGCCAGAATGAATCCTTCGGGACCTAATCAGAGTAAATGTTTGTGGTTTAGAAAAGCGGGATGTGTTTAGATTGAAAAAGAAAAAAGAAATTTTCAGCCATAACATGATGAGGTTCGCCCCTCTCGACATGAAGGTATCATGCCGTATTCTTCAGTCGGGATGAAATCATTTTGGAAAGCGTATGAACTCCTATGGTCATTGTGGAGCTGCAGCTCTGCGGTGACCGTTTTTTTCTATCTGTCCAGAAAATCTAGGAATAGCTAACCAGGCGGGAAACATTGCTGTTGTCAAACAAGTACCGAATGATGAAAGGGACAGAATTTCCGGTCTTGTGAAAATATGATCACCTTATTATGGAATTTACGTGTTTCAGTCCGCTGCTTTCCTGTATCAAAGCGGTTACTTCTGTCAGAATCAATTCATGTTATAGTTTCGAATCCTAAAGTACAAGTTCAGGGATTAGATGTAATCGCTTAGATTCTACAAAAAATTTTTTTCCATAGTGCTATAATCATTATTGCCCATCCTTTACAATCGTCCAGTACGCCTTGTTTGATCCTTTTTTCTGTGAAGGATTGTTCACACGATTTTCTCCTGTTTCTCTTTGACAAGGAACTTTTTCTATGGTACAATAATATTGGGCAAAATGCCCCTTCGTCTCTGGCCGGATGTTTCGCGCCGCACGGCTGGCGGATCCGGTCGGTTTTGTTGCGCCCCGACGAGGGAGTTGCTAGCCACGTCGGGTGGGTGTGAAGGAAGCAAAAGCCTAAACCAGACTACGCGTAATAAGGAGGTATCCCCTGCAATGGCAGAAAAGAAAACAAAATTTTTCACCTACAAGGGCTTGCCGCTTGTCAGGTGTAAGAATACGATATACTATGGCGATATGAGCAGTGATTATGTGGCGATGCTGCAAATTCTCAGTACAAAGAAAGTCGGCGATCTGGAGGTAGCGGATCGTATTCGTGTGCAGATGATCTCCACCGATGAAACGCAAAACCCTGTGGAGCGAATTGTAAAGACAAGCGAAAAGGACGGGCTGTACAACGCGCTGGACATTGCGCAGATTTGGCTGCAGCGTGCAGCCAAGGATGAATAGGGCGTTTCCAAAAGGATATCGTGCAAGGTGGAGCGGTACGGTGTCCCCGAAAGAAGGAAGGGGCGCGCCGTTACAATAAAAGGATTGGTGATGGCAAGTGAGCAAAACAGGAAAGAAACTTGTGATTGAGGTATGCGCAGGGAGCGATTGCGTGATGATGGGGTCGATGGACATTATAGAGTCCATTGACGGGCTGAAGTCGCTCAAGAGTCAGTTGCGGCTGCAAAAGCAGATTGAGATCGTGCCCGTGAAATGCATGGGTTATTGCAAAAACGGGGCCTGTGCGCCGGTTGTAAAGGTCGACGACGAGGTGATCCAGAACGCAACCAGCGAAACGGTGATGTCGTATATCATTAGCCAGATGGCTTCGAATAAGTAATAGCACATAGATAAACAGTTTCACAACAAATTTGCCCGGGCAGTTTGCCCGCGAGGAAGATAAAAGAAAGGCTTGATTGAGGAATATGAGAGGCGTTTATACACCGGTTACGAAAATCCGCAGGCAGGTATTTGCGGAAATCGCCCGGCTCGCTTACGAGCATGACGACTATTCGTATATCGACCAGCTCCCATATAAAATAATCCCCGGCGAGGTGCCCACCTACCGGGAAAGTGTGTTTAAGGAGAGAGCCATTGTTGGAGAACGGCTGCGGTTGGCGATGGGGCTTTCATTGCGCAGTCCAGCCGAGCATAACATTCTGTCAATGGGCGTGGAAAAGGCTGCTGAGCCGCACCGCGTACTTTCTCGTCCTCTGATGAATGTCATTTCCTTCGCCTGCAACGCCTGCGAAGAAAACAGCTATATGGTGACAGACAACTGCCGTGGCTGCCTTGCACACCCTTGTACGGCGGTCTGTCCTGTGAAGGCGGTGTCGATTGTGGACGGCAAGTCGGTAATCGACAAGGAGAAATGTGTCCGCTGTGGGCGCTGTAAGGATGCCTGTCCTTATAATGCGATCGTCAATTACAAACGTCCTTGTGCTAATGCGTGCGGTGTGAACGCCATCACCAGTGACGAACTAGGTCGAGCGACCATTGATCAGGATAAGTGTGTGTCCTGTGGGATGTGTTTGGTCAACTGCCCATTCGGTGCGATTTCTGATAAATCGGAAATATTTCAGATTATTACGGCGATGAAGCAGGGACGTAAGGTGTGCGCTGCGATTGCGCCGTCCTTTGCTGGGCAGCTGGGTCCGATGGCCACGACGGATAAAATCAAAGAGGCGTTCCATAAGCTTGGTTTCGCCGATGTCGTGGAGGTCGCGCTCGGTGCCGACGTAGGCGCCGTGGAAGAGGCGAACCATTACGCCCATGCAGTTCCGGACGAGCAGCCCTTCCTGGCAACGTCCTGTTGTCCTGCATGGTCGGTTATGGCAAAACGGGACTTCCCCACCCTGGCGGCATACATATCGGAAAGCGATACGCCGATGATTGCCACAGCCAAGGTCATCAAAGAGCGGAACCCGGATACGATGGTCGTCTTTGTCGGTCCTTGTGTAGCGAAGAAGTTGGAAGCGACTAGAAAGCGTGTGCAGGGTTATGTCGACTTTGTGCTGACTTTCGAGGAGCTGATGGGTATGATGGTCGCTAAGGGCATCGAATTCGGCGATATGGAAGGGGAACAGCCCCTTGCAGACGCATCGGCTGACGGACGCGGTTATGCGGCGGCAGGCGGTGTTGCTGCGGCAATTGAACATAACCTGAAAAAGCTGCATCCGGACAAGCAGCTGCTGGTTGATCGCGCCGACGGGCTAGAGAACTGCCGGAAGATGCTGATGCTGGCCAAAGCGGGCAAGCGTAACGGCTATTTGCTTGAGGGAATGGCCTGCCCCGGCGGCTGCGTGGGCGGCGCGGGTACGCTGATGCCGATTAACAAGGCGGCCCAAGCTGTGAAGAGCTATCAGCAGGAAAGCCCCTATGCGCTGGCGGCAGAGAACCCAAATCTTGACAGCGAGGCGCTGAAAGAAGGCACCGTAGAAACGGAGAAATAGGTTCCAGCACCCGCCCCTTTTTCAAGGGACGGGTTTTTATTATCAGACAAAACAACGGCACCAGAAAGAAAAAGGAAGGAGAGATAGGATGAACCTAGCGGACAGAGAGGATAAAACAGATCAACGGTTTGTCATACAGGACGTATGGCCCCAATTCTGGATGAAAACGTCCAAGTACGGCGTAATATTTGCTACGCAGGGGCAGGAAATTGAGATACCATTTTTTTGTCCACAGCTGAAAATCGACGGCGTGTGGTATACCGCTCGGGAAGAAGTCAATCGAGTCCAGGCGGGGACAGATGAGGTAGTGTGCGATTATGTGATTTCTTGCGGTGCAGGGCGGACAGTCAAGGTGCAAGTTTATTACAGCTGTACCGGGAAGGACGGGATCTTCCGAAAATGGGCGGAACTGACGCCTTCTGGTTTTTACAACGATGGAGTGTTAGAGGAGGTTGTAGTGGAACGTTTGGAGCGGGGGCAGACGCCTGCCGTTTACAATCGTGGCGACGACGTGTCCAGTTACCCATATTATTATTCCGATCTCTTTGCGGCGCTGGAATTTCCATATGCTCGCAACCACTTGACGGGAGAGGTTCTTACGCTCGGGCATACGCCGTCACACGTTCTCATGAATGATCTCCTCTATCGTACTAAAAATGTGGTATATGGACTGAGCGGCCAAAGCGATGTAATCCGGCGCTTTGAAGACTATATCAGCCGAAATCGTCCGGCGACGAGCAAGGTGCAGACGAATTATAACACCTGGTGGACGCTGCCGGGCGGCTACAGCGAGGAAGAGGCGCTGACACTTTTGTCCACATTGAAGGAGTCGCTCTATGACCGGTACGGTATTTGCTTCGACACCTTCACCATTGACATGGGCTGGAGCAGGCCGGACGGCATATGGGAGATCAATACCGATCGATTCCCAGACGGATTTCACAACATCAACCGCGCCGTGCAGGAGATGGGGGGGCGCCTGGGGCTGTGGGTATCCCCCTCGAATATCTATTCGCCCTCCTCGTTTGACAATGGATGGGCAAAGGAAAACGGGTATGAGGTAATCCCCACAGGCGGCTTCCGCGGAGGCAGTGCGATGTGCCTCGCAGGGGAAAAGTACCGATCCCTATTCAAACAGCGGCTGATGGAATACGTCTCCCGATACGACATCATGCACATCAAGTTTGATGGCACTGTAACGGTGTGCGGTGAAACCGATCATGGGCATGTGACTGGCGGCGGAGAGCGGGAACTGATCGCAGAAAGCCTGATTGATATCTTTCAGTCGCTCAGCAGGCTGCAGCCCGGCATATGGTTGGAGGCTACTTGCTTTGGCAATAACGCAAGCCCCTTCTGGCTGCTTTATTGCAGCAGCGTGCTCGGTACCTTCGGGGATGACTGTCCTCAGGGGATGTGTCCCTCTCCAAGGTACCGGGAGAGTGCCACCTCGGGCCGCGATTACTTTAATTTGCAGGGTGCGGATCGCCTTTCCACACAGATTTGCTACCAGGAGCTTCTGGGTGTTATCCACCAGTCGGACGATGATTTTATGAACGATCTGATCACGGTGATCATGCGGGGAAACGCCTATATTCCATTTTACCTCAATCCCAAATACATGACACCCGAGAGATGGGCAAAGCTGGCCGCCGTTCTGCAATGGCTGCGGGAAAATGATACCATATTTGAGGATACACAGGTATTACGTCCTGTCTCCTTCGCTGATTTGGACGCAAATGCATTGCTTCAGCGGGAAAGCCTTCCCGCTGAAGCATATGGATATGCTCACTGGATAAGCGGTATGGTGATGCTGCGTAATCCATTTATCGAGGAAACGTCGTATACGCTTCCCCTTCCAGCGGCATGGGAAGGACGCAGTTTGCACAGCATCTATCCGGAGAAAAAAGACTATACGCGGTATGTTCGCAATGGAAAAGCGCTCATTCCCCTGGCACCTTATGAGACGCTGGTGCTTACTGCTAGTCCGACAAGGCGTTTGGGGTTGCCGGATGCACAGCTGGGGGGAGAAATTGTCGCGTCTGGGTGGACGGTAGTGAAAGACGAGCGGCAGGGATGTACCGTCTATACCGCCAGTGGGTGGATAGAATGCCGTCAGGACGGCGGACAGGTGGTTTTTTTGATAGAAGATCGGACGGAGGTACAGCTCCCCGGTGATTTACGCATCACAATCAACGGAATTGATGTACTGCTGACGGTTACGGGAAGCAGAGACGGTTTTGTCGCCACAGAGCTCCCGCGGACGACGTTTTGGCAGTTTGCGGTTTGCAGGCTGGATCCGGGTGCAGAGCAGGTGCAAATCAGCTTTACCCTGCCTGACACCTTCACGGCAAAGGTGTCCGTCTATGGGCTGTCGTCGCGCGCTGGTACATGGAAGGACGGGGGCACGTTACCGCCGCCGGAGATGATTCACACCGGAAGTGTAACGTTGGTAAAGCTACCGGAAAGCCTGTCCTGAGATAGTATAACTTACAGAAAAAACGCGGCAGGTCGTCGACTTGCCGCGTTTCGTAGTATTCTCTTGGGCTTGATTCTTCAGGCGTCAGCTTATCGCCCGCCGCGGTATCCCCGGTACTTGCGGGCCGCATCAAGGATAGCGGCCATATTGTCTAGCGGAACCTCATAGCTGAGCTCGATACGCACGGAAAGTCCGCCTTCAGGAAGGTATAGTGCCTCCACGCATTCACGGACATGATCGTCAAGCTGAGAAGGGGTTGCAAAGGGGAAAAGCTGGCGGTCAAGGTCCAGATCGATCGCGATGCGATTTTCCTTGCGGCAGACGCGTACCAGGTTATCCAGGCCGTTTGCTCGGTACTGGGGATTGATGATGTCAGCACCGCAGCGAGAGAGGTCGGGCATGATTTCATAAATCATGCCGTCGGTATGCATATACACTTTTTTTCCAGCGGCGTGAATTTTGCCGAACATCTTCTCATAACAGGGAGCGAGGTAGCGCCGCCATTTATCCGGCCCGATGGCAAGGCCGTTCTGCATCCCCAAGTCGTCGCCAAAATAGACCAGTTCTCCCATACGAGGCAACGCACAGTCGATCTGGATGCAGTTATATTCCAATACTTTGTCGATGAGGATTTTAAGCTCCTCGCATTCTTCCGCGAAATCCAGCATCGCTTCCTCAAAACCGCGTAAGTCCAAAAGCCTCAGGTACATCAGTCCATGTGGAAGCCTCCCATCACGGTTTTGTGGGATTTGCAGCGTGCGGATGTCCTCCCGCCTGGGCACCGGATGCCCGGTGACGATAGCCTCCATGCCGTCGGCGACGTTGGACCAAACGCATCCCCATTCGTCGGTAAAAGTTCCTGCCCGGTAAGAGGGCGGCATCTCTTCCCTGACATGTGCCGGGTCGGGAATGTACGGAAAAAATTCCCGGTAATCCTGTGCAAAGCGGACCAGATCGTCGCCTAACTTCAGCCAAGCGATGGGAAGCATGCCCACAGAGAAGGGGATCTTATCGGGATGCTGAAAGGTAACGGCCTTCATCATGTTGTCCATATCTGTCTTTCCCCCGTATTCATAATAACTGGATAGCGCTCTGATCAATTGTACCATATGGGGGGGCGATGTCAAGCAGTTTTTCCACTTTGTTTTTTGAAACATGTGGAAAAAGGTACAGAATGTTAATGACGTTCAGCTACGGGTATCCATATCTCGCAGTGTGACTTCCCACCCTCCCCTGCGTACCAGTCGACGCAGGGATCGGGCGTACGGATATAAGCAGAGGTGGGCAGCCATTCGGTTAGGATATGCTGCCGCAACGAATCAAACGCATCGGGAAATGCACCTTCGCAGGGGAAAACAGCCCAGGTAAATTCGGGAATACTTACCTCTTCCATGCCAGCGGGCAATGCTTCCTGGGACACGGTGCCAAGGCGGTAGCCGTCCGGCGTGCTGACACCTAGTAGGCCATGGAACGCATCCTCGGACAGCGACGTCAGTAGATTCAGAGAACCGTCGTTTCGGGCTTCCCGCCAAATCTTTGCGGTGTCCTTGTTATCGTGCGCTTGGAGTAGCAGAAGGCGCATGGACGGTTTTTCTTCGATTTTCATTTGTATCTCTCCTCTTATTATTTCGGCAGCGATGTTGCGTGGCCTTTCGTTGTGACGTCTATTACTATTTCCGGTACGCTGCAAAAACATTCCCGCTGGTTATCGGCAGTGAAAAATTACTATATCAGTGGATATTGATTTTTTAAGCAATTTAGAGTACAATAAGGATGGGTAATCGGATTTTATCTGTTTTACTATAGATGAACGAAATAGGAGGTGCAATCTATGGCATATCAGATCAGCGACGAGTGCATCGCTTGCGGCGCTTGCGAAGCGGAGTGCCCGGTCAATGCAATTTCGGAGGGTGACGGCAAGTACGTTATCGATGCCGATACCTGCATCGAATGTGGTGCTTGCGCGGGTGTTTGCCCGGTTTCCGCTCCCCATGAGGCGTAAGTAAGCAGCGTTTGCCGCCGGGTGGGATGCCCGGTGAAAGGATACTTAAAAACCGCCGTGTAAAAACGGCGGTTTTTTTCTTAAACAGCATTAGCGGAACGAAAACCCCCGGCTAAGCGGGGGAGAGT
>CAMMMX010000016.1 GCA_946498095.1 uncultured Clostridia bacterium
GCGCGTGCAAGCAGCGTTGGACGCCCGCTACTCACCTGTACGCGAATTGCAGGCGGGCTCAGCCCGCTGTTCCTGATAGAACGCCTTGTAGTCGGCGAGGTTCTCTTTGAGCAGCGACGGCGTGTCCAGCCCGTAGGGGCAGCGCGACTTGCAGCTGCCGCAGCCGATACAGTCCTCTATCCGCAGCATTGCATCGCGGGAGGCGTCGGTCAGGAACTGCTGGTACGGTGCGCGGCGTAACAAAAGGTTCATCCGCGCGGCGGTAGGGATATCAATCTGCGCAGGGCACGGCAGGCAGTATCCGCAGCCGCGGCAAAAATCCCCCGCCAAAGACAGCCTGTCCTGCTGGATGCGTTCGCGCATCTCGTTGTCATAGGCGGGTGGATTCTCCTCCAAGGCGAGAAACTGTACAAGCTCGCTTTCCCTCTGGATGCCCCAAATCGGTACGACGTAGGGATACTGCTTGATAAAGGAAAACGTCGTCTCAGCATCGCGGATCAACCCGCCTGCCAAGCCCTTCATAGCGATGAAACCGATATCGTTTTCGTAAGCCAGTCTCGCCAGCGCGACGTCCTTTTCATCAGACAGCGACGAGAAGGGAAATTGCAACGTGTCGTATTTGCCGCTGCGCACAGCGGCGCGGGCGCGCTCATTGCTGTGCTGGGTGATGCCGATGAAACGGACCCAGCCGCGTTTTTGCGCCTCGAGCAGCCCGGCGTAACTGCTATCCGGATCTTCGGGATCAGGCAGGACGGACGGGTTGTGCAGCTGAAGGATGTCGATGTAGTCCGTCTTCATCCGTTTCAGCGACAGCTCGGCATGGGCAAGCACACCCTGTCTGTCGGTCGCGCCGCTTTTGGTCGAGATGACGATTTCATGCCGCACATCGGACAGCCCTAGGCCAATTTTCTCCTCACTGTCGCTGTAGGCGTTAGCGGTGTCGAAGTAGTTGATGCCGCTGTCAAAGGCTTTGCGCAGCAGTCGGACGGCTTCCTCCCTGGTCAGGCGCTGGATCGGTAACGCACCGAACGACGAGGCACTGACCATGAGGTTGGTACGTCCCAGCCGGATTTGTTTCATTGTCACGTCCTCCTTTGACTCGCTGGAATCCCGGCGGGCGGGATAGTTATCCTTATTATACTGTATTTTTCACCCCTGTGCAATCCCTCTTGCCTTTTGCCACCCCAGCAATTATAATGGGAGACAACGGCAAAAAATTGCCGGCTGTGTGGCCGGAAGGAGGACTTTTTATGTGTGTCATTTTGGTGATAGCGGTGCTGCTGCTTATTCTCAGCGTCTTTCTGCTGATGGGGAAAGGCTCCTTTCTCATTGCAGGCTACAACACCATGTCACAACGGGAGAAGGCACGTATTGACGAAAAACGCCTGTGCCGCTTGACGGGAGGATACATGCTCTTTCTCAGCGCACTGTCCTTTGGGTTATGCGCCGTTATGGCATGGTGGCCTCAATTAGAAGGCGTGGCGGCAGGTGTATACAGCCTACTCGTCCTTCTGTCGACAATCGGCCTGGTTGTTTATGCTAATGTCAGCCGTAAGATCAACCGCCGCCCCTAATCCGCTCTGTAAAAAAGCAAGGTCCGCTGCAAACCGGTTCCTCCGGTTAAGCCAACGGGCCTTTTGAGTATCCTTATAAACAGTCCTTACAGCACACAGTACTTGTCCATATACGCTTCCATCTTTCCCGCCAGAGACTTGTCCCTTACGGCAAGATAGTCATGGATGTCCTGTACCGTAACGAGAGCATGAACCTGGATGCCGTACTCCTCCTGCACTTCCATAATAGCGGTCTTACCGGGAGTTTGCCCCACTTCGCAGCGGTTAACAGAGATAAACATGTCGTTTACTGTGACGTCCGCTGCCGCTTTCAGTACCGGCATCGTCTCCCGGACAGCCGTCCCTGCGGTGATCACGTCCTCAATGACGATAATACGGTCGCCGTCCTTTGGTTTGTAACCGACAAGGCTGCCGCCTTCGCCGTGATCCTTAACCTCCTTACGGTTGAAAAAGTAGGGCTTGTCGATACCAAAGTCCCGCCACAGGGCAATGGACGCCGCTGAAGCCAATGGGATCCCTTTGTATGCGGGGCCAAACATAGCGTCAAAGTCTGCCCCGCAGGCATCGTGTACCATGGCGGCGTAAAAGCTGCCAAGACGGGAAAGCTGCGCGCCGGTCTTGTAGTTTCCGGTGTTGACAAAATAGGGAGTCTGGCGTCCGCTTTTGGTGGTAAAGTCACCAAAGCGCAGCACGTCGGCGCTGAGCATGAATTCAATAAAATCTCTTTTGGCGTCTGTCATAATCGTTCTCCTTTTCAGTCAGGATCAGGTGGGAAAGCTGTCCAAAAGCAAAGGGCACGGCCTCCGTGCACAGGATGGCCACCTTCCGCATGGAAAACATCTCCATATATCCTCTATCATAGCAGGATATGATATCCGCAAAATCCACAGGAACAGCTGTGCCACGAGACACAAATGGCTCTCCTCATTGAACGTAACGAATTACTTTCAAGCGGGTCACGCCCCTTTATGAAACAATGACATGGTTACCAAGCAACCGGAGAAGCCACATTTCGATGGATAATCTTGCGGATCTTGTTTGTTCTTATTATACCATATCGTTTTACATTCTTGCAACGGCAAAACGCATCACAATCCCCTCCGTGTCATTGCTGGAGGGGATTGTACCATATGGTGTTAATTCCAGATGTACAAGCAGGTACCCGCCGCCGACGCGTCGTAGTCGGCGGGAATAGCGAGTGTCTTGGAACCGTACATGGCGTCGTACAGGATATAGCCAATCGGGAAGAAATTTCCTTCCATCACCCAGTTGACGTAATCCTCGAGCAGATCCTTGCGTACATGAGGCAACAGCATACGGTCGCTCAGTTCCCCTACTTTTTCAGCGTAGCGAACGGCTTCCCGGTGTAGCGCGTCGCCCAGAATCCGTTCCATTTCCGACTTTACTGTCTGCCCCATGACGGGCATCGTCAGGAACAACCCGCCGTCGGTGCGCTGCAGGTATCCCTTTTGGATCAGAACCGCCGCCTGCTCCTCCTGCACCGGCGATAGTGCAAGCTGTGGATCCTCATACAGCCGCATAACCAGATCCATGTTGAAATCGCTGAAGATATGATCCCGGTTGGGGAAGGGCGGAGCCTGAAAAAGGTTGGCGTAGCAGATATGACGGTAGCCGGAGGTCTGGTAGTGCATGTGCAGGTTGCTCCAGCCAACGCTTTGGCAGTCGCGGGCTTGGACGGTTTCGTCGGGAAAGGTCACGATGCCTGTCATGCGGTAGTCCTTACCGTTGCCGCCCGGTACCTTTCCTTCCCATTTTTTTCGGTAAAGTGTAAGCATGTCTCTACTCATCGCTGTGGCAGCGTAGACATAGAGCAACCACATGAGGTAATTGTAGTCGAAGCGGTTGCCGTAAAAATCAAGCGCGCGGATTTGATTTTCGCACGCCAAAATGGCGTCGGTAACCACTGCGCCGACATCCTGAAAAACGCGGGACTGCTCGTACCAGTAGTCGGCGTACAGCTGCGCAGGGAAGATGCAGAAATCGGCCAAATACCTACCGTTTGACGTCTCCTTGAGAAAACGGTTATCCAGCAGGTAGCGCAATTTGTCCTCGAAGTACACCGGGGCGACGCCGATCTCGTCGGCGATTTCGCGCACAGTTTTTGCGTCGCTGCGGCAGGCGACAAAAATCTGGTGAATCATGAGGTCCTCGAGATTGTTCCAGTAATTGGGTATCGCATATCCGCCCCAAATGGAAAGCTGTGCGGGCGCATAGGACATGGTTCCTGTGTTGTTCATTTGTTCCATCCCTCTCCGAATATCTTGTTTCGCGTCATGCAGACGGCGCTTCACCGTCCCTTCGGGGACGTCGAGGCGACGGGCAATATCGGCGATTTTCTCGCCGCGTAGGTAGTGGGCGATGACCACCTCCCGGTGCAATTGGGACAGACGGGAGACGGCGTAGTTGAGGGAGGAGATTTCCTCCTGCGCTACCAGTGTGTCGCAAATATCGCCGCCGGGGGCCGGAAGAGACGCACCGCCGTCCTCTCCGAGACAAACCGCCCTGTTTTTTCGCATACGCAGGAACAGGTAGTAACGGTTTCGTGCGAGACCCCAGTACCAGGCGTGAAAATGGCTGATCTCATCGCCTTGTCGGAATCCGCGCAGCGCTTCGACGGCAATGTCCTGCGTCAGTTCCTGCGCGTCGTCCGTATTGCCCAAACGCTTACAGCAATAGAGAAAAGTCGCGTCGAGCAATTCTTTGGTAAACAGCTCATTTTCGGTCATGCCCTATCAACTCCATCTACTGAAAATCCAACCGATTGCACCCATATAGTAACGTGGCGACGCAAAAGGTTCGCTATATAAGGGGCAATGGTCATCGTTAGGAATGTTTTATTTGCTGCTATTGTAACACGCTGTCACACTCCTGACAACGGAAGAAAGCAGCGATCTTTTTCCGCTCTCTGGAACCTCTCCGCTTTTGGACCGGACAATTCTTGTCACACCGCCTTGGAAACACGGGAGAAATAATTTATGCATAAAGAAAGTGGATTTTGGTGTTTTTTTTACCGCCAGACTGTGTTATAATGATAATGTTTCCCGCGCCTCCTTCACGGCTTTTGGATAAATCGCCAAAGGAGCGTGCGGCAGGAAGGAAACGGAAAGGGAAGTTTGCATGCAGCAGAAAAATGCACGCACAGAACACCGACGCACCTTCCGGGCGGATACCGTTCGGCAGGGACGGACGCACGGTGAATGGATAGATCATAACAGACGAGACGAGGAATCCCTACAGGATAGGATTGCCGGGCGTAACGCTGTGGTGGAAACGATAAAAAGCGGGCGTGTTATCGACACGCTGTACCTTAGCGGGGAGGATTCCCCGGCTCTGTCGCGTATCGCGGCGATGGCACGGGAAGCGAATCCCTCCGTTGTAGTGAAGAAAACCAATGATCAGAAGCTGTTGCAGCTGTCAGGCGTATCGAACCACCAGGGCGTCGTCGCCATCTGCGCCTGCGTACCTTATGCCCAGCTTGAGGACGTATTTGCTCGCGCACAGGACAAGGGCCACCCGCCGCTTTTGCTCATCGCCGACAGGTTGGAAGATCCGCACAACCTGGGTGCACTGATTCGTACAGCCGAGGCGGCCGGCGCGGACGGCGTGATCATCCCCAAACGGCGCAGCGCGTCACTGACGGCAATCGTGTACAAGACGTCGGCGGGGGCAGCCAGTCACATCCCGGTAGTGCGGGTGGCGAACCTCGCCAGTACCATTGACGAGCTGAAAGCACGCGGCGTCTGGGTTTACGCTGCAGATATGGACGGCGAAAGCCTGTATCGAACCCGATTTGATGGTCCCTGTGCGCTGGTGATCGGGGCGGAAGGCGGTGGGGTCGGCCGTCTGGTCAAGGAAAAATGCGACGGCGTAGTCTCCATACCGATGATGGGACAGATTAATTCGCTCAACGCATCGGTAGCAGGGGCCGTGGTGCTATACGAAGTTGTCCGTCAACGGCTTGCAAAACAGCTAAAACCGTAGACAGGCAAACAAGGCTAAATCGGCAGGGACAAATGTGCGGCAGCGCTGTCCCGTACCAACACGCGGAAGGTGAGGAATGTGAAAAAAGACAAAGATATGCCGCTCCCCGCGGCTGAGCAGCCACAGACCGAAAAAACCTCCCTGAACAGGGAGTATGATATAGACGATATTCTGCTGGAAATTGATACCCGGAAAGCGCAGGAATCCGGTGGGACGGAGCCCCCCATGAGCATTAACCTAGACGAACTGCTCGCCGAGGTGGGGGCTTTGGGCAGAAGTGCTCATTCAGCTGGAAAAGCGGCGGATACCATCCCTCTGGAAACGCCCCTTGCCGCGCAGGAAAAAGAGGCGCCTGCACCTGATAAGAATGCCCCCACTATGGAATTTGAGCCACAGGAGAAACGGCGGCAGAAGAAGGGCAGCGGGATGGGGACAGATACATCTCAAGCGGAGTCTTCCCTCCCCGACTGCGGTGACGCTGTACGGAGTTCTGAGTCAGATACGCAGCAGGACGGCCAAGTGCCGTATATCCTGCGCAAGGCGGAACATCGAACGGAAGAAAATGTCCTTTCGGCATTGGAGTATCTCCGCCAGGTCTCTTTCGAGGATGATGGAAAATTTATTTCCCCAGAAACGATCGCACGCAAGCCTTTCTGGAAAAAAAACAAGAAAAAGGAAAAGCCTGAACCTGCGGCTTCGGATATGCCGAAACCTGCTGACGAGCCAACTATACCATCCCCACAGCCGTCTGAGCGAACAGGCAAAGATGCTCCAGTCCCGGACGAGTCGGACACCGCTTTACCCTTACAGAAGGCTGAGGAAGCGCAGCCCCCCCTACCGACAGATATAACGGAGCCTCCAACGCCCGTCCAGCAGCCACTTGATGAAGCGGATGCCATTGCCGACGAGATTTTACACTCGGCGAGCTTTGGGCGTCCACATGTCCCCCAAGGAGACTTCGAGTCACTGTTCGAGGCTGCTGCAGAAGAAGCAGAGTTGGAAGCCCCGCCGCCAAGGGCGCTGCCGCCTCTCCTGGTGGAGGATCGGTTTGGTGATACCGGCGCTCCTCCGTCCGAGGGGGACGGTGAACAAAAAAAATTCGAGCTGCATATCGATTATAGCAGTCTGGATGAGGAGCAGGTATTACCTGGGGGAGGCTCGGAAGAAGAGGAAAATGTGTCTCTTGAGAGCAGGCCGCAAAACCGTCGGAAAGAGCGGCGCATCGGCGGCTTTAAGCTGACCGGAGACGAATCCCCTCTCGACGGGCAGGAAGCACAGGAGGAAAATGAGCCGGAAGCAGTGCAGGAGGAAATCGACGACTACAATGCGCCTGAGGACCGCGAATCGGTGCTGACCGACTTGAAGAGCCTGCGTTTTCAAATGAGTGTGCGGATGATCGTCGTATTTGCACTTCTGCTGCTCAGTGGGGGCTATATCCTTTTACAGGGGATAGGCGCATCGATGCCCGAAGTGCTGTCAAGAGTGGCGTCTCCTGCCACCTATATCGCCATTCATCTTGGAATTGGTTTGGCCTGTATGGGCGTGTGCTACACCGTTTTTCTCAACGGTTTTGGGAATCTATTGCGTCTTAAGGCGGACAGTGATTCCGCTTGCGCACTATGTATGCTGGGCGCAGTCCTTCAGTGCGTAACCCTGCTGTTCGGGCCGGAGTATCTGGTATTGTCCAAGATTCCTCTGCTGATGCCTGCCGCCATCCTCTGTATGCTGTTCAACACCATCGGCAAAATGCAGCTGGTACGACGTACCTATATGAATTTCAAACCGGTCTCCTCCCCCAAAAAGCAGGATAAATACGGTATGGTGCTCATCGAGGATCTGGAGCTCGCCAAAGATCTTACCCGCGGCGCGGTCGACGATATTCCCTTTACCGTTTGCAGCGCGAAAATCGGATTTATCAAAAACTTTATAAAGAATTCCTACAGTTATGATGATTCAGACAACTTGTGCCGGATTTCGGTACCGCTTTGTTTGGGGCTTGGTCTGCTGATTTCAGCCGGCACGCTGCTTACCGGTGGCAGCGCGTACAGTGCTATGACCTGCTTCGCTATCTTTATGGCGATGGCTGCACCACTTTCCCTGGTGACGAGCGTCAATGCGCCTCTGCTCTCCGCCGCGAGGCTGATGCTCAAACGGGGAGGCGCCATCCTAGGAGGGCGTGCCATCGAGCTTTTCGGGGACGCCAACAGCTTGGTTGTGGACGCAGCACAAATTTTCCCGCAGGAATCCATTGAACTGTCCGGGCTGAAGACCTATCACGGTGCCCGAATTGATGACGCCATTATCGACATCGCGTCGCTGGTCCGTCGGGCAGGCAGTGTGCTTTCGCCGGTCTTCATGAAGATACTTGGCGGTGATGAGGGGTACTTGCGGGAGATAACTTCCTTCCAGTACGAAGGTGGTAAAGGGATTGTGGCATGGAACGGCGGCACGCGGATGCTGCTGGGTAACCGTGAACTGATGGAAAGTTACGGCATCGATGTCCCCGACCGCCAGGCGGAAAGCCGTTATGAGAAAGAGAAGAAAATCATGCTCTACTTTGCGCGTCAAGGAGAGCTATGCGCCGCTTTTGTCATCGCCTTAAAGGAGCATGAGCCGGTGGGCGACATGCTGGCTCTTTTGGAATCACGCCGGATCTGTACCGTGGTGCGCACAGTGGACTGTTTCGTCTCCATCAGCCGTATCTCGCGGGTGTACCAGATTGGCAGCGACTATTTGGAAATTGCTTCGCCCAAAGCCTCCCAGGAGCTGGAAAAATACGTATGCGACAAGGACGAGATGGACGCCTGCGTCATGCACAACGGGACGCTGGATTCCTATGCCAGCGCGATCTGCTGTGTACGTGCGCTGCGCAAAATGTCCACCGCCGCACGTATTTTGCAAACGGCGTCCATTCTGCTTGGCTTTATCCTGGCGGCTGTGTTCAGCTTCCTGACCGGAGGGTTCCGGATTACGTTGGGATTCCTGATGCTTTACCAGCTTGGCACGGCGTTCGTCGTCTACTTCTTCCAGCGTTTCATCCGTATGGCGTAAGCAAAGCTCAAAAAGTTTTTATATTTTGTGCCGGGCCGTTTTATCCCATACAAAACGCCGAGGCATATACCAACACATCAAAGGAGGAAGCCCCCCACGATGGGGGAGCGACAATTGTTATGAAAGATATCCTGTACCTTGTCATCCCTTGCTATAACGAGCAGGAAGTGCTCGACGTGACTGCTGAGAAGCTAACAGCAATCATGCAGGACATGATTGTACGGGAAAAGATTTCGGCGGAAAGCCGCATCCTACTGGTCAATGACGGCTCCAAAGACAAAACCTGGGAGATCATTGAGCGCCTGCACGGGGAAAATGAACTTATCCAAGGACTGAAGCTTTCTCGCAACAAAGGGCATCAAAACGCGTTGCTCGCCGGACTGATGACGGCGAAGGAACGCGCTGACATGGCACTTTCCCTTGACGCTGATTTGCAAGATGACGTCAATGCCATCGAGCGATTTGTTGACAAATACTATGAGGGCTGCGACGTGGTCTATGGTGTACGCAGTTCACGCAAGACGGATTCCGCATTTAAACGCGGAACTGCACAGGGGTTTTACAAAATTATGAAAGCCCTGGGAGTGGATATTGTCTACAACCATGCGGATTACCGCCTGATGAGCAAGCGTGCCCTACAGGCATTGGAACAATTTAAAGAGGTCAACCTCTTCCTGCGAGGGATCGTTCCGCTAATCGGCTTCCGGAGCGATACCGTAGAATACGAACGCAATGAGCGCTTCGCAGGCGAGTCCAAATATCCGCTGAAGAAGATGCTTGCCTTTGCCTTCGATGGTATTACCTCCTTTAGCATCAAACCCATCCGAATGATTTCAGCATTGGGCTTTCTGATTGCATTACTTGCTGCGGTACTGTTTGTGGTTTTCTTCGTGCAGAAGCTCTGCGGTGGCAGCGTCGTGATGGGATGGGCGTCGACAATCTGTTCCATTTGGCTGCTGGGCGGATTACAGTTGCTTGCCATTGGAGTCGTCGGCGAGTATATTGGTAAAATTTATCTAGAGGTCAAGCAGCGGCCCAAATTTATTATTGAGCAATATTTGGATTAACAACGCTGTCGTTGTGGCGGCAACGCTTTCCGTTAGACCCCCTAGCGGATTGCAGATGTGACGCCTCCTCTTTACAGGACCCTTTCCAGAAGGGCCTGCCCTATTGGATGGAACGCCGCTGAAATGCGGCGTTTTTTAGTCATAAATCCAAGTTCTTTTTTTAATTTTCGGATCCTCCCCTTGATTTATTGATTTCTCAGTTTTATAATGTGGAAAGAGCATCATAAAGGAGAACGGTGCAAAAAGAAAATCCATGCGCCGTATTTGGCACCCACCGAATGAATGATGGTTCTTCGGAAGCCGGCTCAATTTATAAAAAGGGAATGAACGCTATGCCAGTATACAAAGTCACCTCCCCGGACGGCCGGGTAAAATTGTCAGTTTTTCTTGAGGACGGCGCGCTGTCTTACGCAGTAGCCCGCGATGGCGCCGACTGTGCCTCCCGTGCACCGCTGGGGCTTATTACCCCCGACTGCGATCTTTCGACAGGACTTGTCCCCGCAGGCGAGACGCGCGGTGCGATTGACGAGGATTATTCCCTCCCTGCATTTAAGAAAAGCCTTTGTCATAATCGCGCCAACACCCTTTCTCTGGACTTTTCTAAGCAAGGGCATATCTTAACTGTCGAGTGCCGCGCTTATGACGACGGCGCCGCATTTCGTCTGATCTTGCAGGGCAAAGGGGATGGTATCATTGTCTCCGAGGCGACCGCCTTTGCTGTGCCTGCATGTGCTGACACGATCTATGCGCAAAAGCTGGTCTTTTCCTATGAGGATCAGTATCATCCTGTCCCCAGAGAGGATCTGTATCAAAACCGCTACGCCTTCCCCTTACTGGTTCATGTCGGTGGCGTATGGGCGTTATACGCCGAAGCGGCCGTCTTTGGCGACTACGGCGGTTCCAGTGTGCAAAGCACACCGGAAAGCCCAGCGCTACTGCGGCTGGTCAAAGCGCCGGATAAGCTGTCCGACATCCAATCGCCGCTGCCCATGCATACGCCCTGGCGTGCCGTGATCGTCGGGGATTTGAACGCGATTGCGACGTCGAATCTTTTGGAAAACCTCAATCCGCCGTCTATTGTGGAGGATACCTCCTTTATCCGTCCCGGCCGCTGCGCCTGGAGCTGGATGAGCGAAAATGACTCCTCGCAGGATCCGCAGCGGATGCGCGAATATGTGGATTTCGCTGCGCAAATGGGGTTTGAGTACTCTGTCGTTGACTGGAAGTGGCCAGGTAAGGTCGACATTGCTGCGCTGGTGGAATACGCGCGGCCCAAAGGTGTAGGTATCTGGATTTGGGAGCATAGCGCAACTATGCGGGATCCTGCCGTTGCGGAAGAAAAGATGCGGTTATGGTCGTCCTGGGGTGTCGTCGGGCTGAAGATCGACTTTTTTGAATCGGACGATCAAGAGCGTATTGCGCAGTACGAAATGTTGGCCAAGTTAGCGGCGAAGTATCGGCTGATGCTCAACTTCCATGGCTGCTCCAAGCCTACCGGTTTCAACCGTGTTTGGCCGCATGTGATGACCTGTGAAGGCGTGATGGGTGGCGAATACCTGCAAAATTTCTCCTCCTTTGTTCCCGGCGGGCCGGACGCCGCGCACCATTGCACGCTGCCTTTCACCCGTAATGCAGTTGGCCCGATGGACTTCACACCGGTCACCTACGACTCTTACCTCACCGGCACCACCGACGTCCACCAGACCGCGCTGACAGTAATTTTTACCAGCTACATTCTGCACATCGGTGAGATGGCGGAGAACGTGCTGAAAAACCCCTGTCGGCCCTTCCTGGAAAAGGTTCCTACCGCCTGGGATGAAACCCGCGTATTGGAGGCCTATCCCGCCAATTACGTCACGATGGCGCGCCGCCTCAACGAAGATTGGTTTATTGCCGGTATCTGCGCCCGTCGTCCCCGCACCGCTAAAGTGCCCTTGGACTTTTTATCTGACGGCAAATACGAAGCCGAGCTTTATATGGATGACCTGTCGGATCTGCGTCCTTTCGACGTATCCACTGGCACCCTTCCCCCTCCGGACGAAACCTTGTGTCAGGAGCTGCGAGATTCTTACGGACGCCCTTCCCTGCATGGACACAACATGCACGCCGTCCGTACAGAACGACTCACCGTTCAAAGCGGCGAAACGCTCTCTTTGCCAATGGCGGTCAACGGTGGCTTCGCCATGATTGTCAGACCGGTCAAATAGTTTCTGAAAAAGCGCAACGCCCCCGCAGGATACGTTTATCCTGCGGGGGCGCACTTTATCGTATAGGAAAATAATTCTTCCCTTTCTTTAACATTTCCTGCAAGTAAAATACCGTGTCTTCCTCCTTGATAGGAATGACAACCGCTGAAATCAAAACTCATATTTTGTGCCATGTGAAAACAACACGCCGTCCGTTAACTTGATACACAAAATAACGGTGTTTTCATCGTGAAAATCGTTATGCCCATTATCAATCCAGTCCGCAAAAACTGTTTTTAATGTTTCAGCGATGATATAATTTTCTTTTTTTCCAAAATACCCTAAATTAATCCCTTGTCCATGTGCTGTAAACCACTCGCCGGCTACTGCAACCGTAGGATTCTCTTCGATATGTTTCATTTTATTGGAGAGCGCATGTGTAACCATATAAAACGCACCGTTCTCATAATAGGCATTTACATTTCGTACATAAGGGATATGATGACTTATCGTCGCTAAAGAAAGAATTGTATCTTTTCCGAAACGCTCCACCATGATTTTGTTTGCTTCTTCCAATAATTGCACCGTTTCCCTCCTCATCTGCTCCTCTTTCATCACATGGAGCAAAAAGGCCGTCAGGCCAGCTTCAGTACTTTGTTGATGTTGTGCACCTCTTTCTCCAGCGCCATGACCAGCAGCGTGTCACCGCTGTAAATGACCGCGTTGCCACGGGGGATGATAATCTCCGATCCACGCGAAATCGAGATGATAACACACTGCTGCGGCAACTTTAGTTCACTAAGACGATAACCGTTGAAAACATAATGCTCCGGGAGCTTCACCTCGCTAATAGAGCTTTGCCCCTGGTTCAGCGTTACCAAGCGTTTAATCGCGGACGTATCCACTTCCCGCTCCAATAGGCGCACGATGTTCTCCGTGCTCGAGATCACGATATCAATGCCAAGCTGCCGCATGACCTCGGAATTCTTGGGATTGTTCACTTTCGCCACTGTTTTGGATACGTTAAACAGCTTCTTCGCCAGCTGACAGGCAATCAGATTATTCTCATCCTTACCCGTGACGCTGATAATCGCATCCGCATCCTGTGCATAGGCATTATCCAGAACCTCAATGGTAGTACCGTCTCCACATATGATGGGGATGTCCAGCTCATTGGCGACATTGCGGCAAGTACGCCGATCCTGCTCGATCAAAACAGGCTCATGCCCATGCTCCTGTAGGGTTTTCACCAAATAATACCCCACCTTGCCGCCGCCCACCACGACGATTCTCATACATATCTCATCCTTTCCTTTTGCCGTCAGTCGACGATCCGGGAAAATACCAGTTTATCGTTTTTCTGAAGCTTATACGCGTCCCCAGGATTGTACAGCGTCAAGGAGAAGTCTTCGTGCTCGATAGCGAACAGGCTCTCATTTTCTTCCAGCTCAATACTTTTCGCTGTTGCGCCAACGTAGCTCTTCGGTACCGACAACGTGGTAAAGGATACCGTATGAGAGCCGAAATTGACGGTTTTTTCCTCCCTGGAGGTCAATGCCGAGCATATGGCCGACACGGTCAGGTTGGTGGGACAGACGGTGTGCAGTCCGAAATGGCTGAACACATCTCTTCTCTTCGGATCGTAAATACGCGTCAATACTTTGGGCACCTTAAAAATCTCCCGTGCTAGTTGGGAAACCATGATGTTGATATTGTCGTCCTGCGATACAGCGGCAAGCGCGTCGCAGCTTTCGATACCCGCTTTACGCAGCACGTCCTGGTCAATGGGGATGCCATAGGTCGTCATCCCGCTGAAATCATGCCCCAGCAGGTCGAAATTGGATTCCACTCCGTCCAAGACCGAAATGTCATGCCCCTGACGGCTCAATACCGTTGCCAAAGTGGAGCCGACCTTACCACAGCCGACAACCATAATATTCATATCCTATCCAGGCCTTTCCTCATATAAATGTATTATGGCAAACAACAGCAGTACTTCGCCCGCTGTGGACGGGCTCCCTGCTGATGATGTCATTTCTATTATAGTAACATTTTTGAAAAAGTCAATTGGATTGTAAACTTATTCTATGACGGCGCCCTGCACCAACAGCGAGAGAATCGCGTCAGCTTGATGGCCCGCGCAGACGCTGACTCTGGGGGCCATCAGACCCCGTCCCGGAGTTGCCTCGGTTTCACCGTCTCCACAGACGTAAAGCCTGCTCATCAGCCGCCGGGTACGAATACGGTTACAGCCTCCAAAGCCTGCCATCCCGGAACCGGACACCACGACGGCATCTGTTTGGGATAACAGTGTCTCGATGAGCATCGCCTTGCCCTGTGCGCTGTCCAACGCCTCGGCAACGATGGGATACCCCCCTAGGATACTTGCAGCATTGTCAGCAGTCAGACGCACATTGGCGGTCTTGACACGAACGAAGGGGTTGACCTGCTCGATCAGTTCCTTCATAGCAAGCGTCTTGGGCAAACCCAAATGTCGCACATAGTATTGCTGCCGGTTCAGGTTGCTCGGCTCGACGACATCGTAATCGCACAGCAACAGCTCTCCTATTCCCAGTCGTGCTAGCGAAAGGGCGATATTGGATCCTAAGCCCCCCAGTCCGGCTACGGCGACCCGCCCTTTTTCAACCGCTGCTTGTACCCCCGGCGTATGCCGCGCAGCCATCATCGCCCGCAGCTGCTCTTTCTTTGGCATCTCACCACGGCGGATAAAAAAGACGCTGTCACCCGGTGTCAGGGGAAGATCAAACGCAGCATCCCCGGGGGCCAGCGCATATCCGTTGAGAATGACCACCTCGCAGCTGGGAAAGCCTTTTTGCAGCGTATGGACGGTATCGCCTTCCTTGGCAGCGAAAGGCTCCCCGTTGACTGTAATCTCGATCGTGTGCAGCATAGCACGGTACCTCCTAATTCAAAAGGAAAGGCGCCCCTACCGGCGGGGCGCCGTATCTTCCTGTTATCCACCGCCGACGAAGCTGACGATCTCAATTTTATCTCCGTCGCAAAGAGACGTCTGTGCATACTGCACTTTTGGAACAATCTCCCCGTTGCGTTCTAACGCAATCCGGTCGGGACGAAATCCCTCCAATGCCACAAGCTGCTCCACTGTAAGCGGCGGCGCGTATTCCTTCTCCTCACCGTTTAATATGAGTTTCATTTCCCTGTCCCTTCCTGTTAAACGTACCCGTAGAGCCCACGCACATGCGCCTCACTTGCGTTGACCTTCACCAGCGTGCCGTCAATGCTGCATACCAAATTGCCGTCCTCGCTGATGTCCACTGCAATACCGTTATGCGACTGTCCGCCGATGGTGATCTCCACTTCCTTCGACAGTGTTACGCAGATATTGCAGTAATCCGCCCGCAGAGGGGAGAAGCCGCTGGTCATATACTGTTCCAGCAACGGTGTCAGCGACTGCGCAACGGTATCCAGCACCACCATGGGTTCAAAATCATAGCCCGTGAGCATTTTCAAAGACGCTGCATACGGAAGCTGCACATGATCAAAATCCGCCTGCTCCTGCGCCACGTTGATGCCCAGCCCACATACAGCCGACACCTTATCATAATAGATCACGCTTTCACATAGGATCCCGCACACTTTTTTGCCATAGTGGTCGCCGGAAAGGTTGTAAATCACATCGTTGGGCCACTTGACGCCGAAACTGCGCTGTCCTACCAGCTTGTTCAGCGCGTTAACCGTTCCAAGCCCACAGATGAGGGGCAGGATAGAGATCTTGTTGATGTTACAGTTTGTCTCCAGGAAGGAAAACGTCAGGTTCTTCTCACCAAAATCTGCCCAGGAATTCCCCATCCTTCCCCTGCCGCCAGTTTGATGCTTGGCGACGATGATGTCCCCGTTCAGCAACGAGGTTATGTTTGTTTTGACATAGGTATTCGTAGAGTCGACTTCATCCAAAATGATGGTCCGTCCGCCTAAAGGATTAATTTCCATGTCCATTCCTTGCCTTTCTTAGCCGAGATTCTGCGCCCGCCTCCGCTTGGCACTTCAATGACGGATATAGGCTTATACCGCACGGATTTCGGGACTCACTTGTCCATTTTCAAAGCGCAGTACCCCGTAAGTTGGGGAAGACGCACGCGGCAGCGATATACTGCCCGGATTAAACAGGAGGATTCCCTCACGATATTCACAACAAGGAACATGCGTATGACCAAACAGGACGCATTTTGCGCCAAGGCGCTGCGCCTCCCTGCACAGCCTGTCGGTCCCGGCCTTGACCTGCCACAGATGCCCGTGGCATATCAGCACCGGAATCCCTGCAATACGCTCGTACAACAGCGTCCGTCCGGGGACACCATAAGCGTCGCAATTTCCCTTTACGCCCCAGCAAGTGTGCCCAGGATAGCACATCTGCACCTCGTCGTACTCTCGCAGCCCGTCGCCAAGATGGATAAACATTCCCGCGTCAGGATGCGCCTCAAACACCTGCTCCAGCCCGCTACATCTACCGTGAGAATCTGAAAATATAATTGCTTCCATGCTGGGGTTCTCCTTGCTATCACATACCCGCGTCTATTCTCTGCCTGTGTTGCATATATTATAGCAGGATTTTCCTGAAAAAACTATGATGATACGGTGAACAATTCGCTCGAACGGAGGATTTGTATGGCAAGCTATGACGAAAAGAATGTAAACGATATGCTTGGGAAAGCGGGGGGAAAGCTTGGCATGGACAAGAACCAGCTGAAAAGCGCGCTGGAAAACGGGGATATTGGTAAGATTACGCAAAACATGCGTCCTCAGGACGCGCAGAAACTGCAAAAGTTGCTGCAAAACCCACAGTTGGCTTCGCAGATAATGAATTCTCCCCAAGTGCAGGCACTACTAAAAAAACTGATGGGAGGCGAAGGCTGATTTGGACGATCTGGCGAAAAAGCTGCAGGAAATCCTGGCCTCGCCTCAAGGACAACAGCAGTTGAAGGACGCGATACAGGCGCTCGGCCTGGACGGATCCGGCCAGTCGGCACAGCAACGCCCGTCCCATCAACGGGACGGGCCAGGGCAAAATTCCTTTCCTCCCAGGCAGTCGACCGCAAACGGACAGCACTCACGCGGACCACAAAGACGCACATCTAACACGCAAGGCTATAACAGTAGGCAAAACGGCACAGGCGGCGTACAGAACTCGTCCGATATGCAAAACAGCGGACAGGCGGATACCTCTTCCCAGGAACCGGCCAACGAAAATACCGGTATCGATTGGGAGGCTGCCGCTTCTATGCTGCAGGGCCTGCTGGGCAACTCCAACACCTCCGATGGTAACCCACCACAGAAGCAGACAGGCGGCCTGGATATGAGTGCCGTCTCCTCCCTTCTCAGCGGACTGTCGGGCAATACGGACTCATCCGGTGACTCGCAGCAGAAGCAGTCGAGTGGCATAGATATGAACGCCATCTCCTCTCTCCTCAACGGGCTATCGGGCAATACGGACTCGTCCAGTGACGCACAGCAGAAACAATCGAGTGGCATAGATATGAACGCCATCTCCTCCCTTCTCAACGGACTGTCGGGCGGACAAAGTGTAGATAGTGGAAATGCGGTGCCGGGCTTCGATTTGGGTATGCTGATGCGCATAAAAAATTTGCTTTCCCGCGCTCAGGCGGATGATAAATATGTTGGCCTGTTATACGCGTTGCGTCCACATATGCGGGACGAAAACCGACATAAAATTGACGAAGCAGTTCGAATCATGCAGCTGGTGTCTATCCTGCCGCTATTAAAAGAAAGCGGCTTGTTCGGAGGTGAAAAGGGTGGCTGAAGACAATCATGCCGCCATGCGGCACAACAGATCTGAGAGCGCCGATATGATCACCATGCAGCAGGATGCTGTGCGCAGAGTACGGCAAATGCAACGAATGGCCCGGGAACGTGTCGCGGCCGGGCCCCGGGTTCCGATGCCGACCGCCACCCCGATGAGTGCGGATCGACATACGGCTTCACAGGATCAAGCGCTTGCATCAGAAAAAAAAGAGCAGGCTCCGGATCATCTCCGCCCCCCTTCCTCGCTGAACGAATTTCCTCCCGAAACACAGGAACTTCCTCCTCGTAAGCGTCATGAGAACTTTCTGACCGATCTCCTGCACAGGCTTAACCTGGACCACGAAACGATCGTCTTGCTCGCCGTGCTACTGGTACTGGTCAACGAGGGAGCGGACATGACGATCATCCTGGCTGTTTGCTATCTGCTTTTCTGACGCGCCGCCTGCGTTTGCAGGCGGCGCGTGTTATTCCCCCTCCACCTACTTTGCCAAGTCCACCCCTTACCCCGGCCGCGGAGAGGTGACCCAATCCCCACATTTTTCAAACTGTGGATTTATTTTGTCAAGAGCTTTTTTCCAGTTTAACTGCTTTGGAGTAGAATGTCCCAACCGGCATTTCACAGGCTTTCGCCGCCTGTTGGAGTGTTATTTGTTTGTCTCTCCATTTCTTGTGTATGGCATAGAAGTTGTCCGGCATTGGAGACGGTGGTCTACCAAATTTCACCCCTCTTGCTTTTGCCGCAGCAATCCCTTCCGCTTGCCTTTTTCGTATATTTTCCCGTTCATTTTGTGCCACAAAGGACAAGATTTGCAGCACCAAATCCGCAATAAACGTCCCCATTAAATCTTTTCCCTGCCGGGTGTCTAAAAGTGGCATATCCAGCACGCAGATATCTGCTCCCTTATCCTGTGTCAAAATTCGCCACTGCTCCTGTATTTCTCTATAATTGCGTCCCAGCCGGTCAATACTCAGGATATACAGCAAATCTCCCGGTTTCATCCGCTTTACCAGACGCTTGTATTTCGGCCGTTCGAAATCCTTACCGGATTGCTTGTCCATGTAAAGATTTTTTTCAGGGACACCCTTACTTTGCAAAGCTATACGCTGCCTATCCTCGTTCTGGTCTGTACTTGACACACGGATATACCCATAAACGATACAAATCACCCCCTTTTCTTTTAGTATGTCGGAAAAAAGATAAAAAAACAAAAGCAGCTTTGCCGAACAGGTTTTAAAGGCACGATCGGGACAGAGGCTGCAGGAAACAAATGGTTTCTGCAAAATTTCCTGTCCCGTTCATCCCAAGGTTTTATGTGTCATTACACACCGGATCCGTTCATATCGCCCGCATAGCAAAGGGCTTGCAATTTCACTCGGCAGTAAAACGGGGATTGCTTCAGAGTGTTTCCGTTTCTTATCCGCATTTTCTTCTTATTTTTCCTGTCCAATATTCGTATAACGAATTTTGATCAAAAGTGAGTAGACGAAAAATTTATCGTCTGCTCATTCTTTTCGGCTGCCAGTTACCATTCTATTTTTGAACATCCAAAACACGCAGGAAGGAAAAGACGGCCTTTTTTGCCCGCTTGCTCTTTACCACATCTACAGTAAAATTAGATATAAATAATACATAAAACCTATTGAACGACAGCTTCCGACATGTTATGATAAAGTGTAAGTAAAATCAAGGTAAAGGAAGTAGGCCGAAGGGGCGTATTTCAAGCGTGCGCCAGGCGCCCTCCCCCCTTCGGACGGATTAGGCTGCGCCGCCAGCACCATACGAGCGGTAGACGGCCGGAAAGGCATGAAATATTTATGACAATTTCTCTTTCGGACTTTCTTGGGCAAATGCTGTCCAACCCGCCGCTTTTGATCACCGTGTTGCTGACTTTGGGAGTCATCCTGGTCAACGGCTGGACCGACGCGCCAAACGCTATCGCCACCTGCGTTTCCACGCGATCGATGTCCCCACGCGCCGCGATCGGTATGGCGGCGGTTTTCAACTTTCTGGGCGTGCTAGTCATGACGCTGATAAACTCTACTGTTGCCGAAACCATCTACAACATGGTTGATTTCGGCGGCGACTCTCATGAGGCGCTTGTCGCACTGTGCGCAGCCCTTTTCGCTATCGTCACCTGGGCGACGGCGGCATGGCGTTTCGGCATCCCCACCAGCGAAAGCCATGCCCTGATCGCTGGCATATCCGGCGCCGCGATCGCACTGCATGGAGGCTTCTCCGGTATCAACGGCGGCGAATGGATGAAAGTCATTTACGGACTGGTGCTTTCCACCCTGCTCGGTTTCGCAATGGGATGGATAACAGTGAAAATTACCGGCTGTATCTGCAAGGGGATGGATCGGCGTAAGACAACCCGGTTCTTTCGCGGCGCACAAGTATGCGGTGGTGCGGCGATGGCCTTCATGCATGGCGCACAGGATGGACAGAAATTTATGGGCGTGTTCCTCCTGGGGATTTTCCTTGCCAACGGGCAAGCCAACGTAACTGAGTTCAGCGTGCCGTTATGGCTGATGGTACTTTGTTCCGCTGTCATGGCACTTGGAACCTCCATTGGAGGCTACCGTATTATAAAAGCGGTGGGAATGGACATGGTGAAATTGGAGAAATACCAGGGCTTTTCTGCAGACGCAGCCGCGGCAGGCTGTCTGTTGATTTCTTCGGTGACGGGTATTCCTGTCAGTACAACGCACACCAAAACCACAGCTATTATGGGCGTAGGCGCAGCCAAGCGGCTATCCTGTGTCAATTGGGGTGTCGTAAAGGAAATGGTTCTGACCTGGGTACTGACCTTCCCTGGCTGCGGCCTTATCGGCTTTCTGATGGCGCGGCTGTTTATGTGGATTTTCTAAATCTCCGTTATACTTAAGGCGAGAAAGCGGCGCACTCGCGGGTAGTGGCGGATAAGGAATGGGCATGGGGAATACCCGTTTGTATACCAATCGGCTGTTTTGGTATAATAAAACAGAAAACCTTCCCGCCTTTTCCCCTTGTACGTCGCTGCTGCAGACGCCTTTTTGCTATATCCGCCGGGTATCCGGCTTCAATCTGGAAAGGATGGATTTCAATGGGAAAACGCGACCATAACTATTTCGACATGTTTGTCAACGCGGTAGACTATTCCTGTACCGCAGCTAAAAACCTTCATCAGACGCTGCTCGATTTTGATGCGGCCAAGCTGCCCGAAACGATGAAATACCTGCACCAGATCGAGCATACTGCCGATCTGGAAAAGCACAAGTTGATGAATCTGCTGGCACGGGAGTTCATCACCCCTATCGAACGGGAAGATATCCTGTTGCTGTCCAAAGAAATTGACGACGTGACCGACGCAATTGAAGATGTTTTAATGCGGGCATACATGTTTAACGTCAAAACAATCCCGCAAGAAGCCATCCGTTTCTCTGCACTCGTGGTTAAATGCTGCGACAGCCTTCGCAAAGCGATGGAAGAATTTGACAACTTTAAAAAATCCACTTCGATACGGGAATACCTGGTAGAGGTAAACCGTTTGGAGGAGGAAGGCGACCAGTTGTATATGGAAGCGGTACACGATCTGTTCGCTTCTGGCAAAAGCTCTGTCGAAATCCTTGCTTGGACGGAGATGTACGAATGCTTTGAAAGGTGCTGTGACGCTTGCGAGGACGTATCCGACGCAGTAGAAAGCGTCATGATGAAGAACTCATAGGATGCATTTTGCGCCCTGTAGGAAAAAGTTGATCGCGTTACTTGATACGTTATTTTCACGACATACAGATGTTACACAATAAGCAGTCCCTGGCCGGACTGTCTCATGATAAGGAGGCATCACCTTTGAACTGGTATGCGCAAACGGCGGACGAGGTATCCGCCTCTCTTTCTACCAATCCCGAAGCCGGTTTATCTGCTGTTGAGGCAAAACGCAGGCTGGACGAATATGGAGAAAACCATCTGCGGGAAAAGCCGCCGCGTACCTTCCTTCAGAGGTTCTTGGAACAGCTGAAGGACGTGATGGTCATCATCCTGATCATAGCCGCTGCTATTTCTTTCGGTATGAGCTGTTATAACGCTGCGACCGGCCAGGAGGCCGACTGGATTGAACCCATTGTTATCGTGCTGATCGTCCTGCTCAACGGACTGCTGGGCGCTTTGCAGGAGGGGAAGGCCGAAGCGGCGCTGACCGCGCTGAAGAATCTCTCTGCACCAAACGCGAAAGCGTTGAGGGACGGCAGTATCCAAACCGTTCCAGTGGCGCAAATCGTCCCCGGCGACATTATCCTACTGGAGGCAGGCGATTTTGTCCCGGCCGACTGCCGCCTCCTTAAAACCGCTACGCTCAAATGCGACGAATCCGCGTTGACCGGCGAGTCTGTCCCGGCCGACAAGGACGCCGCTGCGCAGGTGTCGGACGGCGCGCCGCTGGGTGACCGCGTCACCATGGCTTACTCTGGTTGTGCCGTTTCCTACGGGCATGCGCGCGCTATCGTAGTGGAAACGGGGATGCGCACCGAAATGGGCAAAATTGCCGCCATGCTGGAGGGTGAGGAAGAGAGCGCCACACCGCTGCAGAAAAAGCTAGCACAGCTAGGGAAATACCTGGGCTTTCTCGCGCTGGGGATCTGCGTCCTTATCTTTATCATCGGCCTTATCGACCGTCTGCCGGTGATGGATATGTTCATGACTGCAATTTCCCTTGCAGTCGCAGCAATCCCCGAGGGACTGCCTGCTATCGTTACCATCGTCTTAGCGATTGGCGTGCAGCGTATGGTGTCCAAGCACGCGATTATCCGCCGCCTTCCTGCTGTGGAAACGCTGGGCAGCGCCTCTGTCATCTGCTCGGACAAGACCGGTACCCTCACCCAAAACCGCATGACGCTGGTACGAGCTTACGTTGCCGGGCATATCTCTGAGCTGACGGGGGATCTGTCGGCTCTCTCTGAAGAGGCACGGACGCTACTCCGCCTTGCCGCACTGTGCACAGACGGCACGGTAGAGGTGGTCGATGGAACGGAGAAGCATGTCGGAGATCCTACGGAAACAGCAATCGTCGCCGCCGCGCTGCACGCAGGGATGCCAAAAGCCGAACTAAGCAAGGATTTCCCCCGCCTAGCCGAAATTCCTTTTGATTCTGACCGGAAACTGATGACCACAGTACACCAAATCGAAGGGAAGATTATCGCTATTGTCAAGGGTGCACCGGACATTTTCTTTTCCCGCTGCGCACCGTCCGAGGCGTTACAGGGCGCTGTACAGGCAAATGAAGAGATGGGCCGCGACGCGCTGCGTGTCCTTGCAGTAGGCTACCGTATCCTTGACGCAGTCCCTCAGGTTCCATCGCCGGAAGAACTGGAAAAGGAACTCCTTTTCGCCGGTCTTGTCGGCATGATCGATCCGCCGCGCGTGGAAGCCATGCTGGCTATCCGTGAATGTGACGGCGCGGGAATCCGTACGGTGATGATCACCGGGGATCACGTTGTCACTGCGTCAGCAATCGCGAGACAGTTGGGCATCCTCTCCGACGACAGCCAGGCCATTACCGGCGCGGAGCTTGCGCAAATGAGCGATGATGAGCTAGATTGCAGCGTGGAACGCTACCGCGTCTATGCGCGTGTCACCCCATCGGACAAAATTCGTATCGTCAAAGCTTGGCAGAAAAAAGGTGCCATTGTCTCCATGACCGGAGACGGCGTCAACGATGCCCCCGCGCTAAAGGCAGCTGATATCGGGTGTGCAATGGGCATTACCGGTACGGACGTTGCCAAAGGCGCCGCTGACATGACCCTGACTGACGACAACTTTGCCACCATCGTCACTGCCGTCAAGGAAGGACGCGGCATCTACGACAACATCCGCAAGGCGGTGCAGTTCCTTCTTTCCTGCAATTTGGGCGAAATTGTTACGGTATTTCTCTCCATGCTGCTGTGGCGGGAGTCACCGCTTCTGCCCATCCAGCTTTTATGGATAAACCTCGTCACCGACAGCCTGCCCGCTCTGGCACTGGGAATGGAACCTGTCGAGCCGGACGTGATGTTGCGTAAACCACGGGGCAAAAATGAAAGCATTTTTGCCGGCGGTGTCGGCATACAGGCAGTGCTTCAAGGATTGATGATCGGTGCGTTGACGCTGATCGCTTATTTTATCGGCTCGCGTGTGTTTACCCTTGCGGGAGGAGCTGCTAACATACCGCTAGGTGAAAGCATGGCCTTTGCTACGCTGGCCATCTCCCAGCTCGTGCACGCCTACAATATCCGTTCCACGCACTCGCTGTTCCGCGTCGGTTTTCACACCAACAAGTATATGGTCGGCGCCTTTTTCATCTCTCTTGCACTGATGCTGGCTGTCTTGCTGCTCCCGTTCCTGCAGGGAATTTTCAAGGTGATTCCGATGTCGGGAACTGCATGGGGTATTGTTGCCTTACTGAGCATCGCGCCTTTTGTAATTATGGAAATTGCAAAGGCTATCCATTGGCTTATGAAAAAAAGGCATTGAGTAAACACCGTCCCGTACCACAAGCGCGGGACGGTGTTTACTCAATGTAGGAAAAGATACCTTGTCCTATCCCTCCTGTTGTGCTATGATAGTCTCATGCAAAGTCTCTATGCGGCTGGAGCGTAGATACAGAAAAATAGCAATGCTTGTGCTTCCGGCTGCGTGGCATAAAAGATAAAGGAGGGACGTATTATGAACACAAAGAAGCAGGAAGAGTTGGTCAACGTATTTTTGTCGGCGCTCGAAGAAAATACCCGTCCACTCTATCGTGAGATTGTCCTATATCTTTCCGAACTGGGGTATCATCCCCAGAAAGAAAGATCGTACATCTCCTTTAAGCACGACCTGCACAACAAGCAAATGGCGAAAATGGGCTTTCAGCGCAACAAAGAACAGTCACCCTTTTTTGCGTTACGTTTTTCCGCCTGTAAGGGGTATTCACAGCGCTTTGCCGATATTGTCAGCACCGCGATAGAGAAGTATCCCTCTCGCGCCGCCAACTGTCCGGACGGTGACTGCGTTTTTTGCGCGGGCGATCCCAAAACCCATGTCTACAGCTACACCTTTCCCGGAGGCGAGACCAAGTATCATTGCGGTGCACGGGCTTTGGAAATACCAAACTTGAAAGCAGACGACATCGGTGAAATCAAAAAGCTGATCAAAGAAGAGCATGCATACCTGCTGAAGTATGAAGCGGGCATCGGAGCGTAACGTCTGCCCACCAGCGACCGCTTCCATTGAAGTGGAAACGCTTTGTTTCCCTGATTTGAAAGGATGACATAGACATGAAAGAAAAACTGATTGCACCCGTTCCTTCCGACCACCCTACCGCCGCACAACTTGTGCAGATCCGGCGTCGTTTCGGCATGTTCATCCACTTTGGAATGGGCACCTTCACCAACGAGCAAATCTCCAAAGGCACGACTCCCATCGAGACCTATTCCCCCGTTCAGGTTGATGCCGCACAGTGGGCGCAGACTGCGCTGGAGGCCGGGATGAAATACATCATCCTCGTCACCAAGCACTGTGAGGGCTTTGCCATGTGGGATACTGCGACAACGGACTACAGTGTTGCGCATTCCCCCTGCCGGACTGATGTTTGTGCAGCGTTGTCCGAAGAATGTGCAAAACGTGGCCTCGGTCTTGGCTTCTATTACAGCCTCTCTGACGATCATCATCCCGCTTATAAAAACGACTACGACACCTATTTCGACTATATGTGCGCACAGCTCACCGAGCTACTGGACGGCCGTTATGGCAACATCTGCGAACTATGGCTGGACTGCACCTGGGAAAAGGACGCGCAGGCGTGGCGCCTCGACGAGATCTATGATCTTGCGAAGCACCTACAGCCGGACATCCAGGTGGGATGCAACCATACGATCGGCGTCTACGGTACGGCTGGCGGCGCGTACGACGAGGTCGACGGTATAAAAGGGCGTTACCTCCCGGCAAATCAGCAGGCGCTGGACCCCATCCGTTACTTCCCGTCCGACTTTCGGCTCGTTGACCCCGAAATGCCATCTAGCCACGATCCCAAACTCTTTACACATGACGGTAAGGCGTACTACCTGCCCTTTGAGGCAACGATCTGTTCGCGGGAGGGCTTCAACTGGTTCTATTCGGACGCTTATGCGTCGGAGCCTCTCAAGGACCCGCAGGTTGTCGCTGACGCCTATCATAACCTTATTACCCAAGACGACCGGCTGGTCATCAACCTCGCCCCGGCACGGGACGGGCGCATGTTGCAGGCCGATATTGACAACCTGATGCGTATTAAAACACTGATGGAAAAATGATCGATAAAAAATCCTTTATCCCGGGGCTGTACATGAAAAGGCTTCCGGATAAAGGATTTTTTGCTGCAATCTGCCGCCTATACAGCCAAAACCGCGCTCAAAAACGAATCAGCATTTCTGAATTGTCTATATTATACAATATTCAACAGCAGCGAAACGATTAAGTTTGGGAATTAAATTGACAAAAAGGGCTGGATTTTTTTTTGCCGGACTGTTATAATGAGGTTACTGTAAAAAGCGAAAGCAGGGGTGACACGACATGGAAAAAAAGATTACCCCCATCCGCCAGCCGTGGAAGGGGACAATGACCAAACGCGACCGGTTCAATCGACAAATGCATTACCAGTCGATAGACCGCAGCGTCAATATGGAATTTGGTTACTGGGAAGAAAATTTTTCCACTTGGGATATCTTTGTCGAAAACAACATCACAAATAACTGGGAAGCCGACCAGTTCTTTGGTTTTGACACCGGTGGAGGCGCGTGGGGAAACATTTTTATCTCCCCGCCCTTTCCCAATGAAGTTGTACAAGAACTGGAAAACACCCTCATTATCCAGAATGGAGAGGGTCTGCTGGCTGAGGTGCCCAAGGACGGGCACGGTACCATCCCGCATTATATCCAATCTTCGATTACCACACCGGACGACTGGAAAAGGGTAAAAGAAGAGCGATTCCGCCGCGATGACCCGTCCCGTAAGGTGAACATCGAGCAGCTCAAGAAAGATCTGCCCGACGACCGTGATTTTGCTGCCGGCGTTGACTGCGGTTCCATGATCGGTAAAGTACGCGATATCCTTACCTTTGAAGGTCTGTGCTACGCGGTCTACGACTACCCTGATATGGTCGAAGACATGGTGGAAACATGCTGCGTATTGGTAGAGGATTTCCTTGACCAGGTTCTGCCGCATATCCAGTTCGACTATGCGTCTGGCTGGGAGGACATCTGCTTCAAGAACGGACCGATCGTCTCGCCCGACTTTTTCCGCAGCGTGATCGCGCCACGTTATAAGCGCATCGACAAAAAGCTGAAAAAGTACGGTGTGGACATCCATTATGTCGACTGTGACGGTGACGTCCGCCCTATCCTGCCGATCCTGTTGGACAGCGGTATCAACTGCCTGTTCCCCTACGAAGTCAACTGCTGTGCGCATCCCGCAGAGCTGCTGAGCCAGTATGAAGGCGAGCTTCGCATCATGGGCGGCGTTGACAAGATGCAGCTGCGCGCCGGTAAGAAGGAGATTAAGGCATACCTGGAAACGCTTGAGCCGCTGGTCGCCAAAGGCGGTTACATTCCCTTCTGCGACCACCGCTGCCCGCCGGACGTCACGCCGGAAAACTACCTGTACTACCTCGATCTGAAGGAGAGAATGTTCGGCATGAAGGCGTAACGCCATTTGCTGTGATATTCGTCATGCTTCGTCAAAGCGTCCGTTTTCCTGTGGAGCGGACGCTTTTTTACTAAACGTTGAGTCCCTAAGGCATTGTCTCCCGCAGGTTACATATCACATCTCGGAGCGAACTGTTTTTCAAAAAAGGACGGACTGCATTTCCCGTCCTTTGTGTATGCCCTTTTGGTGGTGGGAAGGATAGACGTCCAGTGCGTCCTCTTTGAAAGCCCTTTACATTCCCCTCACCCGGTGCTATAATAAAAAAAGACAACTTCATACGTGCATATTTGCAGGGGGACTCAAATCGTCTGTTGGACACAGGCGACGCGCAGTTGAGAAGGTAAAACCTGACCCTTGGAACCTGTCGGTTAATACTGGTGTAGGGAGCAAATCGCAGCATGTACACCGTTCTTGGGACGGGTCATTGTGAGCGCTTGCTTTGGCAGGCGCTTTTTTCATAGACAATTGCGCGACAGCGCAAACAGACGCGAACAGAAAGGAAGCATCATTATGCAGGACAATCTTATCATCGGCGGACACGCCTTTACCTCCCGGCTCCTTTTGGGGACGGGCAAATTCACGCTGGACAAAATGCTCAGCGTCATTGAAAACGGGGGCGCGCAGATCGTCACCGTGGCGCTACGACGCGCCAACGCGGGCGGCGAGGGCAACATTCTCGATTACATCCCCGACGGCATTACACTAATGCCCAACACGTCCGGCGCGCGCACCGCTGCCGAGGCGGTACGTATCGCCCGCCTTTCCCGGGAAATGGGCTGCGGCGACTTCATCAAGATCGAGATCATCCCCGATACGAAATACCTGATGCCGGATAACATCGAAACCCTGAAGGCTACCGAAATCTTGGCTAATGAGGGCTTCGTTGTATTGCCCTACATGAACCCCGACCTCAACGTCGCGCGGCAGCTGGTGAACGCCGGTGCCGCGGCAGTCATGCCGCTGGGGGCGCCAATCGGTAGTAACAAGGGGCTGCGCACCAAGGAGCTTTTGTCCATCCTCATTGCGGAAATTGAAAAGCCGGTGATCGTCGACGCCGGTATCGGACGCCCCTCGCAGGCCTGCGAAGCGATGGAAATGGGCGCAGATGCCGTACTCGTCAACACCGCAGTGGCGTCGGCGAAGCATCCGCACGAGATGGCGCTGGCTTTCAAGAAGGCCGTCGAGGCCGGACGGGAGGCCTTTCTCGCAGGCGCGGGACGTGTCCTTGCTACCCAAGCGGAGGCTTCCTCCCCGCTCACCGGCTTTGTTGAATAAATCCAGACTAACCACAGGCGTTTTACGCCGACTATAAAGGAGAACCTGTTATGCTGACCCAATCTCTGACCAGCGACATCCATGTGATGGACCGGGTGCTCGCCGACTACCACGCTGTCGACTTCTCGTCCTGCACCGACGAAGACGTGCTGGAAGCACTGTCCGCCCAAACAACCTCCATCCGTGACTTTGCGGCGCTCTTATCCCCCTGCGCGGGCAAGTACCTCGAACAAATGGCTGCCAAGGCCAAAGCGCTGACCGAGCAGTACTTCGGCGTCAACAAATGCCTGTACACGCCGCTGTACATCGCCAATTATTGCGTCAACCACTGCTCTTATTGCGGTTTCAACTGCACAAACAAAATCCATCGCGCTAAGCTGACGATGGAGGAAATCGAGCAGGAGGCCCAGGCGATTTCCTCCACCGGACTGCGGGAAATCCTTTTGCTGACCGGCGAGTCCCGCTTCCACTCTGATGTGGAATATATCGGCGAAGCGGTGAAAATCATGCGTCGCTACTTTAATACGATAGGACTTGAAGTCTATCCGATGGATGTATCGGAGTATGAGTACCTCCACTCCCTCGGCGCCGACTATGTCAGCGTCTACCAGGAGACCTACGATCGCGACGTCTATGACAAAGTCCACATCAGCGGGCCGAAGAAGGTGTACGACTACCGCTTCAACGCCCTTGAACGCGCCATCCAGGGCGGGATGCGGGGCGGCGGACTGGGCGCCCTGCTTGGCCTCAGCGACTTTAGGCGCGACGCCTTCGGCAGTGGTCTGCATGCCTACTGGCTGCAAAAGAAATACCCGGCTGCGGAGCTGTCCTTCTCGGTGCCGCGGCTGCGCCCCTATGTCAACAACGACGACAACCAAAGCGGTGTCGGCGACCGCGACTTTTTACAGGTCATCCTCGCCTACCGTATCTTCATGCCCTTCATGGGCTTTTCCCTCTCCTCCCGCGAAAACGCCGCCTTCCGCGACAACTGCGCCGCGCTCGCGCCGACGAAAATCTCCGCCGGGGTTAAGACCGGCGTCGGCGGGCACAGCGAGGAGGAGAAAGGCGACGTCCAGTTCAAGACGAGCGACGAGCGCAGTGTGGACGAAATTTACAACGCGCTCCTAAAACGCGGCCTGCAGCCCGTGTTCAACGACTATGTCTACATCATCGACGCGGTCTGACGCGCGCGGCGTCTGCGCTGTCACCAACAGCGCGTATTATCGAGACGGACTTATACCGCACGTAGAGAAAATGCTGCGTCAAAAGCGCCCGGACTACCTGCTGCTGCGGGAGAAGGAGCTGTCCCATGACGCGCTGGCGGACGCCGCCGTCCAAATCGGCGCGCTTTGCCGCGCGGCGGACGTCCGACTTGTCGTCAACGGCGACATACAGGCGGCGCTGGCGGCGGACGCCTGGGGCGTGCAACTGCCTTTCCCCACTCTGGCTTCCCTTCGTCGGGATGAAATCGCACAGATACGGACACGTCTTACGCTCGGCGCATCCGTCCACAGCCTGGACGATGCCGTCCAGGCGCAGCAAGTGGGCTGCGATTTTCTCATCGCGGGGCATGTCTTCGACACGTCCTGCAAGCCGGGCTTCCCGGCGCGGGGGCTGGACTTTTTCCGCGGCGTCTGTGACGCAGTAACCGTCCCGGTCTGGGCGATCGGCGGCATTACACCGGATAACGCGGAAAAAGCCTACAAAGCGGGGGCGGCATGCGTCTGCATGATGTCGTATTATTATCATCTGTGAGCGAAGCTACAAGCCGAACCAAAAGAAGAGGAGTGCACGGGAATGGAAAAAATCTATGGTGTGTACATTGGCGAGGATTGCGAAGCAGTCATAACCCAGCACGTCACCCTGGCCTTTCTCAAGGACACAGCGACCGACACGCTGACTGCATACCTGCTACGCACCGACAGCCTTTCCTGCCTCGGCGTCTGCAGGATCCGCCCCATTCCGGCACAGGACTGCGGCTTTCAGGACTTCCGCTACTACTGTGCGCCGCCGCAGAGCGTCTGTTACGCGATGCAGCAGGGGAAGGATATCCTGTCCAATGATCCCGCCCTACGGGAAATGGTCAGCAAACAGATCCTGACGGCGGATTTCAGCCGTGCAGCGCCTATCTTTTACTTTGCCGGATCGAACGTGCGCGAAGAAATCCCCCAGGAAATTTTCCCCACCGGCGCGCCGGTTCCGGATCTCGCGGACGCTTCAGCGGGAAATCTTGCGCGTTGCCTGCAAGGATGGCATCTGGGGGTACATGCGGAGGACTGTGGCGTAACGATCAACACCCCCGGGCATATGTACATCTTCCATGTCGAGCCCACGTTTGTCTACTGCCGCGCGGCGCGGTACGCAGTCTGCGAGAAGGGCGTCGTGTTCAACCAGAACTTCCGGATCAACCTGCACGGCGACCCGCTGCAAGGAGAGGCCTCCCTTTACGGCGATAACCGAATTGCAGCACAGGAGCTCTCATATCATGCGGACTTCTTAAGTCCCGACCGCTGCGTCTTCAATGACGTGAACATTTACTGGTCTGTGGCGTCCTTTTCCCCGAACAGGATCGTCCTTCACGGCTGCGGCGGTGACACCTATTACTGGGATAAGCCCTCCCCTTGCGCGTAGTATCTCCCCAACAGACAAACATGTCCCAAAGCAATCCCCGCAGGTAGATGCAATTTTGCGGACATTATTTCATTCATAATGCTTTCTGTGTGTGAATAAAAGACGACAGGGAACAGAAAACCGATCCATTATAAAAGAGGTGTGATAGAAATGAATCCACAGTACAAAAACCATCTACTGGCACATTTCGACACGTTGACGCTGACGCCGCCCATGGGCTGGAACTCGTTCAACACGTTCGGCTGCAGTCCGACGCAGGAGCTCATTTGCGCAACAGCCGACGCCATGGTCACTTCCGGGCTGCGTGACGCCGGATACGAGTACGTCAACATCGACGACGGCTGGATGGCGCCGCAGCGGGACGAAAACGGCGATCTGTGTGAGGATCCCGCGCGCTTTCCGGACGGCTTTGACTATCTGACGCGCTATGTCCATGACAAAGGTCTGAAAATCGGCATCTATCTGGGCTGCGGCCTGCGCACCTACAATGAAAAGCCCGGATCGCTGGGTCATGAGAGGCAGGATGCCGCCCGGATTGCGCGCTGGGGCTTCGATTTTCTCAAATATGACAACCGGCCGCTGCCGCAGGAGGATCCACCGCGCAATACCAAGCTGGAGTATATCAAAATGGCGCAGGCGCTGCGTGCAAGCGGCAGGGACATCGTTTTTTCCATGTGCGAACATGGCAGCACCCGTCCCTGGACCTGGGCGCAGGGTGTCGGACAGCTGTGGCGTCTGACAACCGACATCCGCAATATGTGGGACGGAGAACTGACCGGCGCGTGGGGCTTTAACAAGATTGTCGACGCCCGGGCAGAACTCGCGCCTTATGCCCGTCCCGGCAATTTCAACGATCCCGATATGCTGATTACAGGGATGTACCATGCCAACGACTGGATGGGGCCGGGCTGCACGGACGACGAATACCGCGCGCATTTCAGCCTGTGGTGCCTGATGGCCTCCCCGCTTATCATTGGCTGCGATGTCAGAAAGCTGAACGATGTCACCAAAGAGACACTGACCAATGCCGATATGATTGCGATCGATCAGGACATCCTGGGCGTGCAGGGCAGGCGTGTCCGTCACGGCGAGGACGGCTGCGACGTCTGGGTCAAACCGCTGAGCGGCGTGCGCTGGGCGGCAGGACTATACAACCGTACCCAGCAGCCGCAGGAGATAACCCTCAACTGGAACGATCTCGAGGTACCCGCTGCAATGTCCGCGCAGGTACGCGACGTTTGGGCTGACCGGACGCTGGGTGTCTACAGCGAGCGTCTGACGCAGACGGTGCCGCCGCACAGCTGCACCGTGCTGTTGCTGGAGCCCGCGCTGTAGGGAGCCCGGATCAATGACGTCATAGCGAGAGAGCCGCTGACCGCTGCGTGTTTCGCTGCGTGGACAGTTCCCGTCCGGCCGTGTTCCTCGGAAGGGGGGAGCGGCTTGGCCTGCATGTAGCGGTGACGCTTGCTTTCGGGATAAGCCCTCGTCCTGCGTCTGACGGCTTCCCGGCAATATCCTGCTCAGTGCCTATGACGCGCCGCTGACCATGGAGGCGCTGAGCCTCGAGCTCGGCGTCGCCGCGCCCCACCTTGAGGAGGAGCTGCAAGTCCTCGTACAAAAAGGCCTGCTGCGCACGCTGTCCGGCGGCAGGTACCAGACCGATATTGTCATTTTCACCGGAGACTTTGAAAAAGAGCTTGCACAGCGAATCGGGCCGATGATCGATGCCTCCGCCGGGGATTTCGTGCGCCGCACCCAGGAAGCTCTGCCCGCCCTGCACCGCATTGGCTTTTCCGGCAACGACGCGCCGGATCAGCACCTCGTCTGGATAGCGGCGACCATCACGCTTGAACGCGCGCTCAACCTACACGACGCAAAGACGCGGGAGCGTTTCGGCGATTACCCTCAGCTTGCCAGCGGCGAGCACGGGTTTTCTTCGGCTATGACAACGACTATAAGAACCACCTGTACAACGGCATCTACGGCTATTGTCCGAACAAAGCTGATACCGCCTATTTCTGTGTGTTCAATTACCGTACCGTCGAGCGCTGCCAGAAGTTTTTCCCCGACGTCTGGGACGACAGCCTTGAAGCAGTCAACAACGCTATCCTCTGCAAAGCGGCGGACGAAAAAACGGCATGCTGCCCCGTCTCATTGCAGACGATTTCATCTCAAGCGACGGCAGCACGCTGCGGGCGCGATTCCCTGTCTTTACGCCACAGCAGCTTTCGCGGGCGCAGGACGTTCTGGCCGGCGCAGCCGAGACCGCGGCAAAGTGACGCAGGAGGTCTGCGCTGCCGCGGAAGATTTGATGCGCCTGCACGCGCCGAAGGCGCTGTCCGAAAAGAGCGCGCAGCTGTGCCACATCAAGTATGGCATGGATACTGGCGAGCTGCTGGTGAAAGCCGCCGTCTGCGACGGATTGCTCGTCGTGCCGGAAGCGGACGCGGAAAAGCCCTACATGTACGGCGTGAGACGATAAACCGACAATTATCACTGATAAATTGTCCGCAGCCGTACCGTCCACAAATAGCCGCCGTTTTACGCGGCGGCTATTTGTTTTGTATGAGAGCGGTGATGAATCTCTCAGTGCTTATTTCTGTTGATAATGCTCCGGGTATATTTTCAATAATTCTTTTAAATTCTTCTGAAGTCCTCGTATCTCCTCCTTTAACTCTTTATCTATTCCCATTCCATAAGGTGTCACAACACTGTTAGATAAAGCTACTAAAATTTCTGACGCCTCGTACAAGGAGCTCCTTTTAGGAATACCCATTTTAAACTACGAAACAATTTCAATAAAAGCTCTAAGTTCTGCTGCTAAAAGACGAAATTCATTTTTTCCATTCTGATAGTGGGCAGGCAATATATCATGGCTCCTAGCCAAATCTACGGGATTGCTTAAACAATTTGCATATAAAGAAAGCGCACATGATATTCTAAATTTAATATCTTTATACTGTTGAAGTGGCTGTAAATAAACATCTTTCATGCATTCATAGATAACATGTACCAATGCGCCACTTAAAACTGAAATAATTATAGACAACAACAAATCCATTACTTTGCCTCGATCGCCGCTTTTTGAGCATGCTGCGCCCGCAACACGTCGTAGAAGCTCTCGGGAAATTTGGGCTTGCGGTCGTAGGTGTACAAGCCGTTGCGTTCCTGCTCGACATCGTACAGCTGGGTGTAGCAGCTGCCAATGACATAGGGATTCTCCATCAGCACCTTAGTCAGACCGATGCAACGCGCCTGCACCTCGTCCACCCCCTGCGGACGCTCGCCATAGCCCCAGCCTTCCTCAGCGTGCTCGGACGTGTCCCACCAGGTACCGCCGAACTCGCTGACAAAGTAGGGTTGTCCCTCCCACTTTTGCCTGTCGGGATAATTCTCATAAACCGTCTCCCCCTTGGCCGTCTCAGCGAACAAGCGACGGAAGGTATCAACATCCTGCTCATAAGTATGGACATCGTAGATGTCGGTGACAACATGGAAGTTGCCACTTGTATCGATCACCGGACGAGTGGGGTCACAGGCCTTGGTACAGAGGTAGACGGTACGCAACACCTCATCATCCTGCGGGTGGCCAGCGCGATCCCATGTCTCATTAAAGGGGCACCAGCCGATGATCGAGGGATGGTTGAAGTCCCGCGCCACGATCTCCAGCCATTCGGGTAGGAAGCTCTCCAGCGCACGCGCCGACGTGATGTCAAGCTCCCAGTTGGCGTGCTCTCCCCAGACTAGGTAGCCTAAATGGTCCGCCCAGTAAAGGAAGCGCTCCTCGAACGCCTTCTGATGCAATCGCGCGCCGTTGAAACCCAGCGCCATCGACAGTTCGATATCCCGACGCAGCGCCTCGTCGCTGGGAGCCGTATAAATACCGTCGGGATAAAAACCTTGATCCAGTACCAGACGTTGATAGATACTGCGCCCGTTTAAGTAGAACTTCCGTCCCTTGACAGCGACGGTACGCAGCCCAAAATAGCCCCGCACATCGTCGACAATTCCACCATCACGTTCCAACGAAAGGCGCAGATCGTACAGATTTGGCTGAGCAATATCCCACAGATGCGTCTCGGACAACGAAAGCGACAGGCAGACATGCCCGCTTTCGACGCGGGCACAGGCCTCTCCTGTCTCCTTGCCCTCAAACGACGACACGGCGCGCAGCGTCAGACCGTCAACGTAGCCATCCAGCTTTACGCTCAGCGAAACGCGGCCATTGGCAGCATCCGGAACGGCCTTGTAGGAAGCGATAAAAGTGTCCGGAATAAATTCCAACCATACCGTCTGCCAGATGCCGGTGGTACGGGTGTAGGAACATCCATAAGATTCATAGCGGGTGCTCTGCTTGCCGCTGGGCTGCGCACCACTACGGTTGTCATCACGCGTGTAAACGACGATGGTGTTCTCCCCCGAGTGCACAAGGCGCGTCACCTCCAACGTAAAGGAGGCGTAACCGCCCGCGTGTGTCCCGGCGCTTTGGCCGTTGACCCATACCTCAGCCTCATAGTCCACTGCGCCGAAATGCAGAAGCGTCCGTCCCTTGACCTGTTCGGGGGAAAGCGTTACCGTTCGGCGGTACCAGACAGCGTTCATAAAGTCCTTGCAGCCAATACCGGACAGATCGCTCTCTGGACAGAAGGGCACCGTAACCGTCAGAGGGAATGCGCCGTTCTCCCAATAACGACGTTCTTTTTTGCTCACACCGTAATCGTAATCGAACTCCCACTCGCCGTTGAGGTTCAAAAAGCCCTCGCGAATCAGTTGCGGACGCGGGTATTCCGGACGGGGAATCGTTTTCACCTGTTCCATTTGCCTCCACTCCTAAAATAGTTTCTGCAATTGTGCTTTTTCTCAATTATACGTCTCGGTGGTTCGTCTTTCAAGAGTAAAACAATAGAAAGACAATATGCAACAAAAACAGGGCCATTTTTGGCTAAAGGCAGTCACGTGACATTTGTTCCCTTACGATCACGCAAAAAGCCCACTTGATGCGGCTATTTAACAGATGAGCAGATCACATCTTTGTTCCTGGTTTTTACAAAGGAATTTTGACGTTTTACAGATTATATATTGAATATATGCACTATTTTATGCTATTTTTTAACGTTTGCCTAAAATCAACAGAGTATATGGGGAATTTTTTTCGTGTTATATGTAACAATGAAATGCCTTTCCTCTTATTACCGGCTTCACATTTTGCTCATAGTCCAACCCCATGCAAACATAGATTGTATAAGCGTCCCCCTAGCGCTGGAGACGCAATCCGTCAGAAAGGCTGGATGTGTATGTTTGCAATCTTTGGATCTCTTGTCGAGCTTGCTCTCAGCAACCTTCTTTATTTTGCGCTGCATCTGGACAACAGTAGTCTCTTTCCCAAGCCCCTCTCGGCAAAAGAGGAACGCGAATGTTTCGAAAACATGGAAGCAGGTGACGAACAGGCACGGGCCAAGCTTATCGAACACAATCTGCGACTGGTCGCCCATATTGTCAAAAAATACTACGCTATGGCCAAGGATCAGGATGACCTGATTTCAATTGGCACCATTGGCCTCATTAAGGCAGTTTCGACCTTCCATTATGAGAAGGGCGCCCGCTTCGCAACTTATGCCGCACGCTGTATTGAAAAACCAATCCCCTCATAACGGCTCTTTTGGGTTCGGAACAGGAAAAAGAAGCTCCCTTTTCCCGAAACGCTCCAAAATGGAGGTTCTTCTTAAAAATCAGCGACAGCCTGTATGTGCTCAGCAAGCAAAAGAACGGACGGACGATTTACAGTCCTCTTGCAATCCACAGTTTTTTGTTTCTTCGTCCGAAGAAGCTCACCGACGCCGAAAAGTTCAATATCCAATATCCCAATCCCGCTATGCTCACGACAACGGCGGACAAGCTGCGATATTATCGGTATAAAAAATCCCTGCTCCAGCGAGAAGTCGCTGAATATGCAGGGATTAATGAGAGCACCTATATTCATTATGAGAATCCGGAGCATGACTACTACCCGATAGACAAGCTCAGCCGCATTGCGGAATTGCTTGAAGTGGATATTACCGACCTGTTAGACGAGTACAACCGATTTCTCTATAACGGACAGGGCTGGCAGATACGGAAGATACGCAAAAGCATGGGCTTGACACAGTACCAATTCGGAAAGCTGTATGGTGTGAGTGCAGGAGCAGTGAAACGATGGGAAAGCGGGAAAGTGAGGGTGACAAAAGGGACGTGGGGGAAACTGATTATACAGTTATATATAAATTAGTTAGTTTGGCCCTTGCTCTCATAATAATCTTTTATTGGTTTATACTGGTCATAATCTCCGAATTTTTGTATGTCATTCCAAATACATATATCTTCATTAATTTTAATAATACATATTGTTGCTACAATCAAGGCCCACATATAGCATCTTTCATGTTCATCTGGTTGTGTTCCGTGCTCGTAACTGTTACGAATATCATACCCATTAACATATTTAGACTTGTTCAATAAAAAATCTATGTAGTTTGATTCTGGTCGTGATAATAAAGTGTTCTCAAATACAATTAAATTCTGTTCATATAGCTCATCAAAAACATGTCTGACTTCCATAGGATAATGCCAAAAACTAATTACGTCATTTTTGCATAAATCAAATAAAATCTGAATTTTATTTTTATCTGTCCATTCAATTAACCCATCTTGCGTAAGGTGTATTATTTTCTGTTCTTGAAGCCATAGAATATTTTTCCTATCTGAATCGTTATAATCATTAATCCAGACTTGTTCATTAGAAATCAATTCATAAAATGTATCGTATTTTTCTTCTATACGCTTAATATAAGACAATAAGCATTGGTCTGATGATAGGCAGAATTTTATTAAATTAAAGTTTTCACCATGCCCATACACATATTTCTTTTGAAGCAGGCTTGGAATATCCCCATATTTTGAACTACTAGAAGATATTTGCAAAAGCTCTAAATCAATATTTCCCTCTTGAACTAATATCTTATATTGTTTTAATACAGATTCAATTTCGGGAAATATCGTCCTGCATTTTTCTAAAAGAGTAGACCCGATTGACGGCATCTGGATTTTAAAACCATCAATTTGAAATTCGGAAGATAAATATGAAGTAAAGAACCATTCAAAGACATCTTCCAATCGGATATTGTTCTGTGATAACATTTGATAATAAGCTGTCATTTGCAAATAAATAATTTGCTGTTTGCAGTTAAACGCAATCCCTGTAGGATAGTCATATTTAGAAGTTATAAATATTCTTCTCTCAAAGATTCCTAAATCGCATTCTTTAGAAACACATAGGAGTCTTATTTGACGATCAACAAATTCAAAAAGATATATGAAATTATTCATAATCGTAGGGAAATCCAAGTTTTCTTGAATCCAATCTGAACTATAAGAGAATATATGTAGGTCATTTTCCTTGCTCGTTTCAACTGCATTAGTTTGATTTTTGACAAATTTTATCGCTGTTCCAATTTTCATTCCACTATTTTCAGTAAAAAATGTTTCAGTTTCTTTTTCATTCCGCCTCTTTGCTTTTAATCTTGTTTTATCCGAAATACGAAGTTGATCAGAATCTCTCAGATTTTCAATAATCTTTAAAACATTAGGATGTGCATTTTTCGAATCAATATAATTACATATAATTTTTTCTTTATCTTCATTTGTCAGCTCTTTTGGGAAAAATATCGTCTTCTGTTTACTCAATGATTTAATTTCAAGATGATTTAGTATAATAGTGGCTGTAGACGGATTTGATACCAATTTATCCCGTAGTTGTTTTCCATAAGTTTTGACGGTATTTTTACATTGTAGTATGTCCTGTATCAACACTTCGTTTAAATCAAGCATTTGTGTAAATACAGTGGCCGATATTTTATTAAACAGTTTGTATTTTTCAAAAAGGGACCAAAAATCATTTCGATAGTCATATTCTAACCGCAAGTAATTCTCTATTATATTTTCATTTGTTAAATTTCCAAAATAACGTCCAATAATATTTTTTATAGACTTACACTGGGTTATATATGATTCTATCTGTTCTTGAGTCCAAGTTTTTAATTTTAGACCATTTTCTATATACAAAATTATATTATGCATTTCTAGTATATCGTTAATATCGAAATCGCTATTCTCATTAAACGTCATTAGAATTTGTTCCACTTTTTTGAGATGGTAACCACTAGCCCAATCTCCTTTAGAATAGAATTTAACTCGTTTCATCGCTTCACACCCCTTATAATAGCTCATATTTATATTATAAGGTTCCGAGACTCCTATTTCAACCAAAGAAAAAGACGGTCAAGCCTAACCAGCCTGACCGTCTCATTTTATGTACCTACTTGCCGTTCTTCAAATCGTCCTGAACAGCTTTCAGTAACGCCAGCTTCTGCTCCTTAGGGCATGGCAGTTTGTTGAGATACTGCTCTACCGTTTCGGCATGAACAGAAGCTATTCTTTTTTGAAGTTCCCGCCAGCCCTGTTCCGTCTTAGGGTAGTGCATGATTACCTCCACGCTTTACCAAGCCCCCTCCCTTCTAACAGGATATGCATGAAGCATTGTCCAACATGATTCTACTTTTGGATAGTACGCTTGTAACGTTCAAAATCCTCTAGAACCTCGTTTTGAATTTCGGAAAGCTCGGAGATATATTTTCCCATAAAGTTCCAGCGATCCATTGACATGAATCCTGTGCATTCAAGAGTGCCGATCAAATTGTTTGCCGACTGAATTTCTCGAAACAGCATATCTACTAAATCTTCATGTGTTATATCATGGCGTTTCTCTCCTTTTAAAATGTATTGTTCGTAGGTGATGGAGTTCAAAACTTCTCCGCTACCTTGTTTATCTCGAATGGTTGTCGTATGAGAATAGCAAGGTGGTGTTTCGCCAACGATTGCCTTTAACTTCTCATATGTCATCGTGACAGGAACAGGTTTCTGAATCCCTCTGGAACAGCTATACAGTCTGAAATGTTCTGGATAGAAAGCAACGCGAGTTCCTTTTTCATGTGCTTTCGAAACAGTATCAGTAGAAGTGGTACTTTCTTTTAAAAACTTCGGGCAAAAGTAAGCACCGAAGTTATCGACAAAGGGGAAATTTTCAATCCATGCACCGCCGTGTTCCCACATTTGTTTGAGTTTCTCCATTGGAACAAATAACCCTTGTTTGTCCATGCGTTTCATCAGTACATGAAGATGGTAGCTACCGTTACCCTGCGGTTCTATGATACGGATATACTCGCAAGATGGATAGGAATACCGAAACCTGCTCCAAAATCTCTTAAAGTCCAAATTAACCTGCTTATAATCCCTCATGACATTGGAATAGGTTAGCGTCAAGAACTTCTCAGAACAATGCCCTGTAAAGTTTAGATTGATAATCCTCCTCAACTCATGACAGGACTTTTTAAATCTCTTTTCTATATCAATCGGACTTGCACGAGCTTTGCTCTCAATGTACTCTCCGGTTTCCAGATTAACATAACCCTGTCTGCTCACCTTACGGTAACGTGCAATACCAGTACAACGTTTTTCAACCGTAATGGCTTCTACAATGTGATTGGTATGGTACACTTTTGTTAAATGCTCATTTTCAATTTGTTTCTTCTCTTCCATCAGATTACCTCCTGTATGTTCTAGTATTTAATAACGTTTTGGAAGAGAGAAAACATCAGGATTTTTTGAGCGTTCATAAAAAATTCATAAATGCACTTTCCTGCTGAACTTGTTTTGTTTGTCAGTAATAACGCAAAAAGTGTGCATATCACAGCAAAGAATCTATAAGTTTTTTGAAATTAGAACGGCAAAGAAAAATAAAGAGTGCACAGAGACGTAATATATCTGGGGAGAATCTGCCTGAATTTCTGTGACAAAGCAGAGAGGAGGGGGAAAGATGATACGCATTGTCAAAGAAAGTGTTGATGTAACAGCCGGTTTGGAAAAGGCAAAACGTGAGATTCTTGCAATTCGTCGTCAACTGGTACAGGACGGAAAAGTAAGCAATCATCTCGGTATCAGCTTTACAGTAGTAGACGATACATTGGCTACCATGATTGAAGAACTCAAAAACCTTTAAGAACCTTTCTTTTTGTCTCAAAAGCGGTTAAGAAGCGTATAGAAGAAAAGAGAGTTGTTTTGCGAACAGCTTGCCCCGAAAAAGAAAAAGCCCTCTATGAGCCTTTTAGACTGCATAGAAAGCAAACAAAAAAGACGCCCTGATTTTGTTTCAGAGCGTCTTTTTTCTTATAGATGACTTATAATTTCTCTAATAACATCGTCATTCTTTTCTTCAAATATTGTGCGAACAGAATTAGCGGATGGTTTTGCTTTAATTTCAATCGGATGATTGACGGATTTTTTTATCCAATGAACATCAACACCCTTTTTACCTTTTAACGCATCTTTAGGAAGAATCTCTGCATTCGTTACGATTCCGATTGCTTTGACCTTTAAAGGCTTATCAGCCATAAAACGCGTCTTTATGTAGATTAAATCTCCGACTTTCATTTTCTCCATCACATCATAGTAATCAGGTTTCTGTTCTTCTGTATATCCGAGAACAGCCACCCCATATTTACAAAAATCGCCTGCATGATCTTCAGGAATATCTTCTGGTTTGTCAGCAAGAAAATATGCACCAATACCCCAAACAGCCATTTGCATTACCTCCTTTTGTTCTATTGTATCATGCTAAGGGAAAAAAGCAAAGTTTCATTCGTTTAGTTCTTTTGAACCTTACTTTCCCGCTGAATTTCTTTATGACCGCACTTACTGCACTGATAGGTAACATCATAGAAATATTCTGTTGCCGGAACGTCTACCTCATATTCCATATAATCTGCGTCTGTACCAAATTTGTATTGTCCATTTTTTCTTCGCTGATATACTTTTCGGGTTTCTTTGACATAGGTATCTCTTGTGCCCACTAATTCTGAGTGAACTCTTTGCATGGTCTTCCTTCTTTGACAAGCAGGACACACGCTACCCCTTGTCAGTAGCCATGGTAAGAAAAGTAATACGCCGATTCCTGCAATAATCAATCCAATTTTAAAGCCAATACTAAACATAAAAATAACGCCTACAATAATAGGACAAATTCCAAAGCAAGCAAAAAGGCACCCTATATTGTCCATCTTATCGTTCTTTTGTTTACGTTCGGCTTTTGTCAGTTGTTCTTGATTTAGTTTTCTCAAGCATTTTTTACAGAGTGTTCCCTCACGGATTTCTTTGTTACAGTTTCGGCAATGCTTTTTACCGTCTGAATTTGGTTGTAGTTGTTCTCTACTATCTACAGGCTTATTAAAACATTTCGTCCCGCAATTTGGGCAAAAATTGCTCTCTTCCTGAATCACAGCACTACATTTAGGGCATACCATTTCCTCACCTTTTCTATATCTTGAATGATTTTGAGCATCCTTTATATAGAATCATTTTAATCCTAAAAATTCGTTTTGTCAATGATTATCTAGTTTTTAAGAGTGGAAAACTCGTTTCTCCTTTAAAATGAAAGGGGAGTTGATATTTATGCCTTTTTGCGACACATTACGCACTTTAATAGATGAACGTGGCCTTACACAAAAACAACTGGCTCAGGACTTGGAAATCCCGGCGTCTACCCTTGGCGGATATGTGCAGGGAACGAGCGAACCTGACTTTGAGACATTAAAGCTGTTTGCAAATTATTTTAATGTGTCTGCCGATTACTTGTTAAATCTCAAAATTGGAAACACTCAATCCCGTTTGGAGAATGAACTTTTACGTATCTTTCGGTCATTGAGTACAGAACAACAGGAACTATATTTGGAGCAGGGCAAAGCCTTTATCAGAATCAGTGCGAAAGACGATGTAAAATCATCGAAATCGACTTTACAAGGAAAAAATAACGTAGGATAATGTGAAACCGTCTGCGGAAAACGTAGACGGTCTTTTTTATGAGAAAATGTTTTGCTTTTTTGGCGTATTCGGTTTATAATAAGGTTGTAAGGGAAAGCCGTTATGTGATAAATTAAAAAGTCTCATAACTTAATATGGAGGGATAAATCAATGAAAGGACAGGATAACCGAAAATACGCCATCTATTCCAGAAAATCAAAATTTACCGGCAAGGGCGAAAGTATTGAAAACCAAATTGAGCTTTGCCGTCAACATATCAAACTCCACCATGACAATGTAACGGAAGAGGATATCCTCATTTTTGAGGACGAGGGTTTCTCCGGCGGGAATGTCAACCGTCCGCAGTTTCAGGCCATGATGAAGCAAATCCGAGCAAATCAGATTCAGGCTGTGGTCTGTTACCGCTTAGACCGTATCAGCCGTAATGTGGGAGACTTCGCCAAGCTCAAGGACGAATTTGACTACTATAATGTGGAGTTCACTTCAATCCGGGACGATTTTGACACCACTTCCCCCAGCGGCAGAGCCATGATGATGATGGTTTCCGTCTTTGCACAGTTGGAACGGGAAACCACCGCAGAACGTATCCGGGACAATATGCATGAACTTGCCAAGTCCGGACGTTGGCTCGGCGGCACAACGCCAACCGGCTATAAAAGTACGCAGATTGTCGGGAGCGTTACGGTGGACGGAAAAGAACGAAAAGCCTATAAATTGGACATCATCAAAGAAGAAGCAGAGATTATCAGGCTGATTTTCTCGAAATTTATCGAAACCAATTCCCTCACTAAGACCGATACTTATTTGTTGCAGAACAACATCACCACAAAGAACGGAAAGAGTTTTACCCGGTTTTCCATTCGTTCTATTCTGCAAAATCCGGTTTATATGATAGCCGACCAAAACGCATGGGAGTATTTCGACAGCTTAGGCGTGGAGATTTACGCCGAACAATCGGAATTTGACGGAAAGCATGGAATCATGGCTTACAATAAGACCATTCAGAAATCTGGCAAGTCCAATCAAATGCGGGATATGGACGAATGGATTGTTGCAGTGGGAAGACACAAGGGCTTGATTGCCGGAGCCGATTGGGTGAGAGTACAGGATTTGCTTCATCAAAACCGTTCCAAGTCCTACCGCAAACCCAAAAGCAATGTGGCGTTGCTCTCTGGTCTGCTGTACTGCGGGAACTGCGGCAGCTTTATGCGCCCCAAGCTCAGCCAGCGGACAAACGCACAGGGAGAAAAGATTTACAGCTATCTTTGTGAAACAAAAGAGCGCAGTCGTTGTAAGCTCTGCAACAGCAAGAATCCCAACGGCAATGAGCTTGACAAGATGATATGCGAACAAGTCAAGCTGATTTCCGAGGACAGCTCCGACTTTATCAGAAATTTGGAGAGCGTACAAAGAAAACTGGAGGGCAACCGGGAGGAATACGACCAGCAGCTAAACGCGCTCAAAAAGGAATTGCAGGAGAACGAACAGCAGATTGCCAATCTGGTGGAAACCCTTGCAAAGACGCCGAACACCCCGGCGTTTGATTACATTACCGAACAGATTAACACGCTCCATGAGAAAAACGAGAAAATCAAAAACCGGACCCATGAACTGGAACCCCTGACGAAAAACCATCTCTATTCCAGCGAGGAATTTGACAGGACAAAAGAGCTGTTAAAATCCTTCGGACAGTCCTTCGATACTATGGGAGTGGAACAAAAGCGCATGGCATTGCGTGCGTTCATTCGCCGGATTGTCTGGGACGGAAAAAACGTCCATGTGGTGCTGTTCGGCGACACGGAATCGGAGATTGACTATACCGATTTGTTAAGGGAAAAAGCAGAGCCAAACCGAGGGGATAGCGAATGAAATTCTCATGTACTTCCGCGGATTGAAAAAAACATTGGGCGATGTATATATTTCTGATCCCATTGACGTGGATAAGGACGGCAACCAGCTGACGCTTTTGGACATCGTCGCTGAGGACGATCATATTGTGGAAGACATTGATCTGAAAATGAAATCGGAACAATTGTACCGATACATCGGCGAATGTCTAGAGGAACGTGAGCGCGTTATCATTGAGCACCGTTACGGACTGCACGGGAAAAAACCGTTGACACAACGAGAGGTTGCTGAAAAGTTAGGCATCAGCCGCTCCTATGTCTCCCGCATCGAAAAAAAAGCACTGGAGCTTTTAAGGTGGCGGTTTGACGCAGGCGACTCCCCTATACGCCCCACTGTCAAACGGACACCCTAGGAGCCTGCGTTTCGGCCTTTTTACAGTCACTGAAAAAGCTTTCCCATCGTCCCTTCGCCAAAACGTCAATCATGTAAATCCTCCGCCCCTCTAGTCGACCTTCCCTGTCCCGTCAAAAACGGCCTCTATCATTTCTTCTGTCGAGACTTTATCCGCCCCTTCCCTGTCATTCACTGCATTTTATGGATCTTTGACATGCAACTGTCAGCTGCAAAAGCTACGCTACCTAGGGTTGCTTGACTGCACTAGGCTGTGAATCTATAATATAAAGTGTTTCGCAACCCAGAATTAGCTTATAATTAGCTTATAATTTATAATAGAGTATGACAAGAAAGGGGCTTTTTTTATGATGCTACGCCTATATCAGACACGGTGCGCCGTGTTTGTCTTCGTCGGGCTGCTCGTATTAACACTGACTTCCTGTGGTGGGGAAACGCCTTCTTCCTCAAAAGAGGTTTCCTCTTTATCTCCCTCCTCTTCGAAGAATGCTTCCTCCACCGCTTCAGTGTCGTCTGAAGAGACAGACGTCAATTCGTCCGGAGAAACTACTTCACAGGGAAGCAGCAGCACTGTCTCTTCTTCTCCGTCAGGCGGACAAGCAACGTCAAACGCCTCCTCTGTCGCCCCGCCGCCGGCAAGCAACCAAACTACCTCCAAGCCTGCCAGTACTCCAGAAGAAACTTCCCATACCGTCAAGGTCACCATTCCAGAAGGATTTTCCTTGATTCAAATTGCCAAGCGGCTGGAGGCTAACGGCGTTTGCAAAGCTGCGGATTTCATCGACATGACACAAACCTATGATTTCAGCTACTATTCACTGGTCGGCGCGTTGTCTCAAAATGCTAACCGTTGTTTCCGACTGGAGGGCTATCTTTATCCCGCTACCTATGAATTTTATAAAAATGAGAAACCGCAGGACGCTGTCGGGCGTTTTCTGCGTGTCAGTGAGTCGCGCATTACGGCGGATGACCGCGCACGTGCACAGGAGCTGGGGATGAGCGTGGATCAGATATTGACACTGGCGTCCATCATCGAAAAGGAATGCGGCAGCGCGGCTGAGATGAAGAACGTCTCCTCTGTTTTTCACAACCGCCTGGATGCCGGTATGAAGCTTCAAAGCGACGCGACCATCTACTACTGCGAAGTCTACATTGAGCCGAATATCACCGGCAACACGGAACGCTTTAATGCCTACTACAATACCTACAAATGCGCAGCACTCCCCTCCGGCCCTATCTGTAACCCAGGTAGAAATGCTATTCAAGCGGCGCTTTATCCCGCTGATACGCCCTATTACTACTTTTTATCGGATGCGAATGGAAAATATTATTACGCAGAAACTTATGCGCAACATCAGCAAAACGGCAAAGAGGCTGGTGTTGAGGTAGAATAAGAAGTCTTATTGAACCTATGAAAACATGCAATGCATGAGAAAGGGATAGTGCTTGTGAGGCAGACCACAACCTTGGAACCTAAGAAACAAAAGTAACTATTTTCCTAATCCTTATTTGCAGCTTGCAAAACTTTATGGGTTTCTTCTTTTTCAATCTTTTGCTGCCCTGCTCCTTGCCTCTCCAATTACAAACCTTGCTCCCTTCGCCGTGGGTAAAAGCAAGGCCAACGCTCCACACAATGTGCAGCTTTCTTTTCAAAAAAACGAAACGTTTCGTTAAATATCCGCCTTTCAATTCGAAAAAACGCGCTTTCCCCCTTGCATCCTGCCGCGGTATGCGCTATAATACACACAGATTTGAGGAGGGGAGGATTCCCCGCACCTATGGAGGTTTTGTTAGGCCAATGTAAAAGCCTTCCAATTCTGGTTTTTATAACAAAACCTTGTATGATGAAACGGAGATGGGAAATATGGGTAAACAAATTGCGGCTATCAACGCCCAGCAGATGACGTTGCAAGGCGCGCGTTATATCGAAGCAGTGCGCCTTGGCTACGAGGACAACGATGCGTTCTCTTTTACCATGGACGTGCCCGCCACTGGTCATTACCGTATGACCTTCCTTGGCGGGAGCCTGAACGGTAAGTTTAACTCCAATTACCTGGATATGGACGGTGCCCGCTGCGGCGATGTGGACGTCGATGAGGGCAAGGACGCCGCCGAGGTAAGGCGGCTGTACATCGAAAAGGGAACGCACACCTTCACGGTATCCAAATTCTACGGCGGCCTTCTGGTGGAAAGTGTCTCTTTGGAGGAGGAAGCGCCGTTCGATGCCTCTCTTTATGACGTTCGTTCCACCCCGGTTGATCCGAAAGCGTCGCCCAACGCGCACATTCTTTACGACTACCTGCGTGAGAACTACGGTAAAAATGTCCTCACCGGACAGACACTGTCGGGCGGCGCAGACCGCTGGAATAAGGACGACCTGCAGGCAATCTGGGACGTAACCGGCAAAGCTCCCGCCATCGTCGGCGTCGATATGATGGATGCCTGCGGTACAAGAAAACACCTCTACGGCGCACAGTCCAACGATCCGCAGCGCGGCATTGACTACTTTCACCACGGCGGCCTGGTCACGATGGCCTGGCACTGGAACGCACCGATGCATCTGACGCCGGAAAAAGCGGAGCATCCATGGAACAAGGGGTTCTACACCTATTCCTCCTCCTTCAGCCTGAAGGAGGCTCTTGCGGATAAAGAAAGCCCTGAATTCAAGGCTATCATCGCTGACATTGAGGACGCCTGCGAGGTGCTTCGCCCCTATAAGGAGCAAGATATTCCCATCCTTTGGCGTCCGCTACATGAAGCTAGCGGCGGCTGGTTCTGGTGGGGCGCGACCGGCCCCGAAGCCTGCATTGAGCTGTGGCGGATTATGTTCGACATTATGGTCAACAAGCATGAGATGCACAACCTCCTGTGGATCTGGAACGGCCAGCATCCTGATTGGTACCCGGGCGACGACGTGGTCGACATCATAGGCGAGGATATCTACGCCGGTAACCACGTCTATCACGCGCAGAACGCCCGTTACCTACGTAGCGCGCTACGTCCTGAGACAGAACATAAGATGGTTGCGCTGACTGAAAACGGCACCATCCCGGACATCGACCTGATGATTCGCGATGGCAGCATGTGGTCCTGGTACTGCACCTGGTGTGGTGGCTTCGTTTACACGAAAAACGAGGACGGCAGCGTAACTTATAACGAGGAGCATACTGGCAGCGACATGCTGAAAAAGGTCTACAACCATCCCAACGCAATTACGCTGGATAAACTCAACATCCAGTGGAACCGGTAGAAAGGCGGCATCATCCTATGATAAAGATTCCTGCAAACGACATTACCGGCGCGCCCCGTTTCAGCGGCGTGCTGCTCAACGGAAACGAAGCGGACGGCAAAGCGCTGTCCTTTACCGCGGACATCCCTTCTACAGGGCATTACCGCCTCATCGTAAACTGCCATGCGCTGGACGGCAAACGTTTTACCAGCCGTCTGGATATTGACGGTGTACGTGCCGGCAACGTCGAAGGCGACGGCAAGGGTGACAGCGTCCGGGTGGGGCGGCTCTACATCGAAAAAGGGTCGCATACCTTCACCATCTCTCAGTATTTCGGCCTGCTTTTGATAGAGAGCGTAGCCATAGAAGAGGACGACCCGCTTGACCGTAGCATTTTCGACGTTGATCCTGAACCAATCAACAAAAACGCTTCCCCAAACGCACGTATCCTCTACAACTACCTGCGTGAGAACTACGGCAAGAAGGTCCTCACCGGACAAACCACCAGCGGTACCATGGACGAATGGGGCCAGAAGGAGCTGGAGGCGATCCATCAGGCGACCGGTAAGCTGCCGGCGATCATTGCTGTCGACCTCATCGATGCCTGCGCGACCAGAAAGCACGTCTACGGTACCGATTCCCGCGACGTGCAGCGCGGCATCGACTACTTCAACTACGGTGGACTGGTCACCATTGCCTGGCACTGGAATGCCCCGATGCACCAGAAGCTGACCAAGGAACATATGTGGTGGAGTGGCTTCTACACGGAGGCTTCCACCTTCAGCCTCAAGGATGCTCTTGCGGATAAAGAAAGCCCCGAATTCAAGGCCATCGTGGCCGACATTGAAGATGCTTGTGAGGTACTGCGTCCCTACAAGGAGCAGGACATCCCCGTCCTCTGGAGGCCTCTGCATGAGGCGGCCGGCGGCTGGTTCTGGTGGGGCGCCTGCGGTCCGGAGCCTTGCATTGAGCTGTGGAACCTGATGTACGACATCATGGTCAACAAGCACGGGATGAACAACTTACTGTGGGTCTGGAACGGCCAGCACCCCGACTGGTATCCCGGCGACGATAAGGTCGACATCATTGGTGCCGACATCTACGCTGGCAAGCATGTCTATCATCCACAGAATAGCTGGTTCCAGATTTGTGCCGACTATCCGTCGAAGACCCGCAAGATTGTCGCCTTCACCGAAAACGGCACCATCCCCGATATTGATCAGATGGTCCGCGACGGCAGTATGTGGTCCTGGTACTGTACCTGGTGCGGGCACTACGCTTATACCACCGACGATAGCGGCAAAGTCGTGTACAACGAGGAGTACACCGAAAAAGACGTTATCGTCAAAATGTACAACCATCCTGACGTCATTACACTGGATAAGCTCGATATCAAATGGAACGGGAAATAATCGCCTAAAGTAAATATCCCCCCGCGGACGATTTGTCCGTGGGGGATATCATTTTTACTGATATATTTTATCTGAAATTCGAAATCCAGCGCTGCCCATTTTGCTGCGCGTTCCTACCCTTCGAGCCCACAGTCGTCCCACTGGGAAGAAGATTTCTTCCAGCCGGCGCGGATTTTGTCGTACAGCCGTTCCGCCGGCAAAAGACCGCCCAGCGCGTCGTAAGCGGTGACACACTGCGCGCCGGCAGCCGCTGCAATTTGCAGGCATTCCCGCGCCTGTAGACCGTCCAATACACCCTTGAGGAATCCTGCGATGGCCACGTCGCCCGCGCCGGTGGCCGCTGCGAAACGATCGGGGACGTAACTGGGCTCGAACAGTTCCAGATCCGCCCAAGACACAAAGCGCTCCCCAAGCCGTGACAGTGTATCCCCGCTGCCGGTACGCAGGTAAAGCCCCGGCGCGCCACATTTAATGAGTACCGCTTTGGCGCCCCAGTCTATTAGTGTCTGTGCCAGCGGTTCTATATCAGCACGCGTGATGACCTCCGTCACGTCCTGTACGCCCTGCTGTTTGGCTCGCGCGACCCACTGCGCATGACGAGAACGGTCAAGCAGAAAGCACAGTTCCTCTGCACTGGGCAGGAAGAAGTCCACAGATGGCATCAGCTCCCGTAGCAGCTCCGGCCAGTCCGTCTGCGCCGCCTCAGATGTCTCGTCTACCGCCACCATATCCAGAGACGTCATCACCCCAAGGGATCGTACCTTACGAAAAATTTTCAGCAGCTCGGCCCCCTGCGACAGATACATCCGACGCATCGCGGGCGGATATCCAAAGTGGAACAGCTGTGCCCGTCCAACCGCGTCAAAGTCGAGATCTTCGTAAGAAAAAGTGTGGTTTGCGCCGGGATCATGCAGGAAGATACGGTCGACACCAGGAGGCGCAAGGACGACACTGTAAGAGGTCCGCCCACCTTTTTCCACAACAATCCCTTCCTGCGCGCTATACTTGCGCAAAAGCTCCAGGACGAGGCCGCCCAACGCATCATCCCCTACCTTACCTATCAGGGTGACATTCGCCCCCAACATCCGCAGTGCGAGGCCGGTATTCGCCACACTGCCGCCGGTATGGATTTCCATCCCCTCCATACCAACCAGGCTCCCGGGGACGAAAATATCCCCAATCCCTCGCCGCGTCCCCTGTGGAAACACCGGCGTCAGATCGAGACAGATATGCCCTGCCGCGACCACCTTATTTGTCTTGACCATATTTGATTTGCCCGTCCTTTCACCAAGGTTGTTGGAACCGGCTGAGCAAAAAGCGCTGCGCTTTGACGCCATCACCCTTTCCCGCTTATCCGGCTTACCCTAAAGCCCCTCCGCCATCTTCTGCGAAATATGCTTATACGTCTTATACGCGTCCTACGCAGCCGAACACCTGCATTTTCCGGATCGTCTCACGTTTGACTGCGTCGGCGATGCCTCCCATCAAGTCAGTTAGGCCCATTCCTTCCTGATAACCGTCATGCGCCGCCTGCGCCGCTGCGCAATTGATGTCGGTGAAGATGTTGACTTTCCCGATCCCATGGGCGATACAGTCGCGGAAATCCTGGTCGCTGAGGCCGGAGCCGCCATGCAGCACCAGCGGTACATCCACCGCCGCCGCGATTTCGGACAAACGCCCAATATCGAGTTTCGGCTTCTCCTTGTAAGCACCATGCGCCGTACCGATGGCAACGGCGAGCGCGTCACACCCCGTACGCTGTGCAAAGTCTTTGGCCTGCGCCGGATCGGTATAGATACCGCTGTCCGACGACGTGTCTTCCGCAGCGCCGTCGTTAGCGCCGACATGGCCGAGTTCCGCTTCCAACGTAGCGCCGAACATTCCAGCGATTTCCTTCATCTGCGCAACGTTTTTGATATTCTCTTCATACGACGCCGTCGAACAGTCGTACATCACCGAGCTAAAGCCCAAACGCAGCGCCGTCAAGATCTTTTCCCTCGTCAGGCCGTGGTCAAAGTGCACGACGACGGGCACCGTCGCCTTGCGCGCCATCGGCAGCAGGAAATACGCCAATTCCTCCAGGGAGGCGTAAGGCAGCAAAATTTCCGCCGTACCGATAATGACTGGTGAACGCGTCTCTTCGGCCGCCGCCAGCACGCCTTTTGCCATTTCAAGGTTCACGGTGTTAAACAAGCCCACCGCATAATGTTTTTTTTGCGCGTCCAAAAGGACGTCGTTTAAAGTTACAAGCATTTTATAGTCTCCTTGTCCATGAAAATCTGTCGTTTATGGGTTAGTCCTCAATTTCAGGGATACGCTTGATGCGTGGATCGGTGAAAACGTCGTACTCGTCATAGCTTCTTGTACTAAATTCGGACACAACCGCTCCTTCGTCTCCTGCTTGGAACCAGTGTCGGGTATTGGGGTACAACGTGTACTGCTCCCCGGGATGCAATACAATTTCATGCCGGACGGTATAATAAGCTTCGTCTCCCTCAGGCGGCGCCGCCAGCGGATGTTCCGCCGCCTCTCCCTCGACGTAAAGGTATACCGTACCGTACCGGCACCGGAAAGTCTCCTCCTTGCCGGGATAGCCGCTAGGCAGCGGCGTATGGGTATGTTCCGGGCAGGTCTGGCGAGGTAGGATCACCATTTCCTTTGCGCAACAGACCTGTGTATTGACATAGGTGACAATTTCCAAACCCGTTTTGTACACGTCCCCTAAACCGAAGTCTGCCACCTCAAGATGTTCCTTTTCTGTAGGCGTCAATACAATATGCGCCTTTTCATAAAGCGCGAGCGCCTCTGCGCGTACTTTCTCATATAAACTCCGTTCCATTACGGTCCGCTCCTTTCGGCTGATACGAAACGTTTCGTATTTTCTCTTTGCAATTTATTATACTTACTTTGGCCAATCAAATCAAGCCCCTTCCGCTCCTGTGCCGCGGACGCACACCACGCCCATAGTGCCGCGTGATTTTTCTCCTCATTCATCGCCCTAGCACACTTCACATCAACACTATTTTCCATCTCTATGCAGGAAAGGTTGTTTCTTACACTCTAAATGACATTTATCGTATTATAAAGTAATTTATTGGAAGAATAACCTTATGTATACTTGTAGTAAGAATATGAAAGACTATGGTGCAAGGTAATTTATGATGAAGTTTTATAATCTTGGAAAACGAATCAAATTCTACAGGGAACGCGCTGGACTAACGCAAGCACAGCTTGCAGAACTGATTGGGAAAAGCAACCACCATATTACTCAAATCGAGAGAGGACTATCGTTGCCAAGCCTGCCGATGTTCTACGATATATCCAAGGTTCTAGGCGTTTCGACGGACTGCTTTTTTGCGGACGACGACAAGCTATCCGCACAGTACGCACTCGTCGAGGAAGCGCGGCGGCTGGACGAATGTAGTCACGACGATCTGGTCCGGGCATTGGACATTCTCAATGCGATATCCACTTCCTTCCAGTTTCATCCTGTACAGGAAAACCGGTCGGACTCCACACAGCAGTAGGAATCCCCGATGAAGAGAGTTATTACGTTCGTTGGATCCTGCCGTTCTTTTCCGCCATCAGACGTTCCGGGTAACGTATGCCGTTTCATCCTTCACTGCTCTTGCAGAGAGGCTACAGAAAGGAGAGCGAATCAATACCAATCTCCCGTCAACGTGTATTCCGGTTGGAAACGGTATGGTCCTTTTGAAAAAACGCCTTTTCCTGTTGTGATAGGCTGTGACAGACAAAGATAATCCTGAGTGAGAAAAAACCATTCGGCAGGTGTCCAAAAGCTGCACTTCTTTTCACGATCTGCTGACAACAAAGCCGCGGGAACATTCTGTTCCCGCGGCTGTATCCTTTTCCGGCGCAGCAAACCGCCCTTTTTATTGCGGCAGTTTCCTTGTCCGGATCTCCTCCTGCATATCAGCAATCAGCTGCTGTGGCGACACCGCACCGAGATCGCCGCCCTGCCGCGCACGTACCGACACCGTACCGTTTTCGGCCTCTTTATCACCGATGACCAGCATATAAGGAACCTTCTCCAGCTGTGCTTCACGGATTTTATAGCCTATCTTTTCGTTCCGATCGTCCAGCTCTACACGCAGGCCCGCATCTCGCAACTGCTTCAGCAGCGCTTCCGCAAACGGTAGCTGTCTTTCGCTGATCGGCAGAATCCGTGCCTGCTCCGGCGCCAGCCACAAAGGCATCGCTCCAGCAAACTTCTCCAGCAAGAGCGCTAAGGTCCGTTCGTAACACCCCAGTGAAGAACGATGGATGATGCAGGGGATCTTCTTCTGCCCATCGCAATCGGTATACTCCATCCCGAATTTCTCCGCGAGCATCTGATCAATTTGAATGGTAATAAGCGTGTCTTCCTTGCCGAAGACATTCTTAATCTGAATGTCCAGCTTGGGGCCATAGAAAGCCGCTTCTCCTACACCCTCGACATAAGGGATTTCCAGATGGTCAAGGATACGCCGCATCAGGCCCTGGGCCTCCTCCCATTGCTCGGGCGTCCCAATATATTTCTCACGATCCTCTGGATCCCAGAGAGAGAAACGGTAAGAAACGTCCTCATACAGCCCCAGTGTCTTGAGCATATAGATGGCCAGCTCCAAACAGCCTTTAAACTCGTCCTCAAGCTGCTCAGGGGTGCAGATCAGATGGCCCTCCGAAAGAGTAAACTGCCGTATACGGATGAGTCCGTGCATTTCACCGGAGGCCTCGTTACGGAACAGGGTGGACGTCTCATTGTAACGCAGTGGCAAATCACGATAGGAACGCGGCTGTGCAAGATATGCCTGGTACTGGAAAGGGCAGGTCATCGGACGCAGGGCAAAAACTTCCTTGTCCTTTTCCGGGTCGCCAAGGACAAACATCCCATCCTGGTAATGATCCCAGTGGCCGGAAATCTTGTACAGGTCGCTCTTCGCCATGTAAGGCGTTTTCGTCAACAGCCAGCCGCGGCGCTCCTCCTCGTCCTCGACAAAACGCTGTAAAAGCTGGAGGACACGCGCCCCTTTGGGGAGCATAATCGGCAAGCCCTGCCCGATGTAGTCGACGGTAGTAAAGTATCCCAGCTGGCGTCCAATCAGGTTATGGTCGCGCTTTTTGGCCTCCTCCAGCTGTGCGAGATGCGCCTCAAGCTCCGACGCCTTGGGAAATGCCGTTCCGTAGACACGGCACATCTGCTGCTTTTTCGCATCGCCGCGCCAATACGCCCCGGTACACTGCGTTAGCTTGACCGCCTTCACCGCGCCGGTGTTCATCAGGTGCGGCCCCGCGCAGAGATCTTCGAATTCCCCCTGCCGATAGAAGCTGATCTCCTCGCCCTTTCCGGCATGTTCCTGCACAAGTTCCACTTTATAGGGCTCGCCCCTTTCCTCCATATGGCGAACCGCCTCGTCGGCAGGCAGTGTAAACCGCTCCAACGGCAGGGACTCTTTGGCGATTTTTTTCATTTCAGCTTCCAGCTTATCCAAGTCCTCTGGCGAAAACGGGGATGCAACGTCAAAGTCGTAGTAGAAACCACCGTCAATAGCGGGACCAATTGCCAGCTTGGTGCCGGGATACAACCGCTGGACCGCCTGCGCTAACATATGGGAAGCGGTATGCCAAAAGGCCTTTTTGCCTTCGGGTGAATCAAAGGTCAGGATCTCCAGTGTGCATCCATCCGTCAGCGGGGTACGCAGATCGCAAACCTCCCCGTTGATTTTGCATGCGCAGGCCGCACGGTATAGTCCGCCGCTGATATTTTTCGCCGCATCAGCTGCTGTGACGCCGTCATCGTATTCGCGTACGCCGTCTTTGAGTTTGACTGCTATCATCTTTCATAACCCCTTTCATTTCCGCGCCATACGGCCGCAAACAGCCGTGACGTCCTTTGTGTGTCATGATCCAAAAACCCCGCCCCTGTCTCAAACAGGGGCGGGGCAAATGCTCCGCGGTTCCACCCAGATTCACGATTCCCTCAGCCCAGCGGCAGAGAAACGCCTTTACACGACGCCGATAACGGGGCGTATCCGGCCTGGTCGGGGCGCCACAGGCTCCTCTTGCAGGCACTCGAAGGGTGGTGCTGCACAGCTGCGTCCGAAGCCGCTCCCAGCCACGGATTCCTCCGGGCGGCTCTCTCTAGGCGGACATGTCAAGCGGTGCAAGTCCCTTTTCATCGCATTTTGATATGATTATCTGTATTATATACCCCCTCGCCGGTTTTGTCAACCTACGCCGCAAGCACTTTCTGTCACCATGTGTATTGCCAGGCTCCTATTCCATCCAATTCCCCTGTAATCTTGACAAAAACGCAATTACATCGTATCATGAAACCGCTACACCAGCGTTTGGAGGAAAGACCATGACGATAAGAAAGTATCAACCATCAGATTGTAAAGAACTAACGGAGTTGTTTTACCATACGGTTCACACAATAAATGCAAAAGATTATACAAAAGAGCAATTAAACGTGTGGGCGACAGGGCAAGTGGATCTGGCGGAATGGAACCAGTCTCTCCTTGAGCATGATAGTGTTGTTGCAGTTAAGGGGGAATGTATCGTTGGCTTCGGCGATATAGATAAAACAGGCTTTCTTGACCGTTTATTTGTCCATGCAGATTATCAGAGACAGGGCATTGCTACCGCTATTTGCAATGAATTAGAACAAGCTATTTCAGGAACTATCGTTACGCATGCTTCTATTACAGCAAGACCTTTTTTTGAAAAAAGAGGATATAAAGTTATAGTCAAACAACAGGTAAAACGACAAGGGATTTTTCTCACAAACTTCGTGATGAAAAAAATAAAATAACTTTCTCGGGGCATTACCTTGAAATCAGCGTCGCTCCGTTCCGGTCTATTCTGACAAAAAATTAAAGCATAGGCGCAAAACGATACCAAAGATAAAAAACTCTAATATTATCTTAAACGACGTACAAAAAATCGGGAAAGCTTTTCCCGATTTACTGTTTACAAGCCTCTGCATGGGGCGTTTGTAACGCTTTATCGATGTATACACCTGCCCATTTCTTCCAATTAGCGCTGATGATAAGCCAACGCTTTAGGAAAAAGATGATGACACCCGTCTGGCCGGTACCGCTATTTTCGCGCCTGTTTCCGCCGACGCCCCGAAATTAAACCTGGGCGCGACATCCGCATCGAACCGGTAACCATACAGTTCCGGGCGGTAGCTATCAATCGCTCCCCACACAATGCCAATTGCTTCCCCATAATCTGCTTCATCCGCAAACGGCATGCCCCGAAAACAAAGCATTGTACAAGGAGGCAGTTCCATGCACGTATAGCCTTGCGGTAGCGGCTGTGCATAGTCGATTGGCACTTCAACCCCGGCCGCGGTGGAAGACTCCCCCTCCCTGACCAGGTGTTGCGGCAGTGTCAGCAATGCGGCGGTATCCAGTTTTTCCGGGATGCTGTTTAAAATTTCATGCCACTCGCAGCCCATTTCCTCGCAGAACGAAAAATAATCGTCCGCCTTTTGAGAACGCAGAAGTACCAGCTTCCGAGCCGGACGTTGTACCGGGGTTACCGTTACTATCATGGGTACTTTTCTCTTTTCCTGCATATAAATCCCTCCTATTTTTGAATCAAGATGGTAAGCTGGATAGGGGATAAAATAACGCAGCGGCAGCATCTCCTTCTGATAGCTACGCGGCGTAATTCCAATTGCCTGACAAAAGCCTGCACAAAACCGTCACGAGAGTCAAAACCGACATTCAGCGCGATGGTCGGAAGCGGTTTGTCAGACGACAGGGCGTCCCAGGTCACTCTCACGGTACGAACAAACACCACAGAGGGCTATCCATGTATACCCCTTAAAAATTCTATTAGCATGTACTAGACGACGTCATACCCACCCTCCCGTATGCTTAGCTCTATATGCTTGTATACGGTCTCCGGTGCTCATATTATCCTAGTCCTTCACAGACAGTATCCGTCCTTCTTTTTTTCTCGATCAGCGTTGGGTTAGTTTCACTCAATACGTCAAACCCGCCCGAAAGGAAGACCAGGCGGGTTTGATCCATCACATATCATTTACTATATGGACAACTTGCTGACCTAACGCTGTATCCTTGCACCACAAACGGTGCAGAATTTTGCGTCTCTTTGCAACGCGCTGCCACAACTGGAACAAAACTTAGGCTGCGGACGTTCCTGTGACTGCACAGGAGACACGCTTGCACCCGTATAGGACGGCGTTGGCCGCGGCTGAACAGGAGGTACCTCTTGCGGCTGTGGAACGGGTTGTGGCTCCGGCGTCATGGGCGTCTGAATATCAGGTACCGGAGGTGTCCAAACCGGAGGGGCTGTCTGCCCGACAGCCACGCCCAGCGTGCGCCATGTCCCGGCTTGATCAGCCGGCGGGGTCGTCTGCGGAGCATTCCACCCGCCAGGGCTTGCTACTGTGAAAACTGCCGCAGGCTTTTGTCCCGCTGCAACTCCCTTCTTCATACTTAGCCCTGCCATCATGACAAAGGATGCTACGCCATGCAGCAGATACACCCCATAGAAAAGGATCGCCCAAACAATAAGAACCCCCAACAGAGCGTCGCTATAACGATAAAGTGAGGAAAACATCCCCATCGAAATGGAAATCGACGCTACCGTCACAGCTACACCAGCAAGGGAAAAAAGCACCGAAAGTGCCGCGCCAACACCTGCAATCAGGTTCTTTTTCCTTTTTTCCAGAAAAACGGAAATCCCAAACGGGATCCACATCAGGAACATCAACAAAAGTCCGCTAAAAAGCGCCCACATCTCGCCCGAAACACGCATGTAGGGAATACCGTATAACGACGGCGGCAGTACTTTCAGCAGGAAAGGCGGACGCGTCAGGCAAAACAACTGCAATGCGAAATACAAACCTCCCAGGCAGGCGGACAACAGCATGAGAATCTTACAGTTCTGAGGGATCTCCTTGCGACAGCGCCAAAAGCACATTGCGACGAAAAGGCCGGTACAGATCAGAAACAACACGCTAACAGTGAGGAAAAACGGATTGTGCCCGGTTGGTTGCTGCCAAAAGTTCGCCCCCGACTGAAAAGCGACCATTTCGAGGAAACCCGCGAAACTAGCTATCCCAAATACCGCCCACTGTGCAAGCAGCACAAACGCCGTAATCAGGGTAAACCTGCTCTCCTGCGGCTCCTGGGCTGCCTCCTGTTTAGGCTGTCCCGCCTGCTGCGGACCGCCTCCACTGTAATGGGACGTATACATCCCGTCCATAGGAATACACTTCCTTTCTTGCAACAATCCCCTTCACACGGTTCGGCACAGGCCTACAGCAGTTCCTTCCGCAGCTGCTCAGGCGACTTGGGGGACAAAAGCGCCGGCGGAATGTCTAGCAGCGTGTAAGCCCCACGTTCACCGCGCTGTGACAGGCGGTAGACGGCGCGTGCCGTGCATACCAGCACGCCTGCGGTAAATTCAGGATTAGAATCGAGCTTCAGCGCATATTCGACGACATGCCGGTTTCCCTGCCCTGTCTCGCCGCTGCGGATGACGAAACCGCCATGCGGCATCTTAGCGTGATCCCGCTTCAGTTCCTCCTCGCTGATGAAATGAACCGTCGTGTCATAGTCGGCAAAGTAGTTAGGCATCGACTTGATATCGCGCTCGATCTGAGCCTTATCCGCTCCCTCCTCAGCAACAACATAACACTCACGGGTATGCTTCTCCCGGGTAGACAGCTCCGGCTGCGACCCACTTCTAACCGCCTCGACCGCCTCCGGCACCGGAACGGTATACTGAATCGCGTTCTTCACGCCCTTAACGCGGCGGATCGCATCGGAATGGCCCTGGCTGACGCCTCGTCCCCAGAAAGTATAGGATGCACCCTGTGGCAGGATACACTCGCCATAAAGACGATTTAAGGAAAACATTCCCGGATCCCAACCTACAGAAATAGCGGACAACGTTCCCGCTGCTGTAGCCGCCTTATCCACCGCCTCAAAATATTCCGGTATCCGTGCGTGGGTATCGAAGCTGTCGACGGTGTTGAACATGGACGCCAGTTGCGGTCCCATCACCGGCAAATCGGTTGCGGAACCGCCGCAGAGGATCATCACATCGACTTTTCCCTTGAGGGAATCGACGTCGCTTATCGACACGACCGGCGCTCCGGACGCTGTCCGGACGCTGTCAGCGCTACGCCGAGTCACGACAGCGACAAGCTTCATATCAGCATTCTGCTGAATCAGGGACTCGACGCCACGTCCGATATTCCCGTAGCCAGCAATTGCGATTCTGATGGGTTCTGTCATAGGAATGTCTCCTTTCTTTTTTACACGTCCCGCAGGACGCCTGCACCTTTGGAATCTGGGATTATTATAGCATATTTACTATTTCTCTTACAAGAATTTTTTGACGCTACCGGGCGTAGCCCTAATTTCGATCTGAAGATGGTGACGTTCCCGCGTCCTGAAACCCCTGTAGAGCCAAAACACAAGCAGGATTTTCGCTTACAAACGGATTACTCCTCTTTCCTGAGCGCTAGGCTTGTAGCGGCACTGCGCCGGTACTGTGTGGGCGTCACGCCGTTAAGCTCCTTAAACAAACGGTTAAAATACGATACGTTTTCGAAGCCAAGCGACCCACAGATTTCCAACACCGACTGCCGGGTATTGATCAGCAGATTGGCCGCCTTATGCAGACGTAGACGGTTAATCAGTTCGCTGGGCGTGTAGCCGTAGTACTTTTTCATCGTCCGTGTCAGATGTTCCTGGCTTTTGCCCGAAAGCTCCACCAAACGCGGGATGCCATAGATGAAATTGTCGTCCGCAAGGATGCTCTCCTGAAGCTGCACCAACCAACGCGGCACATCCTGACGGTTCTCGGAAAAGTTGTCGCTGAGCAGGATGAGGAACAGCTCGGACAGAAGCACCTTGTAAAGTGACATCTTAAAGCCGTTGATGCAGTCAAAATTGTCATTTTGCACCCGCTGCAGCGAGTCAATGATTTGTTGCGCCTGCGGTCCCGGCAGACGTACCAGTCGCGACAGAGTGTAGTCAGATACATCAAATTCCCGGGAAATATTGTCCAGGACCTGATAGCACAAAGCGCTCTCGAAAGCGATATTCAGCACGGTACAGGGCGCGTCGCCGTCGCGATTGTCGTAACCGTGTACGTCGTTGGGCATAATGAAGCGCATATCACCATAGTGCAAGATTTCTTCCCTGCCGTTGAACCGGTGACGGACCTTTCCCTCTCGGACCAGAAAGATTTCATAAAAGTTATGATTGTGCTCCGGATAGGTTTCTCCTGGCTGAAAAAACGTATCCGCCATGCTGCCACCAAAGTCCAGTTTATATAAATCCTCGTAATACGCCATCGGCACCTGTTCTTGCCCCACACTACACGCCTCCTGTTCGTTACTGCGGCATCCGTCCTGCCTCTGTGGGCGGGCACGGTTTTTGTTCTTTGATTCAATATCAATATAGTACAAGTTACATCAAAATACAAGTAGAAAAGCGTAAATATATTTTGTATAATAAAAAGCAAACCATATTGCTGTTTATAAGGAGTGATCTCATGCTCAAACTTACACCTGACAATTGGGAAACAGATTTTGGTCAATTAGAAAAGGTTCTACAAAAGAAGAAACCGGACCGCCCGGTTTTGTTTGAGTTTATCATCAACGGCAACGTTATGAATAAGGCCGTTCCGGAGTTTTCCCATCCGCACGAATGGGTCAGCTGGGTGGTGCGCTTGGCGAACGGCATGAAAAATCTTGGTTACGATTACGCCTGTACCATGTCCTCGAACTTGAGTTTCCCCACAGGAAATAAAGCACGGGAAAACTCGATTTCCCTCAACGACGGCGCTGTCATCACCGACCGGGAAAGCTTTTCCCGCTATGAGTGGCCCGATCCCAGCACGCTCGACTACGCTTGGCTCGGCGAGGTTGGAAAACACCTGCCAGAAAAGATGAAGCTGATCGTCTCCGGACCTTGCGGTGTGCTGGAAAACGTCATCGCCCTGTGCGGTTATGAAAACCTCTGTATGATGATTTATGACGATCCTGAACTGGTCGGCGATATTTTCGAAGCCGTCGGTTCCCGTCTGGTGGAGTATTACCGCCGCAGCGTGCGCTATGATGTCGTCGGCGCCATTGTCGCCAACGACGACTGGGGCTTCAATAAGCAGACGATGCTTGCCCCCGACGATATGCGCAAATACGTCTTCCCTTGGCACAAACAGATCGTCCAGGACGCGCATGACAATGGCTGCTACACAATCCTCCATTCCTGCGGCAACTACGATGCTATCCTCGACGATGTCATTGAGGATATGAAGTTCGACGGCCGCCACTCCTATGAGGACAATATCACCCCAGTGGAACAGGCCTATGAGGACTATAACAGGCGCATCGCCGTCATGGGCGGCTTGGACGTTGACTTTATGTCACGTTCCACCCCCCAAGAAATCTTCGAACGCGCTAAGGCCATGATAAAGCGTACTGAGGAACGTGGCGGTTACGCTTTGGGTACTGGGAATTCTGTTCCTGACTACATCTCCGACGAGAACTACTTTGCCATGCTTAAAGCCGCATGGTCTGATACGCTGAAATAGACGCTGTGCGCGCCAATAAGCGAAAGGGTGAGTTCTGATGAAAATAAGGATCCCTCCTGCAGGCTGGACGCCTGATTTTAATCAGCTGAAGAAGGTGCTGGAGAAAAAAGCGCCGGATCGTCCCGTGCTGTTCGAGTTTTACATGAACGACGTCATCCATGGTGAGGTAGACTTTGAGCCCTTCGCCCATCCCGATCCGCGGGTGGAAAGCCTGGTGAATTATGCCCGGCGTTTTGAGGCGCTGGGCTACGATTACTGCTGCACGTCGGCGTCGCCGTTTGGGTTCCGCCGCGGCGAAATCAAAGCCGCTCGTACATTTTCCATTAACGATGGCGTCGTCATTACCGATGATGCGTCGTTTGACGCCTACCCCTGGGACGATCCCGATCACTATGACATGGATTACCTTAACGAAGTCGAAAAGTACCTGCCTAAAGGCATGAAGCTCGTCATCTCCGGCAACGACGGCGTACTGGAAAATGTGATCAAGCTGGTAGGGTACCAGAATCTGTGCATGGCGCTTTATGATAATCCTCGCTTTGTACAGAAAATGTTTGATAAGGTCGGCGGCGATATGGTGCGGTATTATGAAAAATGCGCCGGCTATAATGTCGTTGGAGCACTTTTGTCCAACGACGACTGGGGTTTTAACACCCAGACGCTGCTCCCGCCCGACGCCATGCGCGAATACGTCTTTCCCTGGCACCGCCGCATCTGTCAAATCGCGCACGACAACGGTAAGTTTGCACTGCTGCATTCCTGCGGTTGCTACGACGCTATTATCGACGATGTCATCAATGATATGAAGTTTGACGGTCGCCATTCCTACGAGGATAAAATCCGCCCGGTAGAGGAAGCATACGAGGAATTGTACCCACGGATCGCTGTCCTAGGCGGCATGGACATTGGCTTTATGTCGACCGCAACGCCACAGCAGGTGTTTGATCGTGCCAAAGCGATGCTGGAACGCACTAGAACTCGCGGCGGCTATGCGCTGGGGACCGGCAACTCGGTTCCCGACTATATCCCCAAGGAAAATTATTATGCTATGTTAAAAGCTGCGTTTTACGAAACGCTTGTTTAACCAAGCTTGTCTTCATGGCTTCGCCGCAAGACGAGCAATACCATACGAAAAAGAAAGGTGACTGCAAATGAGAAAAGTACGCATCCCCCCTAAGGGCTGGCAGCCCGACTTTGAGCAGCTGAAGAAAGTCCTGGAGAAGAAAGTCCCGGACCGTCCGGTCTTATTTGAGTTCTACATGAACGACAACGTATACAACGAGCTGGACGTCGAGCCGTTTGAGCATCCAGACGAGAGAGTGAAAAACATTGTCAACTATGCCCGTATTTTTGAGGCGCTGGGTTACGATTACTGTTGCACAGCTGTTTCGCCGTACTGGTTCCCCCGCGGACATATCGACAAGGAGAGCTCCATCTCCCTCAACGACGGCGTTGTGATCACCGACCGTGCTTCCTTCGAGGCGTATCCCTGGGACGATCCGGACAACTACGATATGGATTACCTGGATGAGGTCGAGAAGCACCTGCCAAAGGGCATGAAACTTGTCGTCTCGGGCAACAATGGCGTTTTGGAGAACGTCATCGGCCTGGTTGGTTATGAAAACCTCTGCATGATGCTGTACGATGATCCGGATCTTGTACAGGACATCTTTACGAAAATCGGCAGCGGGCTGGTACGTTACTACGAAAAGTGCCTTCCTTACAACGTTGTCGGCGCGATCCTCTCCAACGATGACTGGGGCTTCAATACCCAGACGATGCTTTCCACCGAAGACCTTCACAAATATGTCTTCCCGTGGCAGAAGCAGATGTGTGATCTGGCCCACAAATATGGCAAGTTCGCACTACTGCATTCCTGCGGCAACTATGACGCGATTATCGATGACATCATCGACTACATGAAATTCGACGGCCGCCATTCCTATGAGGACAAGATTGTCCCGGTTGAGCAGGCCTATGAGGACTACAACCGCCGGATCGCTGTGTTGGGCGGCATTGACATCAACTACATGGTTACCAAGTCGGAACAGGAAATCTTTGACCGCGCCAAAGCGCTGCTGGCACAGACCAAAGACCGTGGCGGCTACGCGTTGGGCACCGGTAACTCGGTTCCGGCCTACATCCCCAACAGCCATTATTATGCCTTGCTAAAAGCTGCGTTTTATGATACACTTGAAGACTATGAGAAGGAGTATCCGCAGGACTAAGGCACGGCACTTTGCATTGTACGGAAAACGCCTGACATCTCAGGCGTTTTTTCTTCCCGTGGCTTTCCGTCTCCTGCGGTTCTTCCAAAGGAGGATACGAGATGAATATTGAAAAACCAATCTTCAAGCTCCGCGACGGCGTCTCCCGGCAGATGACTACCTTTCATAAGGACACCCGCCAGAAGACCTGCTATGTCGCACCGCACACCAAGCGCGTTATCGTCGAGGCCCAGGGTACAGGCATCATTACCCGCTTGTGGCTGACCTTTGCCGGCTGGTTCTGGCAGCACTGGAACGAGACCGCCGAGATCGATCCCACCATCCTGCGCAGCCTGATTCTGCGGATCTACTTCGACGGCAACGACTTTCCCAGCGTGGAAGCGCCGATCGGAGACTTCTTCGGTGTCGGTCACTGTGAATACCGCCATTACATGTCGAAATTCCTCGGTATGAGCAGCGGCGGCTTCTACTGCTTCTTCCCAATGCCGTTCGAAAACGGCGTCAAGATCGAGGTGGAGAACCTGCATGACACCATCGCTGGCGACATTTTCATGAACGTCAACTACCAGGAGATGGACTACCTGGACGCCGACACCGGCCGGTTCCACTGCCTGTTCCAGTGCGGAGAGAACCCTGGCGCGGAGCCGCTTGACATCCTTAAGGCGGACGGCCGTGGGCATTACGCGGGCTGCGCACTGTCGATGCAGGGACAGTATATGAATTATCTGGCTTACCTTGAAGCGCCCGAGTACATCTGCATTGATAACGACGATCTTGACAATCCGCAGATTGTCGGTACCGGTCTGGAGGACTACTTCAACGGCGGCTGGTACTTCCGCGACGACGAATTCACCGGGATGTACCACGGGGTCCCGCTCAAGGATACTCTCCGTTCGATGATTTCGATGTACCGCTTCCACGAACAGGACGCGATTAACTTTACCAAACATATCCGCGTCTCCTTCATCAATCCATGGGAGAAGGATCGTCTCAAGCCTTTCCGCTACTCCTCGACGGCATATTACTATTTGGACAAGCCAACGCCTTTGACTCGCACTCTTCCGGACAAGGAACAGCTGCTCAAGCTCTATCGGATGCGCGACGTCGATCATCAGTCCGTGCCGTGATAAATTTTCTTGCAAGCCAACCAGCGTCTTTCGATGAAAAGGCGCTGGTTTTGCGTGTGTCGACACTTGAGTCGTACTTTGAAAATTACCACAATTCACACACATCTGTATTGTGTCTTGGGCCGTATTATGTTATAATAAAAGCAACAGAGTAGGAAAACAGGCGTTAAGTATTCGACAGACGGGGAGTTGCTGTCGGGACGAAAAACCGGAAGCGGTTTGCGGTCTGTTTTTCGCATCCCGCTGTTGCATAGTGGAATCAAACAATTACGTTACTTCCTTATGTAGCAACGAAATGCATAAGGAGGTATTTTTATGTCTGTACAAACGTTTCAAACTCCATTTTCCCGTGAATACTGGCGGCTTGCCTGCTTAGAGTTCACAAAACCGCGCATCCTAATGATTGCCGCACTCATAACAGCTTTGAGGGTAGCGGTAAAGGTGTTCAGCATCCCGGTGCTTCCAATGGTGAATATCACCTTCGGTTTCTTTTTCAATGCCCTCGGAGCGATGATATACGGGCCTGTGGTCGGTTTTTTTGCTGGCGCGGTCAGCGATACGCTTGGCTGCTTGATTCACCCGGTTGGTCCATATTTTTTTCCCTTTATCTTTTCGGAAATGCTGAGCTCTTTTTTGTTTGGGATATTCCTGTACCGGACAAAAATTACCCCCATGCGGGTGGTATGGTCCCGATTCGCAGTTACTGTTCTATGTAACCTGACATTAGATCCGCTGATTATGCTTTGGTATAACAGTCTCATGTATGGAAAACCTTACAAGCTGTTTACAGTACCGAGGCTCGTCAAAAATATTGCATTATTTCCCGCACAGGCGGTCTTGCTCATACTGTTTCTTGGCGCTCTGCTGCCGGTCACCAATCGTTTCAATCTGACTTACTCTGGCGGCGATAAAATCCAGATGCAGAAAAAGCATATTGTTACCATTGTGGTGCTAACGCTGATATCTGCATTGCTGGTTGTGTTATACAATTTTGTTTATCTCCCCAACCAATAATGGGAAATAAAAATTGAGGGAAGGAAAGTAAAGAAGGAATCCTTCCTTTTTGCTATCATTACAAGCAGAAAAAAGCATAAAGCGGCGTTCTTTACCATAAAAGACGCCGCTTTTCTTTTTTTAAAATAATCACTTACTCCCCCTCACCTTCCCCCTCGACACACCTTCCCTGTTGTGTTACAATAGAGCAAAAACAGAATGCGTCCCATAGCAACGAATACAAGGAGGGTACTAGGATGGGCAACATAACCTACAATCTAAACGGTACGATGTTCACCTTTGCGGAGGAAACCGGCGCACTTGTCTTGCTTTCACACCCCGGCTGCGGCGAAATCATTCAAGACGGCGGCGGGCTGGTCGATCTGGCATGGCCGGTAAAATTCGACTATGAAATCCTACGCTGCGATCCCTGCGGCAAATATTTCCCCTGTCGCCCCGATATTTCCTTTAACGGACGAAGCATCCGATTGCGTTATGCGCGGCTGGGACAGAATACCCGAACTCCCGACCTGCCTGCGCTACAAGGCGGCGTCGCTGCGGAAATTACCCTTACCGCTTGTGAAGACGGGCGTTCGGTTGCCCTTTCCTGCCGCATCGACAACCATTCCCAGACCGCTGTGCGGCAAATACTTTTCCCCAACTTGACTGGTCTACAGCCCGTCGCCGGAGACGCCACCCGCTTCACCGGTTTGCAGGGATACGACCACCCCTTCCGCGAACTGTCCGATGAAGGCGACGCACGCGATGCCTTTTACGCCGTTAAGCCCTCGGTATGTGGTAAATTTTATGAGGGCGGCGGTTATTTTGGCGGCTGCTTAAAGGTCGGACGCTGGTTCGACTATGGCGGGCTGTCCGGCGGTTTATCGGTCTTCGCGCAGCACTGGGGATACGGTCCCGACAAACCCGGCGACATGGGCCGTCAAGACGTCACCTGGGTCAAGCTCGACAACCTCTCCCATACGCTGCGCGTTGCTGGCGTGCACGACGTCACCGTCGAGCCAGGCGGAACATACGAATCGGAAACCTATGTCCTTACGCCGCACGCAGGCGGTTGGGTGCAGGGCGTCGCCCCTTACAAAGCGTGGGTGGACGCGCACAAGCACCGTTGTGTCCCGGTGCCGCAGAGCGTCCGGGAAATGCTGGGGTATCGGACCATATGGGCAACCGAACAGTATCCGGACGATCCCGACGCCGCCATCTGGCCCTATGACGCTTACCCTGTTGTCGCGGCTGATATGGCGGAACACGGCTTGTACAAGCTCAACGTCTGGGGCATGTTCGAATGGATCCTACCGCTGACCCGCGAACGTTTTTTCCCTCAACAGGGCGGTTTTGATCGTTTGAAGGAAGTCGTTGCAGAGGTGCGCGCACTGGGGGTGGAGGTTATCCCCTTCGTGTCTTGGCTGAGCATCTGGGAAAAGATGCGAGCCCGGTATGGATTTGAACAGGATGACGGATCGGAAAACGGATGGTCGGAGAACCTTAAGGGAATTCCCGTTTTCCGCACGCCTTATATGCGCCGTTATTGTTGTGCCTTCCTACACAAGCACGACAATCCGCTGTGGATCGACGATATCAAAGCTGCGCTGCGTTTTCTGCGAGACGAACTGGGTACCCCAAGCATCAGCTGGGACCAGTATATCCTGGATGGTGGCTGGACCCTTTACGAGATTATTGACGAGTATCGCCGTGAGACACATGCCCTGTATCCTGAAGCCGACTTTTCCGCGGAGTCCACCTTCTTTTTCGAGGCCGATATCGACCAGCTCGACTACACTTGGGACTGGATCTACCGTAACGGCGATATAGGGCAAGACCCCGCTCCCTATCTGCATGTGGTTGAAACGACGCGGCCACAGATGATTGTCGACGCCAACCCGTTGTATTTGAAGTACGCGTTTATGGACAACGTCTGCATCAATGTTTATCCCTCCAAGCCAGAAAATGTCAACGGGTCGGCGCTGATCCGCGATTTTCCTGCGCTATCGGCGACAATCAAGCACTGCGCTGCTTTGCGCAAAGCTTATCTGCCCTACTTTACCGAAGGGAAAATCCTTGGCGACTGTGTACTTTCGCAAGAATGCGGCGCTGCACGTGTCACCGGTTATCTGCTGGACGATCGGATGCTGCTTTTCGCTGTACTGCGGGAGGACGCCTCGGACGGCGTGGAAATCTCTTATGATCTGACGCCCTTCGTTCACGTCAACAGCTTCCACACCAGCATCCGCGACGAAGAGAACCGTGAAATAGAATTGCTGGTACTTCCGGCGAAGGGAGCGCTGCGGTTGCAGGGCAGAACAGGTACACTGCTGTCCATTGAGTTTGTCCCTGCCGGAGACTAAACCACAAAAACGACGGCATATCTCGCCAAAAACACCCACCGTTTGGTGGGCGTTTTCCCTGCTTTTCTTTACTGTCTACCGGAAAACCGTCCCAACGATTCTTTCCGCGTTATCAGACGATGGCGCCACCGCTAGCTCTTTTTTCACGCGGCGCAAAAGAAACCGTCCAGGCAGCAGCTTTTTGATCCATGTAAATGTCGATCCACCGTTTCTGTGACAGGTGCCTCCTCTTCACGACTCCGACTACCACTCCTGCGTCATGACAACGTCCTCAATGCGCCCATCCGGCAAGAAGGCCATTCGGTCAATACAAAGCACCCGATGTCCTGCCTCTGGGTCTCCCACGTAGCGGCGGTGGTAGACGATAAGCCACTCGTCTGTTCCAGGAATTTGCAAGTAGCTGTGATGGCCCGGCCCTTCCGCAAGGGGTGGCTGGCTGGACAGAATCGTCCCCTCGGTGGGGAACGGCCCCAGCGGCGTTGCTGCCCGTCCATATTGGACGGAGTAACTGCCATCGGTCCAGTCTCCCGCCGACCACGTCAGATAGTAGTTCCCGTCCCGTTTAAGCATACAAGGACCTTCGACATAACCTTCCGGCGTCATAGGGTGGAAGATCTCCCCATCCGGAAAGGGAATAAATCCGTCCATCGCCTCGTTCATCACTGCGACATTACAGTGCTTCCAGCCGCCAAAATAAAGGTAAACTGTACCGTCGTCCTTGAACAGATGCGCGTCGATCGGCTGTGCGTAATTGACGAAGCGGTCTACGAGTGGGTGTCCGAGATAGCCGCGGAAAGGACCTGCAGGGGAATCCGCGACGGCGATCTCCAGTCCACCGACCTCGTCGTCCTTCTGAATGTCATTGGAAGCAAAGATAAGGTAATACTTCCCATTTCTCTCAATAATCGTCGGCGCCCAGGTAGCACGCCAGATCCAGGGAAAGTCCGCCATCTCAATGATGCCCTCGTGTTTTTCCCAGTGCACAAGGTCCTCTGAAGAAAACGCGTCAAGATTCATCTGCTTGGTATAGTCCGTTTCCGACCGGGTGACGTAAATCCAGTACTTCCCCTCATAGTACCGCGCCTCCGGATCGGCATACCATCCGTCAACGATTGGGTTATGGATACCTTTCACTTTCTATTCCGCCTTTCTTTTCTCGATCTGATGCCATCATAGCATAAATACCCCTCCAGGTAAAGGAAATCTTTGAAAAAACGCTCTGTGCCAAATTTTCCACAATAAAATTTCAGTATTGTGAAGAAACCTCTTGACGTCGTTAATCTGTTGTGTTATTATGATGAAAATTTCCCTTTTAGCATGGTTTTTTAGTAGCAATCAATAGAAACTGGAAAAGGGGTCATGGGGATGCATGTAAAAACGAAAAACTTCTTGTACGACCTTGTAATTGTCCTGTTTGGAAGTATTTTTGCCTCCACACTGGTCTATTTTATTGTCATGTATACGCTTCAGTCTATCCTCCGCGAAAATTTAGTAATAATGTTGTACTGCATTTCTTTCCTGTTAATCATTGCTCTGTATGGCTTCCTTTTTTGGTTCCTGACCCGGCGTGCCTACTCTGACCAATACAACCCAAATTCATCCATGAAGGCGTTTCTTCTCCGTTTTACTACCGCTCAACTTATTTTTATTTTACCAACAATTTTCATGACGGCAGATGAAAATTATCCTCTTATTTCCGGAGGAGGCCTTCTCCTTTATGGCGCTTATGGGGGTATGCTTTGGTTGATCCCTATCCCTTTTGTTTCCGCGCTGCTGGTGACGGCGCTGACGCTGCCTGTGACCGCCTTAGCCTACCATGTCGGACGCAACCGTTTTGCCCAGCGTTTTCCGGATATTATGCAGGAACGAAAGTTGCCATGGCTCTCACGTGGTGGTATTGCTCTGCTGTACGCCGGTATCTTCGCTGTGTTTGGTTGTGCTTTTTTCCGCTATCTGCAGCCTGTTGAAATTTCTCCCGACACGTTTTTCCCTGACGAAATCACCGTAACGGGTTCCCCTAAACCTGAACACTACGAGGAAATCGTCTCCTGCTACGCCTTTGATTACCCTTCCGGCGGCAATACCGTCAAAGGCTATGCTGCTGTTCCAAACGAGGTGCTGACCGGAGAAACCGAAAAAATGCCTTTGCTTGTTGTTTGCCGCGGTGGAAACGGTGAATATGGTAAATTCACGCTGGATAGTGTACGGCAGGCATTTGCCTCCTATGCCAGAATGGGATACATCGTTGTCGCATCGCAGTACCCCGGCGTTGCCGGGGGCACCGGCGAAGACAATTTTGGCGGTGAAAGCGATGTCGGCAGCGTCAATGATCTGATCGACCTGATAAAGTCAACCGGTAAGGTAGACGAGGAGCGCATCTTCCTCTACGGTGGTTCACGCGGGGGGATGATGGCCTGTATGGTCGCCCGGCAGCGTGACGACATTGCCGGGGCGACTATCCAATCCGGCTGTGGCGATCTGGCGCTGAACTGTGAACTGCGTGATCCTTCCTTCGGGGAGATGGTGGCGCGGCGCGTCGGCGGTACCCCTGAAGAGCTGCCGCAGGCCTACCGCGATCGCTCCCCGCGTTATTGGGCGGACGAAATTAGTTGCCCTCTGCTAATTATCCATGGCAAAAAGGACGAACGTGTCCCCTTCGCTTGTATCCAGCCCTTCCTGGACGCACTGGATGAGGCTGGACACCCTTACGAAACACTGATTTATCCCGATGGAGACCATTTCCTTCAGCCGTATGGGCAAGAAATTATCCGTACCATGTTCGACTTTATGCGTAAGCTCTCATAAAGAAGCTTTCAAAAGCCGCGTATGTGCGTGCATGACGATAAATATCCGGAAGCCTCCTTCACTCAAAAACGGTACAGCTATACGGCTGTACCGTTTTTGTCCTGGAACATTGCTGTGTCAAATGACAGATACGACCAGCCCTTATATTCTGTCAAGCTGTCCATCCTTCTTTTTTCCCTATCTGAATTACTTTTCCTAATTCGATTCGGGCTGTCTGGTTACAAAGCAGTTCAACACTGTCGAAATATCCGCATCAACACAAATCGAGCGCTTTTCCATCTCCCTTGGATAAAATGCCTCACCATGATTGACACAAGCATAAACAGCCTGAGAGTTCTCCGCCGTCATCTGCCAAAACGGGTATTTGATGATGCCCGGGGTGTTATACCCCACACCCAGCTCTAAATAGAGAACAGGCGTGTTCTTATGACGCCGGACAAAATCACTATAGCGCCCCCCTGCAATATACCAGCCCTCATCCTGAACAAAGGTATGATCCGCCCGAAGGTTCATGGCCATCGATACGCCGCATTTTGGACAATGAGGAACCAGATCAAAGGGGACAGACATCTTTGGCGCGGCGCCGGTTGGCAGTTCCAGCCCCTGTTCTGTTATCTGAAAGCCCTGGGTCTCTACCATCTGGCGGACAACATCTTCGTTGTCGTATGTCTTGTCGTGGCATGGCTTGGAGCATTGCCACAGGCCATAGTCTCCCTGGGTGTAAAACAGGCGGTGCTTGTCAAATCCAACTTTTTGAAAGCAGTGGTCCACATTGGTGGTGAGCACAAAATAGTCTTTGTCCTTCATCAGTTCCAGCAGGTTTTGGTACACCGGCTTAGGCGGGTCGCAGTAGCGGTTGAGGAAAACAAACCGGCTCCAGTAGGCCCAATGCTCCTCCAGGGTGGGGAATGGATAAAATCCCCCGGAATACATATCGTGAAAACCGTATTTTTCTTCAAAGTCGGCAAAATAGCGATGGAATTGTTCTCCGCCATAAGCAAAGCCAGCGGATGCCGAAAGACCTGCCCCGGCGCCGATTAAAATAGTATCTGCCTGCTTTAATGCCTCTTGAAGCGCAATAACCTTTTGCTCTGTTTTTCTTTCAGTTCTTAACATCTGGATACCCCCAGGAGCTTTTGATAAATGTGCAAGTCCACATCCTTGAACACATTGAAGATGACTCGAATATCCTCTTTCCGGGAGTCCAAAAAGGAGGTCACCGTCTGGACTGCGATCTCAGCAGCCTTTTCATTGGGAAAGTGAAATTCTCCGGTGGAAATACAGCAAAAGGCAATGCTCCGGCAGTTGTTCTCCACAGCCAGTTCCAAACAGGAGCGATAGCAGGAGGCGAGGGCTTCGCAATCCTGCTTTCGGACAGCGCCGCTGATAATCGGCCCCACAGTATGCAGGATGTATTTGCTGGGCAAATTGAAAGCAGGCGTGATCTTTGCTTGTCCAACCGGCTCGTCGTAACCTTGCCCTTCCATAAGCTGCGCGCAGGCCAATCGAAGCTCTACTCCCGCAAAGGTATGGATGGCGTTGTCAATACATCCGTGGCAAGGGACGAAACAGCCCAGCATCTGGCTGTTGGCAGCGTTGACAATAGCTTCACAGCGCAAGGTGGTAATGTCACCCTTCCAAAGATAAATCCCTTCCTGTACAGGGCTTAGGCTGTTAAAATTCGTGATTCCTTTTTTCGTGGTTTCTGCCTGCAAATAGGCGTTCTGTATGTTCAAAAACTTTTCACTCACAGGACGTGGCAGGCGGAGATTAAACAGCGAACGAAGCAAACATTTTTGCTGCTGTGTACTCTCAGGTATTTTTATCTTTTTATACTGCGGCTGTTCATTCAAAAGCGCCTTAATTAAATAAATTCTTCTTTCTGCTTGTGTCATTGCTAAACCCCTTCCTGATAGTCAATATTTTGAGGACAATTTTCCGTACCAAACCACATGCAGAACAATAGCCCGTTTTTCATAAAAAAGACGTGCCTATGACAAATACCATTCTATAGGCAACCGACAAAAAGCCCTTTCCCCAGCTGCTTTTACCGGCAAATGCACAGATCCGTTCGAAAAACTTTTCGACGGGACACATCCCTATCAATTTGAGAATTCTCAAATACGCAAATTTTACCTTTCCGCTCTTTCCCCTATGACTTGTAGGAGAGGATGTGCCAATTTCACGTACTATCCCTTTTAAAGAGGGGGCGTACTGTTCCGCTCTTGCTCCCACACAGTCCAGAAAGTCATCCACTCTGGTAAAGCTAAAACGGACGTCTCCTTTTTGCTTGACATATTTTTTGTATCGTCACATCTCTATGCCCTTATCGCTTCTCCCACAGGAAACATGAAACCGGGGCTGCCGTATGGACAGCCCCGTTAACGTTTTAAGAAAAGAAGAAGCCCGCCGTCATATCCAAGTAGTTTTGCCCGCTATAGGAGGGGTACTGCTTCTGTACTTCGGTTTTGAAACTCTCAGCGTCTGTGCATCCCGCCGCAATCTTTTTCAGATTCTCAAGATAGGCAATCTTCGTTTGAGCATCTTTCAAATCTTCCGGCGTATAGTGGGAGGTCAAGATCAGATCGTACCCTCTTTCGATATATCGGCGAAGTTCGGCGATCATCCCATCGGCGTGAGCTGCTCCTGCCACAATTGAATGACAGTCATGACCAAGCATATGGGTGTAAACCGCGTTGATTTCGGGAATTTCCACATCAAATGCCTCCGTGGTCTCCTTGATAAGAAAATCTATACCACCGATCGTAACTTTTCCCGCCTCTATGATATCAGTAATTTGATGAATAGAGCCATCAAAAATTTCACCAAACGTATTTGTAAAGTTTTCAATAAGAGCTTTTCCACCGCCATTTTGAGAATACTCCACTGCATGCTGTGTAGCGTATTTCGGTATCTGCGGCAAGAAATGAGCTCCCGCCCCATGATAAGCGATCAGAATTCCCTCTACTTCAATACCCTCGAGATAATCGGCGAGCTCTTTGATATTGTCAAAGAAACAGGGCGACTCGATGATAACGGCCTTACTACCCTTTTCGACAATGAACACCTCATCGTCAATCGGGTCATTGGTCTTGTAGGCGTGTAGCCTGACCGTACCAAAGTCATAAATATTCATTTCGCCTTTTTTGAGCTTAACAGCTTTACAGGTATTTTTGTTCATTTTATTTTCCTCCAAAAGTATTTTTTTATTCTGGTTTTGCCGGGTGGGTTTTTCAGCAATCGCTTTCCAGGCACCACGGGTCATAACAGCTGGCGGAAGCGTTATCGAACGTATCCTTGATTGCCAGAATATAGTTCATCTGGTGAGCCATGATACAGGTCATCGTTTGATTTTGTTTCGTCTCTTCGCATTCTCGCAAAGGGATTCTGCAACAAAATTATTTTCATATGAGTCCCATCTTTGCATCATTTGGCATGAGCTTTGCAGCGGCCGTTTTCTTTAGCTCTTAACTATATCATACGCAAAAAAGTTTCAATTGTAAAGTAAGCACTTTTTTGTACTGTAGTTACTTATAAGAAACTATTAAAGTAAATTGTGTGCTTACAGGACTTTCGGTTTTAGGAGAGTGACTCTCTAAATCGATCTCTTGACTTAAAACAGAAGATCTGTTAAGATTGGGTACAAAGTTACAAAAAGAAACTAATGTACAGGGAGCTTTGATATGAATACACAAAAAGCAACGAAAGAGCTGCCGGCTTGCCCTGTAGAAACGACACTAACGCTAATCGGAGATAAATGGAAAGTACTGATTTTGCGTGATTTGCTTGTAGGCACAAAACGCTTTGGTGAGCTAAAAAAATCTATTGGCAGCGTGTCGCAAAAAGTATTGACTGCACAGCTTCGGGATATGGAAGAAAACGGACTTGTTCATCGGAAAGTGTATGCAGAAGTCCCTCCTCGGGTTGAATATTCCCTTACTAAACTCGGACAGAGCCTTAGGCCAATTCTGGATGCTATGCAGAACTGGGGCGAAGAATATAAGGCTTCTCTAAATGAATAACATTGCTCATCCGTTCTTGAACTGCATCGTGAGAGAATTATAGTATCCTGTCTCACAAAGGGTATTTAAAAATGCTAAAGGACAATTTGCAGGCAGCTGAACTGCGACTATAAACAGAAATTCAGTGCCTAAAAAACGCAATCTTTTATTGGGGAAGACGAGAGACACCAGCGCAGATAGCTTATAGGCTAAAGTAGGAATATTTGCTGAGAACTTCCCTCAATCGCTCAACTACCCCGTGAGTAACCTCATGAATCAGATGAAACGCACAGAAACATTCGAAGACGTCAAAGTAATAATCTCGACCAGCTGGTAATCGCTGCAATACAAGGGAACTATGGGAATTCAATTTTGAGTAGAGGGGAGGCTTTCATCCCAGAGCCATCGCTTTAGGAAGCGTCCAGATGACATGAACCCGATTTTTTTATTACAGCGCATAGGCTTTCTTTACTGTAAAAAGACAACAAAATAGAACCGTTCCAACGCAAGCGATTCTCATATAATCAGCTATTAATGTCAATTCTCTATTAAAGGGTATAAGGGAAAGCCCGCAAACGCAGTGTTAACGGGTTTTTT
>CAMMMX010000017.1 GCA_946498095.1 uncultured Clostridia bacterium
CTACCTTCTCGGAAGCCAACGAAATGATTGACCGGTATATCCATTTTTACAACCACGAGCGCATCCAGCTTAAGACTGGAGAGGCGCCGCTTACGCGACGCCTCTCCGCCTAAAACATAATATTTCCTACCAGGGGCTTTTTGTACTGTCCGCACAATCTGGGGCGGTTCAAATTTCATTTTTATCAGGTATCTTGTTTGTAACACAAACTCACATCGAATGTTCATAACGGATTTGAGTTATAGATACTTAATTTTTTTGTATCGATCCGTTTTCCCGATGTAGGAAGCAGAATTTTGTACACTTCAAACTAGAAAAAATATTTGCCACTCTCATTTGTTCTCATTCAGAAACGTTTTTGGGGAATAGTAATTTTGATAACAGTCAAAACATATGCCTGCCAATTCAAGCAGACAATTATATGGATTCCGGTGTATATGAAAATCTTTCCTGCAAACGACATACAGCTCGCAGGAAAGATTTGTTTTATATATTGATTTCTAAACGATATCAACCTCACGAATGCTCTCAATCACAATTATCGAAGAGCACTCTGGGTTCATAACGCTCTACGAAGATTGCGAACATGATTGGCCTACGGTATCCCCTTCATTCCCCGATGGCAGGTCGTTCCATGTCTTATCATAGATTTGTGCGTATGTAAGGCCACGATCTCTATGTGTTGCCAACAAACAAAGTGAATCGTACAGCTTGGACGATTAATTGATCTCTTGACCGCTGCAGATATTCCTTCGACCGTTAAAGTTGATTTCTAAGCCAGAGAGTGATAATGTTGGCTTACATTTCGAAAAACGATTGCGTATTTTTTCTCATTTCTGTCCTCCTCCTGTTTTTGTTTCTGCGTTTACATAGTTTCGACCCATAATGGGCAATCAAGATACAAAGCCCCATTAATGCAAGATAGTCTGCATAAAACAAAATTTTTGATTCGTCGTAGTTTAAAAATACAAACTCACTTTTTAAAAATAAATAGGTGAAAAAATCTCTTTTTACGAAAGCAAAGACACCATACCCTGCAATCAATATTCCGATTGAGAATAACATAACTGAACAGACTTTTGGAGTCTGTTTAAGAGGGGAGTTTTTCCTCAGCATCCCTATAATCATATTCCAATGCAGACCCAAATGCAAGCTCGTAAGGATAAAGCCCCAATATGCACCGAGAATATGAACCCTTCGGGCAACAGACATACCGCCGTTTATCGGTAGAAAGTCAAAAACATAACGCGACATAACCATACCGCTGTACATTTGGGCAAGCATTGCAAACAAGGAGAGAAAAGCCATACAAAGCGTTAAAATACGCATTGCTGGATATTTCCCCTTGAAAATGTTTTTATGCCAGTTTAAATTGAGAATGTGATGGGCGAAAAATAGAATCAGCATGCCGGCACCCACCCATTCATGAAGCGCTTCTCCCCAAAACTGATAGCCCATTAGGAATAGCAGGGAGAGTGTCATTAAAATGTCAACGGTTAACTTGAGGGCAGCTTTTGGTTTCATTCCTCCACCGCCTTATTTAGACAGCTAATGGCGTTCAAACTGCGGGGATAACCGATATAAGGCAGACACTGCGAAACGACTTTCAAGAGAAAATCTTTATCGTTTCCCATATTTATATTACCTTTTGCATGGGCAATCAGCTGTGGTTCACACCCGCCCTGCGCCATGAGGAAACAAAAGGTAATTAACTCACGCTCTGCAAGAGAAAGCCCCTTACGGGTGTAATAGTCGCCGAAGCAGTTTGCCGCAAGCCAGCGATTAATATGTCCTGTTTTCCAAGCCTCTTTCATATATGAACCGAATATTTCTACCTGCGCCTCAATGCCTTTTTCAAGTCTATCTTCAAGAGTAGTCGTCGCTTGTCCGTCAAGCGGAAGCTGAACGCCCCTCTTAGTCAATATTGCATTGGTAACATTCAAAAAAGGTAGCATTCTACCGTAACCCAAGTAGTCGACCGCCTGATAAACAATTTCTTTGGCGGTTATGGGTGTGATACCGTTTTCCAGTGCTTTGGGAAGCATTTCTAGATAGGCGTCCACTCCGCCGCAACCGATGAGTGTTGCTAAAATCGCCGTATAGCGTGTTTTTTCGTCTAACTGCTGATTTTCCTCGTTCGGAACCTCGAGAAAAGCAAAATGCTCAAAGCGTTCTGTAAATTCGGGGTCTGTTCTATGCAAATCCATTTCACTTTCTCCTTTCAGATTTTCTGATTGCCGGTGGACCAGACGTGCTGTTCTTTTGCCGCAGCAGGCGTGTTTTGTGCCATAACCCCAACCAATTTATGCGGGACATAGGGTTCTTCCAAAAATGCAAGCTCTTCAGCAGTTAAGCTAAGTTCGACAGCTTTTGTAGCCCCCTCAATGTGATGAGGGTTCGTTGCACCCACGACAGGAGCAGTCACCTTTGTAAGCAGCCAAGCAATGGCGATTTCCGTCATAGAAGCGCTGTGTTTCTCTGCAAGCTGCGCTACACGGTCAATGATAATACCATCTTGTTCTGCGGTGGAATCATATTTCAACCTTGCATAGCTGTCCTCCTGCAAACGCTTGGAGGTTTCGCCGGGATGTTTGGAAAGCCGTCCCCCTGCAAGTGCGCTGTACGGTGTCATTGCTATGTTATCTTCTCGACAGAACTTTGCCATTTCTCGTTCTTCCTCACGAAAAATGAGGTTATAGTGTCCTTGCACCGATACGAATTTTGCGAATCCTTCTTTTTCGGCAAGTGCGTTTGCCTTTGCAAGCTGATAGGCAAAACAGTTGGAAATGCCGATATAACGGACTTTGCCCGCTTTAATAACCTTGTCCAACCCCTCCAGAATATCGTAAAGAGGCGTTGCGTAATCCCACATATGATAGATATATAAATCCACATAATCCGTACCGAGATTTTGAAGGCTTTTATCCAGCATTTTTTCGATGTGCTGCTGCCCGGTAATGCCGCTGTCAATTTCTTCTAAAGTGCGGGGAAGAAATTTGGTTGCTACAACCACTTCATTTCGATTTACAAAATCTTTGAGGGCACGGCCGAGATACTGCTCGCTTGTTCCGCTTTGATAAGCGATTGCCGTATCAAAAAAATTCATACCAAGTTCTAAGCCTTTTTTGATAATTTCGCGGGAATGAGCTTCATCAACCGTCCAACTGTGCTGACCGTTTCCGGGTTCTCCGAATCCCATGCACCCCATACAAATACGGGATATATTGAGGTCTGAATTTCCTAATTTTGTGTATTCCATATTGTTCTCTCCTTATGCACCTGAAAAAACACGTACGATACCGAAACGAGTTTTTCGTCGATGTTTCGCTGTTTTGCCCCAAATTACTGTACTTTTACGGCGCTTTCCGGTTTGGCAGTGATGTCCCGTCTAGGAATCATTGTAATATCAATATGCGGAATACTATCGTTCTCTCTCTATCATCTTTTTTACCTTACAAGGGTTTCCACAGGCGACTGTATTGGCGGGAATGGATTTTGTAACCACGCTGCCTGCGCCGATCACAGCGTTATCTCCGGTGGTAACGCCCGGTGGGATAATCGCTCTACCTCCAATCCAAACATGATTGCCAATGACTCTGCAGGAGCTGTTTTCGTGTGAATTGCCGATTGTCCTGATTCGTCTGTGTAGACACGTTCGTCTGCCATAGGAGGGTGAACGGCGGTATCAATTTGTACGTCTGGACCGAGCAAGGTGTTTTCACCGATTGTGATTTTGCCAGTGTCTAAAAGCGTGCGGTTCATATGGATAAGGCTGCCTGAACCGAGGGAAACAATACAGCCGTAGTCAACGAATATCGGTTGATTGACCCGGATACTTTCTCTGCCACGCATGAAATCTTTTGTATCATTATTGAACTGAGCGTGTGAAGTTCCACATCCCTTGTGTCGTAAAACTTACCGCAAAGTATCTTTTCTTTTTCCGTCATACGCCCTCAGTTTTCCAGAATACTGTTTAACCAAATTTGAAGCCCCTGATCCGTAATACGGTTTAATATTTTTCCCTCTTTCCAGTTTGCAGTCGGGCAAAGAGTTCTTAGCACCTCTACGGTTTTACCCATTCTGCTACCGCCGGAAGTGGCGAAGGGGATGAGCGTTTTTCCCGAAAAATCATAGCTTTCCAAAAAAGTATTGATAATGGTCGGGGCAACATACCACCAAATCGGATATTAAAATGTAGCCCGTCCTCTCCAGCCCTTGAAAACACTGGGCTTAACGGCTTACACAAGTGTGTTTTCTGTTCTTTTTAGTAGCATATTGCTCCGACCTTTCCCATTTATTGTACTCTGGTTTACCCGTTTATACAAATACCTATGTTTAATGCTTTTCCATACGTTTTGTGAATGATAAGAGACAGCGGTTGGTTGATCCGCTGTCTCTATGTATTTTCCTATATTTTATTTTTTACAGGTTTCGAAATTCACTCCGGCTTTTCTTGCTGATAATCTTCTGCAATCTCTGATTTTCAGCATGGAGTGCCTGATTTTCCTGCCGGAGTCGGAAAATTTCTTCTTGAAGGAGATCTATCCGTCCTTCCATTGCTTTGTCTAAAATGCCTCTGCGGGGATTTATGGTTCCGGCCTGCTGTTCCATAGCCCGGTCAATCTCAGCCCTCACGATGGGATTCTTATAGAAGAATCCTCTGGAAGCGCCTGTCATTTTTACGAGCTGCGGAACCGATACCCTCTCTCCCTGATCCAACAGTTTGCGGATTGCCAGTTTCGCCGCAGCAATCTTTTCATCGCTTCGTTCCCGGTTTATTTCAATCATCCTGTCGTATTTGTTCATATTCTTCACCCCATCCATCTAAATTTGCGAGCAGGATTCTGGTCTGTTGTTCCCGTGCTTTTCGGGTTTCTTCAGCCAGAAGTTGATTACTCATTTTTCTGTAATGCTTTACTGCGCTTATGTTTTTATGCCCCAGAAGTTTTGCTATCGTCCAGTCATCCAGATGCATTTCTGTCAACTTAACTCCGTAAGACCGCCGGAACATATGGGAACTGAATTTAAACAGTTTCCCATCATCATCCCGCAGATCTTCACTTTTTATCAACCGCAGCACCTTGTGCTTTATGGTTGTATATTGAAGCGGGCGGCTGGGAGCTTTGGCATCCACGAAGATATACTCGGTTTTACCATACTGATCGTAAGTACAATCGATAGCTTTCTGGATCAGAGCTGCCAATTCTGCACTGATAGGCTTTTCGAATGTTCGTGTTTTTACCTGATCAATCCGGATAATATCCAGCCCGTTTCTCTTTGACAGGCAGTCTGTATGCAGTGTCAGCGTATCAGAGATTCTTGTACCAAGCATTTGGTGGATTACCATACATCGTGCAATCTGGACATCCAGCTTTGTAATATGGGCGTTCAGCCGCTTCAGTTCCTCATCGGAATAGGATCGGAATACTGGCTGCACTTCCGGCGGGATATCTGTGTTGATGAATAAGGATTCCAGATGGCTGTATCCATATAGTTTGCCGATACTTTCCAATACTGCCCTCAGTTTCAGAATGTCATCGCTGTTTCCTCTGCCGGATGAACCATTGGTGTTGATATAGACAAGATATTCTTCCAACAGATCCCGGTCAACATCGGCGCAGGAATTGATCTTTACGCCTTTCTCCATCAGGTATCCGGAAAACTTCCGGATGGAAGTCAGCTCCCGTTTCACGGTTCCGATTTTTTCATATTTTATATGCAGGAAAATTGCCTGTTTCACTTCCTCCCTTAGACCTTCCTGCAAGATTCCGGTAAAATCCAGAGTTTCCGTTTTATAAATCGGATTTTCTTTAATAGGGATATCCAGTTTTTTCAGAGCCCATATATCCTTTTCCCGCTCCGGTCGCATATCCTCCGGCTGAATGAAACGCAGGAAGCGTTTCAGGTGCTGAAGCACAGGAGCATCCGTCCGGCATATCGTTCCATACAAAGTTTCCTTCTCTTTATAAAATGGGATACCATTCTGCAGCATCCATATCTTTAACAGTTCGATCCATTTGGATGGCTGCCAGCCGAGGAAGCTGTCAGGTATGTTTTTTCGCAATTGAAGGGCTTTGCACACCTGATGGTAATATGTCTTATCATGGCAGATGGTGTTCAGCGACACCTGGCCGCCCCTGTACAGGAAGTAGCATCTGTATTCTTCCCGCATGGTTTCTTTGGGAAGAAAGGAAAGGTCAATAAAATTACTTTTTCCGATGGCTCTTTGCGGCAGATTTCCGGAAGTTTCATAGCATGCCAACTCCCAATAGTACAATCTATTTTCCATCTCTGCCTCCTTTCTTTCTCAAACCAGCCGCCAGATTATGTTCCGGCTTTTGGAAAAATCCCATATTCTCTTTTGCAATCTTTTTGGGCATGTAGTCTATATACTGTTCTGTCATTTCCAGATAATCATGTCCCAGGTAATCCCGTACTCCCTGTATGGATACGCCATTGTCATAAAGCATCGTTGCCACTGTATGGCGGTAATCATGGGACTGGAACAGGTAATCCCCGCCGTCAATCTCATGGTCTTCGCAGAACTTTTTCATCTGATGACGGAAAGTCATGCTCCGGTAAGGGCCGCCGTTTTTGTTCGTAAACAGGTAGTCATCCGGCCCGATCTGGTGGGTTTTGATATAAACTTCCATGATCCTATACAGGCCCTCTGCTATGGGAATCCGCTTATAATTCTTCATCTTTACCTGATACACCTGAATCCAGGTATCATGGTTCTGGCGATAATAGGCATTTCCCTTCAGGGTACATATCTCGCTGATCCGCAGGCCCAGACACCAGAGATGGAGGTACATGCAGCGAAGATGATCCGGGAGCAGATGCAGCTTACCCAACACTTCTTCGCAGACCTCCGGTAAAACGCTCCGGTCATGATGTTTGACGATTATCTTTTTTTGATAAAGCTCTGGCTGGAACGGCATCGTTCCCCGATAATTTCGGGCGATGAGGAACCGGAAGAAATGATTCAGCCCGGATATATATGCATTAAAGGATTTTGCGGAAATCCCGCTTTCCTGCAATTCACCGAGGTAATCTTCAATCTGTTTTGTCGTACAGCTTGCGGCATCCTGACCTTGTTCCGATAAACGTACCAGGAAACGCTCCAACAGGCAGTATCTTGTCGTTATCGTGCTGATGGCCTGACCGGTAACGCCGATCTGGTATTTCATATATTCCTTGGCGTACCTGCGGTTTTCCTTGTGACTGATCTCTGTGAAGGACACACTAGTCACTGAACTGCTCCGATTCAGCCGATGCTCCGCAATTCTCAATCCATCCAGGTACCAGATATTCGCCTGCCAGTTAATCTGTGCATTATGCAGGAAGACTGTTTTCCGGCATAAATTCAGGATCGCAAGCATCTGGTGTTTATAAGTTTCGCTGGGAGCGTGTTCGGTCAGATAAGAGTTGAACATCTGCTCCTGTGTCAAGTCCATATCCTCAATATCCTGGATCTCCTGCTCGGTACAAAAGTCGTACAGATATTGAAGTCCAGTCAATCGTTGCCTCCGTTTGATCGGATTTTTCGTAATGGCAAGGATTTCATTCAATGTTGTAAAAACCTGTTCTTTTACATGCCATGCACAGGGTTTTGTGAAATCCCAGACCATATTAGACCGGTTCCTGACGGAATCCAGTTCCATCGCCAGTTCCTGATCCGGATGATAGGGAAGGAACAGAATTGTTTCTTCCAGCCGCCACCGGCATTGGTTCTTTCCCGCCAGGGTTTTCATTCGTCTGCGGATATCCGCCTGTTTTGTCCTGTCATACGCAAGGAGATAACGGTCAGCCGATTGGATCTGGCAGGCGGAGAACAGATAGTTCTGATATGCTTTCCGCAGTGGATAGTCCATCTCCAGAATATCCTGAATCCCCATTTCTGCCAGGAACTTCTTCAGCCGGCTTTTGGCGGTTTTAGCTACATCTTCGCAGGAATCAATGGTTTCAATGATCTGCTCCGGCAACGCTTTTGGCTTTTCTTCCTGTCGCCATTCCCGTATTGCGTAGGCAGGCATTTTCTATCACCTCCCCTATAAAAGTTCTTTCACACCATACAGAGCGGAATGCTTGGCGTAGAACTCCTGGCTGGCTTCGATCAGCTCATCATCCATGATGTTCAGATAACGTATGGTAGTATTCAGATGCTTATGCCCCAGTGCCTGCTGGATCAGCTCCAGCCGCCATCCGTCTTTCCGGCGTATATTGGCAAAGTACCGCCGAAGCATATGCGGAGTCAGATCAATCCCTGTCTTTTTCTCCATCCGTTTCAGCATGTCATAGACGCTGTCCACTTTTAAAGGCTGTCCGGCGGTCTTTCCCGCGATATTGATGAACAGATAATTCTGATGCTGCAATAGTTTTCTGTACTCAGCCAGATAGTACATCAGGAAATCGAAGGAGTCATCGCTGATCCTGGCTTTTCGGTATTCTGCGTTTTTAGCTCTGGCATCATTTTCGTTATCTTCACGGAAGTAGACGCCAATCATGCGATTCCGGTAATCAATGTCGTGGACATAGTCTACACCAAGGATTTCCCCGATTCGGAATCCGGTTTCCGCAAGCAGCAGGATGAGGAGTTGATCCCGGCAGTTGGTACACGCCTGAAGGACTGTGATAATTTCATCGTGTTCCGCAGGCCGCACGTTCCGTTCTTCTTCCTGCAGGTAACCTTTGAACGCCTGAAAGCGGAGTCTCTTTTTTACGCCTACCGCATTGACTGCGAAGTGGTAATTATAGGACAGTACCTTCAGGCTCCCAAGCTGTTCATACATTCCCTCGATATAAAGAAAGAACCTGAACACATCTTCCAGATATGCGTTGCAGGTTCCGTTGTGTATTACTTTTAAATTGTTCTTTTCTGTATGGTTCCCGGCTTTCAGCCAGTACAGGAAATCTACAAAGTGTTCATTCTGCCTTTCCAGATCCAGCTCATAAACCTGTGGGATTTCCATATGGATTTCATTCAGGTACTCCAGATAGTAGCATATAGAAAAGGCCGACCGTTTCACCGTATTAGGCGAACGATTGGCCTTGATTTTATATTTCAGATATTTGGATGGCAGCGGAACAATGTCATACGTCTGGCAGTCCTGGATGTAATAATATTTTGTACGCCCTTCTGTAAGGTTTTCTACCTTGTACCGTCTCAAACCGTTCGCCTCCTTTCCTCTACGCAATACACAGTATACCGTGTTGTTTCACAAATAGCTACCACAAAATCCAACCAAAAACGGGATTTTTTCTCCGAAAACCGAAGCACTACCAACAGGCTGTTTACCCGCTGGCAGCGCCATCTGGATCTTCCTCTTTTTCTGTTGGATTCAGCATCCCGTCCAAACCAAAACTGACAGCAACCGCATGATCTATCTGCGATAGTAATTCAGGAGTGATCGGCAGATTCTGATCTGTTGGTTTCAGGTCTTCCTTTTTATTCAAAATTTTTCCTCCCGCTTTCTCTTTGAAAACAAAGAAACTGTGCTGATATTCTGTATTATCTTAATCCAGAAGCACTGTTCTGTTCAATCCCGATGCTGATTGCAAGGGCTTCATTTACCGCCTCCATTGCGTTTTCATCCAACCGGCCTATGTAATCGCCAAGCCTGCTGCGGTCAATGGTGCGTACCTGTTCCAGCAGAACAATGGAGTTACGCCGCAGGCCCTCTGTACTGATTGGCAGAAAAACATGGGTAATCGTTATAGACCTCGAATTTATCCGGCTCGGCCTTTCCAAGTAGCACTGCGCCGGAGCCGCCGAAGGGTTCAATGTACCGCTCATAGCGGATCGGAAACAGCGCATAGAGAATGTGGAGGATGGACGTTTTATTGCCCACCCAGCTCACAGGTGTTTTGATATTCACCACCTCCTTGGTGGCACCAACCGCCCGGAAAGCAAAAAAGCCGGTACCAACCGTCTTAAGGGGCGATTGATACCGGCGTAAATTGATAGATGCTCAAAGTTTCGGCATATCCCGGTCTGCACGGGATGCTGCTTGGCAAAGGGATAAAATCACGATACCCATGATCCCTCCAACCACTGTTCCAGATAAAAATGCAGCCATCTTTCTTCACCTCTCCTCCGTTTCAAATGGTTTATAAGTCCATGTCCATCCCTTCCTCGAAATCCTCATCCATCTCATCGACAGAAGTGATGTTGACATAGTCTCCGATAATTACCAGGGCCTTATCATAGCTGCCGGATTCCATAATGCGTCTCCGCATCTCTCCGGCTTGTTCCTCCATGCCATGTTCCTTGAGTGTCCGGCTGGCAATTCCCATCAGGTTGAAGATGTTTCCATCCTGCCCGATGAGAGGGCAATCCGGCTTTTGTGCCGGAGCATTTTCTTCCAGAGGGCCGCCCAGCCGGTTATCCACGTAGTCGGAACGCCACATGCTCCCGAACTGTTCACGGGTGTTCAAGCGCCAGATTGCCAGCTTTCCCATATCCAGCTTGACATCCTTAAAGGGGAAGAACAGGTTTGTCAGGCCCTGATGCTGAAAGACGGAAACGTGTTCGAACCGGCTCCCGTTTAATAAAATGTTTTCTTCGGCCAGCATGTCATTGATGCCGGTCACCCATTCCTGCAGATCCCCGCCGCAGCCCTGAAGGATCAGCCCTTCCGGAGTATCCGGACGCCGGAGCTGCTCGGCTTTGATTTCAGTGATTGTTGCCATGAATCCTTCTCTCCATTTCTACTTGGTTCATCATCGCCTGTGTTTCGTTCAGGCGCTTATTCAGCTTTTCAATTTCCGCAGCGGTTTCCCGCTGATATTCCCGGTAACTGAACAGTGCCATGGCTGCCAGGGCGGTAATCGCCGCTCCCAGGATCAGGCCAAGAACAAAATCCAGAGCAAACATCATGACTGTATACCTCCCATCTGTGGGGCAGCGTCTTCCTCCTGGGCATCCGTCTGGGTAAAATCTGTTTGCAGGAATTCCTCCGGTGTCAGGTCGTAGCCCAGGAAGTTAGGGCTGGTATCGTCATCGAATACAAAATATTCCTGGCCGCCAAAGTCCAGCGGCGCTTTGGTCAGGATCGTACCAGCGTGATTTACCGCCACGTTCCTTTCAATGGTGGCGAAAGCCAGATTTTCTCCTTCCCGCAGGTCATAGCGGTAAAGCCCATCCGGAAGCTCCTGTTCGGTTACCCGGCCATTGGTAAACAGGGCGGTCTGCCCAAGCACCTCCACCACTTCCAGCTTTTCATCCGTCAGGGCCTGGGTGGATAGTTCTCTGGACGACTCCCCATAAGGAACCAATTCGTACAGGGAATGCCCGCGGGCCGATAGGATTCCATATTCTGTCTGTGATGCGCTCAGACTTTGCAGCAATCTGGCTCCTTCGGCCTGTGTTGCAATGGTGGACAGCCACCTCCGATCCATGCGGGCGTCCAAGTGATGGGACAGATATTCTTTGAAAAAGTTCGCCTCATCACAGGGCAGAGGTGTGAATTCATACTCTGGAAGATGAGAGGCAAGCTCCAGGGCCTTTTCCATTGTCAGGTGCGGCTCGGCCTCCAGTACCGCCTTGTATTTAATCTGCTCCGGTTCGTCCATGGCCTGATACTGCATGGCAATCTGGTTCAACCGGGCAAAGTGATCCATGCTGTCGAAGACCTGGTCATCGACCTGTGGGATGGCGGATTCCATGTCGAAATAAACACAGTCTTCCATGCAAACCTCGTTTTGTCGATTTGCCGCCTGATCTGCCTGTTCCTGCGAAATCGGCAGGCTGATCCACTCGGCACTTCCAATGGTTTCTTCCGGATCGTCCATGGGCGTTTGAGCGACCAAAAGCCGGAACACAGTATCCTCCGGTTCTTCCTTTATTTCCGGCAGATGGGTTCCATCATAAATCTCAGCCAGCTCATATTCTCCGGCTACCACGTAACAGCCCTCCACGAACACGCCGCCATCATTTTCCCTCTGCATTTTCCCGATCTGAGCCAAATCCAGCAGATAGAGGGAGGACTCAGGGATGGCGTTTACATCTTCATTCAGCTCATTCTCGATGACAAACCGCCCCAAGGCTTCATCATCGCCGACATTCGAGGCGATCATGACCGCTTCCAGTCCATAGGTCAGGTTGATCAGATCCTTCATGGGGATTCCGTTCTCATACCGGACATCTTCCATCCGGTAGCGGAATACGCCTTTCAGAAGCAGGATATCCTCATCCGGCATGGACGCCAGCCGGCGGGCAAAAAAGTTTAGCTCCGGAAGCGTGGGAGCGATCAGGATAGTATCGGCCAGCTCCGGGAGTTTTGGGCTTTCCCGGATGCTCACGTTGAAAGAGGGGGCCGGATTTTCTGTAGCCCGGAGTCTCTGGAGAGCGTCCTGAATGCGGCCGCCCATGGCAGGAAGGTCTAAGGCTGTAAAATAAACGCCGCTCTGGTCAGCATTTTCTGTGACTACTTCAATCTGTAAGGTTTTTCTATCGGATTCCATTGTTCCATCTCCATTTCTTCTTTCTTATAGCTGCATCCCCGGCATTTCGTCCTGCCCATCCGAAAGCGCGCGGTTTACCATTTCCTGAAACCGCTCCGGATCATCGCAGATAGCCTTGAACGCAAGCCCCATGCGTTCCAGCAGTTCGGCATCCGGGCAGTAGCAGTAAAATCCTCCGGCCTCACTGTCAAACGAAATCCTTCGCAAGCCCGCATCATCCTGAAAGGCGGCCTGGAAAACTTTTTCCCATTCGTAGCCGCTCCCATGGGTATACAGGCCGAAGGAATTCTTTGCTTCTTCGCCATGTTCCTCCGCGAACCGGTTAAACGCCGCCTGTCCGTAATTCTCATAGGGTTCCTGCAGAAAAGAAAAAGGAAGAGACAGCCCATATTTCCCGTTGCCGCATTGGTACAGTTCAAATGGCTCCAGCCTCTTATTGACTTCTTCCAGCCGCTCATCCTCCGGGCTGGGTTCCTCATCGATCTCTGCTGTACCGTCCAGTTCCATCTGCATGGGGATCAGCACCTTCAGCAGCGCCTCACGATATTCCATGTCGGCAATCCGGTCAATGTAGATGCCGAAGGTGTTCAAAAAATAGGAGCCATCCTCCTGGGTAATCAGCAGGTCGCTTTCCAGCCCCTGGGTGCAGATAAAATCCGCCACCTCCTGAATGCTGTGCAGTTCATGATTTCCCTGGCTGGAATGCCCAATGAGAAGGGGATATCTTTCTTCGATGTTCATGGTTCACATTCCTCCTTTTTTTCTGCCGGTTCTATGGCTTTCAGGCCGAATCTGCGGATTGCCATGGCATTGCAGATGGCGGCAAACTGCTTTGGGGAGATCAGCTCCCTGTCAGCCAGATCCCGGATGGTAAGATGCCTGGTTCCCATATATAAATCCTTGGCCGCACAGTAGAGGGGATAGGTGTATTCATTCAAACCGCACAGTTTCCTGCGGTCAAACCGGATGAGGTTGCCATCCACCTGATGTTTCATCATGCGCCAGAGCCTTTGGTCGGCGGTAAAAAGATAGAGCGCAGACAGCAGCGCATAATTTTTCCTGTCCTTTTTCTGTATAGCTATCTGAAAAAGGTTCTGATGGTGACTGCTTAGATAGTTCATGGGCCTCATCTCGCTTTCGATTAGAAGTTCTTCCACTCTTTGCAGGAAGGGGCGGTATCGGACAGCATGCATGGTATCCGCGATCATCTCCTGATAAGTGGGAGGGGACGGTTCCTGCAGACAGATATAAATCTGATCCGGCATGACCATGCTCCCATAGCCCTTGGGCTGGAAACCGGGAATCATCTGCATGAGGATCTCCAGCTCACGGAGGGCTTCGGTTTCGGTAAAATACATCATTCATGGTTCCTTTCATAAAAAAAGCCCTCGCTTCATCAACAAAGCAAGGGTGCCACTTCAGTTACAGATTCAGTTGTGGGCCATCCTCCGGTTCAAAGGTGGGGGGATTTTTCTCAATCTCCGGATAGCCAAACGACAGCTTTTCCGCCAGCTCATCCAGCGCTTTCGACTGCTCAAAGGTGAGGGAGCCGCAGTGATTTCTGGCGTAGTCCACACAACGATAGAGATTTTCTGCTTCTTCCGGCTGGAACAGGCGTTGTTCCTGGATCAGCCCCGAACGTCGGACGAAAGATTCTTTTGCATATGCATAATTGGGAGAATAATCGCCGCCGGATACATAGCTGCGCTCTTTATCCTGATCCCATGTGGTAAACATGAAACCATGGTTTTCATTATACGTTCCGGCCAGGACGATATTCCCATACTCCGCCAGTTTCCGGTAATCATGGACGCCCTCTGCCTCCATCTGCGGGGCTGCTTCATAGAGGCCCACATACTCACGGATGGCTCTGACCTCTTGATGAATTTTATCATAGAGTTCCGTCTGGCTTAGTGCCTCAAACTGATCCTCATAAAACCGGAGAAAGCCTTCGGGTGTCTGACGACAGAAAGGATCGTCTCCGTGAAAAATGTGGAGCAGACCATCCCGATAACCATAATACCCAGTACAGTCTAATTGAGGGAGGCGGCGGAGCAATTCTGCCTGATAGATTGTCATAGGCTGTATTCACCTCACATTCCCATGGCGAAACCTACATTTTCATCTTCCGATTCATCCTCGTATTCGTCCTCCAGGGCTTCTTCGGTTTCTTCCTCGCCCTCATCCTCCAGGGCATCCTCTGACATATCTTCATCGTCCTGATCCTCTGACTCGCCGGTTTCCTCTAATGGAGACATCTCATCATCCAGTTCTTCGGCATCAGGGCCTTCCTCAGATGTCTCCGGTTCTTCCTGATCGGAGATAGACGGTTCCGCTTCATCCATTTCCTCCGCAGAAGAAGCAGTTTCCGCATCTTCCAGTAACTCCTGATCAGCGTCCAACTGCTCAGTATCCTCCAGTTCCTCTGTATCCTCGAAGTCACCCTGGGCCTCGCCGGTTTCCTGACTCTCAGCCAGATCCCGATCCAGCTCCTGCTCAATCAGGCCGATGACAAAGTCTTTCTGTGTCATGTTATTGCGGTGCAGATAATCCTTGATCCGCTGGAACAGGCTTTCCGGCACCTGAAACGCCAGTGTCCTCATTTTCTCCATGTTTTTCCCTTCCTTTTCATCAATTTTAGGATGCAGTTCATCCTGCAATGCCAGTGTGACAAACTCCGTCATCGTCATCCCGTGGTCTTGCAGATATTGTGTAATCTCGGCATGCAAAGCCGCATCGACTTTGACCGTAATGCCTTTCTTCCCGTCAGCAGCCACTGTGTTCACCTCTTTCCATGAATTTCTGAATTGCCCTTGTTACAATTTCCTCCACAGGCACTTCCTCAATGGCAGCCTGGATCAAAAGCGGCTCCACCAGCGCCTCTGGAATCTCAATTTCAATTTCCAAATGATTTACCTCCTACATTCCCATGACGGGGCCTTGATCCTCAGTCATGCCGGATTCCTGTTCCTCTGCCAGTTCTTCCTCCGTCAGCTTACGAAACGAGTCCTCACCAGGCACAACGCCGAGAGATCTTCCATTGTCAAACGAGCAGTGCAGTGTTCCGATATCATCCACTACTTTGACAGTACCTCTTGTCTGATCCTCGACAGGATTCGGATCTCTGCCCGTGCTCAGTAACATGATCCGGGTACCGGGAGGATACTCTGTCTGGTACCGTTTGGCCTGCTGGTGCAGGCGTTCCCATTCATTCATCAGCTACATCTCCATTCCTAAATCACTATTTTCTGAATCCATACACTCCGTGTCATCCCAATTATCTTTACGAAGGGCAAAGTTCTCCACAAGCTGTCTGGGCGTTAAAGGAATATTCGCAGGCTGATTTGTGCGCTCAAACCCATCTTCGCTGATTTCAAACCAGCAATGATCGACCTCGGTATCATACTCATCGAATCTCCTTTCCGGCATCCCGACCTGTCTTGGGATAAAATATTCCCCCATGTCACAGCAATCAAGAATGCTTTGGATTTGCTCCTTGGATAATTCCCCCTGGATAACGCACTCATTATGAACCTTATAGTTACCTGCATCCCGATATAGATAGCAGATCTTGGTGTTCATGGATATGACCTCCTTTCCTTATAGCTTGTAGGATAGGGGGATTTTTCCCATAAAAAAAGCGACCACTCTCATGGTCGTTCCTACCTTACTCTATACACACTTTTTCTTTCTGTTGTGTTTCCTGTACCTATTCGCCCTCCTTCCTCCACGCAATACACCGCTATACACAGATATAACCCTGCTCCATTTTAGGGAAGCCCACATAAATCACATCGTACTGTGCAATGTTCTCAACACTACCGGAAATTACAGGGCGTGCGTCCTCTCGTTGTTCTTCCTGCGCCAAATCGACAACGGTATCGTAATCATCGCTGTATGGTGTTATGGGTACGATTTCAAAAATGTCGGCACCAACATGACTTTGAATGGATTTGGCAACGTTTTCGGTATTGCCGGACCAAGAGAAATAAACGACTAATGATTTTGAACCGGCTTCGGTAGTCTCGTCGGCAGGTTCGGAAGAATCATTTTGATGATTCGGTTCTTCGGTAGGTGTGGAGCTTGGTGTACTGGATTGCTGTGTAAGAGAAGAAGACTCCTCATTCTCTGTGTTGCCCGTGCAAGCTGCTAAAGAGAACAGCAAGGTAAAAATCATAAGAATTGAAAATACTTTTTTCATTTTGAAAATTCCTTTCCATTTTAATTGTTTTTAAAATTGCGCTGTTTCAGTTCAAACCGGAGATAATCTAACCGGTCTAGCTGTTTTTGTTTCAAATGGATTTCATCAAGCGTTCCGTTTCTTTTTTCATTGAGCATTTTCATGCGTTCTTTTTCAGTGGACTTTCCCTCCAAAAGCAAGCGCATATATTCTTCAATCTCATCGTTGGTAAAACCAATATCGTGAAGCGTCATGATGATACTCAGTCTCTCCATATCACTTTCGTCGTAATGCCACGAGCCCATTACTTTTTTGACTTCGCCGCACAATCCCCAACTTTCATATTCCTGCAAGATTTTGATAGGGATTTGATATCGCTCACTGGCTTCATGAATTGTCATTTCAAACTTCCTTTCTGACGGGAATACAAAAATAAAGGTGATCCGTTTTTGAACACCTTTATTATAAATCGGTCTATATAAAATGTCTAATACTTATCATTTATCAACAGTTATGCTTTTTAAGTATTGACGCGAGAAGTCAATCAATGCGGAAGTCGCAGTTGAGAAAGTCTGCTCCTTTTTCCACGCCAAGGCGGTTGAAACCTCTAAAACGGGGGATAAGGGGAGAAAACGTAAATTTTCATAGGTGCAGTTCAATTTTATACTAAGCATGACACCCATATTTTCTTGAGCTAACACAGCTTCATTATAAGGGAGATTGGCGGTCGCTACGATTTCAACTTGTTCCTTATATTCGCCGAGCCACTTTCCGATTCGGCTTTGGTTAAAATCGCCTGTTGCAGTAATCACCGACATACCCACCAAGTCTTCAGGACTTATGACTGCCTTTTCAGAGAGTCGAGAAGTACTCGGGACGAACACACCCCACTGCTCATTGATTGGCATATTTACAAAGTTATATTTGCGTATATCAATCGGCTCTGACATCAGGCCAATGTCGAGAAGCCCTCTTTCAATATAATCTCGAATATTGCCTGCATTACCGCTGTATATCTCATATTTTACATTGGGATATTTTTTATGGAATTCCTCAATGATTTTTGCCAAATATTTTGTCGAACGAAATTCGCCGCTGCCAATTGAAATTGTGCCAGAAAGGGTCTCGTCTTTTTGCAGAAAATCCTGCTTTGTTTTATCTACTAAAGATAAAATTTCCTGTGCTCTGCGTTTCAGTATCATTCCGTCCTCGGTTAAAATGATATGATGATTGCTTCGGATAAACAACTTCACGCCAAGTTCCTGTTCCAAATCTGCAATTTGCCGGGACAATGTTGGCTGTGTAACATGAAGCATATTGGCGGCCTTGGTAAAGCTTTCTTCTCTTGCAATTGCTAAAAAATAATTAAGCACACGAAGTTCCATAAGTTCTTACCTCCAAGACAAGTATAGCAAAAATAGAAAGAAAAATCAACATATCTAACTTGTAGTTATGCTTTTTAAGAATATAATTCTTCTTTAGGTTATGAGGGTACCCCTTACAAATAGACTGTTTGTAGCCTTATGGAAATACAAACAGTCTACTTACTCAGCTGATACAGAAAAATCGGAGGGAGCAAATTGCTCTCTCCGATTTCCACTATCTCACTTTGATTTTCACTCGTCTAGCCTCTGAAAATTTAATCACCAATTCGTCTACGCATCGGTATAGCGTCTTTGTGTGGCTCATACTCTGTTACACGTACCAACGTGAAAAAGCTGAAGCGAATGTACTGGAAGGATTAAGAAGGCGGATTGCATTTGCTACACGGTTCATAGCTACCAATGACGTCGGAAAGGTGTTTTTCGATACAACTATTACGTAAATACTGGCACCCATATGAGTGGTATTTTGACCCGGTATCGGTAATATAGACAATGGGGTCATACTGTGAGGATGGTAAAGACTCTTGGACATGGGACGAAGTGGATGGAAGTTGACTTGAAGTGCTATCGGCAGGTTTGGAAATGCTCACGGCTTCTTTCGAAGAACTAGTAGCTGATTCTTCGACATTTGAGGACGTTTCCTCTTTGCCCGATGTAGAAGCATCGGAAGTCACAGTAGACTCCATGATACTGGAACGGTTACTGGAGGTGTACACGCTGGATGAAGATGAACTTGTAACCGGGGTACAGCCCACCAGGGTCATTACAAGAAGAGAGAGGAATAAAGAGAAAAACTTTTTCATGTTGATCACTCCAAACGATATGTATATTGCACGTATATGTTTGTTTGCAGTATATCACCAAATATTGGAATTTTATGTCGAATATCGTCGAAGGGAGTGTGGTATAACAAGGTTTTTCCGTCAAAATTTACGGAAAAGGATAACATCGATTTTTGTCCGCTGTATCTGAAATTCACGTAGTATTGACACTCCAGCCGCCGCTGAGATACCCAATATAAGTCAAGGAAGTTAATGGTGGTACAGTTTTGGATGCTATTTCAGACAATTGAGAATATTACGGGACGTAGGGGATAGCTGTGCGATAGAAGATCAGCCGAAACGCTGCTTATAGCGATTGCACACGCTAGGATCGTAGAATCTTCAGTACGGATCCTGGACAAAGCAACTTCTTCAATTGATGCCCGGACGGAGACACTGATTGAAAAGGGATCGGATCGACAGAGGGAAGGGAGAACGGTTTTTTCATTGTCCATCGATTCAGTACGGTGCGTAAAGTCTCATGCAGTTATGGCAGAACAGGGCAAGCATGAAGAGCGGCAGGTCTAAAAAGGATTCTATTAGCGGATTTCTCACGGATTACTGAAAGTAAGTGAGGAAAAGCTCCGGTTTACTGTCAAGAGTAAACCGGAGCTTTGATGGTTGAGGTCGGGACGAAACTTTCGATGGCTCTGATACGGGTACTGATAGAGCCGGCGGGCTCCACGAAAATGGTCGATTCCAATGAGGGAGGACACGAGCGGCCTTTTGGTAGCATTGGTTTTCCTCCGCAAATTCTTTTTCCCTATTGGGGAGGAGACTGGAAGCAAGCGTTCCGGTTTTTCGACAGCATTTGCAGACGTTTTAGAACATCTGCACAACGCCCAGCTACAGCGGTCTGCGTAAACGTAAAATAGTCAGATTGACCTGTCCGTCATATGCATTACCAGAACCGGAAAAGGTGAGTGTAAATACAGTTTGTGCGGGAGCCCGGATAATCAGAAAAGCGGATCCACAAGCACTGGAGCCGTTTGTTGACGTAGCAAAGTAAATCCCCGTATCCAAATGGGCAGAGCCGTTGTAGGAGGGGGTGATTTGCATATAATTCGCGGTTCGGAAAATGGCGGATACTTTATAGGAAACCAGATAATATCCGGGAGCCAGTGTGATGTGCGTCGGATCAGTTGCTACGATATGCCCTGTCGGATCGCTCACATCAGGAAACAATGGGATCAACGAGCCGACGGTCAAGGGGAGCTGGATGATACTGAAGGATGCAAAAATGTCGTCAGGGATCGCCCCTGTAGGTCCGGTAACACCGGTGGGACCAGGAGGTCCAGCAGGACCCGTGGGCCCGGTTGCGCCCGTTCCTCCCGTGGGGCCAATCGGTCCAGGTGGTCCGGTAACGCCAGTAGGCCCTATAAGTCCAGCGGGTCCTGTGACACCAGTCGAACCAGTGGGCCCTGTGGGGCCAGTAGGACCAGTAGCACCTGTGAAACCGACACAATGGCACACCCGAAGACAATTTGGATAACAACAGGAATAGTTGCTATGCATGGGTAGATAGTATTTCATGTCACTGTCCAGCTTTCAGTTTTTGCTATATACTATTCTGTTTCCTTTGGTAGGGTTCCTTTTTGAGACGTTATTTGATTGATTGCGGACAACAGGCATTGACAGGTGATAAAAAAGGCCGCTACGGAGGAACTGTCGCCTTGGCAGTACCCCAGGAACGTTTTGTCAGATTATTTGTTCCCGGATTCGTTTGTACATCGAACAGGAATACTGGCTTTCATGTGAGGGATCACAGCCTCAGCCCTTTTATGTCCTTCATTCGAGATAGTATCACATGACAACTGCAGCTGACCACGCCGGGTAAGGGATCCATTGTTTCGCGAATCAAAGTTTCCATCTCCTCATGAGAGGCCGCTACCGCGTGGACATGGAGTTTGTGTTTACCAGTGACTCGGTAAATCTGCGTAATGGTTTCATTTCGGTTGAGCAAATCTACCGCCTGGGCAAAGGTTTCCGGTGAGAGTTCAATTTCGAAATAACAGGAAACTGCTCCACTGATTTTTTGTGGGTTAATAATGGTGGTGTACGCTTCAATAATACCACGTTGCTCCAATGATTGGACACGTGCCTTGACAGCTACCCGCGAAATTCCGATGCGCTGCCCGATATCAGAATAGGAAATGCGCGCGTTTTCAATTAACAGCAGGACTATTTTACGATCCAGTTCATCCAGTCCCTCTAAAAACATGGCATCCATCACTCCTTACTCTTTATTATTATACAGCAGTAGAGCAAAAATAGCAATTCGAAGATTGACTTATGGATAATAATCCGGTATAATGTTTTCAAAATGTAAGTTTGATATTTCGATTAGAAAGTATGTGTGGGAATGAAAGGGGATTTTACACAAGGGCCGATCATGCGATCCATGTTGCGTTTTGCCGTCCCGATGATTCTAGGTAATTTGTTGCAACAATGCTATAATATAGCTGATACATTAATTGTAGGCCAATGTCTGGGGCCAAACGCATTGGCGGCCGTTGGTTCATCCTTTACCTTGATGACCTTTCTAACTTCGATTTTATTAGGCCTCTGTATGGGAAGCGGAGCGGTGATTTCAATTCGCTTTGGACAAAGGGATGAGGAGCGCTTAAAAGAAGGTGTATCTGCCTCTTTTGTGCTCATATTGGTGTTGACGTTGCTTTTGAATTTGCTCTCCTTTCTTTTTCTCTCTCACATACAGACACTTCTTCAAATTCCGGAAGCAGTATGGCCGATGATGAAGGAATACCTTCTCGTCATCTTTTGCGGTATTTTCGCCACTTTTCTTTATAACTACTTTGCATCCCTTTTACGAGCGGTAGGGAATTCGGTCATTCCGCTGGTTTTTCTGGCGGTTTCGGCGGTATTGAATATTGTATTGGATTTGTGGTTCGTGATAGGGCTAGGCCGCGGTGTGGCTGGAGCGGCGGAAGCGACAGTGATTGCACAATATGTCTCCGGGATAGGGCTTACAGTGTATACCTGGGCGCGTTGCCCCCAGCTTCGCATCAGTCTTCGCCAACATCATGTGCGGTGGAGTTGTATGACAGAAATCGCCAGCTTCTCCTTTTTAACCTGTGTACAGCAGTCCGTAATGAATTTGGGGATTTTGCTGGTTCAGGGATTGGTCAACAGTTTTGGGCCTTCGGTTATGGCTGCATTCGCCGCAGCGGTCAAAATAGACGCTTTTGCATACATGCCCGTTCAGGATTTTGGTAATGCCTTTTCTACCTTTATCGCCCAAAATTATGGCGCAGGAAAAGAAGAGCGTATCCGGGCCGGATGGAAAGGGGCAGTTTTGACGATGCTGGTTTTCTGCGTTGTCATATCTGCAGTGGTGTGGATTTTTGCCCGTCCGTTCATGCTGTTGTTCGTCGACACAGGAGAAACTGCCATTATCGCCGAAGGAGTCCGTTACCTGCATATAGAAGGGGCATTCTATTGTGGGATTGGCTGTTTGTTTCTGCTGTATGGTCTGTACCGGGCGTTAGGGAAGCCGGGCGTGTCTGTCGTTTTGACTGTTATCTCGCTGGGGACGCGGGTTGTGCTCGCTTATCTGTTATCCGCTCTGCCGGTTTTCGGTGTGTCAGGGATATGGTGGTCAGTCCCGATTGGTTGGTTCCTGGCAGATGCGGCCGGACTAGCGTATTACCATCTGCGGAAACGACGTTTACTTCCTAGCGATTCATAAACGATTGGCAGAGAGAGGATTCTTCTGGGATGAGGGTGTCACTTTCCTAGATGAAGTGAAGCATGCAAGTTGGCCGGCGACGTCCATCCCTTCCCGATAAGAACATAATACGGGCACCATTGAGCATTTTGTTGGCGATGAATACTTACCACCAAGGAGGGTGCCGACGGTGGGAGCGTATTGCGTTTGGAACAAATGGGTGTTCTCTCACGAGCCGTAAATCACAGTATCCTGATAGAAACCAAAAAGCGTTAAAATGAAAAAAACGGGGCATAATCCAGAATGCGATCAATTGCTCCATACAGTTCGAACTGTATGCGTAGCGTTCAGACGGGCATCCAGTGGGATGCAGCAGGATGGGGGCGGCTTCATGACAGGTTTACAACAGAAATTGACAGCACTTTTCCTTGGTGTTTGCCTTACCTTGGCGGGATGCGATACGGGGGAGGAGGCACACCCGCTCAAACAACCCGGCGCGCCTTACCGGAATATGGATGGCGTATATATCATTGATAAGTTATCTCAGCAGAGTGGAACCTTGGTAGGGATTGCCTGTCGCGGCAGCATGGTTTTGACAGGACGGTCATCTGATGCGAGCGGGACGCTTGCTCTGACAGTTTATGATAGTTCTTCGGACACAGTGCAAGCGAATGCAACCGTTCCGGTGTCGTCTTGTGATCAGCTGGAAATCGGCTTTACAGCGGCGGGAGATGTATATCTGTACGATATCGGCGCGCAGGAGATCCGGTTACTGGACGGAAAATTAAAGGAGTTGGGAAGCATCCGTTTGCCGCAGCTGCGCGGAGCGGGATTGTATATTGATGAGGAAGGTTCCTACGCGTGGGGGATTGAGAAAACATCTGGACAGCTTATCCGTTTTTCCATGGACGGTAAACGGAGTGAGGCCGAATTACGTCTTTCCTTCCAGGGGTCTCCTGTGCCGAAACAAACGCGTATCATCGGCTTGATGGGGGATGGAAAAACACTGGTTATGGAATGCGAGAGTGCCAACGCAGCACCTGTTTTAGCCGTCTGCAATATAGATTCTGGAGAACTGCGCGTCGGGAGGACAACGGATGGGACGCTGTATCTGTCCAGCGGGATGCTGATCCGGGAAAGAAACGGTGAGATGACCACCGTAGATCCGCAAAAGCAGGGCGCGGCGTTGACATTCTCTTTCTCGTCAGCAAGTGAACAGGTACAGGCCTTGTCACAGGGATTGGTTGTTACACTGGACACGGCTTTCAACGGAGAAAACACAACAGTGGCCGCTCGTATTTATGATGCGCGGCAGGGAATTTGTAAAAGTGAGGTACAGCTGTTCAGCGGGACAAAAGAAGAGCTGGAGGGGATCGCGATTGGAAACTTATGTCTTTGCGACGATCGCGCCTATTTTACCGTCGATAACGCGTTAGAGGCAACGCAGCAGTTGGTCGTCTGGGATTTTGCAAATATGCCGTCGTCCGGGCGCACGGTAGGGGACGCCGTGCTTTCCATCGGCGGGACGGATTATCGGGCACAGAACGACACGTTGGTTACCCAGCTGCAGGAGAAATATGGGATCCGGATTTATTTGAGGGACGATGCAGTTGTTTCGTTTCATGATTATGTGGTCTGTTCTGATGATGACGAAACGCATATCTACGCTGCGCTGTCGCAGATTTCAACATTGCTTGGGAAATTTCCGGAAGGCTTTCTGGACGATCTTTGTACCGCTGCGGTAGAGGGAGTGGATTTTTTCCTCACAGGTACGATAAAACCAATCTCACAGGAGAGTGGTATTGATGCCGCTGCCTTTGCGTGTCAGCACAATCGGCGGCAAGCTCTGGTGATCGATATTTCCGAACCGGAGCAAATTCAGGGCCATCTCGCACACGAGCTGATGCATGCGATAGACACGCGGCTATCCTATGCCCGGCAGATGGAAGGGTATCCCGGCTTTTCTTTGTGGAACGAGTTCCTGCCGGATGGATATCTGTATACCTATTCTTACCGTGACGTAACGGGGGCGGTATATAGCAGCGCCAACCGCGCCGATTACACGCCGGATGATCCCAAAAGCAAAGACGACGTGAACCGGATCTATTTTATTGACGGTTATGCCTCCACGTTTCCTACGGAAGACCGTGCGCGGATATTCGAAAGCCTTGTCATTTCCGACCAGAAGCTGCCGGCCTGTTTCGAGAGCGAACCACTGATGCAAAAGGCCGAGTATCTTTGCGCTGTCCTTCGAGATTATTTCCCTTCCGTGCGGCGTGCGGAAAGCGTATCCTGGGAAAGATTTTTATCGGGCAGACCTTTGTCGTGGTTTACGGAAGAGCGTATTCATTTTCCCGAGTAATCAATAAGACGGCATAGGGGGGAACTTCTGTTGTCAATGCGCCGATCCCTTTCTGTTGGTGCCTAGACAATGGTAGAATCCTTGCTTCTCCCCTGCAAAATTTGGCACAGTTGTTCCTGTGAGTGTCAAAGCGAGTTGGTGAAAGCTGAGTCGAAAATCGTGGTCGTGATGTGCCTGATTAATCCTGTTGCAAAAGCTTTACCATGCAGGGTACTGTGCTGAGTAGAAGCGCCTATGCGGGATAGTAAGGTCGTTTGACAGTGATAAAGGAGAGAAAGCAAAATGGTTTTGGAACAGATTTCGGATAGTGTCCCAGTCCCATACCTGGGCGGAGAAGAGGATTATTTTGTCGGAAACGGAGTGGTTGGAGCGGTGTCGGATATATCGGGCCGTCTGAATATGCTGATCGGATGTGACTATACCTGCCCGAGCTTTCTCCAGGAGGAGCGCCTGTTATTGACGGTGGATGGTTACAGTGTTCCTATCAACTTCCATATGCATCGATTGAGACATAGTGGCGTTTTTGCAGGACAGTACGAATATGGCGGGATTTGTGTAAAGATATATGACTTTACGATTGAAAAAGAGCCCGTTTTTCACCGCTTGGCCGTGATACAGAACGTTTCTGACAGGGCGCACCGCGTCCAACTGCAGGCAGTTATCCGGCCGGGACATGATGAGACCAATATAAAGAGTGGAATGGCGGTTTTACGCAGGAGTAAAGGATGCTGGTGCTTTGGCAACGCAGAGACGAAGAATTGGGCAGACCGCTATTGTGAGATTTTTTTTAGCGGCGGCTGCGATGCTGTTGCAGGCTTTCAACAGTTGACGGTGTACACCTTGGAACATACGCTCACATCTGGAGCAGGTTTTGTCACCACACTCTGCCACTATCATTACTATGCTGGAGATCGGGACAGTGAAATGATACAGGGACTCTCTAGCTTGAACGCTGTATCGCAGCTGAAAGGACTTCATCGCAGTGTGGAGCAATGGAACAAGTGGCTGGATACGGACGGCTTTTATCCCTTATTCGACGCCTATCCCGAGGAGATGGATATTGTGGAAGGCTGCCTGGTCGCGGTCAGGACGCAGCAGAACCGGGACGGCGGCTTTATAGCAGGGATACATAAGTACGCGAACTCCTACATCCGAGATTCTCACGGCTGCTTCCGGCTGCTCATGGCAACAGGACATTGGGAAGAGTGCCGCCGCCTCATCCAAAATATCCATTCCCGCTGGGAGATTGCAGGCTATATTCCGAATTGGTGGTCCATGGGGTCGGACACTTTTATTGGAGATTCCTTTGTCAATAACGCTTCGGAGATCACAGCGTACTATCTCTTTATGTTGCGTGATTACTGGCAGCAGACGGGGGATGCTTCCTTGGTAGAAGACTGTCTGCCGTCCGCGATCTGGGCAGCGGATGCGCAGCTTACGTGGATGTTGGGGCATGGATACCTGATGAACTTTAATGGTGATGAAACAGAACAATACGTCAGCCGCTCTGATGGGGAAGAGTATGGAGGATTCCCCGCAGTGGAGGGGTGGGACGGCCGGAATGATTCCTTCCCTTCCACCGTTGCCGCACTTGCGTCGCTTTCTTTTCTGTCCGATTTCTTTCAGGAGACAGGGCGCCAAGATCCTTATCAGCCGTATCTGGACACTATCCGTACAGCGGTTGATTCGGCGTTTCTGGAACCGGACACTGGGTGCCATGCATGGGCGCGTGATGCTGTAACGCATAAGCGCCTTCAGAATGTGATGACCAATTTCCGTCTGCTGCCGGTCTGGCTCGGTGCACGCCTTGCAAACGGCGGAGAGAGGCAGGATGCGCTGTCCACATTGCATTACCGTGATCCCGATACGGGGTTTCTCCCCAATGCGTACCCGGATAACCGGGGCTTCTGCGGCCACTCTCTGGCTCTGCTTTTATACGATCTGGTCAAATTGGAGCAAGCTGTACCGGCGCGGGACGTATATCGTACGATTCGAAATTCGCCGTTATTGAGCTGCTGGGGGACAGTGTCGGAATTTTACGGTCCAGGGGGGGTAGCCAACGGCCATGGTTATCGCGGGTTCGAGAGCGGGATTCTGGGCGAGGCTGTCTTAGCCTTCCTTCAATCGGGATTTGCTTCGCAGGAGTAGTCGGTTGACAGCGTGTTGTTAACAGCGTACTACTTGCAATATGAGGGGAAAAGTACTATAATATTGGATATATTTATTGCGAAATTGGAATCGAAAGGGAGAAGAAAATGGGATATATGGGTGATATGATGGATACCATTGGCTTCGTCAAGGGACAGGACGCTGAGGTCGGCGCAGCGATGGAGCAGGAACTGCTGCGCCAGAGACGGAATCTTGAGCTGATAGCCAGTGAAAATATTGTCTCGCCGGCTGTCATGGCTGCGATGGGGTCGGTCCTGACCAATAAGTACGCGGAAGGCTATCCGGGTAAGCGTTATTATGGCGGCTGTGAATGCGTGGACGTAGTGGAAAATATCGCGATCGAGCGTGCCAAAAAATTGTTTGGCGCGGATCATGCCAATGTGCAGCCGCATTCCGGCGCACAGGCCAATATGGCGGTTTATTTCGCGCTTGTCAAGCCGGGGGACACGATCCTTGGGATGAATCTGGCGCACGGCGGGCATTTGACGCATGGTTCGCCAGTTAACATGTCGGGATCCTATTTTAACTTCGTTCCGTATGGCGTCGACGACGATACCCATCGTATCGACTATGACAAGCTGTATGCCCTGGCGATGGAACATAAGCCCAAGCTGATTGTCGCGGGTGCGAGCGCATACCCGAGAGAGATCGATTTCGCGCGGTTTGCCGAAATTGCAAAGGCGTGCGGCGCTTACCTGATGGTCGACATGGCACATATTGCCGGGTTGGTTGCGGCAGGACTGCATCCGTCCCCGGTGCCTTACGCTGATGTGGTCACTACGACGACGCACAAGACGCTGCGCGGCCCGCGCGGCGGAATGATCCTGTGTAAAGCGGAGCTTGCAAAGGCAATCGATAAGGCGATTTTCCCGGGTACACAGGGAGGCCCGCTGATGCATATCATTGCCGCGAAGGCCATCTGTTTTGGGGAGGCATTGCAGCCGCAGTTCAAGGCCTACCAGCAGCAGGTCGTCAAAAATGCGAAGGCATTGGCTCATGCGATGGTACAAAAGGGTTTTGATCTCGTTTCCGGCGGAACGGACAACCATCTGATGCTGGTTGATTTAAGAAAATTTGGCGTCACCGGCAAGGAACTGGAGAAACGCCTGGACGAAGTGTATATCACTGCCAATAAAAATGCGATTCCAAACGATCCGCAAAGCCCCTTTATTACTAGCGGTATCCGATTGGGGACCCCGGCGGTTACCAGCCGCGGCCTTGTCGAAGCGGATATGGAACGCATCGCTGACTTTATCTTCCGCTGTGCGTCAGATTTTGAAGCATCTGTGGAGGATATCCGTGCGCAGGTGAGCGAAATCTGCGCAAAATATCCGTTGTACAGCTAAACGGAACGAATCAGCCGGCGCTCCCCGTTTGCGTCCTACCGCAACAAGAACAGGCGTGAGGACGAACGGAGTCGCCGGCTGCGTTGCAAACGGGGGTGGGAAATTGCCGCTTGCGGATCAAATCAGACCGGATACATTGGACGATGTTGTCGGTCAGGAACATTTGCTGGGAAAAGGGAAGCCGCTCCGCCGAATTATCGAGAGCGGGCACATCCCCAATATGATCTTTTATGGGCCGTCCGGCATCGGGAAAACGACGGTCGCGCGTATTATCGCCAGTTCCACCAATATGAAGCTGTATAAGCTGAACGGGACGTCCGCCTCCACGGCGGACATCAAGGCAATTATCGGGGAGCTCGGTACCTTCGCTAGCTATAACGGCGTTTTACTGTATCTGGATGAGATCCAGTATTTCAATAAAAAGCAGCAGCAGTCTTTGCTGGAATTTATCGAGGACGGAAGTATTACGCTGATTGCCTCAACGACGGAGAATCCGTACTTTTATGTATACAGCGCAATCCTCAGCCGTGCGACGGTCTTTGAATTCAAGCCTGTTTCCCCGCAGGAAACTGTCGCGGCGGTGCGTCGTGCTTTTGATGCCTGCGATTCCAAGCTCGGTATCCCATTGCAGATAGAGGACGGCGTTTGTGAAGCCATCGCTTTCGGTTGTGGCGGGGATGTGCGCAAGGCCATCAACGCTGTGGAACTGTGCGCGTTGTCCGCTCAGCCGCAGGAAGGGTGCTCCTTTGTCAGTCTGGAGCTTGCGCGGGATCTATCACAGCGCAGCAGTATGCGCTACGATAGGGACGGGGACGAGCATTACGACATTCTGTCCGCATTCCAGAAATCCATCCGGGGCTCCGACGAAAATGCCGCTTTGCATTATCTGGCCCGATTGTTGGAAGCAGGGGATCTGCCCAGCGCCTGCCGCCGTCTGTTGGTGACTGCCGCGGAAGATGTAGGTTTGGCTTACCCGCAGGCAATCGCTATCGTCAAAGCTTGCGTCGACAGCGCGCTGCAGGTAGGGTTACCGGAGGCTTGTCTCCCACTTGCGCAAGGCGTCATCTTATTGTGTACCGCACCGAAGTCCAATAGCGCCAGTACGGCGATCTGGGACGCTCTTGCGGATGTCCGCAGCGGGCATACGGGGGAAATCCCTGCCCATCTGAAAGACAGCCATTATGGGGGAGCTAAAAAGATGGGGCGGGGGCTGACCTATCAGTATCCGCACCAGTTTGCGCATCATTATGTAGAGCAGCAATATCTGCCGGATGCACTCAAGGACAAGGTTTATTATACTTTCGGTGACAATAAGGTAGAACAAGCTGCGATGGAGTACCGTAGAATGCTCCGCCGTAGCATAGGAAAAGAGGAGCCGCAGGAAGAAAAATAGTGCTTGTAGCATATTTTGTCAGCATAATGTGAAAGATAACACTGTGAAGCTGTCACTCCAGGATGGAAGACAGCTGTTTGAGATTAAGGAGAGAAGGCAATGAGTAATTCGTTGAACCGAATGAAGCTGTCGGAGGGGGTCCATTTCAGCACCATCGCGGACAGCCGTTTTAAAACTAACCGGATATCGGTGCACTTTTTGCTTCCGCTTACGCGTGAGACCGTTACCACGAATGCGTTGCTGCCCTTTCTGTTGACCAAAGGGTATCAAGGGTGTCCCGATTTTACACAGTTAAGCCGTAAGCTGTCGCAACTTTATAGTGCGTCATTGACCGGCAATGTGAAAAAAATGGGGGATAGCCAGGTCATCACCCTGACGGCGTCCAGTATCGACAACCGTTACGCCCTTGAGGGGGAGGATGTTACGACAGAAATTTGTGAGATTTTGCTGCGGAGCATATTTGAGCCAGTAACGGAGAACGGTGTGTTCCGTGCTTCCGAGGTTGACCTAGAACGGCAAAGTCTTATCGATGCGATTGAAAGCGAGCTCAATGAGAAGCGCCGGTACGCCATCAGCCGTGCGCAAGCTGTGATGTGCGACAAGGAGCCGTATGGCATTCCTAAAAACGGCTATGTCAGTGATGCAAAAGAAATCACGCCACAGAGCGCTTTTGATGCGTATCGGAATATGCTGCGGACAGCTCAGGTGGAAATTATTTGTACCGGCGGGGGAGATTTCTCTGAAGCCAGAGAGGCGTTTGCCAAGGCTTTTTCCTCCATGGATCGTGCTGCGGTAGCTATTGCCCGTCCGGACGTCAACGTTCAGGTGGAGGCGCTCAAGGATGTTGAGGAGCAGATGGCGGTGACACAGTCGAAGCTTGTGTTGGGGTTTCGGGTTACCGATCCGGATCTTGCCGCGGTGCGGATGATGGTTTCAGTACTGGGAGGATCGCCGTCCTCATTGCTGTTTATGAACGTGCGGGAAAAACTTAGTCTGTGTTATTACTGTGCGGCAAGCTATGACCGGCACAAAGGGATTCTTCTAATTGACAGCGGTGTGGAGAAAGACAATATTTCCCTGGCACGGACCGAAATCCTAAAACAGCTGGAAACGATCCATGAGGATGCTTTTACTGATGAGGAAATGGAGAGCGCGCGACTGAGCTTGATGGACGCGTTCCGTACAGTTTCGGACGATGCCGCCTCTTTGGAAGCCTTTTACCTTGGACAGATTTACTCCGGGCGGACCTATACGCCGGAGGAGGAGGCCGGGCTGCTGACCCAGGTCAGCCGGAAGGAAATCGTGCGAGCAGCGCAATCGGCGGCGCTGGATACGGTTTACCTGCTGACTAGTAAGCAGGCTTGATATGTCAATACCGCGCGGGGAAACGTCTCCCGCGCAGAACGGAAGGGTTTTGCTATGAAACGACAACTGATTGAAAACCGGCGCATCCAGGAACAGTATATCCGCGTGGAACATCCGTCCGGACTGACGATCCTGTTATGCCCGATGCCCGGTTATTCCAGCGCTTATGCGCTGTTTGGAACCAAATACGGCTCCATCGATACGACCTTTAAAACTGGGACGGATGACGATTTCGTCACTGTCCCGGAAGGAATCGCTCATTTCCTGGAGCATAAGCTGTTTGAAGACGAGAATGGAGAGGACGCCTTTAAGCTGTATGCGCAGACAGGGGCGAGCGCCAATGCTTTTACCTCTTTCGATCGAACCTGTTACCTGTTTTCCTGTACCGACCATTTCGAGCGGTCGCTGGAAATCCTTCTGGACTTTGTCCAATCGCCATATTTCTCGGACAAGTCGGTGGCGAAGGAGCAGGGGATTATCGGACAGGAAATCAAGATGTATCAGGATAATCCCGGCTGGCGGGTTATGTTCAATATGCTGGGATGCATGTACGAGAAAAATCCTGTCAAAATCGATATCGCTGGGACAGTGGAATCGATTGCACGGATTGATAAGGATCTGCTGTACCGCTGTTACCGAACTTTTTATAATCTGCACAATATGGTGCTGGCTGTGACGGGCAATTTTGACGTTGACACCGTCCTGCGGGTGGCGGACAAGGTGCTGAAAAAAGCGGAGCCTATCCAAATTGAGACGAAAATCCCGGAGGAACCGGATAGCGTCTTCCGTAAGGAATTCGTACAACAGCTGTCAGTGGGTGTCCCCATGTTCCATATTGGCTTTAAAGAGAAGGCTTGTGAAGGGATGGATATGGTGCGTGCATCGGTGGAGACCGACATCCTTTTGGAGATTTTGGCGGGGGAAACGTCGCCGCTCTACCGCCGCATGTATGATAGCGGGTTGATTAACACGACCTTTGAAACGGAAAGTTTCACCGGGCGTGGATTCTTCGGCAGCATCTTCGGTGGTGAATCACGTAATCCGCGCGGTGTGCTGGCGCAGTTGCTGGAAGAGATACAGCGTTTGAAGCAGGAGGGCATTGCGAGGGAGGACTTCGACCGTAGCCGTAAGGCGATATACGGTCGGCGGCTCCGCGCTTTCAACGATATCGAGGAGGTTGCCAGTATGCTGGTGTACGCCCAGTTTGCCGGTGTCGATCTGTATGCTGCTATTGACTATGCCGCGCAGGTCAGCTATGAGGCAATCCAGCAGCGTTTCCTCAAACAGTTCGATCCGCAGCATGCGGTACTGTCTATCATTGAACCGGCCGAGTAAAATCTTTAAGATGTCTGTGAGGCGGATACCGTCCGCCTTTACATATATGAGTCGCTAGTTGCATTTGAAAACAGGAAGGGGTATCTGATTTGAGTTTATTGCCAACGGAAACGCTCCGGTTTAATTTCGGGCTGGAGTTGCAATTAAGTCGAGGATTCAAAATTGGTGACTTCACCATTTATTTTTACGGGCTGATCATTGCGTTGGGTTTTTTGCTGGCGTTTATCTACGGGATGAAGCGGTGCAAAAAATTCGGCATCGATCCCGATCGCTTGATCGACTGTGTCATCGGCGGAATTATCGGTGGTGTTCTTGGTGCCCGCCTTTATTTCGTCGCTTTTAGTTGGGACTACTATAGCCAGCATTTGGATGAGATTTTTTCCATCCGGGAAGGCGGAATGGCCATTTACGGTGGGATTATCGGTGCTTTGCTGGTAGGATTGCTGGTGGCCAAAATCCGTAAGGTGCGCATTGCACCGCTGCTTGATATTGCTGGTATCGGCTTTTTAATCGGTCAAGGGATCGGGCGTTGGGCGAATTTTGTCAACATTGAGGCCTTTGGCTCGAATACCAACCTGCCGTGGGGAATGACTAGCCCAGCTATTACGGAGTATCTGACCGACCATTTTGAGGAATTGACCCAGAACGGCATGTCGATATCCGTCTCCGATCCGGTGCATCCATGTTTTCTGTATGAGTCGCTGTGGTGCCTGTTAGGTGCGCTGGTGCTGCATATCTTGAGCAAGAAGCGCCGTTTTGATGGTGAGGTATTTCTGCTGTATATCGGCTGGTATGGCCTTGGCCGGGCGTTAATTGAGGGGTTGCGTACCGATAGCTTGATGCTGGGGCAAATCCGAATTTCCCAGCTGGTAGCAATCGTCTGCGTAATCTTATCAATCCTGCTGGTATTTATCCTGCGGGCGCGCGCCAAACGGAATGAGGCGGTTCTGTATGTGGATACCGAGGAATCCAAGATGCGGATCGCCAAATCGGAAGAGGTGCGCAGGGAGCGTAAAGCGGATGATGCACTGACACAAGAGGAGCATATTATGGACGATGCATCGATGCAGGAGTTGGACGCCCTTGCTGCGGAGATGTCTGAAACGGGCGAGAAGGGGAGTGAACCCTCTACGACCGCTTCCCCCCGCGTCGAGGTACCTTCCGCCGATTCCGCTGTCTATTCGGGAGAAATTGCTGGCAGCGAGGAGCATGGGCAGGCGGAAGAGCAAGAGCAGGATGCATCTGACGAGGCGGAAAAGAAGGAATGATTATGTCAATGGTAGAAATAGGTTGACATTTGTTCGAAAATATGGGATGATATTTGAGGCATGTTTGAGGTCTTGAAAGTCTTATGTAGATACACTGGCCGGTAGAAAAGAAGATACAATGACAATGGATGCCGGGTGGATAGACTGAAGAGCTTCGGACTAACACAACAGAAAGAAGGAAATCTATGTCGCAGATAATTGACGGGAAAGCCGTATCGGTCAAAATAAAAAACGACTTGGCCGTGGAGGTCGCGTCGTTGCGGGAATCCGGTGTGAAACCGGGATTGGCAGTGATTATCGTCGGAAACAATCCTGCTTCGCGTGTCTACGTCAACAACAAGAAAAAGGCTTGCGAAGAGATTGGGATCTACTCGGAGGAGTATGCGCTGAATGCGGAAACTTCCCAAGAAGAGCTGATTAATTTGGTGGAGCATCTGAACGTGGACGATAAAATCAACGGTATTCTCGTACAGTTGCCGTTGCCGGAGCATATTGACGAAAATGCCGTTATCCAAGCGATCTCGCCATTGAAGGATGTGGATGCTTTCCATGTGCAGAACGTCGGGCATATCATGATCGGCGATTTTGAGTTTTTGCCCTGCACCCCATCGGGGGTGATGGAGTTAATCCATTCGACTGGGATTGAGGTGGAAGGAAAAAACTGCGTCGTAATCGGCCGCAGCAATATCGTTGGAAAACCGATGGCGATGCTTTTGCTGCATGAGAACGGTACGGTGACGATCTGCCATTCCCGCACCAAAAACCTGGCGCAGATTACCGCTGGAGCGGACATTCTTGTCGCAGCGGTCGGACGTGCGAAATTTGTTACTGCGGACATGGTCAAAGAAGGCGCAGTTGTGATTGACGTCGGTATGAACCGTGATGAGAACGGCAAGCTCTGCGGCGATGTCGACTTCGAGGCAGTCAAGGATAAGGCGAGCTTCATCACGCCGGTGCCGGGAGGAGTCGGACCGATGACGATCGCCACTCTGATGAAAAATACCGTAAAAGCGGCAAAAATCCAAAACCATATGGAGTAAATCCGTGCGGGGCAGCTTGACAGGTTGTCCCGCTTGTGTTATAATATCAGTTGCCGCATATGTCTGGGAATAAGAGGATGCCGGTCATCCCCCCTTGCGTAGCGAGATTGTAGAAAGAGGCAGGTGCCTAACATGTACGCAGTGATTGAAACGGGCGGAAAGCAGTACCGTGTCAGTGAAGGCGATGTCGTTTTCATTGAAAAGCTGAACGCTGAGGCAGAGCAATCCATCAGCTTTGACAAGATTGTCGCAGTTGGAAAGGACGACTCCACCGAGATCGGTACACCTTATGTCAACGGTGCAAAAGTATCCGCAACTGTACTGAAGAACGGAAAAGCGAAAAAGGTAGTCGTTTTCACTTACAAAGCGAAGAAGGGCTATAAGCGCAAGAAAGGTCACAGACAGCCGTATACGCAGGTTCGGATCGACTCCATCCAGGCGTAAACGATGATTCGGGCCGTCTTTTACCTCGACCACGTTGCTTTGGCCGGATTTCGGGTAGCCGGACATGCCGGTTATGCCGACGCTGGGCAGGATATTGTGTGTGCGAGTGTATCGTCAGCGGTGATGCTGGCGGCGAATCTTGTGACGGAGTGGTATCATATTAATGCGCGTGTCACGCAGCAAGGCGACAGAATCGAGTTGCAGTTGCCGGGTCCCGACTATGACAGTAACGGCGTTATCGTCTTACGGGGGCTTCACCAGCATTTGCAGGAGCTGTCGCAGCAGTTTCCCGATTGTTTGAAAATAGTCGTTTCGGAGGTGTCATGAAATGTTAAGAATATCGATGCAGTTTTTCGCGCATAAGAAGGGCGTAGGTTCCACCAAGAACGGACGCGATTCCGAGTCTAAGCGTCTGGGTGTTAAGCGCGCCGACGGACAGTTTGTTCTGGCGGGGAATGTCCTGGTCAGACAGCGCGGTACCCATATTCATCCGGGTGAGAATGTAGGACGCGGCAGCGACGATACGCTGTTTGCGCTGATCGACGGTAAGGTTAAGTTTGAAAGACTTGGTAAGGACCGTAAAAAAGTCAGCATTTACGCGGAATAAAGTTCTGTGCTATGCAGGAAAAAAGGCCATCCAATGGAGAAACCTCCTTGGATGGCTTTTTTTCCTGATTCCGCAAACACCGGATCTGCATCAGGGGAGATCTTTGGCTTTCTGACATCAGGCGTAACGGAACCTGTGCGAGGTCATTTACAGACAGCAAAGCGTGGAAGCCTCATAACCTTGTTGACGCCTTTTTTATACCGACTTTCAACTTCGCTGGGATGATCCTTGCTTGGTACCGTGTCTGTGTCTACGCAGCTTTTCATGACTTCGAGAAAGGAGACGGCAAAAAACACCGGCTGTTTCGCCGGTGTTTTCTTCCTTGTTTGTATTTATTATAGCATAAAACGGTAAAAAAAACAAGGCTTGTAATTCCGTCTGGAAATGCTATAATAATAAGCATTCCCATTTGACAGTAAACAGGATCGCTTGATAAGGGAGGGCGTTCGGATGACACAGGAAAATCAGGATACACGTCGGGAAGAAGAAGCGTATTTGCAGTCCACGCTTCTGCTGATTCAGCGCAAGTTAAAGGAGGAAGGTGAAAAGATCGGTATGAGTCGCCAGGACATGATACGTAGCCGACGCGAGCAGTGGGAAAACACATCTCATACCTGGAGCGACTGGGGGAAACTGGTCGATTTCAACGCGACGTTGGATGAGGACAGGCAAAATGCGCGGAATATGTGTCTTCAACACGGAAAGCCCAGCAATATATCCGGATGTTGGATACACCATATTTTGCCCGTGTTGATTTAACAGTGCCCGGCTCCAAGCCGCAGGCACTGTATATCGGGCTTGGGAACCTCATGGATGAGAAAGCGTTTCAGATTGATGTTCATGATTGGCGCGCGCCAGTCTCCAGCATTTTTTACCGTTATGAAACGGGGCCGGTCTCTTATCAATCGCCTTCTGGAGAGATTCATAGAGAAGTAACCTTGAAGAGGCAATTTGAAATCAGGCATGGCCAACTGGAATATTTTTTTGACAGTGGCGTCAACATTACCGATGATATTCTGCGCAAACCCCTGTCGCAAAACACCTCTCAGCAGATGCGAACGATTGTAGAAACGATACAACGAGAGCAAGACGTGATCATACGCGACGTAGACAGCAGCCTGGTGATTGTACAAGGGGTCGCCGGAAGCGGAAAGACTTCGGTGGCCTTGCATCGTGTCGCCTATCTGATGTACCAGGGGCTCCAAGGTAGCTTAAAGCGTAATGAAGTCGTATTGATATCTCCCAGTAACCTTTTTGCAGGATATATCAGCAATGTCCTTTCGGAGCTCGGTGAGGAACAGATTGACACCTTGACCTTTGAAGACCTGTTTCACAAGGTTTGTCGCAACGAGATTGCCATTCAGAGCAAAAACGAGCGTATGGAGGATTTGGTTTCCGCACCATCAGAAGAGTATAGGCTTTTGCTTAAGGATTGCATACGGTTCCAGCTCTCTGCGGTATTTTGTACGATTTTGGACCGGTTACTGCGCTATACGGAACGTCATTTGGTCCCTTTTCAAGATATATGGTTTGGCGGCGTTTGCATTGCCGATCGTGCGACTCTAAAGGAACGCGTCCTGCGGACGCAGCAGCGCGGCATTCCTTTGCAGAGCCGGTTGAAGCAACTGGAAACCTGGATAATGGAGCGAACGCATGCCATTGCCAAGGAACGCCTCCAGCAAATTGAACGGATTGTCAAGGAGGGGCGGCGTCACCCATTTGAGGTTAAGCAGTTTAGCCGCTATTTGTCTACGAAAATGAATGCGCGGTTGCTCAGCCAGATACGGACATTTACGAACTTAGATACATTGGCATTGTACCGGCGTCTGTTGTCTGATCGGTAGCTGTTTCATAAACTGAGCCAGGGACTTGCGCTTCCGGATAACATAGATGCCATTTTGAATTTTTGCGCGGAAAAGCTGCGCGCGCCTGTCCTGGCGTTTGAGGATGCATCAGCGTATTTCTATTTGTATCTGCGGGCGGCAGGCTACAATAAGCTATCAGACGTCAAACAGGTGGTTGTGGACGAGGCACAGGACTATGATCCCTTGCATTATGAAATTTTGGGACTGCTTTTTCCGAATGCAAAATATACCGTGCTCGGCGACGTCAACCAGAGCATCGAAAAACAAGCAGACGTCTCACTCTACGACGAGGTGGAACGGATCTTGCATAAAAAGCGGACGACGAAAGTCTTTCTGACGAAAAGTTTCCGTTGTTCCTATGAAATTAACGCTTTTAGCGCTCATATCCTGGGGCAAGAGTTAGAAATAGAGAGTTTCGACCGCCATGAGTCCGCGCCGCTTGTGGTACGCAAGGAAAGCACGCGTCAGCTGGACGACGCCGTCGTACAGGAGATACAGCGCTGTATGACTTCTGGGCTGGAGTCGGCAGCGGTTGTTTGTAAAAACATGAGGCAGGCAAGAAAACTGTACGAGGGGATCGGACAACGCCTTGGCGCACGCTTGCTGGATGAAACAGCGGACGCAGTGATGTCCGGTATCGTTATCGCCCCGGTGTATATGGTCAAGGGGCTGGAATTTGACGCTGTAGTAGTTTACGAGGCCGGGGCACAGTCGTACAGCAGTGAAGACGATCGGAAGCTGTTATACGTTGCCTGTACCCGCGCGCTGCACCGCCTGTCAGTTTTCTATACCGGTGACCCAAGCCCGTTCCTTCCTAAATCCGTTTTCGTCGTTGGAATCCATGCTATGGATTCCAACGACTGGTACGGCCCGTTGTGCTATTGGCATGCATTCAGTAGAGAATGTTTGCGCATAAGAAAAAGAGAATCGGCCGCCAAGTAACGCGTTACTTGGCAGCTGATTCTCTTTCTTGCAAAGGAAAAGTTTTAGATGGAAATGATGTTCGCCGCATCCAGGATTTGCCCAACGAGGATGAAGAGAAGAAGGAGCGGCGCAATCCATTTGATCATCACACGATGCAGCCGTTCACGGCGGAATTCGCCGGATAGGCGTACCTCTTCCGCGATTGTTTTCGTACCAACGACATGCCCAATCAAAATACAGGTCAGAAAAGCGACGATTGGCATCATGACCGAGTTCGTAATAAAATCAAAAAAGTCCAAAAATTTCATACCGAGCAGTTCGACAGCACCCAAAGGCCCATATCCCAGGCAAGATAAAGTACCAAAAGCCATGATACCTGCCGTGACAATCAAAGTAGTAAATTTACGTCCCCAATGCAACTTATCCTGAATAATAGAGACGACAGTTTCCATTAAGGAAATGGAGGAAGTCAAAGCGGCGAAAAGCACCAAGAGGAAAAAAAGTGCACCGACGATATTGCCAAACGCCATCTCGCCGAAGACGCGCGGCAATGTAATAAACATCAGTCCCGGGCCGGCGTTGATTTGGCTGGGATCCCCTCCGTTAAAGGCGACAACAGGAGGGATAATCATAAGGCCCGCAATCAGGGCAATAGCGAGGTCGAAGAATTCAATCTGACGTACGGATTTCTCCATATTGTCATCCTTTTTCATGTAAGACCCATAGGTGATCATGATGCCCATGGCAAGCGACATGGAATAAAAAAGCTGTCCCACCGCTCCTAACAGGGTAGACGTAGAGAATTTGGACAGATCCGGCATCAGGTAATATTTCAACCCTGCCATAGCGCCATCCATGGTCAGCGCGAAAATCGCGATCACAATTGACAGAATGACGAGCATCGGCATCATAATTTTGCTGACTTTTTCAATCCCTTTTTCCACACCAAAGAGAACTATCACTGCGGTTAGCAAAACGAATAGGATAAACCATATCATTGGGTTGGCCGAAACGCTGCTGCCCGAAGCCGCAATAAAATTGTTGAAAAAGTTTTCGGAGTTGGCTGCGATTGCTGTCCCACCTCCGCTGGAAAAGGAAACCAGGTACTTGATGACCCAGCCACCGATGACACAGTAATATGGTACAATGATAACCGGAACCAGCGCAGCTAACCAACCCAAAAAAGAAAAGCGTTTGTCCAGCTTTTTGTAGGCCTCAACGCAAGACATTCCTGTCTTACGGCCAATAGCAATCTCAGTTATAAGCAGAGCAAAACCAAAAGTAACAGACAAAATAATGTAAACAAGCAAAAAGATACCGCCGCCATATTTCGCCGCCAGATAAGGAAAACGCCATAGATTTCCCAGACCTACCGCCGATCCGGCAGCCGCCAATACAAATCCTATTCTGCCTGTAAAGCTGCTTCTTTGATTCGTCATAAAAATGTCATCCTTTCACCGCTCTGCTTGGTCAACAGTGATCAGGCAGAGATCCCCTCGTGATTGTGATGTGTCCCCATATGATGGAGGATACAAAAATGATTGGATACCTATTACCTCTGTAGGAACTTATAACAGAAACGTATTCATGAGCGTATGACCTAGCTCAACGTATACACCGGTCTCCTTTGCCGACATCTCGCAGAAGCAGCTAACACCCTTGACAGGTGCAGATTTCTGATAAATCAGATACGGAACCGGATCGCTAGTGTGCGTTTTCAGTGCCAGCGGTGTCGGGTGGTCAGGTAAGATAAGGATACGATAATCATCGTAGGCTTCGAGCCCGTCCAGTAGAGGACGCAGAATACGGTCGTCGATGTATTCGATTGATTTGACCTTATTGTCGATTTCAAAGCGGTGCCCGCATTCGTCCGGCGCTTCGACATGGATATAAACAAAATCAGAGCCATCATTCAGCGCATCGAGCGCGGCCTGCATCTTACCTTCAAAATTGGTGTCGATGTAGCCTGTTGTTCCAGGAACTTCTCGAACATCCATTTTTGCTAGCTTGCCGATGCCCTTGATCAAATCGACAGCGGAGATAACAGTGCCCTTGACGCCGAACTTCTCAGTAAACGGTGTTAAAGGCTTAGCGACGCCTTCTCCCCACAGCCAGATGCTGTTGGCGGGTCGCAGCCCCTTGGCGACACGCGCCTGGTTGACAGGGTGATCCTTTAACAATTCATAGCTTTTTTTCATCATATCGATGAGCGGTACGGCATTTGTGCTGTCAGATAGGTAAGGGGTGATCACTTTTCCAGTAATGTCGTGCGGTGGCGTTAAAGTACCGACGTCGCAGGTACCGTGCGACCAGATGAGGCAGTGGCGGTAGCTGACGCCCGGATAGAAACGAAAGGTTTCATTGCCAAACGCTTCCTGGACAGAAGAAATAATCTCCGCTGCTTCCTCGCTAGAGATGTCTCCGGCACAGTAATCGATGATGGTCTTTTCGGCGTATGGTTCGTCTTCGGACAGCGTCACTAGGTTGCAGCGCAGCGAAACGTCGGTCGGCTTCATATCGACGCCGATGCTGGCTGCCTCCAGAGGGGAACGTCCCGCGTAATAAAAGTCAGGATCATAGCCCATCACCGACAGGTTAGCAACGTCGCTGCCCGGTTTCAGGTGGGGGGCGACTGTCCGTACAAGTCCGACCCGCGCTTTCTGCGCCAGCGCGTCCATATAGGGCTTATATGCCACCTGCATGGGTGTTTTACCGCCTAATGCGTCCAACGGGTAGTCCGCCATTCCGTCGCATAGGAGAACGATATATTTCATGGTATCTGACGTCCTTTCAACGCCACGGCATGCGAAACGGAAAGCGTTGCCCATACGGCGGACACTTCCCGTTACGATACTGCGGCCATGCAAAATATTCCTTGACATTATACCACAAAACCTGAGCGATGGCAATCTGAAATTGATGATTCCACTTTTCTACGCTTATGGGTGGCTGAAACGGCAATCCGTGCTTGTAGGTCCGTGATTCGTTCCATCCAAGACGATGCGAAAGATGGAACAAATAAAAATGGCTTCCATCTATAGTGATACCGAACGTTTCCTTACATTCTCAGACAGCAGCCTACATTGTTGTTTCATTTTCATTGGGTACGGCCGCTTCCAGCGAAGTCCCACATACTGTCTTGATAACCTGTATATGTCTTGACCGCAGCAAAATCTGTGTTTGTATAAAGATTGAAAATGTTCTCCTAAAATACTACCTCATCGAAATACATGGGATTCACCTTAACAGAAAGAATATCTCCACAAAAAAGGTGTGTATGGAGTACTCCATACACACCTTTTACAGCAGATATTTTATTTCACGACGACTTTCGTCGAGGGGTTCAGGGAGAGGACACGGAAGGTATCTTTGTCATAGCCCTGCGCAGACAGCACATACTTGCGGCCGGGGAGCATGTCGAAGTCGTTGTCCGACAGCGACGTTCCATCGGGTGTGGGGATGTGCGCCATCCAGACGAAGGAGTCGCTTTCCAGTGTGATGGTATCGTCACCGAAGGTAGCGGTGATCACCGCGTCGTTGAGGCGGATATCCTTGAGTGGGGCGAGGAAGTAGCGGTTCTCCGAGACGGTTTTACCGTTCTCGGTCATGACGCAGGTTACCGCCAGCTCACGCGGATCGTACTTCGCAGCAAGAGCAGCGATATCCACCTGCGCTGCTTTGACGGAGCCGTTAACCGGCGTCTCTACGGAAACGCTGTCCGAGTAAACCTCTTCGCAGTCGCCACAGGTACGGTACGCCTTGATCGTAATGTCCACCTTGCGGCTATCCAGGTATTCATTGACGGCCCAAACGTCGAGCGGCTGAACTTTACCGTTGCGGTAGTCGTCGAGGTAGCTGTCCATATTGGCATACTCATTGGGCAGGTAACCGGTGAAGACAGCGCTTAACGGCGCAAACGCGCGGCTTGCATAGTAATACAGCGCCTTGCGGTTGAGGTAGTAGTCGACAAAGGTCCAGCCGGAGGTGCCGTAGGAGTCGGTGTACATCCACAGCAGTACGCCGGAGCAGTAGAAACGGTTGCGCTTGAATTGCTCGAAGCAGTAGCGCAGGGACTCCGCCTGTACAGCTTGACCCATCATTGTGTAACGTTCTAGGTCGAAGGTATCCTGCTTGCCGAAAAAGGTCTCGGCAGCCTTGGCGGAGTAGTCGCGCTCGTTGGAGTGGTGCTTCCATTCCTCACTGCCGGGATAACGCTCGCTTTCTGAGACGCACTTCTCCATCGACTCGACGTTGAGCGAGCTAAGTACACCAAATTCACTGAGGAATTTATATTCGCCTACGGAATACTTCCACAGGTTCAAGAAGTCCTCCGTACCTTCGATCAGGCTGTATTGCCAAGTGTGACTGTCGCCACTGAGGAAATCATCCTCCCGGTAGGAGTCATAACCGTAGGGGCTGGAGAAACGATAGATACGGTCGGGGTCATACTTCGTGCAGACGCTCAACAGCAGCTCCTCGTAAATTTTCTGCCCGTAGAACGGCATAGGATCATCGTTGTAGCGTTTGTAGCCGAGGTACATCGCATAGTTTTCGTTGTTGCCCGACCAACCGAACATACAGGCACGATTGCGCAGGCGTTTGATAACGCTTTCCGCTTCCTTACGGATCTCGTCGCAGAAGTCCGCGTCGTAGTCCGGGTAATAGGCGCAGGCGAACATGAAGTCCTGCCAGACCATGATGCCGTACTCGTCGCAGTAATCGTAAAAGGCTTCCTTCTCGTAGACGCCACCGCCCCAGACGCGCATCAGGTTCATATGCATATTCTTGGCGTCCAGCAGCAGGCGCTGGTATTTTTCGCGGGTAACACGTCCAGGCAGGCAGTCCGCCGGGACCCAGCAGGCGCCCTTGGAGAACATTTTACGGTCGTTGACGAGGAAGGTGAAGGAGCGTTCCTTGTCGTTTATCGGAGTCTGATCCAGCCCCACCTTACGGAACCCATAGCGAAAGGTCTTTTCGTCGACGACGTTTCCGCTGGCGTCCTTCAAACAGCAAGAGATGCTGTAGAGGTACGGGTCACCCATGTCGTTGGGCCACCACAGCTTAGGCTGGGCAAAGTCAAAAATAAAGTGGTCGTTTCCTGCAGCGATAGCATGGGTGAAAGTGACGCTGCCCTCGCTGTCGAAACGGGTATCGTTGGCAAACGTCAGCTCTAGCGCATATTCGCCTTCACCGTCAATTTGTGTCGAGACGTTTAACGAAACGCTTTCCGCACCGACAGGATCCTGTCGGCCAAAGTCCGCGCGGATAAAAACGTCGCGCAAGACGGCGCTTTCATAGCTGCGAATGGTGACGCTATTCCAAATACCGATCGTCGCCAGCCATACCGTCCAGTCCCATCCGTAGCAGAATTGTGGCTTGCGCATCCAGATACGGTAAGGCTGATCGTTGTTCCACGACTTTTTCATGACCTCGACATCCTTGTCCTTCACCGCGTTGACGCCCTCGTCAATGCGGACGGTGAGCACGTTTTCACCCACCCGGACCGCTTTGGTGATGTCAAAGGTATGGGAAATAAAAGCGTTGTTGGCGCTGCCAACCAAAACGCCGTTGAGCCAGACGTCGGCAGTCAGATCAAGGCCGTCGAAAGTGATTTCTGTCCGTGCCTTTATGTCATCTTGGGATAATGAGAATTTTTTCTCATACCACCATTCCTTGTCCTCCACCCACTTCCACTGTTTGGAATTGAGTCCGACCAGGGGTTCCGGCATTTTTCCAGCCTTTATGAGTCCCATATGGATATTGCCGGGGACAGGGCAGGAAATTGCGGGCTCGTCCCGCTTTTCATCATGAATGGATCCGGTTCCGAGATCGCACCATGTCAGCGACCAATCGGAATCCAGGCACAGCTTTGTCATCCGTCCATCTTCTCCTTTGTGCTTATGATTCCTGCTATAGAAGCAGCTGCTGTTTTACAAAGCAAGTCCATTTTAACACATGAAAAGGGGCATTTCAAGGCTCTATCAAAATATTCACAGGAAAGCTGGAACTTCAATGCCGAAAAGATAGTGCTTCTTTTATTTAATAAAATAAATCAAAAATAGAGGAAAGTGATAAATTTATTGATAATTAATTGACAATCCGCACAGGGTAGAGTAAAATAATATAGTAGATAGGATTGGGTAAATGGAAAGGAGTTTGGCGCATGGGATTTACGATTGCTGAAAAAATCATCCGCAGCCACCTTGTGGACGGAGAAATGAAAACAGGGAAGGAGATCGGGCTGCGTATCGATCAGACTTTGACGCAGGATGCCACAGGGACGATGGCTTATCTAGAGTTTGAAGCGATGGGCGTCGATCGGGTCAAGACAGAGCGTTCGGTTGCTTATATTGACCATAATACGCTGCAATCCGGTTTTGAAAATGCGGATGACCACCGCTTTATCGCGTCGGTTGCCAAAAAGCATGGGATCTACTATTCCCGTCCGGGCAACGGTATCTGCCATCAGCTGCATCTGGAGCGTTTCGGTATCCCGGGAAAGACGCTGATCGGATCGGATAGCCATACCCCGACAGCGGGCGGCCTGGGTATGCTCGCTTGCGGCGCGGGCGGACTGGATGTAGCGGTCGCAATGGGTGGCGGCGCTTATTACATCACCATGCCGCGAATGGTGCGTATCAATTTGACCGGGAAGTTGTCGCCTTGGGTGTCGGCAAAAGACGTGATCTTGGCCGTGCTGCGTATTCTGTCGGTAAAAGGCGGCGTGGGTAAAATTATCGAGTACGGAGGCGAAGGTGTCAAATCCCTTTCGGTACCGGAGCGGGCTACGATTACCAATATGGGCGCTGAGCTGGGCGCAACGACGTCCATTTTCCCTTCCGACGAAGTAACAAAAGCGTTCTTGAAAGCGCAGAACCGCGAATCGGATTGGGTGGCGCTTTCCGCCGATGAGGACGCTCAGTACGATGAGATCATTGATATTGATTTATCAGAGCTTGTGCCGATGGCGGCTTGTCCGCACAGTCCGGATAACGTTAAGTCTGTGGCGGAAATTGGAAAGCTGAAGGTCGATCAGGTCTGTATCGGCTCCTGCACGAACTCCTCCTATATCGATCTGATGCGGGTGGCATATATTCTCAAAGGAAAGACCGTTCACCCGGATGTCTCTCTCGCTATTGCTCCCGGTTCCAAGCAGGTGTTGACCATGCTGGCGCAGAATGGTGCGTTGGCTGACCTCGTTGCTGCGGGCGCCCGCATCCTGGAATGCGCTTGTGGCCCCTGCATCGGCATGGGGCAGTCGCCAAACTCCAAAGGCGTTTCGCTGCGGACCTTCAACCGTAATTTTGAGGGGAGAAGCGGTACGGCGGACGCGCAGGTATACCTTGTCAGCCCGGAGATGGCTGCCGCATCGGCGCTCAGCGGTTACCTGACCGATCCGCGTGAGCTGGGCGATATGCCGGCCATCGAGCTGCCGGAGCAGTTCCTCATTAACGACAATATGATTGTGCCTCCAGCGGCAGCTGGGGCGGAAGCGGACGCTGTGGAGATTCTGCGTGGCCCGAACATCAAGCCCTTCCCGGTGACGCAGCCGCTCAGCGACTCTATCGAAGCACCGGTACTGCTGAAGGTGGGAGACAACATCACTACCGACCATATTATGCCGGCGGGCGCGAAAATCCTGCCATATCGCAGTAATATTCCGCACCTTTCTCAGTACTGCTTTGCGGTGTGCGATACCGAGTTCCCGGCGCGTGCAAAAGCGGCGGGAAAAGGAATCATTGTCGGCGGATCAAACTATGGCCAGGGTTCCTCCCGCGAGCATGCAGCGCTGGTTCCACTGTATCTGGGCGTCAAGGCGGTGCTGGTTAAGAGTTTTGCCCGTATTCACCAGCAAAACCTGATTAACGCTGGTATCCTCCCGTTGACCTTCGTACACGAGGCGGATTATGAAAAGCTGCATCTTGGCGATGATATTTCCTTACCGGATATCAAAGCATGCATATCCAGTGGAAGCCCGATTTACTTGGAGAACAAGACAACCGGAGAGAAGATAGAGGTTCAGGCGAACCTTTCCGGACGTGCCAAAGATATCATTCTTTGCGGCGGGTTGCTCAACTACACGAAGGAGCAGTCGAAGTAGCGGCGGGCCATACACCCTCATACTGGGATAAGGAGACAAACTATGGATAAAATTATCATGAAAACACCTCTGGTCGAGATGGACGGAGATGAGATGACCCGCGTTATCTGGAAGATGATTAAGGACATTCTGCTGCTGCCGTATATTGACCTGAAAACGGAATATTATGATTTGGGGCTGGAAAAGCGTAACGAAACGGACGATCAAATTACGGTGGACTCTGCGATGGCAACGAAGAAATACGGAGTTGCTGTCAAGTGTGCCACCATTACCCCCAACGCCGCACGGATGGAGGAGTATACGCTGAAAGAAATGTGGAAGAGTCCCAATGGGACGATCCGCGCTATCCTGGACGGTACTGTATTCCGTACGCCGATTATTGTCAAGGGGATCCGTCCCTTCGTGCCGACTTGGAAGAAGCCGATCACCATCGCAAGGCATGCCTACGGTGACATTTATCGTGACAGCGAAATGCGTGTCTCAGCTGGCTCAAAGGCGGAATTGCTAATTACGAAGGCAGACGGGACACAGGAGAAGCAGCTGATCCATGACTTCAAGGGGGACGGCATCCTTCTGGGAATGCATAACCTGGACGACAGTATTCGCAGCTTTGCTCGCGCCTGTTTTGCGTATGCGCTTGATTTGAAGCAGGACTTGTGGTTCTCTTCCAAGGACACGATCTCAAAACAGTATGACCACAGGTTTAAGGATATTTTCCAGGAAATTTATGACGCAGAATATAAAAGCCAGTTTGAGCAGGCAGGTATCGAATACTTCTATACGCTGATTGACGATGCTGTCGCGCGCGTCATCCGCAGCGAGGGCGGTTTTATCTGGGCGTGCAAGAACTATGATGGAGACGTCATGTCCGATATGATTGCCACGGCGTTCGGAAGCCTGGGACTGATGACGTCAGTACTGGTTTCACCCGACGGCGTTTATGAGTATGAAGCGGCGCACGGCACGGTTCAGCGCCATTATTACAAGCACCTCAAGGGGGAGAAGACCTCCACCAACTCGATGGCGACTCTATTTGCCTGGACGGGCGCGCTGCGTAAACGCGGTGAGCTGGACGCTATTCCGGCGCTTTGTAGCTTTGCGGATAAGCTGGAGCAGGCAGCGATACAGACCATAGAGGACGGCGTCATGACCGGGGATTTGAAATCTCTGTGCACGCTCCCAGAAAAAAAGGTTGTTGACACGCAGACCTTTCTTGAGGAAATCAAGGCACGTCTGGAAGCGCGTTTGTAAGCGCTTTCAGTAACACCGAAAGGTATGGTACTTATGCAGAAAAATGAAGCGGTATCCGTCTCGGTCGTTAAGAGGCTGCCGCGCTATTACCGTTTTCTAGGCGAACTGCTTGGAAGCGGTGTTACTCGGATTTCCTCGCGCGAGTTGTCGGAACGGATGGGGTTGACTGCGTCGCAAATCCGTCAGGATCTCAATCATTTCGGCGGTTTTGGACAGCAGGGATACGGTTATCATGTGGAAGCGCTTTACAGCGAGATCGGAAATATTTTAGGTCTCAACCACGGCTATAAGACCATCTTGGTGGGCGTAGGCAACTTAGGACGTGCGATCGCAACTCATATCAGCTTTGAAACGAAAGGGTGCCGCTTGATCGGGTTGTTTGATAGTAACCCGCATATTATCGGTGAAATGGTAAATGATATCATTATCAGCGATGTGCGCGACTTGGAGCGCTTTTGCAGGGAGGAACAACCCGTCATTGCGGTGCTATGTATTCCCAAACAGGCGACACGTGACATTACCCAGAAACTGATCGACTGTGGTGTACGCGCTTTCTGGAATTTTAGTCATTACGATATCGCTCTTGGGCATCCGAATGTTGTGGTGGAAAACGTGCATTTGGGCGACAGTTTGATGACGCTCACCTATGGTGTGAAGAATAATTTGCGTCAGACGCCTTAGGTTCCCGCTGCGGTTTTCTGTACATCACACTCTGCAGGTTCTTTCTGTCATGGAAACGCCTCCGCTTTCTCCTTCAATGGAAGGACGATGTGGGGGCGTTTTTTCAAGCACATCACTTTTCATTGCGAAAAATGCGGGATGTCTGCAGGAGGATGATGAAATGGAGAACCAGGTAAGAGGGAATGAGAGGATCGCGAAAACCGAAGATACCGCCGGCATGATAAACGAACTGGTAGAAAATGCGCAACGGGCACTGGAAGCGTATATGGAATTGGATCAGGGACGTGTGGATCAGATTGTCCATGCAATGGCGCTTGCTGGCCTGGATGCGCATATGCGTCTGGCGAAACTTGCGGTAGAAGAAACAGGCAGGGGCGTGTATGAGGACAAAATTATCAAGAATATGTTTGCCACAGAATATATCTGGCATTCGATCAAACATCAGCAGACAGTTGGTGTCATTGATATCAATGAATTAGAGGACTATATCGAGGTGGCCGAGCCGGTTGGAGTCGTTGCAGGAGTGACGCCGGTTACCAATCCTACATCGACTACGCTCTTCAAGTCGATTATCTGTGCCAAGACACGTAATCCCATCATTTTTGCCTTCCATCCCAGCGCGCAGAAGTGTTCTGCGGAAGCCGCGCGCATCGTCCGGGACGCGGCGATCCAAGCAGGTGCTCCAGAGGGGTGTGTACAATGGATTGAAACACCGTCGATCGAGGCAACCAACCAGCTGATGCACCATCCGGGCGTATCCATGATCCTAGCGACAGGAGGATCTGGCATGGTCAAATCGGCGTACAGTGCAGGGAAACCCGCACTGGGGGTCGGGCCGGGGAACGTACCTTGCTATATCAACCATCATGTCGATATTGAACGCGCATGTACCGATTTAATGATCTCCAAAACTTTCGACAACGGCATGATTTGCGCATCGGAACAGGCCGCTATCGTTGACAAGGAAATCGCGCCTCATTTTGAAGCGTTTATGAAAGCCAACGGCTGCTATTTCCTGGATCAGGAGGAGACACGTAAAGTGTCTGACTATGTATTCCATCCGGAAAAAGGGACGCTCAATCCCCTTGTAGTCGGTAAGCCTGCCGCTTGGATTGCGGAAAATGCGGGTGTGACTGTTCCGCCCGATACAAAAATCCTCATTGCAGCGCTGCCGGACGTGGGATATGACTATCCACTGTCACGGGAGAAGCTGTCTCCCGTGTTAGCTTATTATGTGGTTGAGGATTGGCGGGAGGGATTTCAAAAAGCGGAGCGGATGCTGGAGATTGGCGGTTTGGGTCATTCTGCAGTCATCCATTGCGACGATGCTGAGATATGCCGCGCCTACGGAGAAGCGATGAAGGTAGGACGCGTTATCGTTAACGCGCCGTCTTCCCAAGGTGCAATTGGAGACATTTACAACACGAATACACCTTCGTTGACGCTGGGGTGCGGTTCCTATGGACGTAATTCCACCTCCTCCAATGTCTCATCCGTCAATCTGGTCAACAAAAAGCGTATCGCAGAAAGGCGCGTAAATATGCAGTGGTTCAAGGTACCACCCAAGATCTTTTTCGAGAGTGGCTCGATTCAATATTTAGAAAAAATGCCTGGGATTACCCGTGCATTTATTGTCACGGATCCGATGATGGTCCGATTGGGTTATGTCGACAAAATTCTATACTACCTCAGAAAGCGAAAGGAATACTGCCACAGCAAGATTTATACCGATGTGGAACCTGATCCGTCTGTCGAGACGGTGATGCATGGCGTCAAGGTGATGGAGGAATTCCAGCCGGACGTCATCATTGCGCTGGGCGGAGGATCCGTCATGGATGCCGCCAAAGGCATGTGGCTCTTTTATGAGCATCCGGATACCTCGTTTGAGGGGATGCGGTTAAAATTTCTGGACATCCGCAAACGTGCGTACCAGTTCCCGAAACTCGGAGAAAAGGCGCAGATGGTCTGCATTCCGACAACGTCCGGAACCGGGTCAGAGGTGACGGCATTTTCCGTTATTACGGACAAAGCCAATGGCAATGTGAAATACCCATTGGCTGACTACGAATTAACGCCAGATGTTGCGATCATCGATCCGCAATTTGTGCAGACAATGCCTAAGGCGATCACTGCCGATACCGGAATGGATGTGCTGACCCATGCAATTGAAGCGTATATCTCCGTCATGGCTTCCGATTATACTGACGGACTAGCGATGAAAGCGATTGAGTTGGTTTTCCAGTATCTTCCGTGTTCTTACCGTGACGGCGCAAACGACCTGGAAGCGCGTGAGAAGATGCACAACGCGTCCTGTATTGCCGGTATGGCGTTTACCAACGCTTTTCTGGGCATAAACCATTCGCTGGCCCATAAGCTGGGAGGGGAATTCCATATACCGCACGGCCGGGCCAACGCGATTCTGTTGCCACATGTGATTCGGTATAACGCTACCAAACCGACTAAGTTTGTTGCTTTCCCCAAGTACGGACGTTTTATTGCGGATCAAAAGCTTGCAGAAATTGCCCGCCATCTTGGCCTGCCAGCAGCGACGATGGAACAGGGGATCGACAGTCTCATCCAAGCGGTTCGCGATTTGATGGTACAATTAGGGATTCCTCTGACAATCCGGGATTGCGGAATTGGTGAAAAGGAGTTCCTTGCAAAAGTCCCCTATCTTGCTGACCGTGCGCTGGAAGATCAGTGTACGCCTGTCAACCCACGTTATCCGCTTGTCAAGGAACTGGAAGAGTTGTATCGTGCCGCTTATTATGGCGATGAATCCCGCCAATAGGCAGGGAATAGGAAAGCACTAGCGCCTGCTTAATGGGCGCTAGTGCTTTCTCCGTTGTGCATGGACAGCAAAATCGGTAATCCAATCTGAGACGGGCAGTATGAGCCGGCTGCTCGTTCTTCATAAGGAGGCAATTTCAGCGTAAGCGTTCAAGGAAGTGATTGATTATGAGGCATGAAGCAGGCGGTTAGTCGTCGTTATTGCAGTTACAGGCCGGTTCGGCGACGAAATCAGGGAAGAAACCGCAGTTTTGCCTGCGGCGATTGACGTAATCCCAGAAGTTTTCTTGGTTGCTGCTATCGGCTTTGGCGGCGTTTGCCGCACCGCACTCTCCGCGAAGTGCTGCGAATCTGGCGCTGCAGCCGCAGCACGATCTGGCACAGCCGCATCCACAACCGCTGCAACGGCTATCAGCAGCTGCATCGTTACAGTAATACATGAATACCACTCCATTGTTTGAATTGGTTTGTGCTCATGACAGGACGACATTTTTCGCCATGTCTCTACATCTTATGACAGTAGATGAAAAAATGTCACAGCAAGCGTGGCGCCTTTCCGCATGGAGTCTTTTTTGGGCTGCTTTCACGCTGGGGATCCGACATTTTTTCCCTTTCAGAGGGCGTATAATGGTATCATGCAACGGACAGGGGGAGAGTGGGATGCAGGTTATCTACCTTGACGTACTGATCGGGATCAATTTATATGTTACCTTTTTTTTGCTGAAGGCAACGGCACGGATGCTGCATTTCCGTATCGCCATATGGCGTACATGTCTTGCCTGTGCTGTCGGTGGTGTTTCCTCCCTGATGATATTCGCGGAACAAATGCATCCTGCCTTAACTTTTTCGGTAAAGTTCCTGTGCGGTATCTTGATTGTGCTGACAGCTTTTGGATTTTTCAGCGTGCAGCAGTTTTTAAAAAGAGCCGGGATATTTCTCGCAGTCAATTTTCTATTTGCAGGGGTTATGCTGGCTTTGTGGTGGGGAGTTGCCCCGATCGGCATGTATTACCGCAACGGGACTGTTTATTTTGACATTTCGGCGGCGGTTCTGGCTCTCTCCACGATTGTGGCCTATCTGGCAGTTACTGTCATACGCAGACTTTTGGATCGGAAAAGTGTCGGCGGCGAAAAGCTCTGGCTGATGGTCACGGTACAGGACAGGACGGTACATCTGAGCTGCTTTGGGGATTCCGGTAACACGCTCAAAGATATTTACACCGGGAAGCCGGTTATCATTTGTGATGCAGCTAAGCTCCAGGATGTATTGCCGGACCATGTTCGCAGCTTTGCTACTGCGGGTATGGCCGGAATGCCAGAGACGCCATCTTTTTCCAATTATGCCAAGGCAAAATACTTGCCTAAGTTTATCCCATATCATGTCGTTGGAAAAAACGGTATACTACCTGCATTCCGTGCCGATAGGGTGACGCTGCAAACAGAGGATGGCAAGGAGAAAGAGCTGGACGTACTGATTGGGATAGCCGAACAAAAGCTTTTCGCCGGAGAGTACGATGCCATTATCAATCCGGAGCTTCTGGTTTAGATACATAAGAACTGATGGTAGAAAGGTTGGAGAGATAGGATGTGGGTATGGAGATGGTTGTGCAATCGATTTCGGATATGGATAGCTCGATTTCGGGTCGGGACGGATGTGTACTATGTCAGCGGTTCGGAAACGCTGCCGGCACCACTGTCGCGCCAGGAGGAACAAGAAGTATTTGAACTGCTCAAAGTGGATGAGGCCAGTGCACGGGAGAAGCTGATTGTACATAACCTCCGTTTAGTGGTTTATATTGCCAAAAAATTTGAATCTACCGGACTGTGTGTGGACGATTTGGTTTCCATAGGGACCATTGGGCTTATCAAAGCAGTCAATACCTTTTGTCCAGACAAAAATATTAAACTGGCGACCTATGCGTCGCGCTGTATCGAGAACGAGATCCTCATGTTCCTGCGGAAAAGCACACAGCAAAAAAATGAAATCTCTATCGATGAGCCGCTGAATGTGGACTGGGACGGAAATGAGCTTTTGCTGTCTGACGTGCTAGGAACAGACGACGACTGTGTCAGCAAGGATTTGGAAACAGAAGTGGAACGGAATCTGTTGTTGACTGCGGTCAGCCATCTGGAGCCGCGGGAACGCAGCATCATGGAAATGCGTTTTGGCCTTGGCGGGAAAAAGGAGCTGACACAGAAGGAGGTTGCGGATCGTATCGGGATCTCGCAGTCCTATATCTCCAGATTGGAAAAACGGATCATCAAACATTTAAAGAAAGAACTGGATAAGATGGCGATCACCTGAAACGCCGGATATACGGACAGCCTGCCGGGAAAATAACTTCCCGGCAGGCTTTACTACGATTCAACGTATTTGCTCAGATAGGAAATCCCTTTCAATCCTGTGCATGATTTATGCGTCTTCCATCATTTCCGCACAGGGTGAGGACAGCCCTCCGACGCCTCCTGCGCCGAGAGGTTTGTGACGTCCAGTCGCGGGTAAGCGACGTCAACGTATCCCTGCCGCGCATTTTCCACCGCTCGCCGGATGTGTTATTCCTCCTGTCCGTCGCAGCGCCGACGGACGTTTTCCTCCTCGTCACAGTATAGAGGGGTGAAAGTCGAACGCGTATCCGGACAAAAGAGCCATCAACAAACGGAACACCTCTCTTCTGCGGCCGTGAAATCCGTAAGAAAGCCGACGGCAGGGCAGTCGAGGTAATTGCCGATCAGCGATGCGATGTTGCCGGCGATCGTCGGGATGGTTCCATCGTTCAGGACAAAGGGGTTCATCATGCGGCAGGGATCGGTGTCGACATAGGTGCTGCGCTCCAAAATGTGGAGCAACGTACGGCAGATCGTCGTCTTACCGATGCCGTTGGGGCCGCAGAGAAAAATCAGCCGTTTCATCAGACGTCTCCATTGCTGTGGACGACAATTTTTCCCCGCCAGATTTTTGCCTGTTCCGGCGGAACAGATTTCAAATCGGGCAGCGTATACGTGAGTCCGACTTCGTCCCACTTATTTTTGCCAATGTCGTGATAAGGCATAATTTCCGCGTCCAAGATGTTGGAATAACGTCCGCGTAGAGCACGGATTGCGGCAAAATGCGCATCGTTATCGTTGATACCGGGAATAATCGGGCAGCGAAGGATACAGGCAGCGCCTTTTTCAGCGAGCAGGGCAAGGGAGTCAAGCACTCTGCTGCGTTCACAGCCGGTGTAGGCGCGGTGGATTTCCTCGTCCGTTGCTTTATAGTCGAACAAAAACAGGTCGACAAGTTTACACAGTGCTTCCAAACGTTCGGAAGGGACGATACCGTTAGTTTCGATACAGGTATGGATGCCGTTTTCTCGCGCCAGCGTCAGCAATGCGCAGAGAAAGTCGTACTGTACCGTCGACTCGCCGCCCGATACGGTCATCCCGCCACCAGAAGTGTCGTAATACTTTTTGTCCTTGATCACCTCTGCGAATACTTCCTGCGCAGTCATCTCTTTACCAACGAGCTTTAAGGCGTCCTGCGGGCATGTGGTGACGCAGGCTCCACAGCGGACACAAGCGTCACGATTGACGGTATGCGTATCCCCGGAGAGGCGGTGTACCTCTGCAGGACAGACCGCCATACAGGCTCCACAAAGCGTGCATTTCGACGCGGAGAAGCTCAACTGAGGTGCAGGAGAAAAAGACTCTGGGTTGTGGCACCAACGGCAGCGCATGTTACAGCCCTTGAGAAAGACCGTCGTTCGGATACCTGGTCCGTCATGGACACAGAAACGGGATATATCAAATACGATACCTTTATACATGAATTGTACCAAGCCTTTGCAGCGCAAAAGCTATCCTTTCTTTTATATGAAACCTGATTCCGCACACCAAACGCTCTATTGATGTACCCGCCGATATAAAGACGCCCTTGTAAAAAGCATAGTGGAGGAAAGCGGGAGATGGTGTCTGTGTCTGCTAGGGAGGAAGAAAAGATGTACTGCCTGATGTACAGGGACAAATAAATTTCCCACCGCGTCCGCGGCGGGAAACGGGCCAAGGCGGCGTTAGTCTGCGTAGGTGGTCCTTTCAATGATCTCCTTTTGTAGAATGGGATCAAGGGTGACAAAGCGGGCGCTGAAGCCGCCGATCCGAACCAACAGGTTCTGGTATTTTTCCGGATGCTTTTGAGCGTTAATCAGATCGTCTCGGCCGACGACGCTGAGGTTGGTTTGTACACCGCCATTTTCATAAAAGGTCTTGAGGAGGAATTTAATTTTATCGTAAGAAGATTGGAACATCTCCTTTGTGAGGCGGATGTTATTGATAACCCCCACATGTTTTTGATTGTCGAACTTGGACATGGAATTGAGTAGTGCTGTGATACCGTTTTTATCTGCACCGATAGAAGCTCCGTTGGCATTCGCCATGGCGCTACTGCGTTTCCGTCCACAGGCGGACGCGTCACAGAAGAAGCCCCAGTCGGCACTCATCGAGTTATTTACGCTGACGATGTTGTACCGGTGCAATCCGACCTCCTGACCGTGTTTTGAGGTCATGTCAGCGATATCCGCAAACAGCTTGACTGCCGTTTCGTCGGCATAAGCGTCGTCGTTTCCGTACTTGGGCGCAGATAAAAGAAGCTGCCGTTCTGCTTCGAAGCCTTCATAGTTTTTGTCCAACATTTCCACCAGTTGAGGCAGGGTAAAGCGCTTTTCCTCATATACATATTTCCGGATCGCGGTCAGGCTGTCTGCGCAGCTGATGAGTCCGAATATCTCGCTGGACGCGTTTTCGTATCGGACGCCGCCCTCAAACAGTGCTTTGCCCCGTGCGATACAGTCATCCATCAACAGGCTCAGGTGGAGATAGCCTGCCTCGTCCCCGGCAGTACGGTAGTTGAGCATTTTATGGTAGGCGAGACGGTATATCGGCTCGTCCAGCTGCTTGAGCAAAGCAGCGTACAGCTTATCGTAGCTGTCCAGTTCCTGAGGTGTTCCAGTATGGATCCCCATATCGACATGATTAAAGTGGTCGACGCCGTTGTGCAGCGCGCATTCCAGCGCTTTGAGCAGATTGACGCCGTTGTTTGGGGTACCCGTGCTCATACCGACCAGAACATATTCTCCACAGCCGAATGGCACGTATTGCTCTGCTTCCTTCTCGCTGACGCCGTACACCTCCATCACCGCCGGGATGTTGGTCTCGTCCGAGTAGATGATGGGGAAGGTACAGCCCTCCATATTGACCTGCATCGCCTTATCAAAGACTTCCTCGCTCATGCCATGATAATAACGCATCGTCAGCTGCGGGACGGTGTCGCGGAAACGGCGAGAGGCCTCCATGATTGCCATGGCCAATTTGTCGGCATTTTCCTCATGGGCACGTCCTTTACCGCCAATGATGACCCGGCAGTCGTGGATTTTTCCCACCTGTTTGAAACGCTGATACAGCCCAAGGATGTAACGGATACCGGTTTCCTCATCGATGACGCCGTTTGCAAGGTCGGAAGCATACAGGTCGCCGAGGTAATCGTCCATACGGGCGTAATTCATCAAATCGGAGCAAACGGAATAGATCCACATCAGCTGAAGGCCTTCCAGAAAGCTTTGAGGAGGGCCTACGCACAGGTTCCGCAACGCCGCCGCCAGCTGCAAGAAACCTTCCTTGCGGTCTCCGTCAGTCTTTTGAGCCCAGTCAAGCGCCTGCACTGCGTACCGATTGCATACCTTCTTCAGCGTTTCGATCCAGATTTCCAATGCATCATAGAAAGTGCTGCCGCCGCTTTGCACTCGATAAACATTAATTTCATCCAGTAAGCCGGGCAACCCCAGACGGATCAGTTTCCCAAAGTCAACGTTCGTTCCGGCGATCCGGCAACTGCAGTTGGCTGGTCCGGGCGAGAGATAATTGGATCCCTGTTCAAAACCGAATTTTTGAATGAACCGCTCGTTTACCTTCTTTTTCGTGTTATGATAATGCCAAAAATCACCTGCTGCCTGTGCCAGCTTTTGTTCATCCGGCGTCAGTTCATTCCAGACTTTTTCCAAAGCGTTTTGAAAGTCCCGCTCGTTATAATAATAAGTATAGAGCCCGCCATATTGTGATGAAAAACCAACAAAACCATGCTGCATCATTCCAGCCAGTACATCGTTCTCTTCTAGCGGAACGAGAATATTATCCAGTTGGAAATCCAGGCATTTTGCCTCGCGCAGGTATTTGTCCGGTTCGCTTTTATACAATTGAGTAAAAGCGATTACATCAAGGACACGCTCCTTGTCGCAGATCATGATACTGCCACCCCATTCTTCATAATTTTACTGTGGGTCCAAATGTGAACCCCTGCCTTCTTTGCTTCCATCATACTCTTTCCAGAGACCTTTTTTGCAAATTGTGTGTGACTCTTCTATGAATTTTTCGATGTCCCACCCTCATATAGCACAGGCGAGATGATTCCTTTCTTTTTTGGGAATTTTTCCGTAAGATATTTGCATTTGTGTCTAATTGTGATACAATAAATAAGTATATACCGTGCGCTATGAGCTGCGTTTCCGTTGACGGATTCTGCGAATGGCGCTAAGGAGAGGAAAAACCCCCTGTACGGCAGGGAGCAAAGAAAGGGTACGAGTCGATGAGAGCGGTAATAACGGTAATCGGTAAGGATACGGTGGGAATTCTCGCCAAGGTGAGTACGATTTGCGCAGATAACGGTGTCAACGTTGTAGATGTGACGCAGACTGTTTTACAGGATCTGTTCGCTATGGTCATGTTGGTGGATATTACCAAGATCAGCTGCCCACTTTCCGTGTTGTCCGATCAGTTAGAGAATGTGGGCAAAGAAATGGGTTTACAGATACATGTCATGCATGAAGATATTTTTAACTCCATGCACCGGATTTGACGATTGTTTCAGCGAAAAAGTTCCAATCTGATGAGAATATATGGAGGAAAGCATGCTGAACGTAACCGAAATATTTGAGACAATTAAAATGATTCAGGAAGAAAACCTGGATATTCGCACCATAACTATGGGGATCTCGCTGCTTGACTGCATTGACAGCGATATTGACCTTGCCTGCGAAAAGGTATACAAGAAAATCACAACAAAAGCAAAGGACTTGGTTCGCGTCGGCGAAGAGATCGAACGAGAATATGGGATCCCGATCATTCATAAACGCATTTCCGTTACCCCGATCGCTATCGTATCGGCCGCCTGCAAGGGAGATCCTGTCCAGTTTGCGTTGACGCTGGAGCGGGCGGCGCAGACCTGCGGCGTTAATTTTATCGGCGGCTATTCAGCGTTGGTGCAGAAAGGTTTCAGTGCAGGGGACAGGGAGCTTATCGAATCCATCCCGCGCGCGCTGGCACAGACGGAGCACGTCTGTGCCAGTGTGAATGTCGGTTCGACGAAGGCAGGAATCAATCTGGACGCTGTGGCTATGATGGGTCGAATCGTCAAGGAAGCCTCCGAACTCACAGCTGACCGTAGCTGCATCGGCAGTGCCAAATTGGTGGTGTTTTGTAATGCGCCGGAGGACAACCCGTTTATGGCGGGTGCTTTTCACGGCGTAGGAGAGCCGGATGTGATCATTAACGTGGGGGTGTCGGGTCCAGGGGTTGTGCGCAGCGCCGTAGCGAAATACCCGGATGCGACCATTACGGAAATTGCCGACGTCATCAAAAAGACCGCGTTCAAGGTAACGCGGATGGGGCAATTGGTGGGGGTAGAAGCTTCCAAAAGGTTGGGCGTTCCTTTCGGTATCGTAGACCTTTCACTGGCGCCGACGCCTGCGGTGGGGGATTCTGTCGCCCATATCCTGGAAGAAATCGGTCTGGAATGTTGCGGTACCCATGGGACGACCGCGACTCTCGCCATGCTCAACGACGCTGTTAAAAAGGGTGGTGTGATGGCGTCGTCTAAGGTCGGCGGGCTGAGCGGCGCGTTTATCCCAGTATCGGAGGACGCAGGGATGATTGCGGCGGCTGAGCAGGGCGTCTTGACACTGGAAAAGCTGGAAGCGATGACAGCGGTCTGTTCCGTGGGTCTCGATATGATTATTGTACCGGGGGATATCAGCGCGTCCACGATTGCGGCTATCATTGCCGACGAAGCTGCGATCGGCATGGTCAATTCCAAAACGACTGCCGTGCGCCTCATCCCGGCCATTGGGAAAAAGGTCGGCGATACCTTGGAATTCGGTGGCCTGCTCGGGTACGGTCCTGTCATGCCAATCAGTTACAAGTCGGCTGAAAAATTTATCGGACGCGGTGGACAGATACCGGCGCCTATGCAGAGTCTGAAAAACTGATTGGCGTCGTGCTTGGTGATTTTTCCTATCTGTCAGTGCTTTTTATATTTGCTTTTCCGGTGTTTTTGCTAAAATTCGCTGAAGGCACATAAAATAGATTTGATAAAATAACTCTTGCCAAATCAATCAAATGGGTATATAGTAAAATAAAACGACACGTTTAGGTGCCGGGGACAGGATTTCCGGCACCTAAACTACGTCCGTGTAGCGTTGCCAGTTTTGCTGCAAAGAAGGTTAGGAGTGTCATGGATAATATTATCAAACAGATCGTGGAAATAGACCGTTTGGCCCGTCATAAGCTGGACGAGGCTAAACTGAGCAAACAGGAAAAACTTAAGGAGCTGGAAACTCAGCAAAAGCAAATTCGAGACGATCTGCATGCGAGGGCGGAACGGAGACTGCGGATATTCCGCGAAACAGAACGGAAGTTTACAGACGAACAAGCTGTAGCGATTGAAGAGGAGAAACAACGGAAAATCGCTGCGTTAGATGAATTATACGAAAAGAACCATCTGGATTGGGAGGCCGAAATTCTGAAGCGGATTTTCGGGTAAACCTGCGGAATTTTTGAGAGAAAGGTTGGGAGCAGGTTGCTGAGTTCCTTATCGACGAAAGCTATCGTTACGAAAGCGAGAGCCATGTTTGGTCAGCGTCTGACGCCAAATGATTACGCGCAGCTTTTGCGTAAAAGCAGCGTCGCACAGGTCGCAGGTTATTTGAAATCCAGTACCCGTTACGGCACTGTGTTGGAGACGATTAATGAAAATGCGATACACCGTGGACAGCTCGAACATCTGCTGAAACGGGATCTGTTTGAACGTTATGTTCGTCTCTGCCGGTTTGAGCATCTGAATCGTGACTTTTATAAATATATGTTGATCCGGGCGGAAATTGACGAAATCCTTCGGTGTATCATGTGCCTAAATTCAGGCAGTAGCGCCGGCTATATCATAAACCTTCCGGGTTATCTGATCGAACATGCGAGTTTTGATTTATTGCTTTTGGCAAAGGCGAGAAGCTTTGATGAGCTGATTGATTGCATATCGCGTACCCCTTATAAGGAGATTATCAAGAATTTCCGTCCTCCATCTGGGGAACCGATACCTTATACACGGTGTGAGGTAGCGCTGTATACCTACTATTTCCGTTATATCCTCGATTGTGTGGACAGGCAGTTCAAGGGCTCGACAAAGCAGGAAATGAAAGAGGTGGTCAGCACCCACATCGAACTGCTCAATCTCTCTTTTGTTATCCGGCTGAAGGTTTTTTTCCATTATGAGCCGGCGGATGTGCGCAGGCTGCTTCTGCCGTTCGCCTATAAGCTGTCGAAACCGAAAATGAATGCGATTATTGACTCGGCGGATCAGCATGAACTTGCTGAGGCAGTTGGAAAGACTGTTTATGGTAAAAAGCTGCAAAAAGTTGAACCTATGTATATGGAGCAGGCGTCGCAAAGGGTACGGTATGAAGCGAACAAAAGGCTGTTACGTTATTCACAGACGGCGCCGGCGGCGATGTATGCACTGTTAAGCTTGTCCTCTATCGAACTTGACAATATCGTCAATATCATCGAAGGGATCCGTTATGGGCTGTCCGCAGAGGATATTGAGAAGCTATTAATTTATTGATCAGAAATGGCGGTGAATCAGTCAAATGGCAATCGAAAAAATGAAGCTGGTCAGTGTGACCGGTATGCTGGAGCACCTTGATAACCTGCTTTGGGTACTGTGTCAGACAGACTGCTTTCATGTCGAGCATGTGTCCGAGAATTCTACCAGCCAGTACGGGTTCCGTGCGTTGAATGAGACGAATCCGTATGCCGATTTATTTAGGCGTGCGTCGGATTTATCGGCTGAGATGTCGTCCGAGACAAAATACGCGCCCTATGACGATCTCGAACTGGATGGGCAGGAGGCATTCGACGGTTATTTGACAGGACTGGAGGAAAGCCTAGCTAGGCTAACCCAGAAGCGTAAGGATTTAAGTGAGAAAATCGCTCAGCATGAGCAGACGCTGGTACAGTTAAACCATCTGGCGGGACTGAATGTCACGTTGGACGAGATCTTTGAATGCCAGTACGTGAAGGTTCGATTCGGGCGCCTTCCGTATGATAGCTATCCGAAACTAGCATACTACGACGATAAGACGTTCTTTTTCGTCCCTTTCGATCATGACGACGACTATTATTGGGGTGTCTATTTTGCCCCGCTTAATAAGATTGCGGTCATCGATGACGTCTTCAAGTCTCTTTATTTTGAGCGTATGCGTGTTCCGGACTATGCACATGGCACGCCAGAAAAGGCGATGGATCATATTTCAGCTGAGCTGGAAACCGATCGCAAGTTGCTGAATGATACGCTACAGCAGATTGAAGAAATCTCGGGGAAGGAAAGCGCCACGCTTCAGAAGGTATATTGTAAGCTGAAATTCTTAAATGACACCTTTGAGATGCGTAAGAACGTTTCCGTCTTGAATGGAAAGTTTTACTTGGTTGGCTTTGTACCGGAGAAGCAAAGCGAGGCTTTTGCGCACAGTTGTGAGACGGTCTACAGTGTTTCGGTGGTGATTAAACCTTATGACGCCGATCAGCGTCTGACACCGCCGGTCAAGCTGAAAAATAGCTGGTTTGCCCGTCCGTTTGAGATGTTTGTCAAAATGTATGGTTTGCCATCATACCACGAGATCGATCCGACGGCTTTTGTTGCTGTCACCTATACGTTGTTGTTTGGCATTATGTTTGGCGATCTTGGACAAGGTTTGCTGATTTCTATTATCGGTATGCTGGTATACAAGTGGAAGAAGCTTGAACTGGGCAGAATTATGACCCGTATTGGTATTTCCAGCGCTTGTTTTGGCGTATTGTACGGATCGGTGTTTGGCTTTGAGGATCTGCTTGATCCGCTGTATCAAAATCTTTTCGGCTTGGAAGGAAAGCCTATCGATGTATTAGCCCCGGATACCACTACCTTCATCTTGTTGGTCGCTGTTGCCATCGGTGTTGTTTTGATTGTCATATGTATCGCTTTGAATATTTATCTGGGCTTTAAGCAGAAGGATTTTACAAAGGCCTTGTTTGGTCAAAACGGGATTGCTGGTATCTTGTTATACGTCGGTGTGATCTTTGCCGTTGTTATGATGCTGGTGTTCCATGTCGATGTTCTCAATCCAGTGTTCATCATCGTCTGCATAGTGTTACCGCTTATCGCGATGTTTCTGCGGGAACCGTTGTCGAAGCTGTGCAAAAAGCGTAAGGATTTGAAGCCGAAAGACGGTATCGGCGGATTTATCATCGAGAATTTCTTTGAGTTGTTTGAGTTTATGCTCAGTTTCGTTACCAATACGATGTCCTTCCTCAGGGTCGGCGGATTTGTTCTCAGCCATGCGGGTATGATGATGGTTGTGTTTACACTGGCGGAATCTTTGGGGTCGGTGGGAAGCCCGGTGATGATCGTATTCGGAAACCTGTTTGTCATGGCGATGGAAGGTCTGATTGTCGGTATCCAGGTGCTTCGTCTGGAGTTTTATGAAATTTTCAGCCGTTTCTTTGAGGGGAACGGAAAGCCGTTTGTCCCTCTCAAGGTTCATTATGAAAATGAGGAATAAGTCCGAAAGGCGTTTTGTCAGGCCGGCGTTTTCAGCCTGAGCAGCTGGTCTTCATAGAAGCTTTTCGTACTTAGATAAAAATGATTTTTGGAGGATTTTGTTATGTGGATGTTTATTTTGCCGTTGATTGCCGTTGTTCTGTTGATGATGCCCCTGATTCCGGTTTACCGTAAAAAGGTTATGGGGAAGAAGGCGAAGCATGCGATTATTTTCAACCTCTGCGCCTTCTTCGGTGTGTGCGTACTTTCTGTTGTTTTGCCGATAGGCGGTATGGCCTTTGCGGAGGAAGCGGCCGGTGCTGCCACAGCCAGCGGCGCAGGACTGGGATATCTGGCTGCCGCCTTGTCCACCGGACTTTCCGCTTTGGGTGCAGGTATCGCGGTTGCTGCTGCGGCGCCGGCTGCAATTGGGGCGACGAGCGAGGATCCCAAGTCATTTGGTAAATCGCTGATTTTCGTTGCACTGGGCGAAGGCGTTGCGTTGTACGGTTTGCTGATCTCCATCCTGATTCTTGGTAACCTGTAAGCCGTAAAATAAGGTGTGACTGTCAAAATGAAACTTTACGTAATCAGCGATAATATCGACACACTGGTGGGAATGCGGCTTGCCGGTATAGAAGGCGTAGTCGTGCATGAGGAGCAGGAGATTAAAGAAGCGCTGGATAAAGCGGTCACAGACGAGAGTATCGGCGTTGTACTGATGACGGAAAAACTGATTTCGCGTTGCCGGGAGTATGTTTACGGTCTGAAGCTGAACCTCAAACAGCCTCTCATCGTGGAGATTCCCGACCGTCACGGCAACAGCCAGATTAGTGATAATATTTCTGAGTATGTGCGCGAGGCGGTTGGCATCAAGATTTGACAGGTAGTGTATTTGTCCGTTTTTGCCGCCATAGGCGCGAAAAAGGACAGAATATCTCCGTTTCTGTGTGAAAGGATGGTCGTAACACATGCCACAACAGCGTGAAAAATTGACGCGTTTTGAAGAAGCGGTTTTTTCGGACGTGGATAAGCAGATACAAGAGCAGGAAAAGGCGTTGGAAGCGCAGTGCGAGAGCTCTTTATCCCAGATTCGGGACGAATGCCTGCTGGAAGCCTATAACGAAATCAAAACGCAAACTGCACAAATTCGTAGCGAATGCGTTAAGAGGACGTCGAAGCTTCAATTGAATAGTAAAAAAGAGATTTTGCTACACCGCGACCAGCTAGTGCAGTCCATGTTTTGGGAACTGAGAAAGTCGATCGAAGATTATACGGGGCGGGAGGAATACCTGGCCTATTTGAGACGCAAATTTAAGGAAGCGGCTGGGATGCTTGAGGCGTATACATCGGGCGGCGCCGATACCTTTGTGATGAAAGTAGCGCAGCGGGATCTGGGGTTGGAGACACAGCTGCGTGCGGAGGCGCCGCAGATCGTGCGCGTGGAAGCGGATGATCGGATTGAGCTGGGCGGCTTTTATCTGGAGTGCGCGCAGCAGGAATATGCATCCTATGTGGTAGACATGTCGTTGGACAGTGAGCTGGTCCGCCAACATGAGTTGTTTAACCGTGAAGGAAGGCTTAGCATCGAGTAGGTAAAAGCGTTTGAGCGTGTGGTTGGACAGTTTTGGACGACACGCTTGCTCGCGCACCCGGGCGGACAAATTTGATTTTGGAGGGCGAAAGCAGTTTGGCGAACGTAATCTATTCCATAAACGGCCCTGTTGTCAGAGTACGGGATACGAAGGACTTTTCGATGCTGGAAATGGTGTATGTGGGCAATAAAAGGCTGATTGGAGAAGTCATCGGTGTCAATGATGGCTTTACGACCATTCAGGTATATGAAGGAACGACAGGTTTGAAGCCGGGTGAGCCGGTGTATCCTACCGGAGATCCGCTGAGCGTGACGCTTGGACCGGGTATTTTGTCCAATATCTATGACGGTATCCAGCGCCCGCTTAAAAGCATGGAGAAGCTGACCGGCGCTTTTATCGGAGAGGGATTCAATATTTCTGCACTGGATGAGGAGCGCTTGTTTGACGTGACGGTGTGTGTCAAGCCTGGCGATAAGCTGAAGGGTGGCGACGTTTATGCGACCTGCCCAGAAACCTCCCTGATTACCCATAAATGTATGATTCCGCCGGCTTTACAGGGGGAAGTGACCTTTGTCGCACCGGACGGACAGTACCATGTAAGCGATGTGGTGGCTCGTATCCGCGATGAGAAGGGACATGAAAGGGAGCTGACGCTGTGCCAGAAATGGCCGATCCGTACGGCTCGCCCGGTGCAAGAGCGTCTTCCGATTTCACGTCCGTTGATTACGGGACAGCGTGTGATCGATACCCTGTTTCCAGTGGCCAAGGGTGGTACTGCGGCAATTCCGGGCGGATTTGGTACCGGTAAGACCATGACGCAGCATCAGCTGGCAAAATGGTGCGATGCGGATATTATCGTCTATATTGGTTGCGGGGAACGCGGCAATGAAATGACGCAGGTTCTGGAGGAATTCACGGAACTGATTGACCCGAAATCCGGTAAGGCGCTGACTGACCGTACGGTATTGATCGCCAACACTTCTAATATGCCAGTTGCGGCGCGTGAGGCGTCGATTTATACGGGCATTACCTTGGCGGAGTATTATCGCGACATGGGGTATCATGTTGCCATCATGGCCGACTCAACGTCGCGTTGGGCGGAGGCGTTGCGGGAGATTTCCGGACGCTTGGAAGAAATGCCGGCGGAAGAGGGCTTCCCAGCATATCTACCGTCGCGGCTTTCGGCTTTCTATGAGCGCGCCGGTTATATGGTGAACCTCAACGGGACAAACGGATCGATTACGATTATCGGTGCAGTTTCGCCGCAGGGTTCTGATTTTTCCGAGCCTGTTACCCAGAATACAAAGCGTTTTGTCCGGTGTTTCTGGGCGTTGGACAAGTCGCTGGCTTATGCTCGCCATTACCCGGCGATCAACTGGACGTCGAGTTACAGTGAGTATTTAGACGATTTGGGCGGGTATTACCGGGAAAATATCAGTCCTGAATTTATGAAAGCACGTCAGGGAATTTCCAATCTTTTGATGGAAGAGTCCAACCTGATGGAAATTGTCAAGTTGATTGGCGCAGATGTATTGCCGGACGACCAGAAGTTGGTCATTGAGATCGCGCGTGTCATCCGCGTGGGCTTTTTACAGCAGAATGCTTACCATGCGGATGACACCTATGTCTCGCTGGAAAAGCAGTATAAAATGATGGAGCTTATTTTACTGTTATACAAAAAATCCAAAGCCGCAATCAGCGTGGGTATTACGCTCTCTTCCATTATGCAGACGGGTCTTTTTGAACTGCTGATCAAGATGAAGTACGATATTCCGAATGACAAGCTGGAAATGTTTGATGCTTACAAGGAACAAATCAGCGATAAGTTTGTCGCGCTGAGCGAATGATCGGAGGTAATGCAGATGGGTTTACAGTTTGTTGGCTTAAAGGAAATCAACGGCTCTCTGGTTGTGCTGGACAATATCCCGCTGTCGAATCCCGCCGGTTATGAAGAAATGGCGGAGATCGTATTGGAAGATGGAAGTAAAAGGCTCGCTAGAGTTGTGGAAATAGAAGGCGGGCGTGTTGTCCTGCAGGTATTTGAAGGGACAAACGGTTTGTCTCTCAACAACACCAAAACAACGCTGACCGGACATCCAATGGAAATCCCGCTTTCCCGGGAAATTCTAGGACGTGTCTTCAGCGGTGCAGGAAAGCCGATTGACGGCTTAGGCGATATTTTTCCTGAGAAATATGCGGATATCAACGGAAAACCGTTGAATCCGGTTACGCGTAGCTATCCGCATAACTATATCCGTACAGGTATTTCTTCCATTGACGGTCTCGCTACCTTGATCCGCGGGCAAAAGCTACCGATTTTTTCAGGTTCTGGTATGAGCCATAATAAACTGGCGGTTCAGATTGTCCGCCAAGCGCAGATCGCAGAGGAAAGCGGGCAGGATTTTGCCGTCGTTTTTGCGGCAATGGGCGTTACCAGTGACGTTGCGGATTACTTCAAGAGCAGCTTCGAGGAATCCGGCGTTTTGCAGAAAGTTGTCATGTATATGAACCTGTCAAACGACCCGATTATCGAACGTATCCTAACCCCGCGCTGTGCGTTGACTGCCGCCGAATACCTAGCTTTCGAACATAACATGCATATTCTTGTGATTATGACCGATATTACCTCCTACTGCGAGGCCTTACGGGAGTTTTCCTCCTCCAAAGGAGAAATTCCGGGTAGAAAGGGTTATCCCGGTTACCTGTATTCCGACTTGGCTTCGATGTATGAGCGTGCCGGTATTATCAATACGGCGCAGGGCTCGGTGACGCAAATCCCGATCCTGACGATGCCGAATGACGATATCACCCATCCGATTCCTGACCTAACAGGGTACATTACCGAGGGCCAGATTGTGCTTGACCGTGGGCTTGATCAGTCGGGCGTCTATCCGCCAGTATCGGTGCTGCCGTCCTTGTCGCGACTGATGAAGGATGGTATTGGGGAAGGGTTCACCCGGGCGGATCATTCGGCCTGTTCTAACCAGCTCTTTTCCTGCTACGCAAAGGTGATGGATACCCGGGCGCTGGCGTCAGTTATCGGAGAGGATGAACTGTCTTCCATCGATAAGTCGTATATGCGCTTCGGGCAGATGTTTGAAAAGTATTTCCTTTCCCAGGGATTTCACGAAGATCGTACTATTGAGGAGACACTGGATCTGGGATGGGATCTTCTGTCGCTGTTGCCGAAGGGCGAACTGGACCGTGTGGATGAGAAGATGCTGGAAAAGTATTATAATCCGGAGAGAACTGCACGCTTTCAATAGGGGGTGAATGATGGTGGCGGAACAGGTATTTCCTACAAAAGGCAATCTGTTGTCGACCAAAAAGTCCCTTCAGTTGGCTAAAATGGGCTTCGATCTGATGGATCGTAAGCGTAACATCTTGAATAAGGAAATGATGTCGCTCATCGATAAGGCGAAAAGTATTCGCGGTGAGATTGAGGCAACCTACGGGAATGCGTATAAGGCCTTGCAAAACGCTAATGTGACGCTCGGCATCTGCGACGATATTGCCAACGGTGTTCCCGTTGAGGATGGTATCCGTATCAGTTACCGCAGTGTTATGGGCGTGGAGCTTCCGCAGATTGAATACCATGAAAAACCTCTGCGATTGACATATGGCTTCTCCCAGACGAATTCTCAGCTTGACTATGCTTATATTTGCTTTGCACGTGTCAAGAATCTGACCGTCACGCTGGCGGAGGTAGAGAACAGTATTTACCGTCTGGCAAATGCGATTAAAAAAACGCAAAAGCGCGCCAACGCCCTGAAGAATATTATCATTCCGCGTTTTGAAGGAACCATTAAGTATATTGCCGACGCGCTGGAAGAAAAAGAACGCGAAGAATTTTCACGCCTGAAAGTGATAAAAGTTACAAAAGCAAAATAAAAGGTCCGGCATGCCGTCTCTGGCGGCATAGTCGGCCTTTTTGATCTGATTGTAAACACATGAAAGTTGCGAAAGGAATCGTCAAAATCCTTTTGAAAGTTAAATGGAAAAAAACAGCATTAGCGGAACGAAAACCCCCGGCTAAGCGGGGGAGAGTAAAAGGAAT
>CAMMMX010000018.1 GCA_946498095.1 uncultured Clostridia bacterium
GTGCCTTGGTATGCTGGAGGCTGTGGGAGAAGTATTCCCCGAAGCCAAGTACCAACGGTGTACGGTCCACTTCTACCGTAATATCTTCTCTGTAACGCCTCGCTCCAAGGTAAAGCTGGTGGCAAAGAAGCTCAAGGCGATCCACGCCCAGGAAAGCAAGAAAGCTGCCCGGGAGAAAGCCAAAGCTGTGGTGGAGGAACTGCGTTCCATGAAACTGAAAGAGGCTGCCAAGAAGGTGGAGGACGGCATTGAGGAAACGCTGACTGACTGCGATTTTCCCAACGAACACTGGACCCGCATCCGCACCAACAATGTCATTGAGCGGCTCAACCGGGAGATCCGCCGCCGCACTCGCGTGGTGGGGAGTTTCCCGGACGGCAACTCCGCCCTCATGCTGGTCTGTGCCCGGTTGCGCCATGTGGCCGGCACCCAGTGGGGCAACAAGAAGTACATGAACATGAAGCACCTGGAGGCTGCACTTGAGGACGCCTCCATTGCTGGCGACTTCTCTCATACCAGAGTCTTCAAACCTTTTTGCAAAAATTATTGACACTACCAAGGGATTGAGAAAGAAATGTTGAATTTTGTTGAAAAGAGATATTCGGTCAATGGCTTGGAATATTAATTTACCGATAAAAACGAAGATATAAAAGAGCTTTTCGCCAAGATGTTTCCAAAGGCTAATATGAGGTTAAAAGATGAGTGAGGATTGTGTACAAACTTATTTAACGAATACTTGGTATAATGAGAGCCCATACCCCTTACCTATCAAAAATACACTAGGTAAGGGGTATTGACTTACAAATATACGACATCAAAAAATATTACGTTCTTGGCGGAAAAGACAATTAGAAAAAATTAGCGAGCCTCTTCTAACTCCATACCGAACTCATAGATTCGGAAATATTTGCCTTGATAAAAAACGAGCGCCTCGTTATTCCAATAAGGATGGTATCCGTTTGCATAACAAGGAATAATCACCTTGCGGGTGAATAAACATTTCCGTAAAAGGGTGCTGTCGTTACAGCTTACACTCAGGATAAAATTGTTTTGGTTATCGGGATGAGGTATGATTTGTAACAGGCAGTACTCCCCTTCGTAACGTTTGCCAAGATAGGTAAATCCAGTCCGATCTGCTTGAACCGGAAAATGTGAACGCAAGTCCTGAAGCGTATCTGTGTCAGTCAGATCGTCTAAAATTATAAAATTCCTCCGACCGTCCTTTCTGTATATATCCCAGTCTTGCGATATAGGATACTGCACATCAATCGCCTGACGATAACCGTTTGATCTGGGCATTGAAAAGGCCTCCGCGCAAGCCAGAAATGCGGCATCACTACCTGCATACAAAACAGTTAGTGGCTGCAAGTAGACGCTAAGAAGGCCTAACCCCTTTTCGCTCGGTATGATTGTATGCCGTCTGTTGACTTCTTATGAAAGTCTTTTCCTGCTTAACATAGTGAATTTCAGTAGCATCAAAATCCTCATAGTAAAATACATGTCCATTTATATGGACAGTAAAGAAAGAGCGGTTGATAAACGGTGGAATCTTCAGACGAAGTCCCGTAATATTTCTAGCCCTTATCCGGATCATACCGCTATCTGCATGCAGCTTTACTTTTGCATATGTTCTTGTATAGCTGATGCCGTCTAACTCCACCCAGAACGCTTTGAGGTGGCATGCGTCATAGGTCAGAAAATCGATATCTTGGGGATATTTCTCCGCAGACTTGGACAGCATTTCCTCTATGAAAGTAACCTTGCCGGAAAATTGATGGAGCCAAACATGCTTGTAGTATGCCGGCAGACAGCCCTCATAATCTGGCAGCTTTTTGAGTCTGGGCTCCAGAGCGTCAAATGTCGGCTGTTTCATGGTGTCAAAATCGGAGGAGTAATTCACCACCTTGACATGCGCAAGGTTCTGCATCAAATTGTGTTCTGCTAGCCCGGAGAAAACATAGATACCGGCGAAAAGATCCGGGTAGCGCTGCGCAATTGCCCATGTCGCCGACGCGCCATTCGAAGTTCCATATGCATAAATACGCTGCGGGTCAATTGGGAACAAGTTCATCAAATGGGAAAGTTGTTCCATGATGGCTGCCTCTCCAATATAACTGCCCATTGTTACCCCTCTTGCGTAAAAATCCGCTAAAATAAATTGCCTGCCCGAATAGCTTTGAAAACAAATCGAATGAAAACCTCTATTTGCCATTGAATTTGCGATAATCAAAGGATAACTCTGTTGCCCATCGTAATCCCTCGGTAGCGTCACATCATAGTAGTTTACTCGGTGATCGAGCGCGGAACGGTAGTAGACGCGTTCTTGTTTGCCGCTTGTAATAAGGTCCCAATAATGGCCGTTGTCCTGCCATGCAAGCATAAGCATTGCTAATCGGTCGCAAGTATACAGGGTTCCCATCGGGTTATCCCGACAGATTTCAAAATCGTTTTGCAGCTGCTCCCATGCGAGCAAGTCCATTTCTTCCGGCTGGATCAATGACAGCATTTCCTTTGCTTGCCTGAGAAGCCGATCCCGGGACTGAAAAATATCATGCAGGAAAACGTCTGTCGTCATATCTTCTTGCCTTCCGTCCCGATATCGATAATGGAATCGAAAGACCAGATGCGTCAGACCTGCAGCGGGTGCGAAATCATAAAGGGACGGGTCAATTTCATAGATAACCCCTATCTGGATAAAGCGTGTTTCGACTGGTTGAAACGGATAGGACGGGCCTATTTCCAGCCAGACATCTTGATCTGGATCGAGATCGACCGTATTATTGAGGACGGTTATGAAACGATAGATGCCGCCTTGGGTGAAATCCCGCTGGTTATCAATAATCCACAGCGTTTTATCCCGAAAGTAGCGATTGCTGTGCAGCAGACTAAGCTTTCCTGGCTTTATTTCATCTTCATAGCGGCTGAGGCGCATTGTCATATATGCGTTCTCTGGCAGAATAGGAGCCTCTAAAACGAACTCGTTACAAGCTTGTTCAAAGGTATGGACAATGGGAACCGACAGATACATGTCATCACTCATTGAAATTATCGTTTGATTCAGCCAGATTTTCATTGGAAAATTGTTTTCGATGAAGAGGACAAAACGTGTCCCGGGAGTTGTATGAACGCGAAAACGAAAGCAGGTCGTCTGTTTTGGGTAATCGCATTCGGATACGTAAATCTGGTCGTCGGTATCAGGACGCGATATCAGTCGTATATCAGCGTCAGGGCGCGGGGTTAATTCTGCGGTAAAAGTCGTATTATGAAACGAATATTCCTCCTGCAGGGTCCCCGGATAAGCGGCTAATGTGTCAATGAAAATTGGTTCATTGGATAATTGATATTCAAAAGCTTCCATGTCGTATCTCTCCCTATTTTTTGAATCACACCTAATGTAGCTCAAAACAATCAATGGAAGGATAGGAATACCCGTTATCCGATTGGGTTTTGGTTACTTGAAACTTGACATACCGACTTTCCGCTGGGCTTTCAAGCGTAAAGGATCGTTTTTGAATTCCCAAAAGGCCATCGTCATATTGATATACAAGAGTCCAATTCTTTTGATCGTTCGAAACGGAAAGCGCAAATCCCGCGATGTGATTGGTTAGTCGGGTTTGTTTAATCACGAATTGGGAAAAAGGCAATGTTTCCTCCAAATCAATGACAAACCATTCCTCTGCTCCACTTCCCTCTTTCGCGCTCCAGTTGGTATTCGGCTGATCGTCGACCATCTTGTCTGGCAAGCAATTTTCAAAGGGAACGCCGTTTTCGTCGCTCCAAACACTGGAGGCGACAACGGGTTTTTGATAGCAAAGGCTGGAGCGCTCAACCTCTATATAGCAGCGAATCTCTTCGTAATGTTGGTCGTCGTCGGCTTTGATTTCCAGTTCATGTACAACCGTATTTTGCGTATCGATGACCACGGAGCCCAAAGGGGGTACCGCCACGATCGAATGGGCTTCTCCATTAACTTTGAAAATCCTTTAGCTTAAAAAATAAAAGGGGAGTCTGATGTTACGCAGTGTAGGGATAGTCAAAGAAATGTTGATACCCTTGCGCGACTCCCTCAAAGGAGCAGGGATACGAATCAAATTTGCCATTGACCATTTTGAGCGTATAAAACTCTTTATGCGCATCATCGTATCCATAAATCACAAGGCTATGGATAAATCCTTCGGTACGGCTTGGGTCTCCGGCTAGGTATTTATGGTCAAGAAAAACAATCGCATAAAAATCAAACAATTCCGCGTAATAATCATAATTGACGCCGTTGCCGCAGTAATCAAAATTGAAGTTGTCTACAAAACGAACCGTACAGACATTGATAAAGTTTTCATCCACCCAGTTTTTTAATTTCGGTTCGGCTAAAATAACGCTCATAGGTAATGCGTGTTCAAAGGTGGCGGTCATATTGTGGTTTTTGTTGACGGGAAGTCTCTTTTGCATAATAGTACCTCCAAAATAACCTTTATATGGAAATATTATACAATAGTAATCTTGGGATTTCAACTTGTTTTTACAATTGTACAGCATGCGCGGCCGGATACTCTTTCTGTCATTTTCCCTGTACGCTAGGTTCGTTTTTGCTGATGGTTTCACTGGAAAGAAAAAGGACAGAGGAAAGAAATTTTATTTTGTTAAATATGCATTTTAGCGTAAAAATATACAAATAAAGCTGTATAATATGCTGCCGGCAAGAATAATATTCATTATGACCAAAATATTAAAAAAGAGCCGAATGAAAATATGGTAATTTACATATAGACAAATGCGTCAGAATCGGTTATAATATAATGGAATCAGAAGATTGCCTTTAAGTTGGTACTGCGAGACTGACAAGGGTTGGATACATCCAAAAGATTTCCGCTGCCTGTTGTGAACAGGTGGGAGGGCGTGCTATATTGCGGCTGCCCTGTACGGAAAACGGGGAGAAAAGAGGACCTATCTGTCAGGCAACGGCAGATAGGTTTTTTTGTGGAAAAGTAACGCGGCGGACGCTCCGCCCGACGGAGGGACTCGTTTGAAAGAGAAAGCAGTCATATTGGACGAAAAGGCGATGGCGCGCGCTATTGCGCGGATCTCCTATGAAATCCTTGAGCGAAACCGCGGGGTGGAGGACCTGTGCGTCATCGGTTTGCTGACGCGTGGTGCCGACATTGCTGCCCGTATCGCTAGGAAGATACAGGAAGTCGAGGGTATCGCCGTGGAGGTGGGGTGTCTGGATATTACGCCCTATCGCGACGACCGTCCAGGCGGGAAGGAGGAGGGACGCACCCGCATCCCTTTTTCGGTCGGGAACAAGCGTGTGGTTTTGGTCGACGACGTCATTTATACCGGGCGCAGCGCCCGTGCCGCCATGGATGCGGTGATGGCACGGGGACGTCCCCGTGCGGTGCAGCTTGCCGTTCTCATTGATCGTGGACACCGCGAGTTGCCCATCCGTGCGGACTTCGTGGGAAAGAACGTCCCGACTTCCCGGGAGGAGCTGGTACAGGTCATGGTCAGCGAAACCGATGGCTGTGACAAAGTACTCATCTGTGAACGGTAACTTACCAGAGAGGAAGGTTTTCCCTAAGTGAATCAGGTTTTGATAAAAAACGCATATCTCGTTGATCCGTCGATGCAGATAGAGGAGAATGCGGATATTCTTATCCAGGATGGATTGGTGGTTAAGGTATGCGACTATATTTCGGACCGCGACTTTGACGGAGAGGTGATCAATGCCGAGGGATTGATCGCCGCGCCAGGCCTTATTGATATGCATGTGCACTTCCGGGACCCCGGCTATACCCACAAGGAGGATATCCTGTCCGGCTGTGCATCGGCTGCTGCTGGCGGCTTTACGGCCGTTGCCTGCATGCCGAATACGAATCCTGTGGCAGATACGCCTCAGGTGATCCGTTACATGATAGAGAAAGCCGTCCCTACAGGGGTGAGGGTTTTCCCTGTTGCGGCGATTTCCCAAGGGATGCGCGGCGAGGTGCTGACGGATTTTGCCCTTCTGAAGGAGGCGGGAGCAGTAGCTGTTTCGGACGACGGCCGTCCCGTGCGGAATGCAGCGCTGATGCAGGCCGCGATTGAGCGGGCGGAAGAATACGGCCTGCTGGTCATCTCCCACTGTGAGGACCTCGACATTATCGGAAAAGGGATCATGCATAAAGGCAGCGTTAGCGAGGCACTGGGAGTGCCCGGAATGGACCGTTCCTCTGAAGACAGCGTCACGGCCAGGGAAATTGCGTTGGCAGCTGCGACCGGCGGCCGCGTCCATATCGCGCACGTCAGTACAAAAGGCGCCGTCGCCTTTATCCGCGACGCCAAACGCCGCGGGGTGCGTGTCACGGCGGAAACTGCGCCGCATTATTTTATGCTTACGCACGCGTTGTTGGCTAGCCGTGACGCCTGTTACCGGATGAATCCGCCGCTGCGTGAGGAGGACGACCGGAGGGTTATCCGCCGCGCCGTGATTGACGGTACCATTGACTGTATCGCTACCGACCACGCGCCACATACTGCACAGGAGAAGGCGGTTTTTGAGACTGCTCCTAACGGTGTAGTGGGATTGGAAACATCGCTGGCGGTTACGCTGACCAAGCTGTACCATGACCGTCACGTCTCGCTGACGCGGGTCATTGAGCTTTTGTCGACGCGTCCGGCGCGGGTGCTTGGCATCGAGGGCGGTACGCTGCGGGAAGGTGCGCGTGCCGATATCGTGCTGTTTGATAAGGAGCGGGAATGGACGGTCCACCCGGATGAACTGGTCTCACGCTCGAAAAACACAGTGTTCAAGGGAATGACGCTGAAAGGCAAGGTCATCCGAACTATCAGCGCAGGCAGGACGATTTATCAAGGATAGGTGTGAAAAACGAAAGGGAGGAATGGTTGCATGTCCATGGACAGGCTGATTGAGAAGATCATCAGGATGCAGAATCCGACGGTTGTAGGGCTCGATCCCAAACTCGATTACGTACCGGATTACATCAAGGAGAAGATGTTTGACAAGTACGGCAATACTCTGAAAGCCGCGTCGAAGGCGCTGTATGCCTTTAACAAGGAACTCATCGATAACCTCTGCGATATTGTTCCCGCGGTCAAACCGCAGTGTGCTTACTACGAGATGTACGGCTGGCAGGGCGTTAAGGCACTGGCCAAGACGATCCGCTACGCACAGGAGAAGGGGATGTTCGTCATCGTTGACGGCAAGCGCAACGACATCGGAACCACGATGGAGGCCTACACCGCCGGACATTTGGGTGAGATTGACGTAAACGGCGAGACGCTGACCCCCTTCGGCGGCGACGCCCTTACGGTCAACGCCTATCTCGGCTCGGACGGCATCACTCCTTTGCTCAAGACCTGCCTGGAGTACGATAAAGGCATCTTTGTCTTAGTCAAGACCTCCAACCCCTCCTCCGGCGAGCTGCAGGACCGAGAAATAGACGGCGTGCCTGTCTACCGTTTGATGGGGGAGCTTTGCGAACGCTGGGGAGAAGCGGATCCGGGCGCGTTCGGGTACTCCGGTGTCGGTGCGGTCGTCGGTGCAACCTATCCGGAGCAGCTTGCACAGCTACGGAAGGATTTGCCGCATACCTTCTTCCTCGTGCCGGGCTACGGCGCGCAGGGGGGAGGCGCGAAGGACGTCGCCGGCGGCTTTGACGAAAACGGCCTTGGCGCGATTGTCAATTCCTCCCGTGCCGTTATGACCGCCTACAAGAAGGAAGGCTGCGATGAAAAAGACTTCGGCGCAGCAGCGAGCAGGGAAGCTACCCGTATGCGTGACGAAATCCTCGGCTTTATCGGAAAAATCGGACGTTAAACGGTGAATTTGTCCTGAGGCTCCGCCTCAGACTCCGTTTAAGGAACTTTTTTCAAAAAGACCCCTAAGCGGGGTTGGGGGTGGAACCCCCAAGGCAGATTTACCCGTTACCATACAAGGAATAGGAGGCAGACAGATGTCAATATGGATGGAAGAGAGCAAGGCGGCGTATCTATTGCTGAGTGACGGCACTTTATTCACCGGCAGGCATTTCGGTGCGGAAGGGACGTACATTGGCGAAGCGATGTTTACGACGGCGATGGTGGGTTACCAGGAAGCGCTGACCGATCCATCGAACTATGGCAGCGTAATTGTGCAAACCTTTCCGCTGGCGGGAAATTACGGGGTAAATGCGGCGCAGATGGAATCATCCCGGGCCTGGGCGGGGGCGTTTGTGGTTCGTGAGTGGTGTGACGCGCCGTCCAGCTTTCGCTGCGAGGGAGATCTGGATACCTTTTTGAAGGAACAGAATGTTGTAGGCTTGTACGACATCGATACCCGCCATCTGACGCGCCATCTGCGCGATCACGGATCAATGCCCGCCATGGTCACCACACAGGACGTCTTTGCAACAAAGGATACGCTGCTTCAGCAGCTTGCCGCCTGGAAAGTCGGTGACGCGCTGCGAGCGGTGTCCTGCCGGGAAATGAAGTGTATGCCTGCGTCCGACGCTAAGAAAGTTGTCGCGGTATATGACTACGGCTGTACCAATAGCCTTATCAATCGACTGCATGCCTTGGACTGCGACGTTGTGCTGCTCCCCTGGGACACGAAAGCAGCTGACTTGGCGGCGCTGTCGGTCAAGGGAGTTATACTGCCACATGGCGCAGGGGATCCGGAAAGCTATGGCGAGGCGGTGAAGATCCTCAAGGGACTGGACGCTGTGGGGGTGCCCGTTTTTGGGTATGGTCTTGGGCATCAGTTGTACGCGTTGGCGCACGGCGCTCATTGTGAGAAGCTGAAATACGGCCATCATGGCGGCAGTCAGCCGGTGCTGGATTTACGCACCAACCGCACCTATGTTACGACGCAGAACCATAGTTACACGGTAACCGGTATCAGTCCGGATGTTGCGGAGGTTTGCTTCAAAAATGCCAACGACGGCACCTGTGAGGGACTTTTGTACAAAAATGTCTCTTCACTGACGGTGGAGTTCACGCCCGGCGCCTACGGAGAGACGCTGCTGGAGGACTTTGTCCGCGGGCTGTAAGTATCGAATTTTGACACGTGAGCGGAAAGGAAGGAACATATGCCACTGAGACAGGATATCAAAAAGGTACTGGTCATCGGATCCGGGCCGATTATCATCGGACAGGCGGCTGAATTCGATTATGCTGGAACACAGGCTTGCCGTGCCCTGAAACAGGAGGGGCTGCAGGTGGTTCTCATCAACTCGAACCCTGCAACCATCATGACCGACAAGGCGATGGCGGACACCATCTATATCGAGCCGCTGACTTTGGACGTGGTCAAGCGCGTCATAGAAATGGAAAAGCCGGACAGCATCCTCTCCACACTCGGAGGGCAAACGGGTCTGACGCTTTCGATGCAGCTTGCGGAAGAGGGGTTCCTCGACGCCCACGGCGTCAAGCTGTTGGGCGCACGCCCCGACACCATCCACAAGGCGGAGGATCGTCAGGCGTTTAAGGATACGATGGAGAAGATTGGGGAGCCCTGTATCCCTTCGAAAGTGGTGGAGACCGTCGAGGATGCGATGGAATTTGCCAAGGTTATCGAATACCCGGTCATTATCCGTCCGGCGTTTACGATGGGCGGTACCGGCGGAGGCATTGCCCATACGCCGGAAGAGTTGCATGAAATTGCTACCAACGGCCTTAGGCTTTCCCCCATTACCCAAATCCTTGTGGAAAAGAACATCTCCGGCTGGAAGGAGATCGAGTTTGAGGTCATTCGTGACTCGAAGGGCAACGTTATCACTGTCTGCTCGATGGAGAATGTTGACCCGGTCGGTGTGCACACCGGTGATTCGATTGTTGTCGCACCCGCAGTGACGCTGACTCCGCCGGAGTACGCGATGCTGCGTACCGCCGCGCTGAACATCGTATCGGAGCTTGGGGTTGAGGGCGGCTGCAACTGCCAGTTCGCGATGCATCCCGAACGGATGGAGTATGCGGTCATTGAAGTCAATCCTCGTGTGTCGCGCTCGTCGGCGCTGGCATCCAAGGCGACAGGATATCCCATCGCCAAGGTAGCGACGCGGATCGCCATCGGTTACAGCCTGGACGAGATTGTCAACGCTGTGACGGGCAACACCTTCGCCTGTTTCGAACCGTCGATCGACTACATGGTTGTCAAGTTCCCTAAATGGCCGTTTGACAAGTTTGTTTACGCCAAACGTACCCTTGGCACCCAGATGAAAGCTACCGGCGAAGTAATGAGCATCGGTACCTCCTTTGAACAGGCCATGATGAAGGCTGTGCGTTCGATTGAGCTGTCGCTGGACACTTTTAATCTCCCTAAGCTGGCTGCGCTGAGTGATGCGGAAATTATTGAAAAGCTCCACGAGGCGGACGATGAACGGATTTTTGTCGTCTATGAGGCGCTCAAACGCGGTGTGAGCGTGGACAAAATTCATGCTTTGACCATGATCGACGAGTGGTTCCTTTCGAAGCTTTGTAATCTCGTCGAGATGGAAAAACGCATGGCACGGGGCGGACTGACCGATGAGGAATACCTGACGGCGAAGAAGCTAGGTTATCCCGACAGCACCATCGAACGCCTGACGGGAGAGAAGATCGCCCATCCCCGCCATAGCGTCTTCAAGATGGTGGATACCTGCGCGGCGGAGTTTTCAGCTGACACCCCCTACTTCTATTCCACCTTTGACGACGAAAATGAAGCGGCGGAATTCATCGAGCAGCATCCGACGGGAAAGAAGAAAATCATGGTGTTCGGCTCCGGGCCGATCCGGATTGGACAGGGGATCGAGTTCGACTATTGCTGTGTCCACTGCGTCTGGGCGCTGAAAGCGGCGGGGTGTGAGACGGTGCTGGTCAACAATAACCCTGAAACTGTTTCCACCGACTTTGACACCGGCGACCGCCTCTATTTCGATCCGCTCACCCGTGAGGACGTTGCCTCTATCATCGAGACGGAAAAGCCGGACGGTGTGGTCGTCCAGTTCGGCGGCCAGACAGCAATTAAGCTTACCAAATACCTCAAGGACATGGGTGTCAATATTCTCGGTACCTCCCCGGACAGCATCGACATGGCGGAGGACCGCGAGCGCTTCGACGAGCTCCTCGAGAGATGTGGGATCCCTCGTCCTCAGGGCTGTACCGTATTCACGGAGGCTGAGGCCCTGGAAGCGGCGGAGAAGCTTGGATATCCGGTGCTGATGCGGCCCTCCTACGTGCTGGGCGGTCAGAATATGATTATCGCCCATTCCGACGCCGATATTATAGAATACATGAAGATTATCACCGCCCATGAGTTGGAGAACCCGGTGCTGATCGATAAGTATATGATGGGGACCGAGGTTGAGGTCGACGCCATTTGCGATGGAAAGGACTTCCTGATTCCCGGCATTATGGAGCATATCGAACGTGCCGGCGTCCATTCCGGAGACTCCATTTCGGTTTATCCGGCGCAGACGTTGTCGGATAAGGTCAAGCAAACCATTATTGACTATACGGGGCGGCTGGCCAGAGAGCTGAAAGTCGTCGGCCTGGTGAATATCCAGTACGTGGTCTACCGCGGCGAGGTGTACGTCATCGAGGTCAACCCGCGCTCCTCTCGTACGGTTCCCTACATTAGCAAGGTGACCGGTGTGGAAATGGTGGACGTTGCTACCAAGATTATGCTGGGTGAAACGCTGGAGAGCCTAGGGTACCGCGGCGGCCTTTACCCGGAGGCCGGTTATATCGCCGTCAAGGTCCCGGTGTTCAGCTTTGAGAAACTGCACGACGTCGACACCCATCTGGGGCCGGAGATGAAGTCCACCGGTGAGGTGCTTGGCATCGCGAAAACCTTCAAGGAGGCGCTGCTTAAGGGGCTGACCGCCGCAGGGTACCGTTTGAAAAAGCAGGGCGGTGTGTTCATCTCGGTGCGTGACACCGATAAGAAGGAGATTGTCAGCGTAGCGCAGAAGTTCTCCGACCTTGGGTTCGATATCTACGCCACAAGCGGGACCGCGAGCTTGCTTAACCGCAATATGATTGCGACCAGTACGGTGCGGAAAATCAGCGAAGATCCGGACAGCAATGTGCTGACGCTGCTGGAAAGCGGAAAGATCGATTACGTGATTTCCACCTCGGCCAAAGGGCGGATGCCGGCACGGGACAGCGTCAAGATTCGCCGGAAGGCAGTCGAGCGGTCGATTGCATGTCTCACGTCCCTAGATACGGCCAACGCCCTGGCGGACTGTCTGGCGATGAAGGAGACCATTGCTGATGTTCCTCTGGTGGACATCACCAAAATATAAGCTTGTAAAGAGTGAAAGCATAGAAACAAAGGGACGCCCGTAAGCGTCCCTTTTTGCATGGACTGTGTAGACAGTACCGGAAATATGTCAGACGCCCGGAAGAATTTTTCGTTTTTTGCGTCCAACACATCCCCTGTTTTAGGGCTTCTATTGACAATTTGTTCATTTTTTGTGGGGCGCCGTCTGCGCCGGAAAAGCAGTCCGGCAGAGTTGGCACCTTTGTACAGTCAAAAGCATTAAAATTACAAATTGGTTACAAAACACGCCCGCATTTGTAGGCTTGCATAATCTGGAAGTGTTTATTTTGGTCAGTTTAACGGAATATTAACACATCCTGTCGGGAAATGTGTTACAATTTGTAATATCTTCATGGTGAGCAGCTATGACCCGCCGGGCAGGCGTCTCCTCACATGGCAAGTGACATATGGCTTTGTAAAATTTAACGGAAAAACTGTTGCAAGTTCAGCGGAATTTAGGTAAAATAAAAATTAGCTGAATGTTTGCGGATGCTGCTATGTCTGAGTAAACGTTTTAAAATTTGTTGCAAGAGGGGAAAATACATGTCTAACAGGCTATTTCAGGGCGTGATTCATCAAATGAAGGATGCGGTTGACCGCGTTATCGGCATTGTCGACGATACGGGCACCGTTATTGCGTCAAGTGATCTGTCCAAAATCGGCACGGTTTCCGACTGCACCAGCTTTGATTTTACCGAAGCGCAGGAAATTTTTATTCGGGACGGATACACCTATAAGCCGTTCGGCGCGAATATCAAGCCGGATTATGCGGTATTTGTTCAGGGCACTGACGAGATTGCGATTCGTTATGCGTCGATTATGGGGATTTCTCTCTCCAATATCAAGCAGTATTACGATGAAAAATATGACCGGGCCAATTTTATCAAGAATGTTGTCCTGGATAACATTCTCCGCGGTGATGTATACGTCAAGGCGAGGGAACTGCATTTCAATGCGGATGTAACCCGCGTTGTGCTGTTGATGCGCATTGTTTCCCCCAATGAGGTATCGGCGTATGACATTATCCAGAATCTGTTTCCGGATAAGAGCAAGGATTTTGTTTTTAATATTTCCGAGGCTGATATCGTCCTGGTTAAGGAGATAAAGCCCAATATCAATATGAAGGATCTCGAAAAGCTGGCGAACTCCATTTCCGATACGCTAAGCTCCGAGTTCTACACCCGGATCAACGTCGGTATCGGCACCTGCGTCACCGGCATAAAAGATTTGGCGCGTTCTTTTAAAGAAGCGCAGATCGCGCTGGAGGTTGGCAAGGTGTTCGACACGGACAAGACCATCATTACCTATGAAAATCTCGGTATCGCTCGACTGATTTACCAGTTACCGACAACGCTGTGCGATACGTTTTTGCGTGAAGTGTTCAAGCGTGGCTCGATTGAGTCGCTGGACAATGAAACGCTGTTTACCATACAGAAGTTTTTTGAAAACAACTTGAATGTATCCGAGACCTCCCGCAGACTGTTTGTCCACCGCAATACCCTGGTGTACCGGTTGGAGAAGATCAAGAAGCTGACAGGGCTGGATCTCCGTGAGTTCGATCACGCAATTGTTTTCAAAATCGCTCTAATGGTTAAGAAGTACCTCAGCGCAAATCCTGTCAAGTTCTAAGGCTGCGCGAAAGCGCGCCTTCTTTTCCGTGTAGCCGCCTTTCTGCCGCCGGACACGTTTCAAAATCTGTCTGTTGGCAATTGGGGACGCCCCTGCACACCGGTACGGCCGGGCGTGGCGGGGCTTTCTGCTGGAGGCTGTCCGTCCGGTTCTTGCTTGTTATGCGCTGGGTTGTTCACAGGATGAGGAGTGATCGCATGATAAAGCTGACCGATGTATCTGTCAAATACAAGGACAACGGCGTTGACGCCCTGAAGCATGTCAATCTGCAGATAGACAAGGGCGAATTCGTCTTTGTGGTCGGACCGTCTGGCGCGGGTAAGAGTACGCTGATTAAGCTTTTGCTGCGCGAAATCAAACCCGATGACGGAGAGGTCAACGTCAACGGCTTTAGCCTTGGCCGTCTGAGCCGTCGGCATGTGGCGAAGTACCGTCGCAGTATCGGCGTGGTTTTTCAGGATTTCCGGCTGATCCCGTCTATGACGGTATATGACAACGTTGCGTTCGCGCTGCGCGTCATTGACGCCAGTGCTAAGAAGATACGGGCCCGTGTTCCGTACATACTGGGACTGGTCAACCTGACGCAGAAAGCAAAAAGCTATCCCTCCCAGATATCGGGCGGAGAGCAGCAGCGTGTTGCGTTGGCGCGGGCACTGGTTAACAACCCTTCCATCCTGATTGCAGACGAGCCCACTGGGAATATTGACCCTGAGCTGTCCATTGAAATGATGGAGCTTTTGCAGGCGGTCAATAAACTGGGGACGACTGTGGTAGTCGTTACGCATGAGCATGATCTTGTGCGGCAGTTTGGCGGCCGGGTGGTCACCATCCAAAGCGGAAAGATCGTGTTCGACGACGTAATAGGAGGCAGCCATGAAGGGGAGTAATTTCGGGTACCTGTGCAAGCAGGGCTTTAAAAATATTAGGCTCAACCGTGTGCTGTCGCTTGCGTCGGTCAGTATTTTGACGGTTTGCCTGCTCCTGGTGGGGCTGTCCGTACTCTTTTCGGAAAACGTAAGCGTCGCGATCGGCGGCCTGACTGACAACAGCTTAGTCGCGGTAGAAGTCAGCGACGAGGCGACAGAGGAAACCAAGTCGGCATTACTGACGTTGATTGAAACGAATGATAATACCGAGGATGTCGAGTACATCCCAAAGGCCGAGGGATTGGAACAGTTTAAGGAGTCCCTTTCCGACAACGCTGGCTTGCTCGATGCGTTGGAGGATGATAACCCGCTTCCGGACATGATCCGTTTTCAGGTCAAGCATTTGGAGAGGATGCCCGAAACGGTGGCTTACGTAACCTCGTTGGAAGGGGTAGCTTCGGTTCAGTCCACCAGTGAGCTGTCTAGGGCGCTGGTCAATATTAAAAATATTGTCACGGCTTGCTGTACGGTCATTGTCGCGGTGCTGAGCATTGTGTCGCTGGTGATTATTTCGAATGTCATCCGTGCGAGTATTTTTGCCCGCCGCAAGGAAGTCAATATCATGAAGTTTGTTGGAGCGACGAACACGTTTATCCGTTTCCCCTTCTTTATAGAAGGAATCCTTATCGGCCTTATCGCGGCGTTGGTCGCGTTTGGTCTGACCTGGGGTGGGTACACGCTGCTGTTGCATTACGTGCAGGGTGGCGACAGCTACAGCTGGTTTGTCAATACATTCGCAAGCCTTATCCCGTTTGAGAATGTTTGGCAGCAGATAGCGCTGATTTATGCTGCCGGCGGTGTGGCAGTCGGCGCAATCGGAACCGTTACGAGCATCGGCTCGCATCTGAAGGTATAAATAACGCATGGGGACGGGTAGAATACGGCCCGTTTCCCCGGACGTCAATGCAGGGAGAGTGAAAAGGAAATGCACAAGAACGGACTGCGGCTTCGGCTGCTTGCGAAGCCTTTTTCGCTGGCGCTGGCTGTGACGGTTTTATTCGTCTCAGCGATGACGTTTGCCGGCGTTCAGGTTCGGGCAGCTAGTGTCAGTGACTTGCAGGATCAGCTTGAGGATCTGGAAAAGGAACGCGATCAGCTCAACGCGGATATCAAAGATGTTCAAAACGATATCAGCAAACAGCAGGAATATCATGACATGCTGAAACAAAAGGTGCAGGTTGCGCAGCGCGAGGTCGATCTCCTGAACCAGAAGGTCGAGGCAATCAACGCTGAGCTTGCCAAGACACAGGATCAGAAGGCGCAGAAGGAAGCGGAGATTGAGGAAAATTTTGATCTGTTTAAACAGCGGATCCGCGCCATGTATGTGCAGGGGAACACCAGCCAGCTCGAGCTGCTGTTGACTTCGCAGGACTTTTATGATTTCCTAGTTAAGGCGCAGATGGTCAAGTCGGTAGCGGAGCATGATCGTGAGCTGATTGACGAGCTTGTCGCGCAGAAGACGGAGCTGGATGAGATGATCGCCAAGATTGAGACGGACAAGGCAGATCTTGAGACGGCCAAACAGCAAAGCGAGCGTGCTAAGGCGGAATTGGAAAACGCTGTCTCAGAGAGCAATGACAAGCTCAGCGAGCTGCAGGCTTTGGAGAACAGCTATAAGCAGGATAAACAGAAGGTAGACCAAGAATTCAACGCCATAGACAAGAAGATCCAGGAGTTGCTGGCGCAAAGTGAAATGGATGAGTATGTCGGCGGAGAGTTCGGCTGGCCGGTTCCAGGGTATACTACCATTACATCTCCCTTTGGCTGGCGGTTTAACCATACGGACTTCCATCGTGGCGTGGACATCGGCCGTGGAAACAAGCCATCGATTTATGGTGCGACGGTGGTAGCGGCTAACTCGGGCAAGGTGGTTGCCTCGCTGCTGTCTACCAACCCTTATGGTTATGGCAATTATGTGTTGATCGACCATGGTGGTGGAAAGGCGACGTTGTACGCGCATTTGAGCCAGCGGTCGGTACAGGTTGGGCAAACCGTGAGCAAGGGACAGAAGATCGGCGAGGTCGGCAATACCGGCTATTCTTTCGGGCCGCATCTGCATTTTGAAATCCGTATCAACGGTACGGCTGTCAACCCCATGAGTTACTATCAGATGCAGAGCTAGCGTCTAAGGAGGCGCGAACGAACAATAGAATAAACCGGCGGGCGGCGGGCTATACTTCTGAAAAGAGTCGGCGCGCTGCTCGCTTTCTTTTGCTTTTTCTGCCGGTACGGGATGGCCCGCGGTGGAAAAGGCGGGACGATCGGGAAGGGCGGCGCAGGGCGGCTGCGGCGCTTGTCAATAGGAGGAACCTGTACATGAATAAAAAGATATCACTGGGGGCGGCCATTAGCTTTATGGCGATAGTCGCGGCGGTTACAGTGGTCATCACGATGTCGTTTTCCCTGAGCATTTTCAACCAGAAGGTCTCTAATGTGATGGACCGTGAGGAGCAATACAAGAAGCTGTCTGAAATAGATACCCTGGTTCGTCAGAAGTATTATGGCGACATAGACGAGGAAACGCTTAACGACTGGCTGGCACGTGGTTACATGAGCGGACTGGGCGATCCATACAGTTTCTATCTAAGCAAGGACGAATATGCAAAGAAGATTTCATCCAATGACGGTGAGCTGGTTGGCGTAGGCATGACAGCGAAAAAGGATGCAAGTGGCTACATCCAGATTGTTACGGTATATGAAAACTCGCCAGCTCAGCAGGCGGGCCTGCAAGAAGGCGATATTATCGTTGCCGTGGACGGCAACGATGTACTGGAAATTGGCTATGACACAGCCGTAGATATGATTTCGGGTGAGGAAGGTACCACGGTTTCTTTAACGGTACGCCGCGACGGCGTGGATACGTCGCAGACGCTTACACGTCGCAAAATGGAAGTGCTTAGCGTGGAAATGCGGATGATCGGCAGCAACGCTGTGATCCGGATAACCGATTTTAACCGTGCAACCGTCGAACAGTTCCAGTCGGCGATCGCTTCTGCGCAGGAGCAGGGTGCGACAGGAATTATTTTTGACGTGCGAGGAAATCCCGGGGGACTGCTGGAGTCGGTGCTGGACGTGCTGGATGTCCTGTTGCCGGAATGTGATATCATGACCGTGACCTATCACGACGGATCCACCGAAACCTTCCGCACCAGTGATGCGGACGAGATTGATCTGCCGATGGTGGTTTTAACAAACGGGGATACTGCTAGTGCGGCCGAGCTTTTTTCCGCTGTTTTGCGTGATTACGGCAAGGCCAAACTGGTCGGGACCACCACTTACGGCAAGGGCGTGATGCAGGATACCTTTAAGCTGCGCGACGGCAGTGCGGTTCAGGTGACGGTTGCTAGTTTTGCTCCGCCCAAGACGGCGAATTTCAACGGTGTTGGGCTGAAGCCGGACTTTGAGCAAGCCTTGCCGGCAGAGCTGGAACAGCGTCTGGACAGCTTGACGGACGAAGAGGACACGCAGCTGAAAAAAGCTGTCGAGGTTGTGGATACAGCAAAAGCTGTCCAGGATCAGCCGCAAGACCAGACGGAGGAAGCTTCTGAGGAGTCGTCGCAGGAATAAGGGCGAAAACGCCGTTTACGAAGCTGGAAGCGGAAGGCCGGTATTTGCCAGACAGTGTCGCAAATACCGGCCTTTTGCGTTGCATTGGAAGGAATATTCTAAAATAACGGTAGATTTTCACAGCGAAACCAGCTATAATAGGGATAAGTGATAACTGTCGTTGCTCTGCTGGGTAGGAGCAGGGAGGAAAGGAGGAGCGCATTGAAGTTTGAAAAGAACCCCAAATATTTTACCATTGCTTTATATAGCTTTGGCGTTATTGCAGCGGGAATGGTTTTCCTGATGCTGTTGCTAAACCTGCCTGCGATAGGCCGCTTTCTCTCCAAGCTGATTGGTATTTTGTCCCCCGTGCTGTGGGGGATCGCCATCGCGTATCTCCTGACGCCGGTGCTTCGTTTTTTTGAAAGACGCGTTTTTCACGGGCTGTCAAAGAAAAAGCCCCGCCCCAAGCTGGTGCGGGCGCTGAGCGTGTCGATGACGATGCTTTTCCTAGTAGCGCTTCTAGCTGCGCTGATTGCCGTTATCCTCCCCCAGATCATCGACTCCATTCGGATCATTTTTGATAATATGGACACGTATATCAATAACGTCAAGCAGTGGTCCGATGATCTGGTAGCCAACAATGAACAGCTTAAGCTGCTGGTGGACAAGGTACTGGCTAATTTTGAAACGTCAGCACAGAAAATATCCGAGCAGCTGATGCCTTTCCTCAACCAGGTGCTTGGGGGTGTCACAAGCGGCGTTATCGGCCTCGTCATGGGTGTGAAGGATTTTTTAATCGGTTTGGTTATTTCCATTTATCTTTTATTCAGCAAGGAAACCTTTTTTGGACAGGGGAAAAAGGTATTATGCGCCTTGTTTGGAGAGAATTTTACCCGGCGCGCTGTCGCCGTGGGGCATGATGCAAACAAGGTTTTCGGCGGCTTTGTCAGCGGCAAGCTGTTGGATTCCTTCATCATTGGCGTTCTGTGCTATATCGGAATGGTGATCTTCCGGATGCCATACGCGGTATTGATTAGCGTGATAATCGGGGTATTCAACGTCATCCCCTTTTTCGGTCCGATCATCGGTGCGATCCCTTCGGCGCTCATTATTATGCTGGTCGACCCGATCCAAATGCTCTGGTTTATCCTTTTCGTGATTGTGCTTCAGCAGTTTGACGGCAACATTCTGGGGCCGAAGATACTTGGTGATTCGACGGGGCTGTCGGCGTTCTGGGTCATTACGTCGATCCTGCTTTTTGGCGGTTTTATGGGCGTTTTAGGGATGTTTATCGGTGTGCCCACCTTTGCCGTCATTTATGCGCTGGTGCGGGCATGGATTGAAAAACGTCTGGAGAAGCGGCAGCTGCCCGTCAGTACCGCTGACTATAAAGCGAAAGGAATGCCAAAGGAAAGCGGAAAACCATAGGGCTATCCGTTGCCGTTTTCGTAACTTTCCTTGAAAGGATGTGGTGTGAGGATGGATTTGCAAACGTTATTGCACAGCGGCAGGCCAGTGCTCCTTGACGGCGCGATGGGGACAATGCTGCAAAATAAGGGGCTGGCTGCCGGACAGGCCCCTGAGACCATGAACCTGAATAACGGTGATGCTGTGCAAGAGGTGCATGAGGCGTATTTGAAGGCAGGCAGCGATATGGTGCTGACCAATACATTCGGTGCCAATGCTTGTAAGATGTCCCCTTTAGGGTTGTCGGTGCAGGAGGTTGTGGAACGTGCCGTGAAACTAGCCCAGCAGGCGAGGGATGCATCGGGAAAGGATGCATGGATCGGCCTTGACATGGGTCCTACTGGGCAGATGCTGTACCCAATGGGAACGCTTTCCTTTGAAGAGGCTTACGCGCTGTACCGGGAGCAGGCCATCGCCGGTGCGGCAGCGGGGGCGGATTTTGCCCATATTGAAACCATGTCCGATTTGCTGGAGCTAAAGGCGGCGGTTCTCGCCGTACGGGAAAACACTTCTTTGCCGGTGATGTGCACCATGACGGTGGATAAAAGCCTGCGTACCTTCACTGGCTGCCATATCGGATGCATGGCGGCCGCGATGGAGGCATTGGGAGTAGTTGCGGTGGGGGTTAACTGTTCGCTGGGGCCGCAGGATCTGGTGCCGGTGGTGAGGGAGCTTGCCAGGTATACCGACTTGCCGCTGATTGTGAAGCCGAACGCCGGGCTCCCTGTCCTTTTGGAGAACGGAGAGACAACTTTTGATGTTACGCCTGAACAGTTTGGAGAGTGGATGGCGCCCTACTGTGCCATGGGAGCGGTGGTACTCGGCGGCTGCTGCGGCACGTCGCCGGATCACATTCGCTGTTTGGCCGACAGCGTCCGCGGCCTTGCTGTTGCTCAACGGGAGCCGGTACGGGGATTGACCGTTTGTACGGCGTCCAAGGCGGTTACCCTTGGCGACGGTGTCAAGCTGGTGGGGCAGCGCATCAACCCGTCGGGCAATGCAATGATGACCCAGGCTGTCTGCACAGGGGATTTCGACACCATTGTTGAGCTTGCCATCGATCAGCTGTCGGATGGTGCGGATATGTTAGATGTCAACGTCTTTGTCGACGGTGTTGACGAAGTAGCGGCAATGCGGGAAGCGGTGGCGGCGGTTCAAGCGGCCTGCCATGCTCCTCTGCTGATCGATTCGATGGATCCTGCGGCGCTGGAAGCCGGATTACGCGTCTACAGCGGTAAGCCGGTGCTGAACTCCGTGCCGGTGACACAGAAGGCGATGGAAACGCTTTTGCCGCTTGCAAAGCGATATGGCGCCGCCGTTGTCGGCATGACGCTGTCCGAGGCGGGGATCCCCCGTACAGCGCAGGAACGTCTTGCGCTTGCACAGCGCTTTATTGACACCGCGCTTTCGTACGGAATTCCCCGGCGGGATATCCTGATTGACTGCGTGACACAGGCCCACAGTATGGACCCGGATAGCGCCTGGCAGACGTTGCAGGCGGTGCAGGCGCTACACGCGCAGGGCGTGTACACGATCCTCGGGATTGGGAATGTCTCTTATGGTCAGCGTGACCGTGCGCCGCTGGAGGCAATGTATGCGAATCTTTGCGTCCATGCGGGGGCGGACGCGATCATTCTGAATCCGGCAAGCGCGTCGGTGATGGATGCCGTGGAGGCCAGCGGGCTGGCTTAATTGGAAGCAGTGCCGAAGGGTCGTCTGCACGGGCCGGCATCTGATGCAGTCGTGTGGACAGTCAGTGTCCCCTTTAGAGATTTTCCTAACTAAAATGATACATAGGGAGCAGCTACATGGATTTTTTGGAAATATGTAAGGCTATTCTTTTTGGAATTGTACAGGGAATCACCGAGTGGCTCCCTATCAGCAGCACAGGGCATATGATTCTGCTGGATCAGCTTGTCAAAATGGATTTTTCACAGGATTTTATGTCCATGTTCATGGTCGTTATCCAGTTTGGGTCGATTTTGGCGGTTGTCGTGCTTTATTTTAACAAGCTAAACCCCTTTTCTACGAAAAAAACACCAGAGCAGAAAAGCGATACGGTATCTTTATGGATCAAGGTGCTGATTGCGGTCATTCCGGCGGGCGTGATCGGTCTGCTGTTCGAGGAGCAGATTGACCGGTTATTCTATAACCCGCCTACCATCGCGATTACGCTGATTGTGTACGGCGTGCTCTTCATTGTCATGGAGCGCCGCAAGAGAACGCCGACCATTGAGAGCTTTACGGCACTGACCTGGAAGACGGCCTTGTTGATCGGCGTGTTTCAGATGCTCGCACTCATTCCCGGTACGTCGCGGTCAGGCGCGACCATCCTAGGTGCGGTGCTGTTGGGAGCGTCCCGTACCGTTGCATCGGAGTTTTCCTTCTTCCTCGCCATCCCGGTGATGCTTGGGGCGAGCGGGCTGAAGCTAATCAAAGGAGGATTGTCCTATTCCGCTTCCGAATGGACGGTGCTGTTGGTCGGCTGTATAATGGCCTTCCTGGTCTCGATTGTTGCCATTCGTTTCCTGCTGGGGTATATCCGTAAGCACGATTTCCAGATCTTCGGCTACTATCGTATCATTCTAGGCGTGGTAGTCCTATTGGCGATGTTTTTGTAATGGGAGCCGGCAAAGGGACTATACATTTTGAGAATATAAGATAAAATATACTATTTGTTATATGCGGGACGTTTGATCTTCGCTGAAACAGTTCCCTAGAGAAGGAGGAGCTATCGTGGTATGCCGGATCAAACGGATTGGGAAGGAAAATAGCCAAGATATTCATTTACCAAACGAGCCGTTTCTCTTGTTTGGCAGGATGCTTCCTGCCTATTCCAACGGGGAATGGAGTTTTACGACACAGCTTTTGGAGCAGTCGAATGTCCAGAAAATGGTGTTTCCAGATGAACACTACCATTATGAGAAGCTTTCAGAAAAGGGCGTTATGGTTGGCGCGTATGATGAGGCAGGAGCCTGTGTGGGGCTTGCGATTTATCAGTATTCCTGGAACAAATACCTGTATCTTTATGATTTGAAAGTCAATGCGTCTTATCGTGGAAAAGGGATTGGAAGGGCGCTGATCGAGGAAGGGAAAAAGATCGCGGCAGAAAACGGATATCACGGCATTTATACGCAAGCGCAGGATAACAATCTCGGCGCTTGTCTGTTTTATGTGAATACCGGATTTCAAATTGGCGGACTCGATACGATGTTGTATCAAGGAACGAAACAGGAAGGTAAGAGCGATATTATCTTTTACCTGCATATGTGAGACAGATTGCCTATCTAAGAAAGCGCCTCTATCCCTGTTGCCCCGTATCCCTCTTCCTCATAAAAGAGGGAGCAATTTGAGCCGGCTTCGGAACGGAATGCCAATCCCGATAACACAAGGTGGATATGCATTGTAAAGAATGAGTAGCTCTGATGCTCTTGGTGCATTTTGGGCTGTAAAATGAAATTCATCTGCAACTGTCAAAAAGCTTTCTTTGATCACGCCTACGCATTGTGCAATTTCATGTTGGCGAATTTTTCGTTGCAACAGTGATTGATAAATATGGTGTGTGTTGGTGGATTTCCATTTAACGGACAAAATGAGCATAACTCCCCATATGACATCTTTGCGGATACTGTCCGAATGAGTTACAAGGGGCTACAATCTTCCGGAAAATCAATCAGCAGAATAGGACGTTGTTTGAACGGAACATCGTCCTATTTTTATACAATTCTTTCATGGATGAATTGTATTCCATCTTCGTTACGGAACAGCATCATCGGCAATCTCATTTTCGCGTATCCGTTTTACGTGTAACAGGATGGGACGCAAAATCAGAAAACAAGCAAAAAAGGTGGGCGATCGCTTCTTTACGAAACGTCGCCCACAGAGGATCTTTTTGCTGATTTACGAATTCCGGCCATACAAGCGGATGAAAGAGAGCGTCCTTGTGCACGTGACAGGGGGGAGAGGCTCTGCGGTCGAGTGTGACTGGAAGAAAAACGCCAAGCGTCCCTCCATACGGTCTATGCGCATCTTCTTATGAGCGGCATCCCTGCGGGCATGCCGGGCCTATCCCCGGACAAGCCTGCTGGAAATGGATCTTAGATTAATGGGCGAACTGGCTGTTGTAGAGGGTGGTGTAGAAACCGTTCATCTCCATCAGTTGCGCATGGGTACCCTGCTCAATAATATCGCCGTCCTTCATAACAAGGATGAGGTCGGCGTCGCGGATGGTGGACAGCCGATGTGCGATAATGAAGCTGGTACGTCCCTGCATGAGATTGTTCATCGCCTTCTGGATCAGGATTTCGGTACGGGTGTCGACCGAGCTGGTCGCTTCATCCAGAATTAGAATTTTGGGATCCGAAATGACGGCGCGTGCGATAGTTAATAACTGTTTCTGCCCCTGTGAAATATTGGAGGCCTCTTCGTTGATGACGGTGTCGTAGCCGTCGGACAGCGTGTGGATGAAATGGTGGACCTTTGCCGTCCGTGCAGCCTCATATACCTCTTCATCCGTGGCTCCCTGACGTCCATAGGAGAGGTTTTCCTTAATCGTACCGGAGAAGAGCCAGGTATCCTGAAGCACCATTCCAAACATATTACGCAGGTCGTCGCGGCGCATGTCGCGGATGTCCACACCGTCGACACGGATACTACCCTCGTTGACGTCGTAGAAACGCATCAGCAGGTTGATGATAGTGGTCTTGCCCGCTCCTGTGGGACCGACGATAGCGATTTTCTGTCCCGGTTCCACATGCACATTCATGTCTTTGACGATAATTTTATCCGGCGTATAGCCAAAGCGCACATGATCGAAGGTAACCTCGCCGCGGATATCCTCCAGCTTAACCGGATGGTCGGTATCCGGCACCTCGTCTTCCTCGCTGAGAAATTCGAAGACACGCTCGGCGGCAGCAGCGGTGGACTGCAGGATATTCATGATGTTAGCCGTCTGGGAAATAGGCTGGTTGAAACGGCGGACGTACTGGAGGAAGGATTGGATGTCGCCGATGTTGACCTTACCGTTCACAGCCAGCCAACCGCCGAGCACACAGACACAGACATAACCAATATTGCCGATCAGAGAAATGATCGGCATCATTAGGCCGGAAAGGAACTGCGATTTCCAAGCGGAGTGGTAAAGCTCGTTGTTAATTTCCTTAAACTGCGTAATAGACCGTTCCTCGCCATTGAAGACCTTGATCACGTTGTGTGCGCCGTACATCTCCTCAACATGTCCGTTCAAGTAGCCGAGGGACTCCTGTTGCTTCTTAAAGAGCTTCTGCGACGCCTTCACGATGACGCTGATGAGGATCAGGGAAACCGGCAGCGTCAGCAGTGCAATGAGCGTCATCCAGATATTAATGGAAAGCATCATGATAAGGATGCCGATGATCGTTACGACCGAAGTGATAATCTGCGTCACGCTCTGCGACAACGACATGCTAACGGTATCGATGTCGTTGGTAATACGGGAGAGAATTTCGCCGTAGGTACGGGTGTCGTAATAGCGCAGCGGCAGGCGGTTTATTTTTTCTGATACCTCTTTACGCAATTGATAGGTGACCTTTTGCGCTACGTCGGACATTAGGAAAGCTTGCAGGTAGTTGAACAGGCTGCTGATAAGATACAGCCCAATCAGGGTGACCAGGATCATGCCGATTTTTCCAAAGTCAATGCCGCCCAGTCCGTTGAGCTTGAGCATATAGCCGTCAACGAGGGTGTTGGTGGCGTTACCCAGGACACGCGGCCCCAGGATATCAAGCACCGTGGAGAAAATTGCAAATATGGAGATAAAAACAAGAACGACGGAAAAGGGCTTCAGATAGCCTCCTAGGCGGATGATGGTGCCTTTGAAATTTTTAGCCTTCTCGCCAGTTCCCATTGGGCCGCCGGGACCATGGGGACCTCCCGGTCCTCGCCGACGGACGGGTGCGGAAGCAGGACGATTATTGCTCATTGTTTAATTCCTCCTCCGAAAGCTGCGACGAAGCGATTTCGCGATAGACATCACAGTTCTTGAGCAGCTGGGCATGCGTGCCTTTGCCGACAATCCGCCCATTGTCCAGAACGATAATCTGTTCTGCGTTCATGATGGTGCTGATGCGCTGCGCAACAATAAGCGTTGTGGTATGCCCGGCGTTTTCTTTGAGCGCCTTCCGCAATGCAGCATCTGTACGGAAGTCCAGCGCCGAGAAACTGTCGTCGAAAATATTGATTTCCGCGTTTTTGATTAGGGCGCGGGCGATAGAGAGACGCTGCTTCTGTCCGCCTGAGACATTGGTGCCGCCCTGGGCGACCTCGTCGTGGAAGCCTTTTTCCTTTTGAGAGATGAACTCCATCGCCTGTGCGGTTTCAGCAGCCTTCCTCATTTCTTCATCGGAAGCGTTTTCGTTGCCATATTTGATATTGCTTTCGATCGTCCCGCTGAACAACACACCCTTTTGCGGGATATAGCCGATCTTTTCGCGCAAATCGTGCTGTGTATAATGACGCACATCCATGCCGTCGACAAGGATTTCGCCTTTTGTTACGTCATAGAAACGGGGGATGAGGTTAATCAGCGTTGATTTGCCGCTGCCGGTACTGCCGATGAAGGCGGTCGTCTCGCCGGGCTTTGCCGTGAAGGTGATATCCGACAGAACCTCTTCCTCGGCGCCGGGATAGGAGAAGGAAACGTTTTTAAACTCGACAAGCCCGCGCTGCTCCTGTGGCAGTCCGTCAATATGCACACGGGTGTTTTTGTCTGGGTCGTGTACCGACGGCTCGGTTTCCAACACTGCCGCGATACGCCGGGCGGAGACCTGTGCACGGGGAAGGAAGACGAACATCATGGACAGCATCAGGAAAGCCATCATGACCTGCATGGCGTACTGGATAAACGCCATAATATCACCAATTTGCAGCTGGCTAAGGTCAACAAGCTGCGCACCAAACCAAACAATCGCCACACCGGTGACGTTCATAATCAGGAGGACGACAGGCATCTGAAGCGCCATAATCCGGTTTACCTTCAGGTTGAGGCCGGTCAGGTTCCGGTTGACATCGTCGAATTTTTTCTCTTCCACCTTCTGGGTAATAAAGGCGCGGATGACACGGATACCGGTCAGGTTTTCCCGTGCAACCATGTTGAGCTTATCAACGTATTTTTGGATACGGTCAAAGTTGGGGACCACCACCATGATCAGCAGCAATACGAAGGCAATGGTAATTGGTACCGCGATAGCGATAATAACCGACATTTTCAAGTTGGTATCCAGCGCTTTCAGGATACCGCCAATCCCCATAATCGGCGCGGACAAAACCATACGCAGCAGCATGATCAGTACCATCTGCATTTGCTGGACGTCGTTGGTTGTACGGGTGATCAGCGATGCGGTGGAAAATTTGTCAAACTCGTTGAGAGAGAAACTTTCCACTCTGGTAAAGACGTCGTTACGAAGCGCCCGTGCCGCGCCGGCGCCGATACGGGACGCAAAAAAGGAGACCACGACAATTGCTAGGCCGGAGATCAGCGAAAGCCCAAGCATTTGCAGGCCGGTGATCCAGATGTAGCCGGTATCCCCTTTGATAACGCCGTTGTCAATGATATTCGCCATATAGTCGGGCAAGGTCAAGTCTGCCATCGTCTGGGTAAAGACCCCTACGAAGACGATAATGATCTGCCACCAGTACGGCTTGAGGTAACGTGCAAGTTTCCCCATGTCTTCCATCCTTTCAATTCTGATTTGTTATGTCGGGACGCGCAAACGGATGATCCGCATTACGCGTCCTTACTACTATGCCCTGGACAGTCGCCGCAGTGGTGGGCGTCGCGCCCATTATGCTGTCTGAAAAAGTCCCCGGCACGGCCGAGCAACCGCAGCAGCTCCTCGGCGTCTTCTTCGCCAAGGTAGTCGACGAGGCGGGAGACGGTATCATAAAAGCGGTGCGCCTGCGCTTCGATATAAGCTTTTCCCTGCTGCGTCAGACGAAGGTGAAAGCGGCGCTTGTCGTCCTTGGACAGGATACGTTCAACGAACTGCATCTCCTCCAGCCGTGCGAGCACGGGGGACATGGCCGATCGGGTCATCCCCATACGGCTGCTCATTTCAGAAGGTGTAAACGGCGGTTTGCCTTCGGCTTCCCGACGATGCAGGCACATCAGGGCGCCCAACTCACTGGGACGCAGTACCCCGTCGTAGGAACGCGGTCGGTTGACGTGGCTGAAAAAACTGATGGTATGTGTTAGGTTTTGCACAAGTGCAAAAGGAACATCCGGAGAGGTTTCATGATTCGCTCCAACGCCCGGAGGATCCTGCGGTAACGGCATGTTTGGTCATCCTTTCTAAAGGAAAAATACAATTCGTTCATTTGATAAATAATTTCCAATATGTATAGTTAATCAAATGAACTATACATGATTTTAATTATAAACGGGGACAGCAAAAGTGTCAATATGCTTAGATGTAAATTATCTTTGACAAAAAAGCCTTGCCATAAGCGAAACGATACGTTATAATGGATGCAGATACAAATGACGCGCCGAGGAGGCGGAAGTTACCCAAGCGGTGTCCGGCGGCGCGACTGAGAGATGAAGGGATGGAATCATGATGAAAATTGGTTGCTGTGCAGGAGTAGAAAAGCTGTCAGAACTGGAGAGGCTGGGGTTTGATTATATCGAGTTAAACCTTACCCAGTTGGCAGGACTGACCGATGAGGAGTTTGCGGCATACGAGGATGCGTTTTCCAAGAGTCAGCTGAAGGCGGAGGCGTTTAATTGTATGATCCCCTGGGATTGCTTGGTCGTCGGGCCAAACCGGGATCTGGACCGGATGACAGCGCTGATCGAGACCGGTTATGCACGGGCAAAAAAGCTGGGCGGACAGGTTGTGGTCTTTGGCAGCGGCGGCGCACGGCGGATACCGGAGGACTATCCCAGCGAGTTGGGGCTGGAGGATTTCCTGGACTGTCTGCGAAAGGTCAATGCGGTAGCGGACAAAAACGGCTTGACTGTCGCGATCGAGCCGTTGAATACGTCGGAGACGAACCTGATTAACCATGTCCGTGAGGGCGTGAAGGTAGCGAAGGCGGCGGCCCTGCCGCATGTGCGCGTGCTTGCAGACTTGTACCATGTCGCGCTGGGCGGCGAGAGTATGGACGAAATCGCCGAGGCCGGGACGTGGTTGGTACATACGCATATTGCGAATCCGGACGGGCGGTACTATCCCGCCCCTGAGGACGCATATGATTACGACGCCTTTTTCAAAGCGCTGAAACGCGCCGGCTACGACGCGCGGATGAGCTTGGAAGCGTCGGCGAAAAATCCGGACAATTGGTCGGAAGAGATTGCGGCGTCCCTTGCCCTTATCCGCGGTGCCTGGGCCCGGTAAATGCTGTCGGAGGAACGCCGTCAGCCAAGTATGGGCGTGAGAGCGTTCACAGGGCGGGAACGCCGGGATAAATTTTGGCGACAAACAGAAAGGAAAAAACCATGAACTTCGATACCTTGGAAACCCAATTTCTGAAGCTGACACAGGACGCTGCTTTTACCGCTCATTATGCGGAAATTGATGTGGCGGATATCGTCTTTGACGCCGAGCTGCGCAAAGCCTGTGAAGCGAACACCTGCGGCGCTTACGGGAAGAACTACATGTGCCCGCCGGCCTGCGGGGAAATCAACGAGCTGATTGAAAAGGCCAAGGGCTACCATCGTGCCTTCGTTTACCAGACCATTTATCCGCTGGAGGATTCCTTTGATTTCGAGGGGATGACGGAGGCTGCCCGTGTGCATGATGAGGTGAGCCAGGGTATGTGCCAGGCGGCGCGGCAGGCAGATCCCGGATGCCTGATGCTTGGGGCAGGAGGTTGTTCCATCTGCAAAAGGTGTGCAATGTTGGATGAGGAGCCCTGCCGCTTCCCAGAAAAGGCGTTCCCGTCCGTGGAATCGTATGGCATCTACGTTTCAAAGCTTGCTGAGGCCTGTGGGATGAAGTACATCAATGGCGCAAATACCGTGACTTATTTCGGCGCGGTGCTCTACAATCCGGCGTGCTGAGCCCGCTTGCAGTCCGCGTACGGTGAAAAGGAGAAAACGGTTGTTTCACGCACGCGCCGAGACGTGCTTGTTTTGGCAAAGTATCGCCGGGCAGCGGACTGAGCCTGATTATGGGGAAAACGATGATTTCCCGGACACGTTTGTTGTCCGGGATTTTTTATTGAAACGGGAAAATATGCAACCTTATGACGGCAGGGTACACTATATAGGTGAGAGCCGTTTTAAGATCGCCGGACAGACGCAGTGAAAGAACAGGCTCTGAGGGAGGAATACGGTGTGATGTTCTATGCCACCCATGCTGAAACGATGGTTAGTTCTTTTGGTAAAGAGTACATGGAAAAGATTTTCTATTTTTGCCTCAAGCGGACGGGCAGCGTCGGCGAAGCGGAGGATTTGACGTCCGATATTGCTGTCAGCGTCATTTCCGCACTGCGGCAGGGGAAGATTCCCGCGGCGTTTCCGGCCTGGGTGTGGCGGATTGCCCGCAACCGGTACAGTCTCTGGGCAAAGACTAAGCACAAGCGCAGCTGTGAGGTTTGCGGCGACGACATTGCCAAACTGGATCCCCCTGGCGAAGCGTCCGTCGAGGCGGACTACCTGCGCAGCGAGGAGCTGGGGCTGTTACGTCGCGAACTGGCGTTTATGGCCAAGGATTACCGCGAGATCCTGCTTGCTTTTTATATTGAGGACAGGAAAATCGGGGACATCGCGGACAGCCTTCATATCGCCGAAGGGACGGTCAAAGCGAAACTCTTCCGCTGTCGAAACATGTTAAAGGAGGGTATGAATATGGCGAGAGAATTCGGTGTAAGAAGCTATAAGCCCGAGGAGGTTTCCTTTTCCTCAAGCGGCAACCAGCCGTCGGGTCTGCCATGGAGTGCGGTGGACAGGCAAATTCCCAAAAACATCCTTTTGCAGGCGCACAACAATCCCAGCACGGCAGAGGAGCTGTCAATCGAGTTGGGGATCGCGCTACCGTACATGGAGGAGGAAATTCGCATTCTTAAGGATGCAACACTGCTCAAACAAAACGGGAAGAAATACGAAACAAATTTCTTCATCGCCGATCGAGAATGTCAGATGGACGTCTATCAGGCGTGCAGGCGTGACGCAAAGGAGCGCGGCGCGCTGCTGGACAAAATTGTCACCGACTGCCTGGATGACATCCTGGCACTTTCTATCTATCGCAACGGTATGCCGAGGGAGGGCGTCAAGTGGCTTCCATTCTTGCTGGCAGCGGATTACCTGTCCCGGCAGGTGCGCGGCTATGACATAAGATGTACTGTTCAGCGCAACGATGGCGGCGACTGGGGCTTTATGGGCTTTGAGCAAACGGATATGGAGGAGAAGCTCTGGATATGGGTGACAACTGGTCTGGAAATGGCTCTGTAGAGGCGCAGCATTTCAAAATCGGCTGCTATGGACTGTGGGATCGGGTGGGGGAAATGAACTGCAACCAAGCGATCCTGCTCGCCGACATTGTCAGCCGGGATCGCAAAATCGATTCCCTGACCGCAGCAGAACGAGAAACGTGGCGGGGGATTGAGGGCCGTTTTGCCCACGCGCTTGCGGACGGGACAGTCATCTGTGATATTGCGGTATTTGAAAACGGGGCACGGGAGAAACTGTACGCGATTCTGCGTGCGCATCCGCAGTACGACGTGCTGCTGGCGTCTTATCAGCAGGCATTCGATGACGTAATGAATATCCTACGGGGAATACATAATTCCGTTTTGCAGGAGCAGCTGACCTACTGCACGTCGATTCTGTCGCTGAATACGCGGATGATGGCAGTTAATGATGCAATTGAAGCAGGACGGTTGATCGTACCAGAGCGTCCGGAGACAAGCACCATTGGCATCGTAGTGGAAATCCAATAAACTTTCCGAACAAGAAAGCGCCGCCTGGTACATGTAAATAGTAGGAAGATAGGAGACACGGCCTTTCGTGCCTCCTATCTTCCTTTTCTCCACTTGTGCGGCGTCCGTGACGGGGATTTATTCCGCCGAGACATCCGCCGGCAACAGGACGGCAGCCTGCATCCCCAGATCGTGATAACGTTGACGGACGATCCCCTTGGGATAGGCGGTGAGGCCTTTGGATTCATAGGGATCGTTAAAATAATAGTTTTCTCCGTCGTATCCCACCAGGACAAGACAGTGTTCCGTATTGGGGTAAAAGATAGATTCACCGCTTTCGTAGGCGTACCACTGGTCCAGCTTGGTAACCGGTTCCATTCCAACTGTCGCCCAGACGGCGACGGGGATGCCGGCGTCGATATAATCCTGGCACAGCGACTCCAGCGGGCACCCGGTCAAATCAAGCGCACGGGACGGATCATTTACGGCTTCGCCCAGCGCCTTGGTAATGACGGGCGCATAGCAGCCCCAGCCGCCGGTCTCACTGGTGGGATCCCCGGCATAGGCCTGCGCCGGGTCAGGGCCATAACGCTTGCGGTTTTGGACGATAACCGGTTGCTGTGGCAAAAACTCGCTGAGGAATTGCTCTACCGTCACATCAACACCTTGAGCCCGGAGCAGCATAATTGCACTGGCGGCTTCACAACCGTTGGGCAGCACATCCTCCTGGCTGAGATAGGGGACGTCGAGGCATACTTTTTCGGATACGACTTCTTTGTCGGATTTGCTTTCGTTATCCGCAAACGGCGTATTTGTTAAGCCATAAGCGGGACCAATTCCACCCTGCGGAAGGGGAATCACAAATGCGTCGTAGGAGACGCGTCCCGCGAAATAAGTATAGGCGATATATATCAGTAGCAAGGCGACAAGCATACCGGAAAACGCCTGCCAAAATCTTAGCTTCTGTTTCATAAATATTCTCCCCACTCGCTTGTTTTTCACTATTCTATATTTCTTTTGTTTCAATTATGTTTCTAATAACTTGACATATAAAATACAAGTGATACCTTGTGAATTTCTTGTGATATATAGCAATCGACGAAAGGGTAGAAACAGGTATTCCATTGCGGGAAGATTCCAAGCGCCTCATAGGAAAACAAACATACAGCTCTCCATCCCCTGCAAGCACAGAACCAGAAACTGAATTATTTCCTGAATGAAATGGAAGGAGCCGACCGAGCTTGTATGAGTGAATATGCGCGATACAAAAAATGATTGACTGGATTGACAGCCATGCGGTGAAAAATCGGTCGCTTGCGGAATTTTCGCAGCAGGTGTGGGATTCGCCCTACGATTGTTCGGCACAGTTCCACCGTGTTGCAGGCAGGACGATCAAAAGCTAGATGGCCGCGCGGCGTTTGTGTCTGGCCACTGAAGCACTCCGGGACACGAGCAAGGGGATACTCGCTATCGCGCTGGAATACGGATTTTCCTCCCACAGCGCCCTGACGAGGGCGTTTCAGGAGGCGTATGGCTTGCCCCCCGGCGCAGTACCGGAAGCATCCGAAACCGATTCCGCTGACGCTCAGAAAGATTGTCGTGACACCTTCGCACTATATGGAAAAAGGAGATTTGACCATGGGAAGTCTGGTTCTACCGAGCTATCGGCTCGAATAGATCCCAGAGCACAGATACCTAGGCGTCTACAAAAAGTGGATGATGAAAAGCGGGGCGATCTGGACTGGACACGACTGTGATCTGCTCAGCGGCATCGTGTCCAGTATCGACGTCGAGGATGCGCACCCGATCGTGACCGTCCGTACCGCCGGCCGGACATGGCAAGGTGGTGAAAGAAGCTCTTTTTACGGCCTGGGCACGCAAGTGGACTGACGGTGTACCGGAAGGCTTTAAGCTCAGAGGCGTCTTTCCCGGCAGCGATTACCTCGTATTCAGCCATCCGCCGTTCGACTATCTGTCGGAGAACGGTGAGGTCATGCGGCGGGTAGAGGACTTGGCGTGGAATTTCGATCCTGCCACGATCGGTTACGCCTGGAACGAGGACGTCTGCCAGGACTACCAGCGGCATTGCCCGGAAGGGCTCATCAGGTGCTGCGTCCTGTTCGGAAGATCTGATCTTTTACCGCGACGGCGTGTTGCCCGTACAGGAAGAGGCCTTTCCCTCTAAGGGAAAGGCCTCTTCCTGTGGCGCAATGGATATTTCCTTGTCCTACTGCCCGCCGCCACACGACAGCTGCTGAGCAATCGTATCTCGCCGCGGGCGGAAACGCTGGATGTACAATTTCGCCCGTATGTGTATCGCCTGCGGGATCAGTCCGCGGTGTACTCGCGTACGCGCAGCTCGACGCCGATCTCCTCCGCGACCTTGCGGCAGGCGTCGATGTCCTCCTGCGGGATGACGTCGACGACCGACATCACCACATGGGGGACGAAGTTTTTGACATCGCGCGTAAAAGCAAGCATGGCGTCAAATGCCGCTTCCCCAAAGGATGGGCGGGTGACAGCACAATATTTTTCCGCTGTTGGTGCGTTGAGGCTAACCGATACGGTATCGAACAGGCCCTCCAAAAGCGGCGCGGTACGTTTTTTGTGTATCAGATCGGCAAGGCCGTTGGTGTTGAGACGGAGCGGCAGCGTGGTTTTCCCACGGAGGTATCGGCACACCTCGAGAACCGCGTCCAGCCGCACCAGAGGCTCGCCGTAACCGCAGAAAACAATCTCGCTGTACTGCGAAAGGTCGGTGGCTTCAAAGTCAGCGATCACCTCTGCCACAGTAGGATCCTTCTTCAGCCAAAGAGAGTCGGACTCGCCCACCGTATCGCCGTTTTGCCGGATGCAAAAGGTACAGGCGCAGGGGCATTTGTTGGTCATATTGACATATAAGCCGTTGTGGAAACGGTAGAGAATATCCGCTTTCATAGGGGTCAGTCCTTTCTTACAGCCGCCAAATAGGTATCATGAGATATTCGGTCCATCATTCGCCTTTGCGGCTTCTTATCTTTATTATAGTCCCTCCTTATGGGGAATGCAACCTCGGGGCATCGGCTGGGACGGCAAGAGCTTTCTATCAATTTGTGCAACACAGTCGTAGGATACATGCAGAATTTGTTACCTTTGACAGTCCCCAGGTCGGAGGAAAAAGATATTCTGGATATCTGCATACGGATATACCAATTTCTCCTGTACAAATCGGGGGAAAAGTAGCGCGTTTGACGAAACGAACGGGAGGCCCCACTGCTGGAGTGCGTTTGTTTTGAATCAGCTCTAGCGGTATAATAAAAGGCATCAAACGGAAGGATGGGATGATAATGGGAGTGAAACGCATTGCAGCGTTCAATGATTTATCGGGCTGGGGACGCTGCTCGTTGACCGTTGCGCTTCCCGTGCTGTCGGCGATGGGGCACCAATGCTGCCCGGCGCCGACATCGGTGCTGTCCTGCCATACTGGCTTTCCCAGCTACCACTTTACAGACATGACGCCGCAGCTGCCCGCATATCTGAAAAACTGGGAAGAGAATGGCTTTACATTCGATGGTATTTACACCGGTTTCCTTGGTTCCTATGAGCAAATCACGATCTTGTCAGACTTTCTGCGTACACTGCCCAACCACCCCTATATCCTTGTCGACCCGGTGATGGGGGACGGTGGACAGATTTACGGCACCTATACGCCGCGGATGTGCGAGGCGATGCGGGAACTGGTACGGCATGCGGACCTGGTCACGCCGAACCTGACTGAAGCAGCGCTGCTGGCAGGAGTGGACTATCCAGGGGAAGAAGCAGGCCCGGAAAAGGCGCTTGAGCTGGCACGTGCAGTGACGCGTTTAGGTGCAACATGTGCTGTCGTCACCGGCCTGCGTAGCAGGGGTGCGGACGGTGCCCCCTGCATCTCGGCCGTGGCATATAACAGTGCCGAAGGGGCGCAGGGCCAGGGCGCGGTCGTAACCCAGCCGCTTCAAGCGGTTGGGGAGGTCTGCTCCGGGACAGGGGATCTGTTCGCGTCGGCGGTGCTGGGTGGCGTTCTTCGTTCTCAGCCGTTGTACGACGCCATCGGACTGGCGATGCGTTTTATTGCGCGGAGTGTTGCTTATACAAAGAAATGCGGCGCTGATTTCCGTAACGGTATTGTCTTCGAACCTCTGCTGGGCATGCTGGTGCCGGAGCCGGGCGAGGGAAAGGGGATGAGAAACAAATGAATGAGAAATTAAAACTGATGACCAAGACGGGCGTGTTTGCGGCGCTGATTTGCGCGTTGACCATGATCCATATCCCGATCGGGACACTGGGGGGGTATGTCCATGTGGGAGATAGCATGATTTATTTGGCGGCTTCGGTGCTGCCGATGCCTTACGCGATGGCAGCCGCGGCCATTGGGGGCGGGCTTGCCGATACCTTTGCCGGCGCAGCGGTGTGGATCCTTGCTACGGTGATCATCAAGCCGCTGAATGTGCTTTGTTTCACCCGCAGGGGAGAGAGGATCCTGTCTTTTCATAACGCCATTGGTGCGATCGTTAGCGGTGTGGTGACAATTTTGGGTTATTGTATCGCGGAGGCGCTCATTACCGGCAACTGGGTGGCGCCGTTTGTGGCGATTCCTGCCGGTCTCGCACAGCCGGTGGGCAGCGCGGTGGTCTACCTCATTCTGGCTTTCGCGCTTGACCGGGCAGGGCTGAAGAAGCGTTTAATGGTCTGAGGGAGGTTAGAAACGAAGGCGCAGGTCATTTCCCTCGAACAGGAACTCTTCCATTTCTTGGTCGGTCAGCTCTCCGTTTTGATTTTCGTACTGCTCGATATAGCGCCGGACAATAAATTCAATTTCCGCGTTTTTGCTGCGCTTTTCCTGTTTTGCAAGATAACGCAGCTTGATTTGGACATCGGTGGACAGGCGTACCTGAAAGGATATTTTGTCTTCGTGCATGGGAATACCCCTTTTTTAAAATTCTAGATAGTATTATAATTATATCATTGTGAGATGTTTCATAATAGATTTATTATAGTACTAAAAATCAACGGTTTTATGTGGATAACAAAAGCCGCCGGTTTCAAACCGGCGGCTTTTGTCAGTTTTCTTCATACAGGAAAGCTTCCATTTCCTCCATGGTGAGTTCTCCCTGCTCCCGTTCGTACTGCTCGATATAACGGCTGATGATGTACTCGATTTCGGCGTTTTTGGAACGCAGCTCACGTTTTGCAATCACTCGAAGCTTTGCGTGCGCTTCAACCGGCAGTCGCAACTGGAAGGACACTCGATCTCCGTTCAATGCAAACGCCTCCTTTTTTTAAGATACTATGTCTGATATGATAATCATACTACATTGCTACTATGTGTGAATAGTGTTTGAAAGGATGCCTTTGGATATTATTTTTATCTAATTATACAGCTAAAAACGCATCGTAATGACATTGCATCGCATAAAGGAATCATGTCTTTCAAGTAATAGCAATTCCCTCCGCTCCGATAGAAGCCGGGCGGCTTTTGGAAAATGCGGAGAAGGACACGGTCGTAAGTTTTCTATGGGTTCGGCTCCTTCCCGTAGGGAGAAGAAATTGGTTCACCGTGCAGGCGTTCATACTCCTCAATATAGCGGGTAATCATATACTCGATCTCGCCGTTTTTGGAACGCAGTTCACGCTTGGCGACAGCACGGAGCTTCGCATGCAACTCGTTGGGTAGCCGTACCTGGAATGTCACACGATCCGTTTTCAATGGGCGTACCTCCTTTGCTTTTGAAATGGTGATAGGTTTATCATATTACAATGGGAATTATAGGAATAGTGTTACAATAGCTTCTATTTAATGTCAATATTATGTGTAAACCGTTTGGAAAAATACCTGTGACCAACTGTTGACCCGTATAGTCAGAAGGAGAAATCTGCGACGCTTGCCGGCAGACCTTGTTTGGGTATGCGACCGGACGCGATTCGGCTTGAATCGCCAAAAGGTTGGTGGTAAAATAAAGAAAATAAAACGGCCCGGGCACGAAAACAATGCCCTTGCGTCCAAAGGCGCGCATGTCCCGAGAAATCCATTCGGGTCGGCATTTGTTTTCCTGTGGGGCGGAGAGCGGGGGCCGTGTCCCCCCTTGGGAAGGAGAATTTCGATGGAGTTGAAAAAATTTTCTGATTACCCGTATACGCGTCCGGATATTCCCGGTATGCTGAAGGAGTATGACGCAATTACGTCCGCAATGGGACAGGCGGGAAGTGCGGAAGAACAGCTTGCACTGTTTGCACAACACGAAAAACTGTACAGTTCCTTTGTAACGGCGGACGCTGCCTGTTATATCCGCCATACGGTGGATACTACGGATAAGCGGTATGAGGAAGAATATACGTATATGCTGGAAAACGAGCCTTTTGTTGAGGAGAAGGTGCAGGGATTTTACAAAGCGCTGCTCGATTCCCGTTTCCGGCCGCAGCTGGAGGAAAAGCTGGGGAGCCTTTTGTTTACCAACTTGGAGATTGCCTCCCGGGCCTTTTCGCCTTCTGTTGTCCCTATGCTGCAGGAGGAGAACAGGCTGCAAAGTGATTACCAAAAGCTCGTAGCGTCGGCACAGATTCCCTTTAACGGCAAGACGTTGACCCTCGCACAGCTGGGAGCTTACAAGGAGAACCCCGACCGTAGGCTGCGCCGTCAGGCGTATGAGGCGGAGGGACAGTTTTACGAGGAGCGCCAGGAACAGTTTGATCAGATCTTTGACGATCTCGTCCAGGTACGCACCCGGATTGCCAAGGCGTTGGGGCTGGACAGCTTTACAAAGGTGGGATACCTGCGGCGTGGGCGAAACTGCTACGGTATCGAGCAGGTAGAGGCGTTTCGTGAGCAGGTCGCGCAGGATCTGGTTCCGATTGTCGGGCAGATTCGTCAAAATCAGGCGCGTCGGATCGGGATTGCGTCGCTGACATTCTATGACGATTTATTCGTCTTCCCCGATGGAAACGCTCATCCTACCGGAACGCCGGACGAAATCATGGCCGCGGGCAAGCGGATGTATGAGGAAATGGGAGCGGAAACCGGGCGCTTTATCCATTTCATGATGGAGCATGGTCTGTTTGACTGTGTTGCCACCAAAGGCAAGGCGGCAGGTGGATACTGTACCTATCTGCCGGATTTGAAAGCGCCGTTTATCTTTTCTAATTTCAACGGCACCTCAGGGGATGTCGATGTGCTGACACATGAAGCGGGACACGCGTTTGCCGCCTTCGAGGCGGAGAAGGCAACGGATATCCTCGAGCTGCGCGATCCGACGATGGAGTCCTGCGAGGTGCATTCGATGAGCATGGAATTTCTTGCCGAGCCGTGGTATCCGCTGTTTTTTGGCCCGATGGCTGGGAAGTATACGCTTTCCCACCTGGAGGATGCACTGAAATTTATTCCCTATGGCTGCATGGTGGACGAGTTCCAGCATATCGTGTATGACCAGCCGCAGCTGACGCCGGATCAGCGCCGGGAGGCATGGCTTTCGCTCGAGCGTAAGTACCGTCCCGAGCTCGACTTCGGCGGCCTGCCTTTTTACGGTAAGGGCAGCGGGTGGCAGAGACAAAGCCACATCTATTTAAGTCCGTTCTATTACATTGACTACACTTTTGCCCAGATCACTGCGCTGCAAATTTGGCAGACGGCGCAGCGCAGTCATGACGAGGCGTGGGGTCAGTACCGCGCCTTCATGTCCGGCGCGGGGACGAAGACCTTTGTCGGGCTTTTGGAGACGGCGGGGCTGAAAACGCCGTTTGAGCCGGGGCTGGTCAAATCCGTGGCCGACAGTGCTGCGCAGTGGATTGCAGCGCATCCCTACAAAGCATAAAATATGAAGGACATTTTTTCAGCTTGCCGTCCGGAAAGCATCTTTTGTTTGTAGGGACGTCCTATCTCGTCAGAAGAGACGCGGGATACAGTTTGGTGACGGGATTGTATCTTTTCACGGAAAAGGGCTCGACAGGGATTGTACAACCGAGGTACGATGGTGATTTTGCCGCCGACTGACGATCCCTCGAGGTGTCCGCAGAAGGTGGCGGCGTCCTGCTCAAGAGCGATGGGCTGACGGAGCGAGAAAGGATGCGCTTCAACTGGCCGGGGAGAGGTTCGCATCACTCCGACTAATCCGGATGGGTGTAAGACGGTCACATTCGAGTGGAACATGGGATTGGACAAAGCGGCGTGGTCGGGCGCCGCTTTGTTTTTGCCGTGTGTCTGTTTTCCACCACGTCCTTTCATGATTGTGGAAGAATTGCGGCAGTAAACCGATCGGGATGACTGGTCATCTACTCCTGTGTGTGGTACAATATCCTCAAACAGGGCATTTGAAGCATACAAAACGGACGGGTTCCGATGGGTACGAGTCATAACAGAGGATCCACAAAAACGGAAAGGAAACAAAAGCATGGCAAACACAATGAGGGGAAAGCCCAATCAGGACAGGCAACGCAGCCGGGAGGGGCGGAAACGGCAGGAGCAGCCGAAACGTCCGGAGATACGGCAGTGCATAACGGGACAGGGTCAGGATGTTCAGGATGGGGCACAGAGGGCAGGGGCCTGTCCCCTCTACCGTAAGTGCGGAGGCTGTCAGCTGCAAAATATGGACTATCCCCGGCAGCTGCACTGGAAGCAGGCCCAAGTCGAGAGGCTGCTGCGTCAGTTCGGCACGGTGGGGCCGATCATTGGGATGGACAAGCCCTACCATTACCGCAACAAGGTCCAGGCAGCATTTGGCACCACGCGCGACCGGCGGATCATCTCCGGGGTCTATCAGTCCAGTACCCATCGGATCGTCCCGGTAGACAGCTGTATGACCGAGGATGTCAAGGCGGACGCTATTATTGTTACCATCCGAAAGCTTCTGGAAAGCTTTAAGCTGACCACTTACAATGAAGTGACCGGAGGGGGCTTTCTACGCCACGTGCTGGTCAAACGGGGGTTCCAAAGCGGCCAGATTATGGTGGTGCTGGTCACCGGGACGCCGGTTTTCCCGTCGAAAAAGAACTTTGTGAAGGCGCTGCTGGCCGAGCATCCGGATATCACGACTATCCTGCATAATATCAACGGCGAGCGTACCAGCATGGTCTTGGGCGAGCGGGAAAAAACGCTGTACGGGCCGGGGTATATCGAGGATACCTTATGCAAAATGACGTTCCGCATATCGGCCAAGTCGTTTTACCAGATAAACCCCGTCCAGACCGAGGTGTTGTACGGAAAAGCGGTCGAGTTTGCGGGCTTGACAGGGAAGGAAACCGTCATCGACGCCTACTGCGGGATCGGGACGATTGGGCTGGTTGCCAGCCACAGTGCGGGACAGGTGCTCGGCGTGGAACTGAACCCCGATGCTGTGAAGGACGCGGCGGTCAACGCGCGCAGAAACGACGTCACAAACGTACAGTTCGTTTGCGCCGACGCGGGCGAGCTGATGTCGGCGATGGCGCAGGAGGGGGAGCGGGTCGATGTGGTTTTCATGGATCCGCCCCGTGCCGGCAGCGACGAACGTTTCCTATCGTCGCTTTGTTCTCTTGCACCGGACAGAGTGGTCTACATCTCCTGCAACCCGCAGACGCAGCAGCGCGACCTGCGTTTTCTCGTCCGCCACGGATACCGCGTCGAACGGATCCAGCCGGTGGACATGTTCCCCTGGACCAACCATATTGAGTGTGTGGTGGCGCTGGCAAGGGAAAAAGGAGAAAGTGAACATAGCAGTAGATGATAAAAAGGAATACCGTTGGTATGATTGAGTCGACTGTGTGTCTAGGAAGTGAATGGCTCCAATCAAAGCGACAATAACAAAAGCATCGAAGCATCAAAAACGGATATTGCCGTGCAGTTTGAAAAGATTCTCAACATGAGGAATAGAAACCTTCATAGCTTTCCAATAGCGGATGAAGATGGGGAGCAGCGATTAGCAACAAAAGACAAACGACACAATCAATTTGTAATTACAGAGGAATTTTTATACATGAGAAAGAACTGTTATCCCCAATGTTTCATATTTTCAGGGGGCATTGAATGCTATTTTCCATTTTGACGATCTGTTTCCGAGGGAGATCAGGCTGCTTCTTCCAGGCATCCGAATCGTTATCTTTGTAGATGAAGCGCAAATAACTTCTTCATGTGCTGCAAAAAAGGATTAGCATAACCAGCGTTAAGTAGATCTTTTCTCACTAAGAAGAAAACACCCGCATACAGGGAAACGTATCCTGTATGCGGATGTTTTCGTCCTATTGTGCGCTGCGCAGCGGTCGCGGGTTTGACGCTCAATGGTTGCCTGCGCAGCCATGCTTGTCCTCGCCGCAGTGGTGGTCGCCGCAGGAGTGTCCGCCTGCATGGTGATGGCTGCACATCGTGTCCGGGTGAAAGTGAAGCTCTCCTTTCAACAGCGCATCGACGCTCTCGTCGGCGTCTCCCGTGACGCCGGGGTATAGCTTAATGCCCATTTCGGCAAGAGCCGTCCGTGCGCCGCCGCCGATGCCTCCGCAAATGAGGGTGTCCACCCCTTGTCCCTTGAGGAAGCCGGCAAGTGCACCGTGCCCGCTGCCGATTGCGCTGACGATTTCCGAGGAGCGGATAGCCCCCTCCTCGACATGATAAATTTTAAAGGTTTCGCAATGGCCGAAGTGCTGGAACACGCGGCCATTTTCATATGTGACTGCGATTGTCATAATAAGCCTCCCGTTTGAACTTGATGCCTTTATTATACGCCTATTATTGACATATGTCAAATATAAATTTCCTTTCTTTTTCTGTATAGGTTCCTGAGATAAAATTGACGAACGTCCCGGCGACTGGTATAATAGTGTCAAATAAGATCTGATGGCTGTAAACGGTAGCGTTTGGCGTCAGAAACACAAAATCCCGGAAGGGCCAAGCTTGTCCGGGTAACAGTATGACGTGAAAGGGCGTGTGAGGTATGACCAATAAGGTCAAGGTTAATATCTGCGGCAAGGACTACAACCTGCAGACGCAGGAAAGCCCGGAATACGTACTGGAGCTGGCGCGGCTGATCAACCGTGACATTTCCTCGCTTTTAAAAACCAGCGAGACAATGTCCATTACAGCGGCGACGACTGTGACCGCACTGTCTTATCTGGATGATTTGACAAAACTCAATTCCAATATGGATAATATCCGCCTGCAGATAAAAAACTATGTGGAGGAAGCTGCAAAAGCACGTGTGGAGGCTGAAGATCTCAAAAAACAGCTGGAAGCGTCTCAGCGAAGGGCGGAGGAGCTGGAGAATGAAGTACGGCTGCTGCGCCTGCGCGATCAGGTCAGCGGTGCCGCACCGGAAGCGGATGCGTGAACTGGGCCGCATACAGATGGGCATTTGTCCCCCTGATGGACCGGGGACACAGTTTTCGGATGTCTTTCCAGCAAAAGCTGCGCTTGTAGCGGCTTTGGGTGCTCGTCCATGAGAGAAGACGCGGAAGGGAGCCTTTCCGCGTCTGTAAATTTTGAGTCAAAGGCGGTGGCAGGATGAACAGCAGACCGGAAATACTCGCGCCGGTATCGACACGTGAAGGCGTTTGCGCGGCGGTCGGATGCGGTGCGGACGCAGTCTATCTGGGCGGTAAGGATTTCAACGCGCGGAAGAACGCGCACAATTTCACTTACGATGAATTAAAACTCGCTACAGACTACTGCCATGCGCGTGACGTTAAGGTATACCTTGCGGTCAACACACTTGTATTTGATAGCGAGCTGCGTGCTTTCGCGCAGACAATACGCGCCGCCTGCGAGTGCGGCGTCGATGCGTTTATCGTGCAGGATCTCGGGGCGGCAGACATCATCCGCAGCATAGCCCCTGGGATACGGATGCACGCTTCCACGCAGATGACGATCCATTCTCCGGCAGGGGCGCGGTTTGCCGCATCGCTTGGGTTTGAGCGTATCGTCGCGGCACGGGAGATGTCGCGGGAGGAGCTGGGCCAGCTGGTCAAGGAGAGCCCTATTGAGGTGGAGGTATTTGTCCACGGTGCGCTGTGCATGTGTGTGTCGGGGCAGTGTTATCTGAGCGGCGTACTGGGGCAGCGCAGTGCGAACCGCGGGCAGTGCGCACAGCCCTGCCGGTTGCAGTTCGGGGTGCGCCGTCCGGAGGACTGTGACCTTTCGCTGAAGGATCTGTCTTTGCTACATCCCGACTACTTGGCGGAGCTTGCGCGGATGGGAGTGGCGTCGCTGAAAATCGAAGGGCGGATGAAGCGCCCGGAATATGTAGCGGCGGCCGTGACAGCCTGCCGGCAGGCTCTGGATGGGGAGATGCCGGATTTGGAAAGGCTGCGCAGCGTGTTTTCCCGCAGCGGGTTTACGGACGGCTATTTCCTGGGCAATCTTGGCAGGCAGATGTTCGGCGTCCGTACAAGGGAGGACGTTGCTAGGGCCCAGCCGGTGCTCAACGAGCTGAAGAACAGTTACCAGAAGGAGTACAAGCGCGGCAGCGTGGATATGGAGCTTAGCCTTCAAACGGGGCATCCGTCACGGCTGCGGATGTGCGACGATCACGGCAACAGCGTTGAAAGTTATATCGACCCGCCCCAGAAGGCCCTCAGCCGTCCTACCGACGAAGCGCAGGCCCGCATGCAGCTGTCCAAGCTGGGGGATACGATTTTTACGATGGGGAGTCTTACAGTGGACAACCCGTCCGGTTTGTACCTGTCGGCATCCCGCCTCAACGCGCTGCGCCGCGGCGCTTGCGAGGAGCTGATGCGGGTGCGCGCCAGAAGAGCGCCCCGCCTGAGCATCCGTCCCGATTATGAGGACGAGTCCCTCTCCTTTATGAAACGGCCGTCGGATTTGCGCAGTCCGCGACTGCGGGCACGTTTCCGCACCTTTGCGCAGATCCCCCAAAATGCCTTTTCCATATGTGAATATGTGATTTTGCCGATTGACGAGGTAGTGGCGCATGGAAAGGAGCTTGCGCCCTGGAGGGAAAAAGTGATCCTTTCTCCCGTGCGCCTGTTGTTTGGCGTTGAGGATGATGTTGCGCGGGTGCTGAGGCAGCTGAAGGCGCAGGGATTCCATCATATAGAGTGCCATACGGTGGGGCATATTGTACTGGGACGGGAGTGCGGTATGACGCTGCATGGCGCGTTTTCGCTGAATCTAGCCAATACCCGTGCGCTCATCCGGGCGGCCAAGGAAGGGCTAGCCGATGCCGTAGTGTCACGGGAGCTGACGCTGGACCGGGCGCGCCATCTAGGGGATTATCTGCCTTATGGCGTAACGGCTTATGGCCGTTTGCCGGTGATGACAGTGAGAAACTGTCCTGTCCGCAATGTCAAAACCTGCACCGCCTGTGCAGGGCGGGAACAACTGGTCGACAGGATGGGGAAGAAGTTCCCGGTGCGCTGTGAGAGGTTCCGCGGCAGGCAGGTTGTATCGGATATCTATAACGCCGATGTGCTCTATATGGCCGATCGGCTGCGCGATCTGGAGGGCTTTGATTTTATTGTGCTGGATTTCACCGTAGAAGAACGGGCGGAAGTGTCTGAGGTGCTCCGGTCGTATCAGATCGGGGATGGGAACAGAAGCGGAGTGACGAGGGAACTGCTCTATCGTGGGGCGCTGTGATAGATTCGGTTGAGGAAAGGAAGCGGAAAAATGGAGGAAAAGGCAACGGTGCTTCGGGTACGGCGGCTGCGTCCGGATGCGGTGCTCCCCGCCAGGGCGACACCGGGAAGTGCGGGTTATGATCTTTGCGCCTGTCTGGATGAAGAGTTGACAGTCCACCCAGGTGAAATTGTAAAGGTTTCTACGGGATTGGCGGTCGAGCTTAGTGGAAACGGCTATGCCGCCATGATTTACCCCCGAAGCGGGTTGGCGTCGCGTTATGGGTTGACGCTAGCCAACTGTGTCGGCGTGGTGGACAGCGACTACCGCGGCGAGGTCTGTGTAGCCATGATAAACCTTGGCACAAAAGCGTACGCCATCCAAAGCGGGGAACGGATCGCCCAGCTGGTGGTGACGCCGGTTGCGCTGCCGACAGTGGAAGAGGTAGCCGCGCTGTCCGACACCGTCCGCGGGACGGGCGGGTTTGGTTCAACCGGGAAATGACGGTTTGGCCGATACAGGGTGTATCCCTGCGCATAAGTCCTGGAAACGGCTGACAGCCAGGAGAACCCGGAAAGGAATGACCTGATTTTATGAAATGGAAAAAGACGCTGATTTTTTTATTGTTGCTGCTGGCAGGTATTATGGCGGGCGCGGTCATTGGTAGTCTGTGCCGGAATGTCGGGGCGTTGCAGTGGCTGAGCTACGCACAAAGTATTGGTATTGGCAGCGACACGCCGCTTGTTTTGGATTTGATTGTGATGAAAATTACCTTCGGCCTGTCCTTCTCGATTAATGTCGCGCAGGTCATCTGCATCATTATCGCACTGGCGTTCTACAAAGTGTTTAGCAAGGGCTTCTAATTGGCATATCAGCGATAGGAAAGGAGGGGCGTATTTTGAGGCAGATTATACTGGCTTCGGCCTCGCCCCGCCGACGAGAGCTTCTCCGGCGGATCTTCCCGCGTTTTGATGTAGTCGTGTCCGGAGCGGAGGAGAGAGCCCAGGCGGGGGTATCTCCGCAGGAGACGGCATATTCCCTTGCGCGATTAAAATGCGAAAGTGTTGCGCAGAGATACCCCCGCGCGCTTGTCATTGGCTGTGATACCGTCGTCGCAGTGGACGGGCAGATGTTGGGCAAGCCGGCGTCGGGGCAGGAGGCGTTTGAGATGCTGCGTCTGCTGTCAGGGCGTGAGCATCTGGTGCATACCGGCGTATTCGTCTGTGAAGAGGGAAATGGGGAAGGCTTTTGCGAGACGTCGGTAGTACGTTTTCTGCCGATGTCAGATTCGGAAATTTGGGAGTACGTCGCAACAGGGGAACCGATGGACAAGGCAGGTGCTTACGGGATCCAGGGCCTGGGGGGGCGCTATGCAAAGCTGTCGCAGGGCGATTTCGATAATGTCGTGGGATTGCCGGTGACGCGTTTGCAGGGCTTTTTGGAAGAAAAATATCACCATGTCCTTTTGTAATGGTTTTCCGGATTTGGGCAAAAAAATATCAAAAATGTAACAGTTGAACTATTGAGAATTTGCGTGAAAAAGGTTATAATAGGATAGATTACTGTGATTTTTGCTGCGCCGTGCGCCTGGAATGCCCAAAATATGGACAAACCTGCATAATGCGGCTGCGATCACGATAGAATGATCTGTAAATGGAGGCGCGATTCATGTTTTCTAGGGATATCGGGATTGACCTGGGTACTGCGAATACCCTGGTTTTTATGAAAGGTAAAGGCATTATCATCCGTGAGCCATCCGTTGTGGCGGTGGACACAAGGACCGACCGCGTTCGTTACGTCGGGCAGGAGGCGAAGGACGTCATCGGTAGGACGCCCGGTTCGATTGTAGCGGTTCGCCCACTCAAGGACGGTGTCATTGCCGACTTTGACATCACCATCAGCATGTTGCAGGAGTTTATAAAAAAAGCGCTGAACAAATCTTTTATGACCAAGGCGCGTGTGATCATCTGCATCCCTTCCGGCGTAACGGCAGTGGAACGGCGTGCGGTGAAGGAGGCAGCGCAGCTGGCAGGCGCGAAGCGTGTTTCGATCATCGAGGAGCCGATGGCGGCCGCTATCGGTGCGGGTCTGCCGGTTGCGGAACCAACGGGCAACATGGTTGTGGACATCGGCGGCGGAACCAGTGAGGTGGCCGTCATCTCCCTGGGTGGAATTGTTGCGTCGCGTTCGGTACGCGTGGCGGGGGATAAGTTTGATGAGGCAATCATTGCCTATATCAAGAAAAAATACAACCTGCTCATCGGTGAGCGGACAGCGGAGAACATTAAAGTGAACATCGCTACAGCCTTCCCCGTTGATGTAGAGGAAAGCATGCAGATTAAGGGACGTAATCTGCTCAACGGATTGCCGGAGAACTGCACCATTCAGTCCAGCGAGGTGCGGCAGGCTATTGAGGAGCCACTGTCTCAGATTGTTGACGCAATTAAGGTGACGCTGGAAAAGACGCCGCCGGAGCTTGCAGCGGACATTATCGATCAGGGCATTATGCTCACTGGCGGCGGCGCTCTGCTGAAGGGGCTGGACAGGCTGGTCGCACAGGAGACGGGCATTCCGGTTTACGTCGCAGAAAACCCGCTGGATTGCGTCGCGGATGGGACCGGTATGGTATTGGAAAATATCGACAAGCTGCATGACGTTCTGGCGGACGACGACTAAAGGAGCACCCGGAAAGGGATGCGAAATTGAGGAAGGGAAAAGGCAGGCGGTATGCCCTGCCTTTTTTGATACAGTAAGCATCGGTAGACGGAGCGGGAGGGACATCACGCGCGATGAAGGACTTCTTTTCCAGTAAAAAGTTTAAAATCCTGATGGCAGTGGCGGCCCTGCTGATCGGGTTTATGATATATGCTGCCGTCAATATCGATTGGGGCCATTTTGGATCCGATGCAATTGGAGCCATTACCGCTCCGTTCCAAAAGCTGTCGGCGACGATTTCAAAAGCCGCTAACGATTTCTTTGACCGCTTTATCAATTATGATAAGTATTTCAAGGAAAACCAGACGTTGCGCGACAAGGTCAACGAACTGACCGGCAAGCTGGTGGACTATGAGGAGCTTCAGCGGGAAAACGAGCAGCTGAGGGAAATCCTAGGCCTGAAGGAAGAGCATGCCGATTTTGAGTTTTCTGCACCGGCCGATGTGATCGGCCGCGAACCAAACGACCCCTTTGCCACCTTTACGATCGACAAGGGATCGCTTCACGGCCTGGAGCTGTATGATCCGGTTATTACAAAAGATGGTCTGGTCGGATGGATCAGCGAGGTGAGCTATACCTCCGCCAAGGTTTGTACCATCCTCAATCCAGAGATGAAAATCGGCTGCTACGACGTGGAATCGGCGGAGATCGGCGTACTCAAAGGAGATCCGGAACTGGCCGAAGAAGGCAGGGTGCGCTTGGCCCACCTGCCTCGTAATGCTGATACGGTCAAGCCGGGGGCTACCATCGCAACTTCCGGAACAAGCGGACTGTTCCCCAAAGGCCTGGTGGTCGGGGAAGTGGAGCAGGTACATGAGGATGAACAGGGTATCTCGATGTATGCCGTCGTGAAGCCGGCCTGCAATGTAGCGGAGATCAACAGTGTATTTGTGCTGACGGACTTTTTCGGTAAGGTGGATTACAACGCCCAGGATAGCGGGGAGGTTGGAGAATAGTGTCCACACCGGCGAAATTGAAATGGCGTAGCGTGGCGAAATGGGGGCTTTACGCGCTGATAGCCTTTGTGCTGTACATCCTGCAGGTTACGCCCAACGTTTTTGTCTTCTGGGGCGTCAAGCCGGATTTCTTGCTGCCTTGCGCCGTCGGGGTGGCACTTTTGGAGGGCGATTTCCGCGGGGGGCTGTTCGCCGTCGTGTGCGGGTTGCTTTATGATATGGCGTTCACCCGCTTGTTCGGCTTTAACGGACTGCTGTTTCTGACAGTATGTGTCTGTATTGGGCTTTTGTCGCTGTATTATTTCCGCCCCAACCTTATCAATTTTTTGCTTTTTTCCGTGACAGCCATGTTACTGGTATATTCGGTGAACTTTGTGTTCAAATACTTGATCTGGGGGTACAGCGGCGCGGGCATGTATTATGTCCGGTCGGTACTCCTGTGCGCGGCTTGGTCGCTATTGTTTTCTCCGGCGATCTATTTCGCACTACGATCGATCCATAGACGGCTTTCCCCTTCAGAGGATTGATGGTGCCGGAACGGGGAAACGCCGTAGCCTGATGGAAGACGCCGCAACGTCGTCCATGGGATGAGAGTGAGAATGAAACCATGAGACCAAAGGGAGGCGTGTATGAATAAACGCAGTTTCAGGATTCGGATAGGGCTGATGATCCTCCTCGTTGTAACGGTTTTCGTCCTGGGATGCATGCGGATGATGCAATTTCAGATTGTGGAGGGCGCATATTACGCCGATCAGGCGGAAAGCCGCACCATCAGCCGGATGTCGGTGAAGGCTCCCCGCGGGGAGATAGTCGACCGGGACGGGGAACCGCTTGTCATCAACAAGACAGGGTTTAATATTTCCTTTCAGTATATTTTTATGCCGGAGGATAGCATCAATACCACGATTCTCCAGCTCATCCAGCTGATGCAGGAGGCTGGAGAAGAATGGATTGACAATCTGCCGATCAGCAAGACCAAGCCCTATGTCTTTGACGAGGAGCAGGAAGCAGCGATCGCCCGTGTGCAGGAAAAGCTGCGGCTGAACGTTTATGCGACGGCGGAAAACTGTGTTGATGCTATTATCGAAAAGTATGAAATCAATGAGCTTGAGGGCGTGGACGATTACACCAAGCGTCTGATCGCGGGAGTGCGTTACGAGATGCTTGCCACCGATTTTTCCACCAATATCCCCTATACCTTTGCCGAGGACGTTTCTATGGAGACGGCGTCCAAAATAGAGGAGCTAGGCTTTATACTGCCCGGTGTCCGCATTGTGGAGGAGCCGATCCGAGAGTACGTCAGCGAAGATTTGGCCACCCATATCATCGGCCAGATCGGTCCCATCTATCAGGAGGAATACCAGCAGCTCAAGGAACAGGGCTATCAGATGAACGACGTGCTGGGGAAGAGCGGGATTGAGAAGGCGATGGAAGAGTATCTGCGGGGCGAGGATGGTACCATCCGTTTGGAGCAAAACAAACGCGGCGATGTGCTGGATGAGATCGTCACCAAGGAAACCAAGCCGGGCAATACGGTCCGTCTGACCATCGATAAGGACTTTCAACAGCAGCTGAAGGATATCCTCGACCGCCATATTGCTTATGAACGTACCACGCAGGATGGAAAGAACGCGAAGGGCGGCGCTCTTGTTGTACTGGACGTGGAAACCGGCGCCGTGTTGGGAATGGAGTCCAATCCGACCTATAACATCAACGACTACCGCAAGAAATACAGCGAGCTTTTGCAGCGTGAGAACAATCCGCTCTTCAACCGTGCGACAGAGGGCCTGTACCGCCCGGGATCGACATTTAAGACGGTTGTCGCAACGGCGGCCTTGAATGAAGGAATACAGACGCGGACTTCAACGGTATTCTGCAACCATACCTATACCTACTATGACGATTATCAGCCACAATGCTTGGGATGGCATCGAAATACTGCCGTAGTACATGCGCTGGAGGTGTCCTGCAATATTTACTTTTATGACACGGGACGCAGGCTGGGGATAAACCCCATCATCGACTATGCGCACAAGCTCGGCCTGGGGACGCAGAACAAGCTGGAAATCGGCGGGGCCACCGGCGCGATTTCGTCGCCCGACGAGGCCGCAAATGCCGGCGTTGACTGGTATCCCGGCGACGTGCTGCAGACTTCCATCGGGCAGTCCTATACGGCGGTGACGCCGCTGCAGATGGCGCTGCAGGCCTGCACCATCGCCAACCAAGGCGAGCTGCTTTCTCCCCACCTTGTGGAAGAGGTGATCAGCTATGACCAGACGGAAACAGTGTTGGAAAAGGGACGGGAAGTGGTGTCCTCCATCGATTCCGATTTTTACGAAAGTGTGCGCGACGGCATGATCGCTGCAGCGGGACAGCAAAGCACGCTGCGGGGATACGATGTTGCAATCAAGACCGGTACGCCCCAGGTAACGACTACCAAGTTTAATTCTGCTTTTATCGGCTTTTACCCGGCCAGCAACCCCAAGATCGCTTTTGCCGGTATTGTGGAGGAAGGACGAGCTTCGGCAAGGATGGTGCACGAAATCATCGACGCCTACCTGTCTCTTGAAAGCGATGACGGGACTGCCTCCGGTACCTCTTCAGACGACTCTTCCAGCAGCTCGGATGCTTCGGAGCCTGAAAGCTCCTCCCAGCCATGAATCAGCGGTTACGAATCTTTGTGGAGATTGTAATATATACGGGCAAGCGCCACTTTTTTCTGTAGAGTACTTTGACAATGGATGTTTTTGTGGTAAAATAAAAGCAGTGTCATGCGGCCTTGGGATGCCGCGGGAAAACGGATGGAGCGGATGTGAATGGACGCGTCGGGAGGCAGCGCGGAGCGGCAGGACCGGATCATCGCGGTGGCGTCGGGAAAAGGCGGCGTGGGCAAGACAACGCTAAGCGTCGGGCTCGGGATTGTTCTGGCGCAGCGTGGCGCGCGGGTGCTGATCGTTGAGCTGGACTTCGGCCTGCGTGGGATCGATATCCTGCTGGGGGTGTCGGACAAGGTCGTATATGACCTGGGAGACGTCTTGAAAAGGCGTTGTAGCCTACGCAAAGCTGTGGTGGACAGCCCGCTCGCGCCGGGCTTGAGCGTCATTTGCGCACCGTCGGACGACAGTATCCGACTGGATCCGCAAGCGTTGGCGCAGTTTTGCCGTAAACTGAACGAGTATTTTGACGTGATACTACTCGATACGCCTGCGGGTTTGTACAGCCGTAAGGTGGTCAACGGTGCGGCGGACTTGCTGCTTTTGGTCACAACGCCGGATCCTGTCTGTGTGCGGGATGTCGCCGCTGTTTCGCAGCTGTATGAAGCGGATGGGCTGTCGAACCAGCGGTTGCTGATCAACCGTGCCGACCGTGCGCTGCTGCGCCATGGCGTGATGGAGGATCTTGACGCCGTCATTGATCAGACAGGCGTGCAGCTTGTCGGCGTGATGCCCTCGGACGACGAGATCACCCTGTCGGTGGCAAAGGGCTGCGGTTTGAAAAGAAACGGGCTTGTTTACCGTGTACTGGACTGTGTTGTGCGGCGCTTGCAGGGCGAGCAGGTCCAGATCATGGGCGTACCGATACATGGATCATGAATAAAAATGACGCCTGAAAAGAAGGCAATTTGAATATACGGAGGGATTGGTTATGAATATCGCACTGATTGCACATGATGCAAAGAAAGAGCTGATGGTACAGTTTTGCATTGCTTATTGCGGCGTTCTGAGCCGGCATCGTCTGTGCGCCACAGGTACGACAGGGCGCATGGTTTCCGAGGCGACAGGCTTGCCGGTTCAAAAGTTCCTCAGCGGTTCCCAGGGTGGCGACCAGCAGATCGCCGCGATGGTGGCCTGCAATGAAATAGATGCGCTTATTTTTTTCCGCGATCCGCTGACCGCGAAGACAGGGGAGCCGAACGAGCTAAATCTGCTGCGCCTTTGCGACGTACATAATATTCCGGTTGCGACCAATATCGCGATGGCGGAAATTTTAATTCACGGCCTTGAACGGGGCGATCTCGATTGGCGTGATATTGTCAACCCGCGCCGTTGACGTTTGTTCGGCACAGGCGGCGTCGCTGCGCTGGTACGGCACTTCCGCTGGCAGGTGCGCTTAGGCGGCGTGAATTCCGAAAAGGGGTTGCCGCACATGCGACAGCCCCTTTTGCTATTTCCGGTGCGGGGGAGAGAGGAAAGGTTATGGTGAGATATGGAAGTTAAAATAAAAGCGCCCCGGGGGACGCAGGATGTGCTGCCCGCGGAGAGCTATCAATGGCAGGAGATCGAACGTATTGTGATGGAGGAGGCGTCACGGTCGGGGTTTGCAGAAATCCGCTTCCCCACCTTTGAGGATACGGCCCTCTTTCAGCGTTCGGTTGGGGACACCACCGATGTGGTGCAGAAAGAAATGTACACCTTTGAGGATAAAGGCAACCGAAGCGTCACCCTGCGCCCGGAGGGTACGGCGGGGACCATTCGGGCTGTATTGGAAAACGGCTTGCTCGGATCGGCGCTGCCGCTGCGGGTGTGCTATCTGACCAGCTGTTTTCGTTATGAGAAGCCCCAGGCAGGACGTTTAAGGGAGTTCCATCAGTTTGGTGCCGAGATGTTGGGCAGTGCAAGCCCTGTTGCAGACGCCGAGGTCATCGCGATGGTGCAGCGGATCTTGACACGTTTCGGCCTTGCTGGAGCTGTACGGCTGGAAATCAATTCAATCGGCTGTCCGAAATGCCGCGCCGATTACCACGCTGCGCTGCGCAGTTACTTTGCGCAACGCCGGGATGAGCTTTGCGCCACCTGCCAGACACGTTTGGACAAGAACCCGATGCGTATCCTGGACTGCAAAAGCCCGGTTTGTTCGGAGATTGCTGCCGGCGCCCCGGTCGGTCTGGACTATCTGTGCGATGAATGTGCGGCGCATTTTGACCAGCTTCAGCGGCATCTGAAAGCGTTTGGCATTGGTTACACCGTCAACCCGCGGATTGTGCGGGGACTGGATTATTATACCAAGACTGTCTTTGAATTTATCACCGATACCATCGGCGCGCAGGGAACTGTTTGCGGTGGCGGGCGCTACGATGGGCTGGTCCAGGAGCTGGGCGGCGCGCCGACACCGGCACTAGGCTTCGCGATGGGACTGGAACGCTTGCTCTTGGTGTTAAGGGCGTCCGGGTACGAATTCCAGCCAAGGGAAGTTTGTGCGCTGTACCTGGCGTCCATGGGTGATCAGGCGCATTTGGCTGCTGCGGGACTGGCCGATGCATTGCGTCGGGCGGGTGTTCGCGCGGAATGCGACGTGATGGGGCGCAGCCTCAAGGCACAGATGAAATACGCTGACAAGATCGGCGCACGGTACACCGTGGTAATCGGGGACAGCGAGCTTGCAGCGGGGAAAGCCGCGGTGAAGGAAATGTGCAGCGGAGAAACGGCCGACTGTACGCTCAGCGCGGAGGCCCTGGCGGCATTTTTGAATCAGTGAGGGAGAAGGCAGGAACATGCTTGATAGGATGAACGGTCTGAAAAGGACGCATTATTGCGCCGAGGTTTCGGCGGAAGATATTGGAAACACTGTAGTGGTCTGCGGATTTGTCCAGAAGCAGAGGGATAAAGGCAACCTGATTTTTATCGATTTGCGCGACCGTACTGGGATTGTGCAGCTGACCTTTGATGAGACAACGGATCGGGATGTATTTGAAAAGGCCAAGGGTGTCAAGTCGGAATTTGTGTTGATGGCAAAAGGCAAGGTGCTGCGCCGTGAAAGCGTCAACCCGGATATTCCGACTGGCGAAGTCGAGATTTTTGTCGACGACCTGCGGCTTTTATCCCGCGCTCAGACGCCGCCTTTCCCGGTATCGGACGGCGTTAAGGTCAACGAGGAGCTGCGGCTAAAGTACCGCTACCTTGATCTGCGCCGGAGCGAGATGCAGCGGAACCTGCGCATGCGTCATAAGCTTGTTAAATTAGCGCGCGACTACTACGATGAAAATGGGTTTTTGGAAATTGAAACGCCGGTGCTGATCAAGTCCACACCGGAGGGGGCGCGCGATTACCTTGTGCCGTCTCGGGTGCATCCCGGCTGTTTCTATGCGCTGCCGCAATCGCCGCAGCTGTACAAGCAGCTTTTGATGCTGTCGGGCTGTGACCGCTATATGCAGGTCGCGCGATGCTTCCGCGACGAGGATCTGCGTGCCGACCGTCAGCCGGAGTTCACCCAGATCGATCTGGAGATGAGCTTTGTGGAGGAAGACGATGTTATGGAGGTCAACGAGGGCTTTATGCAGTATATGATGAAGAAGCTGCTGGGGAAGGATATCATTCTCCCCTTGCCCCGTCTCACCTATCGCGAGGCAATGGAACGCTTCGGCTCTGATAAGCCGGATACCCGTTTCGGGTTGGAGTTGCAGGACTTGTCGGGTGTACTGAAGGGTTGCTCCTTTAAAGTGTTCGCCTCAGCGATCGAAAACGGTGGCAGCGTCCGTGCCATCAATGCCAAGGGTTTGGCCGACCAGCTGTCCCGCAAGGAAATTGACAAGCTGACCGACTTTGTCAAGACCTACCGCGCGAAAGGCTTGGCCTATACCCGCCTGACCGCAGACGCGGAAAGTTCGAGCTATGAAAAGTTCCTTTCAGAGGAGGAAAAAGCGGCGATCCGGGCGCAGATGGGGGCAGAACCCGGCGACGTCATCTTCATCATCGCGGATAAGGATGGCATCGTGTTCGATGCGCTGGGCGCGCTGCGTTGCGAACTGGCCAAACGCTTCGGCCTTATTCCGGAGGATACCGACGCGCTGCTTTGGGTGACCGACTTCCCGTTGTTTGAATACGACGAGGACAGCGGCCGTTACGTGGCCAAGCATCATCCCTTTACTGCGCCCAAGGACGAGGATGTTGATATCATCCTGACCGATCCGGGGAAAGCACGCGCCAAGGCGTACGATATGGTCATGAACGGTTACGAAATTGGTGGCGGGTCGATTCGTATCAGCGATCCGCAGCTTCAGAAAAAGATGTTTGAGGCACTGGGCTTTAGCGAGGACGAGGCACAGAAGCGGTTTGGCTTCCTCATTGACGCTTTCTCATACGGTGCGCCGCCACATGGCGGGATGGCGTTTGGTCTGGACCGGTTGGTCATGGTTGCACTCGGCATCGACAATATCAAGGAGGTCATCGCATTCCCCAAGGTACAGAACGCTAGCGAGTTGATGACCCGCTGTCCGGCCCCGGTCGACGAGGAACAGCTTGCCGAGCTGTCCATCTGTTGTACAGTTGAGGCTGAAGAGACAGAGGAATCGCGATAATACAAATCGGAATATAGATGCATTTAAATACATATGGTATTGGAGCGCTGTCAATCGGGCGGACAACCGTCCGCCTGATTGTATATAGATGAAAGGGGATTGTACATATGGTACCAGGATGGATGAGGAACCTGGCACAGGAGACTGGACTTAACTGTTCGGAGAAACGAGGCGTTATATACGGTGAGTATAACGGCTGCCGCGTGACTGTACACATGAACCAGCAGCAGAGGCGAGTCTTTGTTCAGTTTTGGACGAAGGAGAGCGGACAGTATCCGACTGGGGAGAAGCTGGCAGATTTTTTAGCAGCCTACCCGCAGCAGAATACGCAGGTACAGTCTGCGCAGACGCAGGGGAATGCGGCGATTTTGGTGCTGAAACTGTCCAGTGCCAAAAAGACCGGCGCAGCGGTCAAGGCTGCTGTGACGGATACGGCGGATTTTCTGCGCCGTAACGGTTACGTGTCCTGCTGTGAGCAGTGCGGCACAGAGGAAGGCTTGTCCACTTATGTGGTGAACGGCGGCGTGACGGTACGTTGCAGCGCCTGCTACCAACAGCTGCAGGAGGGCTTGCATGCGGCCAAACAGGAGATCAAGGCTAGGCGTGGCAATATGTTTACCGGAGTAATCGGTTCGTTTGTGGGAGCGCTGATAGGCGTCATTGTTTGGGTCATCATCTACCAGATGGGTTATGTTGCCGGGCTGGCAGGGCTGGTGCTGGCGGTTTGCGCGCTGAAGGGCTACGAGCTGCTTGGTGGCAAGCTCAATGCGGGCGGACTTGCGATTTCCTGCGTTATCGCAGTGGTAATGGCTTTTGTGGCGCACAACGTCGGATTTGGTTTGATCATTTACCAGGAGATCGGTAAGGAGATTGGCGCGACGGTGTTTGAGTCCATCCGCCTCATTCCCGATTTCCTTTCTCTCAGCGGCGAAATCAGCGGGGCTTATGTGCAGGATTTGGTGATCGGATATTTGTTGATGATCGTCGCGGCGGTACCGACCATTATCGGTATGTACAGGTCCAAGAATTTGCTGATGACAATGGAGCAGCTTCCCGACGTCGCTTGAGGGCGTATGATAAACAGGGAACTGTCTTTGAACAGATCCTGCTACAAGGGTAGCTATCCTTGAGATGGGGCAGTCTTGTGACGGTTTGGACACAAAAGAGGCGCTTATCGAAACCCGGCTGGTACATGGAACGTGCCAGCCGGGTTGTGCTTTATTCCGATGTCTCTGTTTCGCCGGTGAAATCAAGGTAGCATGCTTGGCATTCCACCATAGATATTGGCTGTAAACTTTCGGAATCTGCCCGCTGCAAAATTAGTCCAATCAGGATGTGTTTTCCATCGGAAGGAATACAGTTGGTACTAATTTGAGTAGAAATTTTTTGATTTATTCCCTTACTGGCTCCCCAGTCTAAATATCTTTTGTTGTCAAAGGCGGGGATAATTTTTCCATCAAGTAAGATTAACGCGGTATATTCACCGGAATAATCTTCCTGGTTACAATTAACGATCAGATGTAGCCCTTCTTCTGTAATTTCAGAAAATTCAAATGAACCAGGTTCACTCATTTTTGCGGTAATACTTGTCAAATTGTTACAAGTAACTTCCTCAAACGCATTGCTTGCGCTTTCCGGAGATTGGGAAGGTGTTACGTGATCTGCTATATGGATAGGGCGTACAGGAAACTCCATTATGTTGGGGGTAGCGTAGGCGATACTATTCGGCCACAAGTCGTAGCCAAAGAGAGCAATTCCGCTTAAATAGGCTATCTCGCCTCCGTTAAGAAACTCTGGATGAAGAAATACATCGAAGGTATGGAGTTCGTTTGTTCCAAATCGATCTAGGTAGTGGATTTCCTGCATTTTTCCACCATTTAACGAAGTAGGTACGATGCGGTTGTTAACAAAGAATATAAGCAATCCATTGATGTTATTGTGATTGTCAAAGTCATCTAATTTAAGAGATAATTTTATGTCGATTCCTCTCCCATCGTAATTCAGAGAAAGCTTGCTACCCTCTGGTAAGTTTGTCCACTCATCCAAATATAAATTGGTGGCACCTCCTATAATGCCGGAACTGTTGGAACTGGTACCAATAGATGTCGTCACGACAGTTGGATTACTTGTACTACAGCTACTGAGCAACAGGACAAGGGGGAGCAGACAGTAAAAAAATCGTTTCTTTTTCATGTATATCCACCTCTTTTTTTATCATTCATCCTACATCCGTTATAAAAACATATATTTGTTCTTTTCCTTATCATAATATAACAAAATAAAATAATCTAATGGTAATTATAACAAAATAACAGAAAAATAATTGTACACAATGCCTAAATTGGGGCAAAAAACAAGCCGGTTATAAACACCGGCTTCATAAAAAGACAATTTATCCGCGTTGTGACGCAGGCGCGTAGGAGAAGCGGCCCCAGAATAGCAGGAGCAGAGACAGCAGTACCAGAAAGACGATGGATATGACCAGATTCCCGACACCGCTTAATGTATGATAGGATGCGAAGGCTTCAAAGCCACCGGCTTGCACGCCGTAGGATAAATCGGAGAACACAGGCGCGATACCTTGCAGCGCCATCGGCGCCATAACCAGGAATGCGCTGGCAAAACAGATGGCGATCATCCGTTTCATCAGTGCGGATAACGTGACAATCAGGACTGCAATACCGAGCATGAACAGGAAGCGGTATAGATAAACGCTCCAAAAGTACGTGCGCATAGTCAGTGCGTAGGGGCATCCGGAAAAAGTCTGGATACTTTGCAGTGGCGCATCCCAACCCGGCAGCCGGTATCTTTGTACGTTCAGCAGCATATCCGCGCCAAAGAAGAGGGCAGACACGCAAACAGCATATACAAGCGACGCTGCTACCTTTGCCCAATATGTCCGGCCGCGGCCGCGGCGAGACGAAAGAAGAATTTGGAAAGCGCCCGACGAAAACTCCATTGCAAAGGCGGGAGCGATGACCACTAGCAGGGCAAGCAGTAACGGGATATCAATGAACATCCCCTTTAGGTACTTATCCCAATCCAGATCGTAGAAAAACTGCGGCGACGCAGGGAAGGAGTCCCCCTGTGCAAGGAAGTACTGGTATTTTTCGTAGACCTTCTCAAAGGTCGGCTGCTTAGCCTGGGCATCATACAGCTCGGTTTGGTAGGCGTCGTAGGTGTCAGCGTCGATTTCACCGGCGAAGTATTTTTCCTTCATTTCGCTTTCCAACGCCAGCGTTTCATTGAGACGGGTGTTCTCCGCCTCGATTTGCTCTGCTTTTTCCGCCGTCAGCTCGCCCTGGTACTGCTCCATGTAACGACGGTAGATCGATTTGTTGATCTGACTGTAGGTACCGTCGCCCGGTGTGTAAAGCAGCAGGAGAATTTTGACCACAAATAAAAGCAGTACGGCGATCCACATTTTCCGGTTCAGCAGCAGCTTGTTTAATTCATATCCCAGAAGCTTCATATACCAACCTCGCCGAAGTAATACAGGTAGACGTCCTCCAGAGATGCCGGCACGGGTGTTGCGGTCTCGGACGGCCTCTCATCCGACAGTACCCGCAGTGCGGTCAATCCGTTTTCTGCGTTGGTGGCTTCTGCTTCCTCCTCTGTCTCAGACACCTTGGTAATGTTGGATATTTTGTATTTCTGCATGAAGGACGGGACCTCCGCTGCCAACACCTTGATGTCCCAGACTTTTCCTTCCATTTCGGCAAGCAGGGACGAGACATCGGTATCCCGGATCAGCTGCCCTTGACGCAGCAACAGTACGTCCTTGGCGATGTACTCCACGTCGGACACGATATGCGTCGCCAGGATGACGATACGGTCAAAGGAAATTTTTGAAATGATGTTGCGGAAGCGGATGCGCTCCTTGGGATCGAGACCGGCGGTCGGCTCGTCGAGGATAAGCACCTTGGGGTCGTTGAGCAACGCGACGGCAATGCCCAAACGCTGCCGCATGCCGCCGGAGTACTGTCCAGCCTTTCGGGAAGCGTCGGCGGTGAGGTTGACTAGCTCGAGCAGCTCGTCGATACGCGCCTCGATCGCCTTTTTGTCATCCATGCCTTTGAGACAGCCGTAATAGCGCAGCAGGCTGCGTGCAGAAAAGCTGTTGTACAGTCCGGCGCTCTGTGGCAGGAAGCCAAGCACGGCACGGAATTTGTCCCCAAGCTTGTAGATGCTTTCGCCGTTGTAGGTGATCGTCCCGGCAGTGGGGCGGAGAATGTCAGCGGTCATATTCATCAGGGTGGACTTGCCGGCGCCGTTGGGGCCGAGCAGGGCGTACACGCCTTCGGTCAGCGTCGCGGAGAAGTCCACGAGCGCGCGCTTTTTGCCATAGTTTTTGCATACATTGTCGAATTTCAGTTCCATTACGACAAAGCCTCCTTTGATTTTTTCCGCAGCAATCTGACAGGGTTCCAGCTGGAAAGGGAGACCTGGCGGGTGTAAGCGAAATAGGCGAGGGTAATCAGCACCGCGATGAGCAGCAGCGTCAGCGCGATATTGACGGTGAGGCGGTAGACGGGGAAACCGAAGAGGTTGACGACGTCAAACTTCTCAAAGAAGGCCAAGGGATTGTACAGCGCGGTAAAGGAGTAGGTCTGCAGGTCCTTGAAGAGGTAGAATTTAGAAAAGTTAATATCGCTGAAACCGACCTGATACCCCGCTGCATATTGCTGCAGAAACAGCAGAGATATTGACATAGCTCCGCCAATGATAAACGGAAACAGGACACTTTTGAACAGGCAGGACACCAAAAGTGTAAAAAAGACTACGACTAGATAAAAAAGGATTCGGAACAAGTACAACAGCAAAAGTGTTTGAAGAATGTTGATGGAATAAGGGCACATTTGAAAGTCGGGAATACTTTGCAATGGCTGAAGCAACCCGGCAAACATATCAAACCGGAGGGAATAAACAGCAAATTTGATGATAAGTAGAATCAGCGTAAAGGCCAAAGTAAAAATAGTGCAAGCCAGAAGCTTGGCAAGAAAGGTCTTTCCACGCCCTCTCCTGGACGAGAAGACGAGATAAAAAGCGCCTTTTTCATGCTCGGAACAAAATACGGGAGCGATGACGACAACCAGAAAAGCAAGAAGCAGAAAGTCCATGACGGAAATGCTGGCTCTGCCAAGCCAATTCGTCCACCCACTACTGTTATAGATGGAGAAATCCTTTTTGTACTGGTAAGCTTCAATTACTCTGTCACTTTGTCGAACCAGAAATTCGTTGGTGTAGGGAGAAAGATCCAGCTGTTTTTGTTTGACTTTCATGGCGTTTTGCAGAACAAGCTTAATGGTATCGTGGTAGGTATCAAAATATTTAACCTGCTCATGCAGTTTTTGATAGATCAAGCGATCCTGGTAAGCATAGGGACCGTATTGTCCGGGAGCTTGGTTATCGTCGGTAGAGGCAGATTCCAGGCGGCTGTATTCGTTATAAATTTCGTTTTTGCAGTCGTCGACGCTTTGACCCTGGTATTGTTGGAAGAGCTTATTTTCATAAGAGGCGGTGGAGAAATAGCCTTCCGGGTCAAAAAAACCAAGGGTTTGCAGAAGCATGACAATATATACCACTCCGACCAAAACGGCGGTGACGAGAAAAAACTTGCTGACGGTCATTTTTTTCAGTTCGGCACGTATCAGGCGCAACAATGGTATTGTCCCCCTTCTCTTTATGCGGCAATGTATTTGATTTCTTTCTTCTCCATGTCATAGTGGATGACCGATATTTCTATAATCCCATCCTCTATCGTACCAACCAGAAAATAAAAATCCTTGTCATTGGCACGATAGAGATCGCTGAGGTTATATCCCTCTATCAGCTTTTCCGCGTTTTCTCCGTTTAAATCCATACGCCAAATATCATCTAACGCATTTGTTGAATCTGGTTTGCTATAATAAATGTATTTGTCTTCGATAATGGGCCGTCCAATAGAACTGGCAATTTTTTTCTTGTCCGTTCCATCTGTCCGGCAGGAATAGAGCGTCCCTGCATCATTGCAAAAGTAAAGACGTTGATTTTCTTCTGAATAGCTCAAAGCAGTCACCCGCTCAGAGGCATCCAGCAAAGGGGTGCAATCTTTGAAATCCAGGTCGTATTGTAACACCTGATACGTAGAACTGCACACAAAAGTCATTTTTTCCGTAAACTGCACGTCAATCCAAATGTCCATGGAATCCAAGCATTCACCAGTCTCCGGATCGATCACTTTCGTATACTGTCCAGAATATGAGATGTAACAAAGATTTTGTTCAGCGGAGAAATTTACATCTGATATGTAAAAATTGGTGGAAACAGTATCTCCTTCTGCGGTATCATCGACAAAATCCGGATATTTTTCAAAGATAAAGTCTGGATGTTCTTTGTTTTCGTATATCAACTCTTTTGTTGTGCCATTTACTTGATACAGTTTATTTTTGTCGGTATAAAAGACTCGATCCGGATAAGCATAATATTTCTGATCTTGCCGCAGATACGCCGTACACTCGGGGGTATCATGCATACATCCGGGAAGGGGGCAGTGTACCATCTTTTCGCCGGTGCGAATGTCCGTCTCAAAAAGAACCGCCTGATCAAACGCATGGGTGTAAGGGTGGCTGTTCATAAAATAAAAGTTTGTATCATCATGCATTAAGAATTCGCCTCGACCCCGAATAGGACCGACGCCACCCAAAATATTGTACTGGTTGGAACAGGAACAGCAGAAAAACAGTAGGCAGGTGAGAGAAAGCACAGAAAATTGTTTCAACATTTTTTTCATAATACACCATCCTTTCGCGCCGTCAGACTTGTGAGAGCTTTACAAAGCCAGTCATTACAAATCCAAAAAGACAAGTTGAGAAGGGCAAACGGCAATTAAATCGCCGTCTTTTTTTGTTCGATTGATTACAACAGAGGACATGATATGCTTTCCCTCTTTAGGAAGGACAGCGGGATCTATTTGCTTCATAATAGGTTTTTCATTACCGTTTTTATTGTCCCATTCCAAATATGGTTTGCCATCAAAGCCATTGATAGGTTTCCCATCAAGAAACAACATTGCCGTATAGGATCCTTCTTCCAGAATACCGCTGTTAAAGAAAAGTTCTTGATTATGAAGAGATTTAATATGGTAATTGTTTGGATTTTCTGGAGTAGTAGTTATGTATGTATAATAAGCTGTAGTGTCGTCAAAATAGTCAAAAGAGGAACATACTTCATTGGAGCGATCAGAATGGTTTTCGATTTCATCACTGGGCTGAATTGCTATATGATATGATGTAGAGATGCTTTCCTGTGCATATGATATATCTTCAGGAAAAACATTATAATCTGAATATGTGACAACCGTTAACACAGATTGTTCTGTCAGCGGAACTTGATCTAAGTTGATTCTAAGCTCATGTATTTGCTGTTTACCCTCAAAAGTATGATAGATGACTTCTTCATCGGAACTATCATCCATAGAAAAGGGAACACGTTTTCCATCAATTAAAACAAATGTGCAAGCATCTATTTTGTTACGGGTTGAAGATGTAATTTGAGCTTCGTAGCGTAAAACCAAGTCGTTTCCATGATAGGAAAGCTGACGGTTTTCAAGACAATCAACCCATTCCTCGCCCTGCTTACTCAATAGACGAAAAGAACCTTTTTTGACTTCCTGAGATAATTCACTTGAGGTATTTAAAGATGTGCTATCATCCGGAATGACTTTTTCTACTTCCGAATTTGAACAAGAGCAAAGCACGAAAATCAGTTGAACTAACATGATAGATAAAGATATATAGTAAATACGTCTCATATCCGAAAGCTCCCAATTGTTAGAATTTTCATTGTTTGAAAGCGATCCGCATCAATAAAGCCATCGAGTAAAGTGATTTTACCAACCGAATGTTGACAGTGCTTGTTCCCTTTTTCGAGACGACCACTGAATTAAGTTGTTTGATTCTGTAGTTCGGCTCTTCATATCAGCATTCATAAAACTAATTCTCAAGATCCAAATACAAGTACTGGGACATGCTACAGGTCACCACTTCATTATCGCCGACTTTACTTTTATTAATTACAATGGTTGAGAGGTAATGTTTACCGCTGGCAGGGAGAATTTCTGGATCCAGTTCTTTCAATACAGGATTCTTATTATCATCAGTGTTCTCCCATTCCAGATAAGGCTTTCCATCAAATGCGTTAACAGGTTTGCCGTCCAATAAAACCATAGCGGTAAAGGATCCAACCCCCAGAGCGCCACTGTGAAAATAGATAGGGGTATCTTGCAAGGAGGTAACACAAAAATTGTTGATGGACTCAGGTGTCGCGGTGATGCAGGCATAAGAATTTGAAGGCTTAGTGTACCGTTCCATATTGGTACAGACTTCGTCATCACGATTACTCTGATTGTCCAGGGGAACGCTGGACTCGATGTAAACATAATTAGGTGAGGAGACATGTTCATACGCGTCTACGACAGTTTGAGGGATCCCATCCGTTATATCGTACCCCCATAAAGTAACAACAGTAAGGAGAGAATCCTCCTTCAATCCGACTTGATCCAGCTGAAACCTCAGCTCAAAAATTTTTTTCTGATCATCATAAGAATGGTAGAAGACTTCGGAGGGGGCGCTTCCATCCAAAGAAAATGGGATACGCTTTCCATCAACCAGAACCATGGTGACGCCATTTACCGTTTCATGTATGGAAGAGGTGGCCATAGCTTCATAGCGCATCACAATATCTCCTCCATCATATTTGAGGTGTGGATCCTGTAACAGATTTACCCATTCCTCACCCTGCTTCTGATAATATTGTGTTCTGGTTGAAAAATCTTCTCCCGTTACTTCGTCAGTCGGGGTAGATGAAGAGGAGGAATCAGATAACACTAATTTGCTACTTCCGCTTCCAGAACAGGAACTGAGCATCAAGGTTAAACAAACACTCATAAGAAGAGAAAAATTTTTTATTTTCATGCTTACTCACTCATTTCGATGATGATAAATAGCTATTCCACACCTGTATTGTAGGTGTGGAATAGCGCTTCACTTTAAGAAAAGGAGACACTGGAAAGTTCATCACTACCGCCTGGGAAAACAAAAGTGGCATAGTTTGTTCCCTGACAAAGATTTGTTGCTACAGGAGAGACCACAGCCGCGTTTACTGTACCAACCTTTGTGGATGACGCTTCATAATTACGGCCTGTTTTGGCGTTAATCACTCCTCTTGCTGTCGTAGAACCCATATGCTCAATGGAGATTTTTGCTTCCAGTGTATAACATTGAGTTCCTCCACTTGTCACAACAGATCCTGTTGAACGTATGGTTCCATATCCGGCGGCGGAAGTGTGTATACTTTCGTATTTTGTCGCTGCCGCACATGGAATTGCCATCGCAGCCACGAGAGCTACTGTAGTCAGGATTGCGCCAATTTTCTTAGATGTCTTAGTCATTATCATGACCTCCTAAAAACGTCTATCGTTTTGTTTTGTCATAGTGGCCCGAAGGTTTCTGTCATGCCGCGGCCATGCTGTCAAGTGCTTCAAAGTCATTCCCTGGCCGCGGCGCCTAAACAGCGTAACGTTTCATAAACGCTATGCTGTGATGTCCATTTTTCGTTTTGACCCAAGGGCGTAGCTATGGATGCCACTGTCCTCCGCAGAAAGCCATCGGATTCAAAACGCAGCGTAGCCCATTGGACCCACCCCTTACATTGTTTGAGATTTCCAAACAAAATGTTTGCAAAACAAAAGAATATATAAAATTCGTTTGAATATTTGCACACAAAATCAAAAAGGTAAATACACCTTATTATGGTATCATATCCCAATTTGTTTATTTGACCTCATTATAATACAATGTTCAAACAAATTCAATTGACTAAATAAACAAAAATTCATACAGATATTTATAATATTTGCACAACACAATAAGGAGGGATAGGGAAAATCATGCGCTTATTGCAATTGTAACGCGTTTTTATACAAATAGTTTAAATATTTCGGTCACAGAAAAGGCAGAGGCGGAATATAAAAATCCCCGGAGCCGTTTCTGGCTCCGGGGACGGAACAGATAAGAAGATTTATCTCTTGGAGAACTGAGGCGCGCGACGGGCAGCTTTGAGGCCGTACTTCAATCGTCTGAGCGATGATTTTCCTTGATATTCCGGGCTT